>NZ_VLKT01000063.1 GCF_007830515.1 Mesorhizobium tianshanense
CCGGCCTTCTCCATCTTCTCCATGAGCGAGGGCAGCGCGGCCTCCGAGGAGGACGTTGCCAGGACAAGCAGCAGCTCCTCCTTGATGTAGCGAATGAGAGAAAAGATCGAGAAGCCGTTGTAACGGCAGACCGCGCCGAGAACGCCGAACACGAAGAGGAAGGCGGTGAAATAGAACGTCCCGACCAGCATCGCGAGGTTGACGATCGACCCGATGCCATATTTGCCGGTCGTGAAGGCCATTGCGCCGAAAGCGCCGATCGGCGCGGCCTTCATCAAAAGACTGACGAGCTTGAAAATGGGGGCGGTGAGCGCCTGAAGGAAGGAAACGACAGGCTTGCCCGTCTCTCCGACCATGGCCAGAGCGATGCCGAACAGAACCGAGAAGAACAGGACCTGCAGGATGTCGCCTTGCGCGAAGGCACCGACAATCGTTGACGGGATGATGTTCATCACGAAGCCGGTGACGGACTGCTCGTGAGCCTTGGCGGCATAGGTATTCACGGCCTGGACATCGAGCGAGGCCGGATCGATGTTGAGGCCGGCGCCAGGCTGAACGACATTGGCGACGACAAGGCCGACGATAAGCGCCAGCGTCGAGAAGGTGAGGAAATAGACCATCGCCTTGCCGGCAACCCGGCCGACCTTCTGAAGATCGTTCATGCCGGCGATGCCGGTCGCAATTGTCAGGAAGATGACAGGCGCGATGATCATCTTGACGAGCTTGATGAAGGCATCACCCAGCGGCTTCACGCTCTCGCCGAGTTCCGGATAGAAATGGCCGAGTACGATGCCGAGGGCGATGGCGGCAAGCACCTGCACGTAAGGCTTGGCGTAGAAGGCCAGGCGGGGCGCGGGACTCGCGCTGCGGATTGGCCGGTTCAACATACTTGTCTCCCTGCGCGTACAGAGGTGGGTTCCTCCCTTTCCGGGCCTCTCCCATCGCGGCGCTCCGGTCGAACGCTGCACCAACGCCGCCGCAAGCTCCGTGCCGAATAGCGGCCGCGAAACGCGCAGGACCTCTCACGGCGTGTTTGTTCGGATTTCTGCACTCGCCGCTGGCGCGTGCCCTTCATCGAAAGAGGGCCGACGGTCGGGTATTGGACGCCGCTCTGGGTGTACACACAGCCTGGCAGCGGCTGGCAGTCTGTCGACGGCAACCTCTTTGGCTTAGGTGGCTCGGAACGGCATCTAGATGGTCGACATCGTGCTTTGGCTATGCCCGAGTTCGTATTCCCGGCCGGCTGATTGTGCCGAGTGATCGAACTCAAACGCGGTCGGCAAGCGATTGCCGCTGCGGCTCCCGTACAGTCTGGCGCTCCGCAAAATGGCGGAAGTCGACCGGCCGCGTTGCTACATAGGCTCCAAGTTGCGCTCCTAGCGCGATCGTTGTGCTCCCTGCTCCGCTCGGATCAGCTGCGCCGGATGCGCGCCGTCGTTCGCGGCGTATTCGCTTGGGCGTAACCGCGCTGCGTCAGTCGCGTGATTGCGGCTATAGTCATCAAGCCCCTTCAGGCTGGCATTATATGTTTCATCTTTTCCCGCCTGGCTGATTGGGACGGGCCCGCTCAGACGAGAGTCAACGATTCCAGGTCAGATGGGAAATCGGTCAGCTTTCGGTAGCCGTCCGCCGTGATCAAAACGGTGTCGGAATGACGGTAGCCACCTTGGCCGCGAAAGTAGATGCCCGGTTCGACACTGATCACCATGTTCTCTTGCAGGATGTCGTCGCTTCCCTCGGCAAGCCAGGGTCCTTCGTGCCCGCCCATGCCGATACCGTGGCCGGTCCGATGCAGCAGTTTTCCGCCGAATCCTTCGGAACGTAGGAAGGACATGACCTTGTGATCGACTTCATGGGCGCTAACGCCGGGCCGAAGTATGTCGTAGGCGATGTTGCAGGCCGCGAGCGTCATAGCGAAGACAGCGGCTTGCTCGGCCGAGGGGCGGTGCAGGAAGAAGGTGCGCTCGGTTTCCGCCGAATAGCCGTTCGCCCGAAGAAACGACAAGCCGACATTGGGACCTTCGCCAAATATGTCCGTCGGTTCCGGAAAGCGATGCGGCTGGGCGCTGAAGGGTGCCGCCCAGACGCCGAGCCAGATCGAGCTGGTGTACTGGTCGAATTTTCCCTCGCCCTCGACGATGGCCTTGCGAAGCTCCGGGATCCGGTCATAGCCGCCCTGAATGGAGGCGCCGATCCGCGCCGCATCCAATATCATCCGCAGGCCGAGATCAGAGAAATGCGCAGCCCGTTCGATCCGGCTGATCTCGTAGGGCGACTTGACCAATCGTAAGCGCTCCACCAGCGGCTCGACCATCGGCGAAAAATGATCGAGCGCTTGCAGGAGTGCCGCAGGCATGGAAGGCTCCACTGCGATCACATCATGCCCCCCAATCACCTCTGCAAGCGCATCGAGATAGGTTTCGCCCTCGCGCGCCGGGTACTCGGCGTATTCCAAAGTGCGATGCTCCAGCGGGATCGTGGCGATGTTCTCGGCCTCGAGCCGGGGCGTCACAATGACGAGATCGCCCTCGGGGCGGACAACGAGGAAAAACGGGCGTTCGAATGGCTGATAGCGGAAACCGGTGAGATAAAAGACGCTGTCTGTGGAGGTTATCAACGCAGCATCAAACTCCTTGTGTTCGATTAAGCGCCTTAATTTATTGAGCCGCAGTTTGTACTCGTCCACCATCCCTGTCTCCATACAAGCTGTCTCCTCATCGTAGAATCACCGCACTCGTCCGCCGAATACGACATCGAAATTCATTGGACTCGCGCCAGCACATTTCGAGAAAGCCGAGGCAGGAAGTCGTTGTGACGTAGGCGGCATCCACCCCCTCAGCCGGGGTGCCTGGTCACCCCCGTCGGCAACCCGCTCTGCGGCGGGGTCCCACAAAGCGCCGGCGTGAGGACGACCGTTTCATCGGTGCGCCCGGGAGTTCGTCTCGCGAACGATGGAACCATACAAGATGCTGCAGAGGAGATGCCTGACGTGGATCAAGGCATCTCCTCTCGTTACAGGAATTAGCTTCAAGGCGCACGAAGCATGCGTTCTGCTTTGGGTTCTTGGCCACAAAACCCGAATCTTGCTCCCATCTGCAAGCTTCACTAAACGACCGGCATAAACGGCTCAGGGGCCGGAGCGACCGAAGCTGCTATTTTTGACCGCGGCGGTCCTGCTCGAGGGGCATTGATCGCCCTGCCCGGAAACCAGCTCAATCGGTCGCGCCGGAATTGTGCCAACAGAGGCTCGCTGTTGATTGAGAGCCTCCAGGCCAGGCGAGCCGATGATCGAGCTCCGCGGCTCCGAGCACGGCCTCGGCGAGAGAGAGGCGCGGCCGGGCGGCATCGCCAGGAGAGCCACACCATGAACAACAAAGCTAGGTGTTCCTTCGGCGGTATTGACGTTGAATGCGAGTCTGCCGCCTCGGAAAGAAATCGAGATATAGAGCGCCCAGGCTTTGGCGGCCGAGGATTTGGTCGGCGATAAAGACTCGTGTGTCCCCCCGATCGAGAAGGATCTCGTTCCAAGAGACCTGGTGGAGAATCACGCCGTCGGACGTGTCGCCTGTCTCACGCCGAAGCAGCACTTCGACGATATCGATCAACGACGACTCGCCGGTCTTATACGCGCCCCGTGACAATGCTCAGGCCGCTGTCGTGCAAACGGGTGCGCTGACCATCGGGCGATACACGACAATCTCGAAGGGTGCGCCAGCGTCCAATCGCCCGAAATCAGCCAACGCGGCCCTGACCGGATGGTTGCCTGGCTGGCGCCATGGCAAGACCCATAGCGCCAGCCAGTCCAACGGATGTGCAGACAACCGCTTTGAGCGCCGAACAGACTGGAATGGCGGCGTAGCCTTATCTTGCCTTACAAGGCTTACGGTCTGGGAAAGGCTGTTTCGGGACTTTTCGAAATCAGCGGATCACAGGCTCGCCATGGAAGCGGCGGCGCGATAGAGGAGAAACGCCGAAGCCGACTTCCATCATCAGCCGTGGCCTGTGCGCCGGGACGGTACCCATATGGAAGCCGAACGGATCCTCGACGAAACCGAGACCGGCCTCGCCGGTCAGCGTGACTGGGCTCTGCTCGCCGTAGACGTCCAGAACCTCTTGCGCGGGATGGCCGACGAGAAGCGTAAGCTGGTGCTTGAGGGCGCGGCGTTTATGGCTGCCTCGGACATAGACATGGGGGCCGGTGCCCTCGTCGACCGGCACCAGGTAGAAGAAGAACTTCAGCATCCGCCAGTCGTCGAGGTCGAAGTGGTATTTGCCAAGCGAAGCCAGGTTCTTGTCGGAGTCGGAGGCCTGGCCGGTCGGGAAACTCCACCACACACGCGTGGTGATCAGCTTCGCCTGGCCGCCGAGATAGTGCGCGGCGATATCCATGAGCAGCGGATCGTTTTGGATGGCGAGTGCCGCCTTGCAGCCGAGAATGCGCTCGAAATAGTGACCGCTGAGCAAGGGACGGCCGAACCGGGCCTCAGCCTCCGCATGCTCCGTCGGCATGAATTCGAGGCGGCGGTCGAAATTGCCGAAGCAAGGTGTGCACCTGGCGAATGCGGCTACATCTTCAGAGAGCATTGTTGGCAGGACGAGGCCGGAAAAAAGCCCATCCGACCGTAGCGCGTCGACAATGTCGTGGCGATTGACGCCAGCAAACATCGTGTCCTGGGCTCTTTGCGATGTTCGGACCGGCTTTGCACCACGCCAGTGCATTCTCCGTGCCGGCATGGTGCGCGCCAACATGAACATCGGCAGCCATGCCGGATTCTCGCGAATATCCGAGAGATAGGTCGGGATACGCACAGCGATGCGATGCAGCATGCTGCCGTTTCGCGCGATCGCGTCAAGGCTTGCAGCGCCGGCTTTGTTGGGGTTCGTAACGGTCATCAGGGTCCTCGGGGTAATGCACTATCAACGAAGCGTTGGTTCTCGGTGCTTCGGCCGTATTACCCAAACCCGATTCCCGCAGCGGAAGAACTAACTGCGGGTCGGGTTTTGTGCAATGCACAATAAGCCCGTCATGGCAGATGCAGTCTGCGCGTTTTCGAATAAGCCAATTACTAAGCTGTCGCCACAATTACACCAGGAACTGTCTGTAGCCGCCGCCCAACAGGTAGCGGCCACGTTGGATGGCGCGACGCACCTGATCGCGAAGATGGCTGCCTGGATGAGACCAATCTTCTTCGACACGCCGTCTCCCGAACAGGGCAATGGCGATCTCCTTATGGGATGCTCCGGCAAGCGAGCCATCCAGAGCCTGGAGCACGATACGCAGACGCCCTCCGCGGGGTTCCGGCGGAAAGCAAGCAGCTGCCAGGCGGCCGCAACCATTAATGTCATTCAGGAACTGAAGGGCAGCGACATGGAACTTCAGGTGCCGCGGCGGCACGATTGCGTCGACGTATAGCCGCAACGGGCGGAGAACGGAGGCACCGGAAACGGCGATCTGCAGACTCCGACAGTCCTCCCTCAGCAGCACATGCTGCACGCCGGCAGGTGTCAGCAGGATGTCCTTGCCGCATGAGAGCGAAGAAAGATCAAGCGGTTCAAAATCGTGGTCGAGCCCAACCGGCTCCGCGGCCGCTCGTAGAATACGGGCGCAGTCGCGCGGATCCCAAAAGACCCTTGCCGACGTGGCGTCCGATTGTGGCGCGTCCGCGAAAAAGAAGGCTCCATTGCCTGAGGAAAGATGATCCTGTCGTCAGCTCGATTATCTTCGTATCGGCGCGTGTTCTGACAATGCAGGCGGGCGGTGCAATCTCGGCGTGGTCGCGCTGGAATTGCGGATTGCGCCGAAGAAATTCCCATGCCCAGGCAGTGCGCGGCAATCGTCTGGCGTAGTGGTAAGCTTCGTGACGACGCCAGTCCGGCCAGCATACACGACCGACCGTCGCATCCTTGGGCAGACCAGCATCCGTCACGGCTCAGGTGTCCACAATAGCGCTATGCCGACGGGGCTAGAACCGGTTGCCACAGTACCGGTCCGCGCAGACGTCCCCTGCTGCGGATGCGCAAAAGGCTCGCGTGGGAAATCTCGAGAAACCCGGCCACCGCCTCCGTTTTGCCGACGGGCATCGGCTGGCCGATGCGCGACAATGGCCACGTTGCGAGGCGAAGGATCCGTTCCATGCGCGTATCGGTCACCGTTACTATCCGGGTGAGATCGTTGGCCAAGCCGAACTCGATCATGCCGGCGAAGAGCTCGTAGGTTGCCTGGGCCAGCCCGCCCGCTGCCTTGGGCGCTGACGGAGGGAGATCGAGCGCGAAACGACTGCTCTCCCATATGTCGGCAGTCGAGGGTACAACGTCAGCACCCAGCAGCACCGGGAACGTGTCGCGCAACATAGTGGGTCCGGTGCTGGGCAAAAGACGGACGCAACCGCGAATGCGCCAATCGGATCCCTTGAAAAGCAGATAGACAGGCTTGAAGCCATCAAATGCGTCGGTCTCTATTTCGTCCTCGGTCTGAACTTCCCAATCGAGCCTTTCCTTGAACACCCGGTATCTGAGCCCGTGCATCTCTTTGAGCTCGCTTGCGAACTCGCCGTAAAGGTCCGGTGTTATCAGCTGCATCATGGTCGCCTCCGTGCGGGATGTGTTCCCGCCATCGAAGGGCAAAGCTGACGGTGATGCAGCCTGTAGACGTTTACAGCTATCTTGGCGGAAGGATCACGATCTCGCCTGACCGGACGCAGCCAGCCGCGCGACGGCCTGGTTGACCGTTCGCACGCCAAGCTTTGCCTTGGCGTTTTCCAGATGGAAGGTCACCGTGCGCTTCGAGACGCCGAGGATCTGGCTGACGTCCCAGGCCGACTTGCCGCGCGCCGTCCATTTCAGGCATTCGAACTCTCGTGGGGTGAGCGTTACGCCATCGACCACGCGATCGTCGGCGAGCCTGCGCCGGACATGGATGTGAAAGTTGATCGCCACCAGCTGCAATGCTTTTTCATAACGTGTCAGTGACCGTAAAAGCGGCGGATGGGATTCGTCGGAAGCAAAGGTCAGTGCAGCAAATCGGCCACGATGATCATGCATGGACATCGTCAATCCGCCGCGGATGCCAAACTGAGCTGCGCTCTCCAGAATTTGTTGCTGCGACCTCGGCAAACACTGGCGACCGCGATCCACGCCCCAATCAAAAGTATCCCAGCCTTGCAGCCCGCGCAGGATGACCGGATCAAGGCTGTGGTATCGCTGCTGCAGATAACGTGATGTCCAGCGCGAAGGATAGTTTGAGATCAAGCGCGGCGCATCGCCGGGGACCGACGGGTAGGTAAAATAGGCGAAGAGCGGAAAGTCGAAGCCGGCGGCGGCGGACGCCAATGCCTCACTGAGATCGGCGGCATCAACGCTTGCATAGAGTTGCTCGACGAAGTCTTCAAACACGCGATGCATCTGCGCTTTGCATAACCTCCGTGGATGTTGGTCGATGCCAGACAGAGACCTTGGTTAAATGACCGGGGATTGATGCAACAAGTGCGCCGCCTTCATCGCCGCCATGGCTTTCCTACTACTGCTTGCGGATCGTGACCCAACGCCGAGAACCTCGTTAATTCGTTGAACCAATCGGTGATGTTGTGACGTTGTCGATGAGTCGTGTGTCGCCGAGCCAAGCGGCGACAAGCAAGCGTGCCGGTCGGTCAACGCTTGTCATCGGTTGCAGATCTGCCGCGCCGCGAAGCTCCAGGTATTCGACCTCGCGGTAGCCTGCCGACAAAATTGCCGCGCGCGCCTCAGCAAGCGTTGCCAGGAGGGGATCGCCGCGCGCAAGCCGATCAGCCGTCTCGAGCAGGACCGACGGTAGCTTCGGGGCAATCGCGCGCTCGGCTGGCGAGAGCCGGGCGTTGCGCGACGATAGAGCGAGACCATCGGCTTCGCGGACTGTCGGACAGTGAACGAGGGCGATTGGAATATCCAGATCCTGGACCAGGCGCATGACAAGCCGAAGCTGCTGGAAATCCTTTTCGCCGAAAAAGGCGAAATCAGCGCCGGTTTGCAAGAAGAGCTTGGCAACGACGGTCGCCACGCCATCGAAATGGCCCGGCCGGAACGCGCCGCACAGGCCCTCGACGATAGCGGCCACCGAAACGGTCGTAGCGAAGCCCGCAGGGTACATCTCCTCGGCATCCGGCACATAGAGCAGGTGTGCGCCCAGCGGCGCGAGCTTTGCAGCATCTTGGTTTTCCGTCCGGGGATAGGCGGCAAGGTCGGCGGCACTGTTAAACTGCTTGGGGTTGACGAACAGCGTCACGATGACCCGATTAGCCTTCTGAAGCGCTGCACGCACGAGGCTCAGATGTCCTTCATGCAAGGCCCCCATGGTCGGCACCACTGCGACACTTGAGCCCGAGCGGCGCCATCCTGCAACAACAGTGCGAAGCTCGGCAACGGTTCGAACGATCGGCACGCTCATGCGACGTCTCCGGCCTTCGACGCTGTGGCGTAGACATGTTCGGCCGCCGGAAAGCGCCGTTCCCTCACATCGTCGGCGTAAGCGCCGATCGCCGCCTCGGCCTCTGAGCCTAGTTCGGCATAGCGCTTGACGAATTTCGGCCGAAACTCGGTGAACATGCCCAGAACGTCGTCGACCACCAGAATCTGGCCGTCGCAGGCTGGCGAGGCGCCGATGCCGATTGTTGGGATGGCGATCTCCGCAGTGATGGCCCGTGCAAGCGGCTCGGGCACTTTCTCCAGCACCACTGAAAAAGCGCCGGCCTCCGTGACCGCACCGGCGTCGCGCCTGATCCGCTCCGCATCGTCTCCCAGCCCCTGCACACGATAGCCGCCGAATGTGTTCACCGCCTGCGGCGTCAGCCCGACATGGGCCATCACCGGAACGCCGCGGGCCGTCAGGAAGCGGATGGTTGCTGCCATGTTCTCACCGCCCTCGAGCTTCACCGCTGCACAACCGGCCTCTGCCACCAGGCGCGCAGCGTTGCGGAACGCCTGCTCCGGCCCCTCCTCGTACGAGCCGAACGGCAGGTCGACGACCAGGAGGGCTCGCTCGAGCCCGCCGCACTGCCTTGCCGTGCATGATCATCATGTCGAGGGTGACTCCCAGCGTCGAGGACAGGCCGTGCAGCACCATGCCTACGCTGTCGCCGACGAGAACGATGTCGCAGTGTCGATCAACCAGCTTCGCGATCGGCGTGGTATATGCCGTCAGGCATACGAGTGGAGTCTGGCCCTCCCGCAAGCGAATATCCGGCGGTGTAATAGTCTTTGTATCATCAGCTGCGCTCACCCCATGCCTCCTTCCCTTGCGTTACCCACGGCGGGTGTCGCGTTTGGCACATTTTTGTGCAAGTGCGAAGAGCTAAAAAGGGCCGTGCAGCTGTGCGGTGTTGACGTGCGGACGGCCATGCTTACATTAAATCGATTCAGGCGCCCGAGACTGGGCTAACCATTTTCGCGAACATGGACCATCAGGCAGCAGGAACCAGGAAAGACAGAGGCGCCGTCAAGGCTGACGAAGTCAAAGTGGACCTGATCGCCGTCGTCGTCGCCGTAAACGACAGTGAACCCTGTGTCCTCACCATCGGGCAGGCGGACACCCTGCCCTCTGGACCATTTGCGCTTGAGCACCGATCGCCGCAATCCGGTTTGAGGGGGTGGGTCGAGCAGCAGACCGGCCATCCGCTGGGGTACATTGAGCAACTCTACACCTTCGCCGATCGGGACCGCATCGGCGCCGCGCGCCAGCAGCGCGTCATCTCCATCAGCTATCTCGCATTGACCCGCAAGGAACAGGCCGCGGGCTCGCCCAAGTGTGGCTGGCAAAGTTGGTATGAATATTTTCCATGGGAGGACCACCGCTCCGGCACGCCGCCGGTGGTGCTGGATGTTCTGCGACCGCGCCTGATTGAATGGGCAGACGGCGCCAGCGACGCCGCCACGCGACGCGAACGCCGGCAGCGGGCGGCGATCGCCTTCGGCTTCGACGACCGCCATTGGAACGAGGAACTCACGCTTCAACGCTATGAGTTGGTCTACGAAGCAGGCCTGGTCCAAGAGGCCGGAAGCAGACGGGACGCGACGCCGCCTCCGCTGGTGGCCGGCAAGTTCATGGTCGCCGATCACCGCCGCATCGTGGCGACCAGTATCGCGCGGCTGCGCTCCAAGATCAAATACCGGCCCGTCGTCTTCGAGCTGATGCCGCCGGTTTTCACACTTTTGCAGCTGCAGCGAACCGTGGAGGCGCTCTCCGGCAGGCTCATCAACAAGCCGAACTTTCGACGGCTCATCGAGCAACAGGAGCTGGTTGAGAAGACTGGGGAGACGACCGCCGAAACCGGGGGCCGGCCGGCGCAGCTCTATCGCTTCCGCCACGCCATTCTCGACGAGAGGCCTGTGGCCGGGACAAAGTTGCCGCTCACCCGGGCTTGACATTGCTTATAGTCACAACGAATATATAGAACTTATAATCATGTAGACTATAACTGGAGGCTCGATGAGCGCCGTCCTGCCTTCGGGCGCGTCCCTGTACGACCGCGTTCGGCGCGTCATCCCCCCGATCGAATGGCCGACCTTTCTGGACGACATCGAGGCAATTCTGGCGCTGAAGCGGGAGCGCAACGCCGTCATCCTGGCGCACAACTACCAGACGCCGGAGATCTTCCACTGTGTCGCCGACATCGCCGGCGACAGCCTGGCGCTTGCGCGCAAGGCGATGTCAGCCGAAGCCGATGTTATTGTGCTCGCCGGCGTGCATTTCATGGCCGAGACGGCGAAGCTGCTCAACCCGCAAAAGACCGTGCTCATCCCTGACTTGCGCGCAGGCTGTTCCCTGGCGGACTCCATTACCGCCGAGGACGTGCGCCTGTTACGGCAGCGCTATCCAGGGGTGCCGGTCGTCACCTATGTCAACACATCGGTCGAAGTGAAGGCCGAGTCCGATATCTGCTGTACCTCTGGTAACGCGAAAGCCGTCGTGGAATCCCTGGGTGTTCCTCGGGTGATCATGCTGCCGGACGAGTATCTGGCTCAGAACATCGCAGCCCAGACCGACGTCCAGATCATCGCCTGGAAAGGGCATTGCGAGGTCCATGAGCGCTTCACGCCGGCCGACATCCGCCAGTTGCGCGAGGACCATCCCGGTGTGACGGTGCTGGCGCATCCCGAATGCCCGCCTGAGGTGGTCGCCGAAGCCGATTTTTCCGGTTCGACCGCCGCCATGTCCGACTATGTCGGAAGCCAAAAGCCGCCTCGCGTCGTGCTGATGACGGAATGCTCGATGAGCGACAATATCGCGGTGGGGCATCCCGACGTCGAGTTCATCCGGCCCTGCAATCTCTGCCCGCATATGAAGCGGATAACGCTCGCCAACATCCGCGCCGCGCTGGAGCAGAACCGCCATGTCGTAACCATCGAACCCGAGATCGCCGGGCGCGCGCGGCTTGCCGTCGAGCGGATGCTGGCAATTTGAGCGCCGATGTCCGCAGCTTCTTCGGGCGGCCCATTATCATCGGCGGCGGCATTGCCGGGCTGATGACTGCGCTTCATCTGGCGCCTGAGCCGGTGCTTCTTCTGTCCAGGACGCTACTCGGAGCTGACACATCGAGCACCTGGGCACAGGGCGGTCTGGCCGCGAGCCTCGGTGATGACGATGATCCGGCGCTGCATCTTGCCGACACAATTGCGGCCGGGGACGGGCTCTGCGACAAGGACATGGCAAGCCGCATCCTCCAGGACGCGTCCAGTGCGATCGAGGGGCTTGCCGGCTTTGGGGTCCCCTTCGACCGTACGCTCAAAGGGTCACTGCGCCTTGGATTGGAGGCCGCGCACAACCGACGTCGAATCGTTCATGCGCATGGTGACGGCACCGGGCGTGAGATCATGCGTGCCCTGATCGCGGCCGTGCGTTCCACTCCGTCGATTGTTGTCGTGGAGGGCGTGGAAGCGCGCCGGCTGGCGGTGCGAGAGAATGCGATCCGAGGCGTCTGGGCGAGCTGTTCGATAGGACCGGTGTTTTTCGGCTCACGGCGGGTTGTCCTCGCCACCGGTGGGATCGGTGGATTGTTTCTCGACACCACCAATCCCTCGGGCAGTTGCGGACAGGGCCTGGCGCTTGCGGCTCGCGCGGGAGCTGTCTTTTCCGACCTGGAGTTCATCCAGTTCCACCCGACCGCGCTTGACGGACCGGACCGTCCCATGACGCTGATCAGCGAGGCTGTTCGCGGCGAAGGTGCTGCCCTGATCGATGAAACCGGCCAGCCCTTTCTACAGGGCGTGCCAGGGGCGGAACTTGCGCCCCGCGATGTCTTGGCGCGCGCCGTCTGGAACCATCTTGCGAACGGCCACCGTGTTTTTCTCGACGCGCGGCAACGGCCTGGCCCGGAATTTCCGCGACTCTTCCCGACAATAGTATCTGCCTGCCATGGAATCGGCATCAATCCCTTGCGCGATCTCATTCCCATTCGTCCTGCCCAGCACTATCATATGGGCGGCGTCGCCGTTGACGGCTGCGGTAGAACCTCCGTCAAGGGGCTTTGGGCCTGCGGCGAAGTCGCCTCGACCGGACTGCATGGCGCCAACAGGCTCGCCAGCAATTCCTTGACCGAGGCCGTGGTGTGCGCACGCTGGGTCGCTGAAAGCGTGGCCGGAACTCCCGCTCGCAGGACAAAGCCTGCGTTTGCCGGCAATTACCCATCGCCCGATCCGGTACCCGTGCGTCCTTTCCTGTCGCGCGCACTCGGCATCGTGCGGGATGGTGAAGGCTTGAAAGCAGCCGCACATGCCTTGCTGCCGCTCGCCGAAAGCAAGGAGGCGGCATCGGATCCGGCGGCGGTCGGGCTGATGATCGTGGTTTCCGCCTTGCGACGCCGGGAAAGCCGTGGTGCGCACTACCGGACGGACTTTCCTGATCACGCCGCTGTCGCCCGGCGCTCCGAGATTACCCTCGAAGCTGCCTTCGCGGAAGCGCGGGAACTAGCACAATCGCCAGTGCTGGAAGGCGTCACCTGATGAAGCTCGCGCCACTTCCCGCAATCATGCTCGAGCCTCTGGTAAGGGCAGCCCTTCTCGAAGACCTCGGCAGGGCCGGTGATGTAACTACGGATGCCATCGTACCAAGGGAAAGCCACGCAACGACCGTGCTTGCGGCGCGGCAGCAAGGCATCGTCGCCGGACTCGATCTGGCGATGCTCGCTTTCAGGCTGATCGACCAGAATATCAAGATGGAGGTGAACCGAGCAGACGGCAGCGAAGTTGCGCAAGGGGAGACAATTGCATCGGTGAGCGGTCCGGCCCGGGCCATTCTCACGGCGGAACGGACGGCGCTCAATTTCTTATGTCATCTGAGTGGCATTGCCACGGCGACCGCTTCGATCGCCAAAGCGATAAGCGGGCATAAGGCGAAGATCGTCTGCACCCGCAAGACAACACCCGGGTTGCGGGCTGTCGAAAAATACGCCGTGCGCGCCGGTGGTGGCGCCAATCACCGCTTCGGTCTCGACGACGCCATCCTGATCAAGGACAACCACATCGCCATTGCCGGCGGAATTCGCACGGCAATCGAGCGGGCGCGAGTGAGCGTTGGCCACCTCGTCAAGATCGAGGTCGAGGTGGATACGCTTGCCCAGTTGGAAGAAACCCTTGCGCTTACCCCTGACGCAGTCCTGCTCGACAACATGGCGGTGGATGAGCTTCGCCAAGCGGTGCTAATGGTTGCGGGCCGGGCGATCACCGAAGCATCGGGCCGGATTACCGCCTCAACAGCGCCAGCCATCGCGGCCACCGGTATCGATCTTATCTCCATCGGCTGGTTGACCCACAGCGCGCCGATCCTCGATATCGGACTTGATTATCGGGCGCCCTGATAACCCACGAGCAAACGGTCAGGATCGATGCACATTCAACCGGCCTGAATCGGACGACGAAGATACGGCAAGCCAAGAACTGAGAACAGGACGGACATGCACGACACCAATCCGACTAAGACGATGCCACGGGCGCAATGCGCTGATGGCGGGGTGTGGACCTTGGAGAAGGCTCGCGCACTTCACGATGCACCTTTCAACAATCTGCTTTTCCTTGCGCAAACCGTTCACCGCCAGAATTTCGATCCGAACAAGGTCCAGCTGAGCCGGCTTCTCAGCATCAAGACAGGCGGCTGCCCGGAGGATTGCGGCTATTGCAGCCAGTCGGCGCATCACGAAACCGGGTTGAAGGCGTCGAAGCTGATGGAGGTCAAGCGCGTCATCGCCGAAGCGACCAAAGCGCGTGATGCCGGCGCCACGCGTTATTGCATGGGCGCGGCCTGGCGAAACCCCAAGCCTCGTGACATGGATGCGGTCGTGGCGATGGTCGAAGGCGTCAAGTCGCTCGGTATGGAGACCTGCATGACCCTCGGCATGCTCGACATTGAGCAGGCAGCTCGACTGAAACAGGCCGGCCTCGACTACTACAACCACAACCTCGATACGTCGGAGCGCTACTACAGCGAGATCATCAGCACGCGCAGCTTTGCGGACCGGCTCGATACGCTCGAGCAGGTTCGCCAATCCGGCATCAAGGTCTGCTGCGGCGGCATTGTTGGCATGGGCGAAGAGCCGGTGGACCGGATAGACATGCTGGTCACGCTGGCCAATCTGCCGGAACATCCGGAAAGCGTTCCGATCAACATGCTGATCCCGATCGCCGGCACCCCGCTTGCCGAAGCCAAGCCCATCGAGCCGATCGAATTCGTGCGCGTGATCGCGCTGGCGCGCATCATGATGCCCAAATCGCACGTGCGTCTTTCCGCCGGCCGCACCGCCATGACCGACGAGATGCAGGCGCTGTGCTTCTTTGCCGGCGCCAATTCGATCTTCGTCGGCGACACACTGCTGACGGCGGACAATCCCGGCGAGGACAAGGATACCCTCTTGTTCCGGCGTCTCGGCATCGAGCCTATGGAACTCGAGGCGCAATGAACGGGGCACCCCTCGCCCGCTATGACGCGACCTTGCAGGGACTGGCGCGCAAGGACCGGCTGCGGACGCTTGCGCCGCGCGCCGGGCTCGACTTCTCGTCGAACGACTATCTCGGGCTTGCCGCCTCCAAAAGACTTGGCGAGGCGGTTGCGGCTGCCATCGCACGGGGCACGCCGGTTGGCGCCACCGGGTCGCGGCTGCTGCGCGGCAACGCGCCGGAGCATGAGGCCCTGGAGACGGACGCGGCAGCGTTCTTCGGAGCCGAACGCGCGCTGTTCTTCGGCGGCGGCTACATTGCCAACTTCGCTCTGCTGACCGCCCTGCCGCAGAAGGGCGACTTTCTGGTGCTCGACGAACTCGCTCATGCCAGCATGCATGAGGGTGCCCAGGCCGGCCGCGCCCAGTCCATCGTGGTCGCGCACAACGACGTCAATGCTGTCGAGGGTGCGATTTCGCGCTGGCGCGCCGAAGGCGGCATGGGATGCGTCTGGATCGCGGTCGAAAGCCTCTATAGCATGGATGGCGACCGCGCGCCGATGGAGAGCCTGGTCACACTTGCCGATCGGCACGAGGCATTCATCGTCGTCGACGAAGCACATGCCACCGGCGTCTGGGGACCGGATGGGCGCGGCCTTGCCGCCGCTTTCGAGGGCCGCGCCAACATCGTCGCGCTCCACACATGCGGCAAGGCGCTCGGCGCGTCCGGCGCGCTGGTCACCGGACCGAGAACGCTGTGCGACTATCTCGTCAACCGATGCCGGCCCTTCATCTACGCTACCGCACCGTCGCCGCTGATGGCAGTCGCGGCGCGCGAAGCGCTCGCCATGCTGTCCGACGAGCCGATGCGCCGTGTTCAGTTGCATGATCGTGTCGCTTTCGCGGGCCGCCAGTTGGCTGAGCGCTGCGGTGTGACACCCAGCGGATCGCAGATCCAGCCGTTCGTCATCGGCAACGTTAGGCGCACCATGACGTTGGCGGCGGCACTGCAGGCCCGTGGCTTCGATATCCGCGGCATTCGTCCGCCGACGGTGCCCGAGGGCACGTCGCGCTTGCGCATTTCGCTGACGCTCAACGTCGACGAAGCCGACATTTCCGCAATGGTCGAGGCGCTCGTCGAGGTTTTGGCCACGGCATGACCAAGCCCATCGTCGTCACCGGAACAGACACCGGAATTGGCAAGACGGTATTTTCGGCCGGGCTCGCCGGCCTGCTCGACGGCTTCTACTGGAAGCCGGTGCAATCGGGCCTCCACGACGAGACCGACAGCGAGGTGGTTGCGCATCTTGCCGGCCTGCCGTCAGGGCGCGTGCTGCCGGAAGCCTATCGCTTGAAGAGCCCGCTTTCGCCGCATCGTTCGGCAGAGATCGACGGCGTCTCGATCGACGCGGCTGACCTGTCGGTTCCCGCCGTGCTGGGGCCGCTCATCATCGAGGGTGCCGGCGGGCTGATGGTGCCGCTCAATCGACAGACAAGGTTCATTGACATATTCGCGCAATGGCGGCTGCCGGTCATTTTGTGCGCCCGCACCACACTCGGCACGATCAACCACACCCTGTTGTCGATCGAGGCCCTGCGAGCCCGCTCCATCCCAATCATCGGCATCGCCTTCATCGGCGAGGAGGTAGCCGATACGCAAAGGACAATCGTGGAATTCAGCGGCGTGCCACAGCTCGGCAGGCTGCCGCACCTTGATCCGCTGACGGGTGAAGCGCTGAGAGACGCGATGATCGCCGGCTTGGACCTCGCTTTGATTACCGGAGGTGAATGATGTCGCAGTCTCGAGTCTGGCATCCGTTCACCCAGCACGCGCTTGAGCCCGCAATCCCTGAAATCGTACTGACTGAAGGCGCCTATCTCCAAAGGGCCGACGGCTCTCGCATCCTGGACGCGATTTCCTCCTGGTGGGTCGTCACCCATGGCCACCGCCATCCCCGCATCATGAAGGCGATCGAGACGACCACATCGGCTCTCGACCAGATCATCTTCGCCGGCTTCACGCACCAGCCAGCCGAACGTCTGGCGAGGGCGCTTGCCGGCCTCGCTCCGCCCGGACTCGACTGGGTGTTCTATTCCGACAGCGGCTCGACCTCCGTCGAAGTCGCGCTGAAGATGGCGCTCGGCTATTTCCGCAACATCGGCGCTTCGCGTTCGCGCATCGTCGCCATGGAGCACAGCTATCATGGCGACACGATCGGCACGATGAGCGTCGGCGCCCGTAGCGTGTTCAACGCCGCCTACGAGCCTTTTCTGTTCGAGGTCGACACCATCCCTTTCCCGGCCGCCGGACGGGAACAGGAGACACTGGATCGGTTCGAGGCCATCAGCCGCGACGGGCGCGCCGCCGCGCTGATCGTCGAGCCGCTGGTGCTTGGCGCCGGCGGCATGCTGATGTATCCGGCCTGGGTTCTGTCCGAATTGAAGAAAATCACTGAGGCCTCCGGCACGCTGCTGATCGCCGATGAGGTGATGACCGGCTGGGGGCGCACTGGAACCATGTTTGCCTGCGAGCAGGCGTCGATTTCTCCCGATATCCTATGCACCTCGAAAGGCCTGACCGGCGGCGCCATCCCGCTTGCCGCCACGCTTGCCACCGATGCCATCTTCCAGGCTCACTATTCGACGGACCGGAAGAAGACCTTCTTCCACTCGAGTTCCTACACAGCCAATCCGATTGCCTGCGCGGCCGCACTCGCCAATGTCGAGATATGGAGCGACGAACCGGTGGCCGAGCGGATCGCGGCCTTGAGTGCGATGCAGGCGGCCGGGGTTCGGCGGTTTCACGACAATCCCTATTTCACCGACAGCCGGGTGACCGGCACGATCGCAGCCCTCGATTTGCGCACCGGCACAGTCGGCTATTTGGCCGAGATCGGGCCGAAGCTGCGCGCTTTCTTCCTTGAGCGCGGCCTGCTCGTGCGTCCGCTCGGCAATGTCCTCTATCTTCTCCCGCCCTATTGCATCACCGGCGAGGAGTTGGACGGACTCTATGACGCGATCGAAGAAGCCGGCGAACGCTTCGGTTCGAGGCCATGAGCAGATCGTCGCGCATTCTCGGGTTTGGCCACCATGCGCCCGGGCGAAAGGTCGAGAACCCGGAAATCGAAAACCGTCTCGGGCTCGAACCTGGCTGGATCGAACGGCGTACCGGAATTCGCTCGCGCTTCTGGGCTACAGACGAAGACACGCTGTCTGGCCTTGCCGCGCATGCCGGCGACATGGCGCTGGCGAATGCCGGCATCGACCGTAGCGACATCGGTCTTTTGTTGCTTGCCACCTCGACGCCCGATCACCTTCTACCGCCCAGCGCGCCGCTGGTCGCACATCGGCTGGGACTTAGCCGCGCCGGCGCGGTCGACCTGACCGGCGCCTGTGCCGGCTTCATCTATGCGCTGATGTTCGCGGACGGCTTCACCCGCCTGCACGGCAAAGCGGCACTTGTCATCGCCGCCAATATCCTCAGCCGTCGCATCAATCCGGCCGAGCGCGCCAGCGCCGTGCTGTTTGCCGATGCCGCCGGCGCGATGGTGATTGGTCCGTGCGAGGACGCGGATCGGGGCATTCTCGGCGCCTCGGTGGATTCGGACGGCTCGCGCTACGGGCTGATCCAGATTCCCGCCGGAGGAAGCAACACGCCGTTCGACGCCGACCTCGACCTCGATCAGACCCGCATGACGATCACCGATGGCCGTGAAGTGTTCGCCAAGGCCGTGGACATGATGACTGCCTGCTCGCAGGACGCGCTCACGGCTGCCCGAATGCGGCCGCAAGGCATTGACCGGTTCGTGCCGCATCAGGCCAATGCCCGCATTTTCGATGCGGTCGGGAGGAACCTCGGCATAGCAGATCATGCAATCGTCAAGACGATCGCCGACTACGGCAATTCTTCCGCCGCAACGATCCCGCTCTCGCTGTCGCTGGCCCATCAGACGGAGCCGTTTCGGCAGGGCGAGAAAATCCTGCTGGCAGCCGCGGGGGCGGGTCTCAGTGGCGGTGCACTGGTTGTCGGGATTTAACCGAGCGACCGGCCGCGCGCTGGATTGATCATGAATGATGGATAGGACAACAGACCAATGCGCAAAATAGTTGCCGGCAAGCTGCACGGCATCCACGTCACCGAAGCGAACCTCATTCTCTGCGGGCGCAGAGGCATTTGATCCCATAGTAGAAAAGGAGTGAACGAACACATGCAACGGCGCAATTTGATTGGGGGGTTCATAACATTAGGCGCATGCGCGATCTGCGCGCGGCCAGGTTTTGCCGACGAAGGCGTCCATTGGAGTTATCAAGGGAAAAGCGGCCCGGAGCACTGGGGGGCGCTCGATGGCGCGAATGCCGCGTGCTCGGCCGGCGCGCAGCAGTCGCCTCTGAACCTGACGGGGGCCATCAAGGCGGATATCCCGCAGATCGGCATCGACTGGAAGGCAGGCGGCGGCACGATCGTCAACAACGGCCACACGATCCAGATCAACGTGCCGGAAGGCAGCACGCTCACCCGGGGCGGCAGAACCTTCGACCTGCTGCAATATCACTTCCACGCGCCGAGCGAACATCTGGTGGAAGGCAAGACCTTCCCCATGGAGGTGCACTTCGTCCATAAGAATCGCGAAAGCGGAGGGCTCGGCGTGCTTGGCGTCTTCCTGACACCGGGTGCGAAAAACGAGGCACTTGCAAGCCTCGCGGCAGCTTTCCAGGCTGAGGCGGGCGGCGTGGCCTTGGTTGAGGATGTGGATCCGAACGGCCTGCTACCGGCCTCGCTGGACTATTGGAGCTACGAGGGCTCGCTGACGACGCCGCCATGCTCGGAGATCGTCGACTGGATGGTCGCACGCGAGCCGCTGCAGGTTGGCGCCGCCGACATCGAGAAGTTCACCGCGCTTTACCCGATGAATGCGCGGCCGGCGCTGGCGCCGAACCGCCGTTTCATCCTGACCACGAGCTGACAGACGAGCCCGCAGCGTTAAGGGGGCTGGAGGACAAATCAGTACACCAGGTACGGATCGCAATGCAGCAACAGCTGTTTGTCGAAATTACCGGCTGACTAGGAAGAGGCTGGCGCGTTGGATGCGGCAACGCCCGGCCAGATGACGCGAGCCGGGCGTGGCCGCGCCGCGCCGGGTGATCTTGACCGGTTCGCCAGCCACATCTCGGGGCGTCTCGATGGAGATGAGCCCGACCTCGCCCGCCGCTTCCGCCTCGGGTTGCTCTCCGCGGCGAGGTCCATCCCACCAGCGCCAGGTAGTGGCGGCATTTCATGACAGGCTTTCGGCCATGGGGCGTCGAATTCCGCTTCGGCGTCGACCTGGCCCTCGCTCATGCCGATTCGCCGTGCTTACGGGGCGACCCGGTCCAGAAAAGCATCGAATGCGGCAGCAACAGCGCGAATCACAAAGCGATGCTCCTGCCGCACGCGAATGAAACCCTTTTCGATGTCCACTATCCCGTCCTCGGCCAGCATCGCCAAGCCTTCAGCTGAATCGAGAAAACGGATCGGATCAAATCCGTGGGCGGCACAGATTGCCGGCACATCAGCCTCGAGATCGCACATTAGCCGCTCGATGATTGCGGCTCGCACGCGGTCTTCGTCAGCGAGACGGTACCCCTTCGACGTCGCCAGACGGCCAGCTGCGATGTGGCGGGTGTAGGAATCGCGTGTAACCTCGTTCTGGACGTAACCCTCGCCGACACGGCCGATAGCCGACGCGCCGAAACCGATCAGGGTTTTGCAGGTGTCGGCCGAATAACCCAGCGAGTTGCGCCGCATGCAACCGGTTTTCTGTGCCAGCGCGAGCTCGTCCTCCGGCAAGGCGAAATGGTCGAGCCCGATCTCTCGGTAGCCGGCGGCAACCAGCGTCTCGGCCACGGCCGCAGCCTGTTCGGCGCGGGCAGCGCTGTCCGGCAGTGCTGTCTCCTCGATCTGGCGCTGATTCTTTATTACGGACGGAATGTGCGCGTAGCCGAACACCGCAAGCCGGTTGGGGCGCATGGCGACCGCCGCCCTTGCGGTCTGGACGCAGGACTGCACCGTCTGATGCGGGAGACCGAAGATGAGGTCGAAATTGATGCGGCCTACTCCATGCCGGCGCAGCTCTTCGACGACAGCCGCCGTTTGCGCCTCGCTCTGGACCCGGTTGATCGCCTTTTGAACAATGGGATCGAAGCTCTGCACGCCGAGGCTCGCGCGGTTCACGTCGGCTGCTCCTAAGGCTTCGGCCATCTCGGCCGTAAACGTGCGTGGGTCGATCTCGACGGCGACCTTAGCCGTTCTCTTGAACGCGAAGTGGCGGCGCAGGAACTCCATGAGAGCGAGAAACTCAGCTGGCCCGATGAGGGTCGGCGTTCCGCCGCCGAAATGCACGTCGCTCACGGGCAGTGCCCGCGGCGTTTGCTCCGAGACCAAACGGATCTCGTCACGCAGCACCGCCAAGTAATTGAGGATCAGCGCATCCCGGCGGGTGATGGTGGTAGGGAAGCCGCAATACCAGCACATCGACCGGCAGAACGGAACGTGGAGATAGAGTGACACCGGATCGTCAGCCGGTAGGTCCCTGAGCCATCCCTCATAAGTCTTGGCACCGACCGCCGCGGAGAACTCCGGCACAGTCGGATAGATGGTGTACCAAGGCAGGCGGGCCTCGCGATATTTTGTCAGGCATGAGGTCTGCAACAGTTCCCTTCCTATGCTGATAACCATCATCCTTACCGCTGCGCTCTCCTGTGTCTCTGCGCTATGTCAATTCGTTCGCTTCGGCGCGAACCTTGTATTTCGCCAATGTGAATGCTCACGCGGGCGATGTCGCCGATCAGTCTTGGCTGGATGGCAAGAGTGTGAACACCTGGCCGGTCGATACGGCGTTGGGACCAGACTTTGCTCGCTGGCTGGCTCGTAAGACGCCGTCGCGTAACGATATCTGGCATCTCGATGAGCTCGTGGTATCGATTGTCGGCGACAGGCATTGGCAGTGGACCGCCGTCTATCAGAACGGGAATATGCTCGAGGAGATCGTCCAGGTCCGCCGCAATGCTAGGGTCCGGACTCATAACCAGTAGCTGACGATGGCCGCGAGGCAGACGGCGGCAAGGAAGTTCGTCGCCGATCGATCGTATCGTGTGGCGATTCGGCGGAAATCCTTGAGGCGTCCGAACATGCGCTCGATGGCGTTGCGATCGCGGTAAAGGAACGGCGAGAAGCAATTTCTCCAGCGCCGGTTGGCCTTGGGTGGGATGTTCGGCATTGCCCCTTTACCCTCGACCTTGTTGCGGATTGCGTTGCTGTCATAGCCCTTGTCGGCATGCACGATCGGGCTTTTGGGCATCTGCTCCAGAAGCAAATCCCCGGCGGTGCAATCGGCGACCTGGCCACCGGTCAAAAGGAAAGCGATCGGGCGGCATAGGCCATCGGTCAGGGCGTGGATTTTCGTGGTTCGCCCACCACGCGATCGGCCGATCGCCTGATTTTGTTCCCCCCCTTTGCCGCCTGAGGCGCAGCGATGCGCCTTCACCGCCGAGGAGTCGATGAGCACCTCCGCCGGTGTTCCGCCAGCCGAGACCAGGGCATGGAAGATGTCGACCCAGATGCCCTTGGCTGCCCATCGGACGAAGCGGTTGTAGAGCGTCTTGCGCGGGCCGTAGGCATCGGTGCGTCGACCCAACGACCGACTGATTTCAGGACATGCACGATGCCGCTGATTACCCGGCGATCATCAACCCGCCGCTTGCCGCGTGTGTCAGTTGGCAACAGCGCCGCGAGTCGCCCGAACTGCTCCTCGGTCAGCCAGAAATAATCGTGATTCATCCTTGTAGTCTCCCTTTGCGGCGAAATCCCCGTTGATTCCGTGCCTCCTTTGGACCACTGTCCCTAAATCGGGCAAAAGGCCGCGCCCGGATGAAGGACTCAGGGGGAGCGCAATGCCCAACGCCTTCACCACTCTCGTCGGCATAGAAATTCCGATTGTCCAGGCGGCCCTGGGTGGAGCTACTTCTCCGCAATTCGCCGCCGCGGTGAGCAATGCAGGCGGTCTCGGGATGCTCGCCCTCGGCTGGAGTCTGCCTGAAGCGGTACGCGCAGAAATTCGGGCCACCAAGGCCCTGACCAAACGGCCGTTCGGCGTCAATCTCGTGTTGACTTATCCGCAGGAGGAGCGCCTCGCGATCTGCTTGGAAGAAGGCGTGCCGGTAGTCTCATTTTTCTGGGGCCAGGCAGGTTCGCTGACGGCTGCGGCGCATCGTGGCGGGGCAAAGGTCCTGCATACGGCAGGAGGCGCCGAACAGGCTCGGATATCAGCCGCAGATGGTGCCGACGCAATCGTCGCGCAGGGCTGGGAGGCGGGTGGCCACGTTTACGGTACAGTTGCCACGATGGCGTTGGTTCCGGCGGTTGTTGACCAGGTCGCGCCAGTCCCCGTTCTTGCTGCCGGTGGCATTGCGGATGGACGCGGTCTAGCCGCGGCGATGGCACTTGGTGCCGCGGGCGCTTGGATCGGTACCCGCTTTCTCGCGAGCATCGAAGCTCCAATCCACCCGCGCTATCGCGACCGCATCCTCACAGCCAAGGAGACGGACACAGAATACGGGACTGTTTTCGATGTCGGCTGGCCCGACGCTCCGCACCGTAGCCTCCGCAACAAAACGATTGAAGCTTGGGAGGCAGCCGGACGCCCGCCGGCGGGTAGGCGTCCCCACGAAGGCGCGGTCGTTGCAAAGTCGCCATATGGCGACGTGGTTGCATACCAATCTCATACGCCGGGATCGGGTGACGAGGGCGATATCGACGCCCTTGCCCTATGGTCGGGCCAAGGCGTCAGCCTCGTCCGCCGCGTCCAGCCGGCCGCCGAGATTGTCCGCGAAATCAGCGACGAGGCGCGGGCAATCCTCGCACGGCTTGGGAACGATCCATCTTTCTAAGGCCTGTGTGGGAAGTACCGCCGATCTCAATCGCGAACTTATGGGTCCGGACCCTAAGGCTCCCAAGCGCCTACTGACCCGTTGCTGAAAGCAGGGCTGCGCCCTCAGGGGGCATGATCATCGACAAATCGCGCTCCTATGCGGCAAAGCGCCAGGTGGCCGCAAGTCGAGCATCGCTCGCACAAGGGACTTAACAATCGCGCCGAGAACTCGCATGTGCTGCTGCAAAAACAGAACGGGCCAACGGCTTCCGATCCAGAGGCGGTTTACAACGGTTCGTGTCGATCTTCCCAGCCTTGCGAAATCACTTTGTCCGGATCTGATTGGCAAGCTGGCGCCCGGGATCATGACCAGCTTCGCCACGACCGAGGCGTGGCCCTCCGCCCTAACGATGCGCTTACGGCCTGGGCCATGCTCCAAGAGCCGCATGCCCGACCTCGCTCGTGACTATTATGTCGGCGTCAGTGGGGCATCTCGCCTGACGTACCGAGACGGTGCTGCCGCATGATGTCTCAATCTCGAGGTTTCATAGCAAACAAAAGCCGTCGCCATTGAACGAAATTGTCGCGGATCGAACAGACGAACCACATCCTAACGTTTGCTTTTCGTGCTCCGCTTGACCCTCAAAGCAAAAGAGAAGGACGCGCGACCAAGGTGCGCCGGCCAACTTGGGTGTCAGCGCGCAGCTACGTCTTCAGGATGGCACGTCACTTGCCCAGTCAACTTTGGAAGCCGTTGTGACGGTCTACCCACAACTAGCGGAGATGACTATGGCGATTGGCTCAGAAGTGCTGAATCCCCCGGGCAACCGAAGACTTTGGCTGAAGAGCTGCGTCGAGGCGCAGCGCGCCGAGGCATAGGAGCTGCAGTCATGTTGCGCTTTGTTCAGCCTAACTCAGGTCGGCTCTCTAGCGCTCCAGGTCATGTATTAATTCTGCCATCCACTTAATTGTACAAATGCGCAGTATTGCAGCAAATAATATTCGTTCAGACACAACGGCGGCATTGTCTAAAATATGACTTTAGCTTCGTCAAATTTGTTCTTGAACAATTATCGTGACGGATAGCGTCACACTGCGAAGGAACAGCGCGGCGCGCATCTTCTTCGATCGCGGGGATAGGGCAAAGGTCAATTCTTTGAGGTCCTCCCCTCTTTTTAAGCTTTGAACGGAGATCAAGAATGAACATCACGAGCCCTCTTCTCGGCTCAGCTGCGGCCCTGATCGCGGTTTCCGGTGCGCGCGCCGCCGACGCCGTCGTTGTCGCCGAGCCGGAACCCGCTGAATACGTCAAGATCTGCGACGTCTACGGCGCTGGCTACTTCTACATCCCCGGTACCGAAACCTGCCTGCGCATCGGCGGCTATGTCCGTTACGAAATCGGCGCCGGCGATACCCGATCGTATGACCGCGCAAGAACCTCGGATGCGAGGACTGGCGTGGATCAAGGTACATGGCGAAACAACACGCGCTTCACGTTCAAAACTTGGACTCGCCAGGAGACCGAACTCGGCATGTTGAAGACCTATACCGAAACCCGCATGAACTTCGGTAACCGCAATGCTTATCCGGGTCCGGACAGTCATCAGAACTATGCCTTCAACAGAGACATCACGTTGACTTCCGCCTGGATTCAGCTTGGTGGCCTCCGAGTTGGCAAGGACTGGTCGGCCTTTGATACATTTATTGGCTACCCTGGGGACGTCCTCAATCAGATGCTTGTTCCGTACGGCGACTTCGATACAAACGTGGTTCAGTACTACTTTGACGCCAGTAACGGCTTTTCGGCTGTGGTTTCATTCGAAGAAGGCTCTGGCGTAGTCGGTACTATCGACAGCTATGTTCCGCACGTCGTCGGCGGAGTGAAATATACGCAAGGCTGGGGCGCGGTTACGGGCGTTATCGCCTATGACAACAATTACGAATCGGTGGCCGGCAAGGTCCGCGTCGACGTCAATGTCACCAACGAACTGTCGCTATTCGGAATGTTCGGCTACGGCTCCAACGGCAAGCTCAACGATGACTCCACTAACGTCATCGACGCCAATGGCCGTGGCTTCTACAAGCAGTGGGGCGGCAACTGGGCCTTCTGGGCCGGCGGCACTTACAAGTTCAACGAGAAAACTTCGTTCAACCTTCAGGTCTCGGGTGATCAGCTCAAGAACTATGGTGTGGCTGCAAACGTCGCCTATACGGTCGTTCCAGGTTTCACGGTCACAGCCGAAGTCGACTATGACGACTACGGCAACTTCGGAGTCGGCATGGTCGGCCCTTCCAACGTGAACTGGACTGACGCCAACAAAAAGAACAGCGTCGGCGGCATCCTCCGTTTCCAAAGCTCATTCTAACGGAATGAAAAGCTGCATCTCGGTGGTCCGATTGAGCGGACCTATTGCCGGATCCGTTTGAGGAAAAGCGGTGTTACGAGATATCATGAAGAACTCGAATTAGTCAGCTCTTGGCATAGAGTGCGACAGCTCAATCTCCACGAATTCTATACCGCCTGTGTTGCTCTGACTGGCCGTGCAGCACGACCTTGAAGACTACAGCAGCGGTGGACGGTCTGGCGAAAGTCCCATTGCAGAGAAGAACTCGTTCCACGCCTCATCATCGCCCAGTCGACCAGGAACATGGTTCTCCTTATGGACACTGCAGCGCTCTGGGAGCGGCCCTGTGAATTCCGATTCATCGTATGGGTTTCCGATGGCGCGAAAAAATGCCAGATGGAAGTTTGAGTGTCCCAACTTTTTCTCAAGTAGAGTGATCATCTCCTGGAGACCTTCTGTTCCAAACGGCTGCCCTCGCTGCCGATCACCTGGAGCATCCGTTCCAGAGACATAGCGCACAAACAACGTTTTGCGCGTCCGAGCAATATCAAGCATCTTGTTGTATTTGTGAATCAGCTTGTCACGACAGGACTGTAAAGACTCCGGCGTAAAAATCACTGCGTTGGACTTTTTCCTCTCAAACTCATGATGGTAGATGATCCCGTAATTCTCGCAAAGAGCAGTCGTACCATTGAAGCACGCTGATACGCGAAGCCCAAATTGTGATCCATCGTCCGCCAATATTCGTTCGATCGAGGCTACAGGCGTCACAAGCCAATCAAAACAGCTACTCGGGCGCCCTTTGAAATATCGTCTAATTTGATAGGCAGGAGTGCAGTCCGATCCAAGGCTAAAGATCGCTTCATAAGACATTGTTTCGGCCCTCATGCCGTCTAATCAGAATGAACAAAGGAGAACGGCGCTTATAAAGCCTTGTATCCCAAAGCAAACATCACCCTCCACGCCGCGCGGATGGTGGGCTACCAATTGCGTTGAGATTGCCGATGGCTTGATATCGCAGCTTGTTGCTCCGCTTCTCCTGCTCAATGCAAAAGATGAGCCGTCGTCATCAACAGGGCGATCGCCCCGTCATGCGTACAGTTGATGCTATCGCCGGCAATTCGGGTCGTCCGAAAGCCGAATCGGACTCCAGAAGCGGGCGAGCAGTCTTGGCTGATCGATTCACCCCGGCACCGCGGACGCTCGCCCTCAATCAACGTCTGGTTCAGCATGGGTATGACCGTCTCGGCACCAGCGGCGTGACTCCAGCGACGGCAAGTGGTATCGCGCGCCGATCCGAAAACCAGATGCCGCCTGGCGCAAGCACCCGCGCCAGGTTGCGGATGGCCGCGTCGGAGACTATCCATGTGATATGCGACGAGTCCTTGACGCGCCAGCTTGAACGGATTCCTGGCGAGCTGCGACGGATCGTCGAGGGCTAATGCCCCGATTCAACAGTCGATAATTTGTGTCCCGCCTCAAGACTCCTCCAGTTTGGCAAGTCACAATCGCTCGTCGCCGCAAACGCCGCCAGATGTCGCGATAGCTAAGGTTCCCACCCAAATCGTGCCCGCTGGCAAAATTTGGGTCGATGCACGTGGTCTCGTTTTTTTGAATGGCGCATTTCGAAAGTTCCGCCAAATCGTTTTTTTGATGCAGCCCCATCCACGCTATGGATACTAAGCACGCAGCATCAAATTGAGCCAGGCGGCCATGAGCGGCATCGTGCTGCTATGAACCTGTTTCCGCGACAAGCTTTTTACGGAGGGTTCGTTCCTCGCCGACATCGTTCGGCCGATGAAGGCAGCGGAAGGCGAACGCGAACGCGATCGGCGGCTCGCTGGTCGTGCGGGCGTGCGGGCGTGCGGGCGTGAAGACATCAGTGAAGAAGAGCCCGCGTTGCAACAGATCCTTCAAAGAAATTTATAGACACTTAGCAACTCTAAACCGCTGTGAATGGTACGCTTATCGCAACATCTGAGGTTAGCGGGGCAAGACACGTGGTGCCGCGAACAGCATGAAATCTCTGGTTTGAAGGAAATGGCAAGAAGAGCGCTCATCTTGGTTCTTCGAACACCGCCACCGTCGGCTCGAAACAAGTCATGCTTACAAAACAAGCATGTACCCTCGCGACCAGCGTGAGTATCTGGTCGCTTGGAAGCAAAAACATAATTCGTTCGAAAGCTGTAGCATCTACGGAGAACGCCAAATGTCAAAGTCAGTAGGGCAAGTGCCCAGTCTTTCCATATGGCTTGATGCTGACAAATGATGACACTGGTCAGTCGTTTACGGACGGCAGCGCATCTTGATCGCCTTCGAATCCTGGGCCTTTGCGCGCATGCGGACCTAACGGTCTGCGAGCTAGCGGAGATTCTGGGGCGGCGTCGCGAGCACGTTGTGCGACACGTCCGGCTGCTCGCCAGAGCCGACTTTCTTTGCTGCAACGAACGACGGCCGTGGTCCTCGTACCATCTCAAAGCGGGAAGCAAGGACGATGGGCTGGTTCAATTGTTGGTCGATCTCCTGCCCCATGGCGATGGTTATCATAAACGAGACCTACAACGCCTCGAAGCAATTCAAGACGCGCGGTCGACGGGGACCGCCTGCTTATCGTGAAATAGATCAATCCAATTGGAGCGCGAAACTGCCATGGACAATTCCGCCGCCGGCGCCATCGCGCAGCCCGACACCTCCGGGCGGTCTCACTTGGCCGCGGTCGATTACCGCGTTCACGAACTGCTTCTAAGACAGCAGCGGCAGGAGCGGACGACGCTCAAACTGATCGCTTCCGAGAACTTCGCCTCTTCGGCCGTGCTGAAAGCGACCGGCTCGATTTTCACCAACAAGTACGCCGAGGGATACCCTGGTGCGCGCTATTACGCGGGAAACGAGATCGTCGATGAGCTTGAGAACCTCGCCATCGAGCGCTTGAAGGCGCTATTCGGCTGTGAACACGCTAACGTCCAGCCTTATTCAGGCTCACCAGCCAATCAGGCCATCTATCGAGCACTGTTGAGTCCGGGAG
This sequence comes from Mesorhizobium tianshanense, assembly GCF_007830515.1. Lineage (GTDB taxonomy): Bacteria > Pseudomonadota > Alphaproteobacteria > Rhizobiales > Rhizobiaceae > Mesorhizobium > Mesorhizobium tianshanense. Next base: position 29,171 of record NZ_VLKT01000063.1, read on the forward strand.
ACAAAGTCATGGGCTTGCCTCTCCCCGGTGGCGGTCATCTGACTCATGGTTGGGCCGTCAACTTCTCCGGCACTGATTATAAACGCGTTCCCTATGGGCTCCACGAAAAGACGCAGCAAATCGACTATGACCGCTTGCGCGAGACGGCCAAGCGGGAACGGCCGAAACTCATTTGGGTCGGCGGAACTGCTTATCCGCGTGTCTTTGACTACGCGGCAATGGCCGAAATCGCTTCGGAGGCGAACTGCTATCTCGTGGCCGACATCGCGCACATCAGTGGCCTGATTGTCGCAGGAGCGCATCCGAATCCCGTCGGCCATTGCGACGTCGTCAGCAGCACGTCTCACAAGTCGATACGCGGTCCCCGCGGAGGCTTCATTTTGTCAAGGAATGAAGACCGCTATCAGGCGCTCTATCATCCGAAGAGCAAACACAATCTCGCCAAACGGATAGATCGCGCGGTGTTCCCTCTCCTGCAAGGCGGGCCGCATATGAATATCATCGCCGCGCTCGCTGTCGCTTTGCAGGAAGCCGCGAACCCGTCCTTCCGTGTCTATGGTCAGCAGATCGTCAAGAATGCCAAGGCTCTGGCCCAAGCGTTTCTGGACCGAGGTTATGACCTGGTCACCGGGGGGACTGACAATCACATGCTGATCCTTGATCTCCGCGATCGACCATTGTCAGGCAAAGCCTATGCCGAGCGATTGGCAAAGGCGGGCATCATTACAAACTTCAATATGGTGCCGGGCGACTCGCGGCATCCGGCGCTCACAAGCGGCATCCGCTTAGGGACACCAGCGGTGACGTCCATGGGCATGCGCGAGGGAGAAATGGTGCAGATTGCCGCTTTCATCGACTTGGTCTGCAGCCAGCCCAATGATCCGGATGTTCATGCCTGCGTGCGAAGAGAGGTTGCCGACTTCTGCGCTGCATTCGATATCCCTGGCATCACCGACAGGTAAGGCGGGCAAATCAAATGTCCCCACCTAACTCCAACAGCTGAAGCGAGGACATTCCATGACTAGGCAATTCGTGTTCTCTTCCGAATCCGTCGGCGCGGGACACCCGGATAAGATGGCCGACAACATCTCGGATGCCATCCTCGATGCGATCCTCCGCACCGATCCGAAAGCGCGCGTCGCTTGTGAAGCGTTGGTGAAGACAGGGATGGTCGTTCTGGCTGGCGAGATCACCAGCGATGCGCAGGTCGATTACAGCCAGATTGCCCGCGATACGATCCTCGATATTGGATACGATGACGATGCCGTCGGCTTTGATGGTCGGCGTTGCGCCGTCGTTGTGGCTCTCACCGAGCAGTCGCCCGACATTAGCCAGGGCGTTGACGAGGGACGAGGGCAGGATCTCGAGCAGGGCGCGGGGGATCAGGGCCTCATGTTCGGATTCGCATGCAGCGAGACCGATACACTGATGCCCTTGCCGATCCAGCTCGCTCACTGCTTGACGAAAAGACAGGCAGAGGTCCGCAAAGCGGGACAGCTTGGCTGGCTGCGCCCGGACGTGAAGTCTCAAGTGTCCGTTCGCTATGAAGGTCTCCGCCCGGTGGCGCTGGATACCGTAGTCCTGTCGACGCAACATGCGGAGGAGGTCTCACAAGAAACGGTCCGGGAAGGCGTCATTGAGGAGATCATAAAGCCGGTCTTGCCGTCCCACTTGGACACGACGGGGACCAGGTTCTTGGTCAATCCAACGGGGCGGTTCGTAGTCGGTGGGCCGCGCGGCGACTGCGGCCTCACTGGACGCAAGATCATCGTCGATTCCTACGGTGGGATGGGGCGTCACGGTGGCGGCGCCTTTTCGGGCAAGGACCCGTCCAAGGTTGACCGCTCGGCAGCCTATGCGGCCCGGTATGTCGCGAAGAATATCGTGGCTAGCGGACTTGCGGAGGTCTGCGAGGTGCAGCTTGCTTACGCGATCGGCGTGGCCGCGCCGGTGTCTATCCTCGTCAACACCTTCGGAACCGCAAGGATCGAGGAAAAAAGAATCGAGCGCGTCGTTCTTGAGCTTTTCGATCTCCGACCGAAAGGCATCATCAAGATGCTTGATCTCTTACGCCCGATATACCGCAAGACCGCGACATACGGACACTTCGGCCGTGAAGAGCCTGAGTTCACCTGGGAAAGAACGGACAGAGCTGACGCCTTGCTGCGGGAGGCAGGACCCGCAGCTGCGTGACGGCCGATGTTGGATCCGGCGGCATGCGGGACCCCGATTCCAACTCGCTAACGAGCGCCCGGCCGGCGTGGCAGAAAGCCGGTGGTTTTTTCGCGGAGACATCATTGATGCCGGATTATGACGTGCTTTGTATCGGTAATGCCATTGTCGACATCATCGCCCAGTGCGACGAGGTGTTCCTGGAGACGAACGGCATCATCAAGGGCGCGATGAACCTGATCGACACGAGGCGCGCCGAGCTGCTCTACAGCCGCATGGGCCCGGCCATCGAAGCCTCCGGCGGCAGCGCCGGCAACACGGCGGCGGGCGTCGCCAGCTTCGGCGGCCGCGCCGCCTTCTTCGGCAAGGTCTCGAACGACCCGCTCGGCGAAATCTACGCCCATGACATCCACGCGCAGGGCGTCGCCTTCGACACCAAGCCGCTCAACGGCCAGCCGCCGACGGCGCGCTCGATGATCTTCGTCACGCCCGACGGCGAGCGCTCGATGAACACCTATCTCGGCGCCTGCATCGAGCTTGGGCCGGAGGATGTCGAGGCTGACAAGGCTTCGGGGGCGGCGGTCACCTATTTCGAGGGCTATCTGTGGGACCCGCCGCGCGCCAAGGAAGCGATCCGGCAGACGGCGAAGCTCGCGCATGCCGCCGGCCGCGAAGTGTCGATGACGCTGTCGGATTCGTTCTGCGTCGACCGCTACCGCGACGAGTTCCTCGACCTGATGCGTTCGGGCACCGTCGACATCGTCTTTGCCAACACCCACGAGATCAAGTCGCTCTACCAGACCGCCTCCTTCGACGAGGCGCTGGCCCAGATCCGCAACGACTGCAAGATCGCCGCCGTCACCCGCTCGGAAATGGGCTCGGTCATCGTGCGCGGCGACGAGACCGTCACCGTCAACGCGACCAAGATCCGGGAGCTGGTCGACACCACCGGCGCCGGCGACCTCTATGCCGCCGGCTTCCTCTACGGCTACACGCAAGGCCGCAGCTTGAAGGATTGCGGCGATCTCGGCTCGCTGGCGGCCGGGCTGGTCATCCAGCAGCTCGGGCCAAGGCCGAGGCAGAATTTGCGCAGAGAGGCCGAGCAAGCGGGGCTGCGTTAGGCGGATATTTTAAGGGCGAGCTGCCTACCTCCCCCTTGTACAGGCTGTCCAGAGGAGCGCGGGTAAATCGAATGTCGCAGGCGCATCCCCGTGAGACGGCGGTTTCCGTCGCGGAGCTTGGTGTCCAGGCTCAGAAGTCCTCTCATGAGGACCTTCTCGAGATCTGACAGCAGCTTTCCGCGCCGGTCCTCCAAAAGTTTGGCCAAGTTATCGACCTTCCAATGCACCGCCGGCAGTTACGCGGCTCCAGGTATTCCGAGCAGGTCCCAGTTAGGTTCGCCGGCCTTGAAGGAAAGAAGGAAACGACGGTGCTCGACAGGCATGTTGCCGACGATCTCGGCGACTACCCATGAGGTGCGTCTGCTGACCGCCCGCGGTCTGGTCGTCGGAGAGGTCGGCCCGGCACCTTCGTGCGCTCGCCGCACCACGTCAACGCTAGTGCGTTCGACCTCCAACACACCTCCACATCCATAGATCTTTCGCGCAATGTCCTGCCATTGCCGGGACTGGCGGAGCGGTTCGAGGCGGCGGCTCGCAAAGTGATGAGACGCGAACGCACATCTCTCTTGGACTACCATCCCAACGGCGGGTGGATGAGCGACCGTGCCGCGGCCGTTCGCTGGCTATCACGCAGTGGGCATCTGCCCGACGCCCTACTCGCATCCTGATCTGTGCAAGCCCGTCGCTGCAAACAACCGCTGCTCCGTCTGCGGTCACGGCCGACGACGCTGCACCGATGTGATAACCTCAACGCGTGACGATGTGATCACCTCAACGCGCGACCTCGTCTGTAAGTTTTCTAATTGCGGCAGCAGGGCTTCGTTGGTTGCTTGCCGCTGCCAAAACCTTCGTTTAGGCATATTCTTTAATTTGTCCGCATTCTGCAGCAGGGCCTGCACCGCCTGCGCTGCGCCGTTGTTGCCCAGGATCTTGGCTTCAATTATTCAGTGAAACAAGTCGAAAATTTTCATCCGAACTGACAGTTTTCAGCAAGTGCTGAATCCGATCGCATGGTGGAATACGAGGCCTCCGCCCCGGTGTTCCTTGCCGAGATCAGACGACCATGGACGCGAGGGTTATTCGCTCGGAGAAACCACGGGTGCAGACGGCGGCGCGCACCGTAGAGATTCTGAAAGACCTGCCCGTCAGAGTAGCGCAGACATCTCGGCGAAACAAATAAGGGCGATCTCTCGACATCACGGCAGGCGGCAGTTCATATGGTATTGGGCTTCGCCGCCGCTGCCATCGGACACGCGGCTCGAGATGGTAGCCACAATCTTCGAAGCACGCGCCCAGCACGACAGTAGAACGAGCCTAAACACAAGCGACCGATGTGCAGTGTCTGGATCATGGTCGGGGTTGCGCGAGATCTGCCGCATGGCGCACCCGCCGCCGGCTCTCATCTGCTGCGCGCTTCGGCCTGTGGACAGCAGACAGCGAAGCCTCCAGGGCCGCGAAAATCTCGCGACGGCGGCTCGATTCCGGGACCGAACCACCATTTTGGGGAGGTGATCCGTGCAGGTATCTGGCGTGGATCACGCCATCCATCTCCTGACCGCATCATTGCCATCGCCCTCCTACAGCCCGGCCGAGCCTCCCGACCGCCGGATCGATGATGACGATCCCCTTTGAAGAATAGTCTCTTTTGAAAAGTGTGACGGTCTGCGCCGTCCTACCGTGTTTTAGCCTTTGCCGTGGCCTCCTGCGCTTCACGCCGCACACGGCGAAGCGCTGTCATTCTACCGTGCAACACTCGCTGAAAAATACGACAGGTGGACTACAATAATCAGGTCTGGGCTAAAGATTTTTCGGGCGAACCCCGAAAAAAGAAACGACAGCTCTTGGTCTTCACGCCGCCGCTTGGACTTAGTTGGAGAGAGGTCACCAGTCCGGCCGTTCCGAAGTGGCTTAGTTCCCGCTCTTTGACCCGGCATCGTCGCCGAGATGTCGACGGGCGTGTTGTAGAGCGCGACATTTCGTCGGGTCGTGGTCGAGTAGCTTTAGCCATTCGGCATTCGCCCTCACAGATTCGCGTGGGCGGATTTCCCGCGACCGGCTCTTTCCGAGGGTAACCCGCGTCATATGTTCCCCCGCCGACCAGCTGCCCCAGTTGCGGCAAGGATTGAGAGCGGCGAAGCTTCCGCTAACACCTACATTTCTCCGGCATTTCGGCGATGCATTCCTCGAGACGCTCCAGGCGGAACTTCGCATTGCGAAGTTCGTGTCCGGCTTCGAAACGCCGATGGCGCCCCATAGGTGTGGTCGCCATGAGGTCGCGCTCCAGTTCGGCTATGCGCGCACGCACCTGCCGAGCCTCGTCCTGACGCAACGCTTTGATCCATCCACGCCCGCGCACCGGTCTTCCTGCCAACACCCCAAAACCATGCGGCGCTATGCCACCGAGACCCTAATTTCCGGCAAGCCGAAACGCTCTAAATTTAACATCCGCTAATCTAAGTCTAGTCGCATCGGCATCGCCGTCGGCGTTGGCGGCTTGACGCGCGCATCGACAACCGCAAATCGCGTGATGCGTTCGGCGGCAAGCCACGCATGCTCGACGCCGAGTAGGTGGCGGAAATCACCGGACACCCGGTTGGAGGCGTTTGCCCCTTCGGCCTCGCCTCGCCACTGCCGGTCTATTGCGATGTGTCGCTGCGCGCCTACGATCAAGTGGTGCCGGCGCCCGGGGAAGCCAATGCAGCGGTAAGGGCGCCAAATGGTGCGACACTGCCAAGATGCCGGACCTGCGGCGGATGCAATAATCGACTGACAGCGATGAGCGGCAGCGCCAAAGCGCAGTGACAGGCCGTTAAGCGCCGGGCAGCGTACCTTTCGCCGACATCTCGAAGACATCGAGCAGGATGGCCAGCCCGACGCCGCATGCGGTCAGGATGAGGCCGGCCATGAAGATGCGGTTGGCGCGTTCGTAGATGGGTCGGCGCAGCGAACTCATGTCGAGCAGCATGGACAGCGCCCGCATCTGCAACGCGATGCCGACCAGGATTGGCACAACGGCGAACAGGTCGTAGAGCCGCCATGGCACGGGGTTCGCCGCCCAATGCGTGACGAAGCCGAGCGAAAAGGCAAGCAGGATGCCCACGACGGTGATTGTGCCGTTGCGGAAAATCGTCTCGATCAGCTCTTCCTTCGGATCGTGCTCGTCCAAGCGTCCCTCCCCTCCCTCAGCGTAGCAGGCCTTTGCACAGTTTGAGACTGAGCTCTCAGGAAATCCCCGTACATCGCCGCCAATTAGTCAAGAGACCTTCGGAGATTCTGGCAAAGCGAACCGGTGGCTGCGCAGGGAATTAGCGGAACTGGGCGGTGAAACGCCGTTGACTTTGGCACAGACTGAGACCTGCGATCGGGGCCTTGTGCCCTATCGCCCCATATGGGCGCTCCTCGTTGTAGTATCTGCGCCAATCCTCCAACTTTTCGAACCTCTTTGGCCTGACTCGCGCCAGATACCTAGCCTGAAAAATTCACGGCGGGTTGGCGGATGTGGTTCAAGCCGTTGAAATGACCTAGGATTTGGTTGCTAAGGCCGATCCGAATCATTTCCGGAGACCACACCCGCCATGAATGATCTTACGCTGCCGCTGAGCGGCTTGTCATCAGTGGGCGGCAAGTCCGTCGTCGCCCGTTTCGACGGCGGCATGCTGTCGTCGGACAGTGGCGTTCTGGCTCTAGCAGAGGTGGAGAAACGACTGCGGGTGGCCGACCGTCTGGCGCGCTGCATCGATGATCCGCGCAGCCCGGACCAGGTCATCCACAACTTTGCAGATATGAT
>NZ_VLKT01000064.1 GCF_007830515.1 Mesorhizobium tianshanense
CGTCATCCTCGACAACTACGCCGCACACAAGAAGGACAAGGTCCGCGCCTGGCTCGCGCGCCATCCGCGCTGGACCTTCCACTTCACGCCGACCTCCTGCTCCTGGCTCAACGCCGTCGAGGGATTCTTCGCCAAACTCACCCGGCGCAGGCTCAAGCACGGCGTCTTCCACTCCGTCGTCGATCTCCAGGCAGCCATCAACCGCTTCGTTCGCGAATACAATGCCGACAGCCCCAAGCCATTCGTCTGGAGAGCCGATCCCGACGACATCATCGCCGCCCGAAACCGAGGGTTCCAAACGTTGGAATCAATCCACTAGGTATTGCCCTCAAGTCGGCTGGAATTCCAGGCGAGATCGATGAGGAGCCTGCTCAGGATGTGCTTGGCGTAGGTTCCTGCTGGCTACTCTGCGATCTGCGGTCGTCCAACCGACGTCAGATTGTGGCGCTCCGACGCGGTCAAATGGAAGGTGACGTTCGGGCGGTAGCGGTTGAGAAAGTCGCGATTGTAACCGACCGGTCTGCGGGCTTCGGGCGGTTGTCGGACATAGTTGCGCACTGATTTAGCTGCATCGGAAAGCGCAATGTCAAAAGCCCGATCCTCGCCAGATGATGCAGGGGGCGAATCAACGTCAGGCAGACGGTATTTTGCCCAACGGCCTTCGCCCTCCATAATGAGGCGATTGTCCGATACTAGTCGCTTCAGGCGATATTGTAACGTGCGTTGAGGAACAGGCGCTGGTAGCGCGCGAAGAATCTCTGATGCTGGGATGGCGCCGGTATGTTGGCTTACGATTCCTTCGATCGCGGCCAATGCGTCGTCCGGGATTTGGTTCGCCACGATTCGCCGTTTTTCTTGCGCCTGGTAGGGTATGCGCAAGAATGCCGAACGTACGCGCAAACATCAAGTCTATGCGCAACAATTGTTGCGCTTATCCGGATGGAACGGTCGTAAGTGCAACGCAAGAACCTACGCTGCGGCGCGGAACAGTCCCTACGGCCTTCGGTGGCAAGATGAACCAGAACGCGGCGATAGTTGAGAGGAATTGCAAGTTGAGATGGTTGCCGGTCCCCGCAACCACTTCTGTCATAGTACGCTAACCGTCTCGGTCTGACCGAGGCGGTTTTTGCGTGTGCGCCAGGCATGGCGAGTGGTGCACCCGTCACGACAACTGGCGTTCGAGCTTCAGCTTTCGCCTCTCCCAGTCCGGCATGATGCGGTTCAGTAGGGCGTAGAACGCTGGGCCGTGGTTGGCGTGCTTCAGATGGCATAGCTCGTGTGTGATAACGTAGTCGATGCAATCAACAGCTCCGCTGACAAGCGAACGGTGGAGGATCAGTTTGCCGCCGGGTGTCATTGACCCCCATCGTTGGCTCAATTGCCGAATGACGAGACCGCTCGGTTTGAAATCCTGCGGGTCCGGAAATAGCTGCTGGCATAGGACCAGCCGTTCCCGAAATTTTGCGTGTGCGCGCTCGCGGTACCAGTTCTCAACCAGCTCCCTGGTGAATTTATCGTCGTGAGGATTGTGAGTCTGCACGACCAATCGTCCGCGGTAGAGCTTCACCCGCTGCTGGACGTGCGGAACGACTTTCAGCTTATACTGTCGGCCAAGATAGAGGTGCGTTTCGCCGGCAACGAAGCGGCGCTCAGGCGTGCGCGGCTGAAACTGCTGGAAGAACTGTAGCTGCTTTCTGATCCACGGCGCACGCTTCCTGACCTTCTCGCAGACTTGCTCAAAAGGAGCATCCAGCGGGGCGACGACGTCGACGGTCAGACTCGGTGTCACGCTGATTGACATCGTCTTCCGTGCACGCCGAGTGAGCCGGAATTCAAACAGATGGGGGCCGTACGAAACCTGATGGGTTTCCGGTGTCATCCCGGAAACCTCGCGCGGGCAACATCCATGATTTTAAGTTCCATTTCGTCGAGATTGTCGAGCGGGATATCGCTGCCAAGCTGACTACGAACCTCGTCGAAGAAGTAGTCGTCGATTGCGTTGCGCATGTTGTTTTGCGCCACGTCGTTCGACCAGACATCGACGATGTGATGCGCTTTGATGATCTCGACGATGCGGCGCGCGATGCCACCGACTGTATTCTCGCTTGCGCCGCTTGCGATGGACTTCAAAGACGGCTCCACAATTCCGAAGATCGCCAACGCGTCTTCATCGCCTTTGATGGACTCGGGGACGTGACGCCCATGATCCTTCTGACCAATGCGGCTCGCCAGATCGAGAACGCTGTTAAGGTATACTTTCTCAGAGATGCGTTTCAGCCGGTATTCCCGAATGGTTTCTTCGAGCATTTCCGAGAACTGCCTGTAGAAGGCGGGGTCCTCGTCCATCTTCTCGGTGATCGTCCGCTTCGTCGCGCTTGCGATTCGATCGGCCTTCGAGGCTGCCGTTGTGCCATCTTCTTCAATGACGGCCTTCAGCGCGTCCGGATCATTGATGTTCACGGCTTCAATGACGATCTCGGCGGGCTTCGCCGTCACGTGATCATCAAGAAGTTTCTGGATTTTCGGCTCGAATTCTTTGACGTCAACGGTTTCCTGATAACGCAGTTGCACCGAGCGCTTTAGCTCGGCAAACGCCTTCCAGTCTCTTTTTAGAGTCTCGATCCTCGTCTCTTCAAAAACGTCGTAAAGCTTCTCAGACGACAGGGAAATGTGCAGGCAACGGCTATACGCCCGCAGCCGCGCATAGAACTCGTGGCGCTTGGCTTCGTCCGCCAGGAATTGCTCGAATTGCTCCATATCCTTCTTGTTGCGGACCTCTTTGAAGAGGTCCCAGAGCTGGTCGTGCAAATGCGGTAGTTTGCGAATCTCCTCGCGAATATCGTGAAGCGTTCCGACCAGATCTTCTTTATCAAAGCTTTCGAGGGCGCTGTAGGTGGTGAGCGCACTATCGAGCTCGCCGAGCAGCCCCTCATAATCAATGATAAACCCGAACTGCTTTTCAGTGCCGTCTTCTTCGAACAGGCGGTTCACGCGAGCAATCGCCTGGAGCAGCGTGTGCTCCTTGAGCTGCTTGCAGATATAAAGGACGGTGTTTCGTGGAGCATCGAAGCCGGTTAGGAGCTTCGAGACGACGATCAGGATTTCCGGTTCGCCGGAGCCCTTGAATGCATCGATAATCTGGCGATTGTACTCGGCTTCGGTCTTATATCGCGCCATCATCGTGTCCCAGAATTTGCGGACGCGATCCTTCGACTCCTTATCGACCTCTTCGTTCCCCTCCTTATCGTCAGGTTGTGAGATCACGATTTCGCTGGAGACATGACCGATCTCGTCGAGAACCTCTTTGAATTTGATCGCCGCCGCCTTTGATGGCGCTACGAGCTGGGCCTTGAAACCCGTGCCCTTCCAGTACTTGCGATAGTGCTCCGAGATATCAAACGCTTTGGCGCTGATGGCCTGCCCGGTCTTCGACAGCGCATCCATCCGGGAGAATTTCCGCTTCAGGTCGGCCTTTTGCTGTTCCGTCAGGCCCTCGCTAATCTTATCGAACCAGCTATCTATGACCGTGCCGCTAATCTGCTGCTCGACTATCCTGCCTTCATAAAGCAGGGGGACAACCGCTTCGTCGGCAACAGCCTTGTCGATTGTGTATTTGTGGATCAAGCCGCCGAAGGTGTTGAGGGTGTTCTTTTCCTTCTTCAGCAGCGGAGTGCCGGTGAAGCCAAGATAGCAGGCCTCGGGAAGTATGCGGCGCATCTTGAGAGCGAAGGTGCCATGACCTCCGTGCCGGCCCGTCTGGCTACGGTGGCTTTCATCGACCAGGACGAAAATGTCGGCGCTGTCGTCGCGGAATCCGCCCGCCTTCATCGCCGTATCAAACTTGTTGATGATCGTCGTGATCAGCGGCGTTTTGTTCGCGATCAATTCGATGAGATTAGAGCCGGTGGCAGCACGCACGGGCTCCATGTCACAGGACTTGAACGTTCCTTTGATCTGCTTGTCGAGGTCATCCCGGTCGGTGACGATGATAATCCGCGGGTTGACGATTTCTTTGTCGAGCGCCAGCGCGCGCCCGAGCATGACCATCGTGAGTGATTTTCCCGAACCCTGCGTATGCCAGATCACGCCGCCTTTGCGCCGGCCATTCACATCATGTCGCTTGACGCGCTCGATTGCCGACCGGATTCCGAAATATTGCTGATGGCGCGCGATTTTGCGCACACCACCGTCGAACACCGTAAAGCGGCGAACGATATCGAGCAGACGCGCCGGGCGACAGAGCGCGTAGATCAGCCGATCCTGCTCCGAGACCGCACGGTCGCCTGCGGCTGCCAATTCGTCGAAAAATCCTCTGGCATCGGCGAGATCGCCGCAAAACACAGCGCGCTTCTCTTCGTCAGTCAGCAGGCGGTTGATGACCGGCAAAATGTTTTCGTCCCGGTCCTCTTCATCCCGCCAGATTTGCCAGAATTTACGCGATGTTCCGACGGTCGCATAGCGCGCCTCCTGGCGCTTCATGCTCATCAGGAGCTGCGCGTAATGGAAGAGTTGGGGGACGTTGTCCTCGTGCTGATAGCCGATCAATTGGCTATCAGCCTTTTTCAGTGATTCCGTCGGACGTTTGTTTTCGATGATGACGAACGGGATGCCATTGACGAAACAGACGATATCGCAACGCCGCGTCTGTGTGCTGGCCGTGCGCTCTACCGCCATCTCGGCGGTGACATGGTAGACGTTGTTCTCAGGATGCTGCCAATCGATATAACGGAACGAATAGCTCTTGGTGTCACCTTCGATCGCTTTGGTGATCGTCGTGCCGAGAATGAGTTGATCGTAGATGTCCTGATTGGTCCCGCGCAGTCCTTTCAGTTTGTCGGGAGTGGGCTTGAGGCGGCGCAGCGCTTCATGCGTGTCTTCGAGGTCGAAAGGGTACTCCTTGCCGCGATAGCTGAACCGGTTGAGCTTCAGCATTTGTTCGACGAGAATGTCATCGAGCACAACGTTGCGGGGCTTGCCACGCAGCCTGTCCGCCTCGGCCTGTGACAGCGGTTTAAAGCCAAGGGCCACCAGCGTCTGAAGTGCGGGAACCTGCGACTGATACTTCTCGGCCGCATCGAAGCCGCTCCGGTTCGGCTCCTCGGTCATGATGCCAATCTTTGTGAATTGGTGACATACGCCTGACCTGACAGAGGTCCGGAGTAGCGGCTCTCATTCAGGAACTGAAGCAAAGCCTTGATCTCCCCGTGCGCCGTCGGCATCACGATCTTGCCATTCTGAACGATGATCGCGAGTCCGGTTTCCTGAGCCGCGGTCTGAATGTCGGTGGGCGTATATGTGTCCAGCGTCCCGTTGTTGGTGATCGCGTGGATCAGCTTGCGGCTAATCTGGTTGGTAATGTCGACAAAGCCGGCAATGTCTGCGACCGCGAGACTGGCGTGGCCAGCGAAGGTCTGGACCTCCTGATCGGTGGCGGCGCGGTAAATGTCGAGCATGTTGATGATTGAACGCAGCTTTTGCTGGCTCTTGAATTTGATCATTCCATCTTCGACGATGCAGGCAAGTCCGCTGTCCAGCGTGAAGGCCGGCTCAGTCAGGCGACGAAACGCGTTCCCTTGCTGAAGGAGGGCGAAGCGTCGCTCCAGGACCTGTTGTGATGTGAAGCGCTGGACGAGAACCGTCGTCGCGCCGTTGACGGTCCTGCCGGTGAACAGCGCCTTGATGCCTTCCCCCGCAAACGCGGCCGTATTGATGTCCGGCACCGCCACTGCATTGGCATTAATTGTGTTCTCGAATGCCTGCGCCTCGGCAGGAATATCGATGGTCAGGAACTCGTCTTCGTCGGGCGTCCAGCTTCCGTCAAACGGCACTTCGTCTGTCACGCCGGCGCGAAACTCGGCTTCCTGATCGGCGAAGATGTCCTCGATGGCCTGCTGCACATTGGCATCAAGACGTACTCGCTTGGTGACGAGTTGGCCTGCGCCGTTGCGGCAGGCGGCAAAAAGGTTCTGAGGCATGATCAGCGATTTCCTACATCAATGACGATGTATTCGGTCAGCTGTCCGACTTCGATCGTCTCGGTTGCGTTGCGAAGTTGCTTCTTGGTGATGAGGACATATGTGACGCCCTCCTTTGTGCTGACCTTGTAGAAGTGCCAGCCCATGAGCCCAAGCAGCGGGTTGAAATGATAGCTGTAGCCGGTCGCCACGACCGCGGCGAAAATGGCAATTGCAGGCACCCAGACCTGCCAGTTCAGCGCGGTAAACTGTGCCGTGAACAACGGCAGCAGATAAAGCAGCAGGAAACCCATATTCTCCCTATCCGCCGCCTCGACCGTGATCGCTGAAAACGCAACTCGTTCGAGATGCCTGTTGGCATAGCGCAGCATGCCGATGCAGATCGCAATGAGGATTAGGCAGGTGACCAGCAGAGCGAGGGCTTGGCTGCTCTCGCCGGCTTGATAGGCGACCCAGGCATAGGTCAGAAGCACGGGCGCGATCGCAGTGCTCGTCAGCAAGAGTTTGGCGAGCCAGTTCAGCATGAGACCCGCCATTCTCCGGTCAGGAGCTTCTGCATGAGGCCGCGCTTCTGGCGAGTCAGAGCTTGGATTTCCGCTTCAATGCAGGCAAGTTCCGATTGCGAAGCCTCCACGATTTCCGCGATTGCGGCCTGCTCCGCCGGGTCCATTGGAAGGCGCAGCTTGCCTTCGAGAAACCGACAATTGGTGATGGCGATGGTGTTCTTAGCGCCCTTCTGCACAAGTGGGTGCAGGTAGTTGCGCACTGCGATCGGGGACTCGAACAGCGCATCGAGAATCACTCCGAACGCGTAGGTCGCGGGCGTGAACACCCCGTAGAGCGGGGAGACGATGACCTCTTGCCCAATCTTGCTTTGCTTGATGATGCCGAGCGGGAAGTCGCCCGTCGGGCTCTTCGTGTAAACAATGTCGCCCGGCAGAACGCGGTTGTAGTGGCCGGTTTCGCTGGCGGCGAAAGAGCGCCCCAGGTGTTCAATTTGGTTGACCAGTCCCTTGTGAACCGAAACCGAGAACACTTGCTCGGCTCCGGTGCCTTGCAGCCCATGTTCGGTCAGGACCTCGCCGAGAGGCACCTCGCGCCACGTGCCCGAATATCCGGGAAGCCTTGTTCTGCCCGTGAAAAGGTGGGATCGCAGCCAGACTCTCCGCCGCAAATTGCCCGCGCGGAGCGCCTCCAGCTTTTGGATAGCCACGTCCCAGGTCCGAAGGATTTCGGCGATTTTGCGCTGCTCCGGAAGGGGCGGGATCGCAACTGGCACACTAAGCAACCGCCCCTGCGAAATGTTCTTCATCGTGCTTTGTGTGCCAGTTGCTTCAATCTGGATGAGCTTACGAGTTCTGTCGCATTTTAGACTGCTAACCAGCCAATGTAGGTCAACCCCGGTTGCAGGGCGCAACTCCCAAAGCAAATCAGATAGGAAAATGTTGGGATCGTCCCGTTCGACTAGTGCTGCAGCACCGATCGTGTCTTCTGAGTTCTTCCGGCAGAAAACGATCGTTCCAGCAGAAACGGGCGTCCTAAGCGATGCATGTTCTGATGGCGGAACGTATTTGTTCTGCGTTGCGTCGAATCGACCGTTCAGGACAGCGCCTGTCTTGAGCACCGCTCTTTCGGAGGGCAGTGCTTGTCTATCATCACACTTGGCGCTAAAGCCGCCTCGAACCGAAGAGATCACGTCGTCGAGCGTGCCGTGGCTCCACCGCATTGGAAGCGTCATTTCCTACCCTCCTTATTTCGCTCCTCGGCGGCCTTCTCCAGCTCCTCCAGCTGGGCGATATCTGTCGCGTCGGCGGCAAGCGCCTCCGCCGCCCGGCGATTGGCGTCGAACACTTCGAAGCGTTCGGTGGCGAGTTTCTGGGCGACGTCCATACGGAGACGGCCCGCATGCGTCAGCACGTCGCGTTCGTTGAAGGAGAGGAAGCCGTCGAGCTTATCCCCCCATTCGGCCATCGTGACCGGGCGGCGGCGCTTGGCCTGATCCTCGGCGTAGTCGAGATACATCACGACAATGCCGTTGAGCTCTTCGACCTCGTCGGCTTTCAGGTAGTTTTTGGCGGTGCCGACATCGCCCTTGCGCACGATCGAGCCTTTCCAGCTGGTCAGGCCCATGTTGGGAGAGCCGGAGTCGCTGCGGCTACTGATCAGTTCGGCGGCGGTCTTGCCGGTTACGGCCCAGAGCATCTTGTTCTGGACCTTCTTGAAAAAGGCCTGCGCCTGGTCTGAGGTCTTGTCGTAGTCAACCGCGGTCGCGTAGAGGTCTTTGACCTTCTGGTAGAAGCGCTTTTCCGAGGCGCGGATGTCCCGGATGCGGGCCAGCCACTCATCGAAATAATCCCACTGCTCCGCCTGCTTGAGCCGGGCATCGTCCATTGCGAAGCCCTTCACTAGGTAGTCGCGCAGGACGGTGGTGGCCCAGCGGCGGAACTGCGTGCCGCGTGCCGAACGGACCCGGTAGCCGACCGACAGGATGACATCGAGGTTGTACGCGTCGACTTCGCGCTCGACCTGCCGCGCACCCTCGGTCTGAACTGTCCGGAATTTCCGGATAGTTGCGGCGGAGGCGCATTCGCCCTCTGTAAAGATGTTGCGAATGTGCTCGTTGACGGTCCGCACGTTCTTGTCGAACAGCTCGGCGATCTCGCGCTGGCTAAGCCAGACGGTGCCGTCGATCGCCCGCAGGCCGATGGTGGTGGCGCCGTCCTCGGTGGCGTAAAGGATCAGCTCGCCCTCAGACATTGACGCCAAGCTCCTTCAGGTACCCGGCCATCCGGCCCCGGACGTCAGCCAGTTCGGCTTCAATCTGGTTGATCTCCTTTTGCAGAGCGGCGACGTCGATATCCTCCTCCGGCTCGAACGTATCGACATAGCGGGGGATGTTCAGGTTGAAGTCGTTCTCGGCGATTTCCTCGGGGTTGGCCCGGTGCGAGTATTTCTCGATCTCGGCGCGGGTCCGGTAGGTCTCCAGTACCTTGGCGATATGCGCATCGTTCATGACGTTTTGCGTCTTGCCGGGCGAGAATTCCTTGCTGGCGTCGATGAAGAGCACGTCCTTGCGCCCTTCATTCTCGCCGTTCTGTTCGCGTGAGCGGTCGAAGACCAGGATCGCGACCGGAATGCCGGTAGTGGTAAAGAGGTTGGCCGGCAGGCCGACCACGGCATCGAGCAGATTATCCTCGATCAGGGCCTGGCGGATTTTCCCTTCGGCGCCACTGCGGAATAGCACGCCATGCGGTACGATCACGGCGACTCTGCCGGACTGCCGTTTGGCGATTTCGATCATGTGGGTGATGAAGGCGTAATCGCCCTTGGACTTCGGCGGGATGCCGCGCCAATACCGGTTAAAGGGATCGTGCTCGGCATTCTCCGCGCCCCACTTGTCGAGAGAGAAGGGCGGATTGGCAACAACTACATCAAACTTCATTAGCTGATCACCTTCGATAAGGGCGGGGCTGTTCAGCGTGTCGCACCATTCGATGCGCGCGGCATCCTTGGAGTGCAGGAACATGTTCATGCGCGCGAGCGCCCATGTCGCGCCGTTCACTTCCTGCCCGTAGAGCGAGAAGTTGTCCGAGCCCACTTCCTCGGCGGCACGGATCAGCAGCGAGCCTGATCCGCAGGCGGGGTCGCAGATCGTGTTGCCGGGCTTGGCATCGGCCAGCTTGGCGAGCAGGCGCGAGACTGCCGCAGGTGTATAGAACTCACCGGCCTTTTTGCCCGCATCCGAGGCGAAGCGCGAAATCAGGTAGATGTAGCACTCGCCGATAATATCCTCGGTTACGCGGGACGGACGCAGATCGAGCGCTGGCTTGTTGAAATCTTCCAGCAAGTTCTTGAGGCGGCGGTTGCGATCCTTTGTGCGACCGAGATTGGATTCGGAGTTGAAGTCGATGTTACGGAACACGCCTTCGAGCTTGGCGCGGTTGGCATCCTCGATCTTCTCGAGGGCCATGTTAATCAGTTCGCCGATATTCGGCTCGTTCCGGTTTTCATACAGGTAATAGAAGTCGGCGCCGTCAGGGAGGTAAAAGCGCTCGCGCTCCATGCGCCGGCGCACGCGCACGTCATCGCCGAACTGCTTCTTATAGCTCTCGAAATGGTCATTCCAGAGGTCGGTGATGTATTTCAGGAAGAGCATCACAAGGATGTAATCCTTGTAACTTCCTGCATCGACCACGCCCCGGAATGTATCACATGCAGCCCAGGCGGCCTGATTGATTTCTTGTTGTGTTACCTTGCTATTCATGTCTCGTTCCCCTTCGGGTTTATATTGGAGCGGGCGCATGGCCCGCCCCAAGTTATTTCTCAGATCAGTCCACAGGGCGAGCTATAGAGCTGACGCAACTCACCGGCGGGCACCGGTTCGCCCAGTCTCATTGTCGTGACGCTGGGCGTTTCGCACGTGCGCCAGCAGGGCAAAGCTCAAATATTCCGACTTGAGTTCCGAAAGCCGCTGCGCGAGCTCCCGCTCGCGCCGCGCCAGCGCGTCAATTTCGACGATGAGAAGCTGCGTCTGAAGGTCCGGCACCGGCACCTCCAGCTCGTCCAGGCATCGTTTCGGGATCATCCGCAGCCGCGTGCCGCGTGCGCACTTGTCGAAGTAGCGCTGCGTCTCCGGCTGGTTGATGAACCACGCGAGATAGGCTGGTTCGACGATGTCACGGTGCGGTCGCAGGATGAGAAGGGGCAGCATCGCTATCGCCGCGCCTTGCGCTTCCGGCGCGATCATGGTGGCGGTATTCCGCTCTCCCCGCGACCGGAACAGGATGTCGCCGGCGCCTGCCCAGTAGCGATCGAAGGAGCCTGACAGCGCATAGCGCGGAAGGCCCGACGGATCGAACGCTCCTTCATCCTTGACATCACGCAGTTGGATGGCCGGCACGCCGCCATCGGCGGTGGCGCTGAGGCCGGTTCGCGCCGTGTAACCCGACTGAATGTCGCTGGTGGCGGGAAGCGCCATGATTTTTGTTCTGTAGGTCATGCCACAGAGTTGAACACCCTTCAGGAGCAGTGTCAACAGAATTGTATCTCTGTAGAAGTAGCTACTGCACAAGAAATTGACATCGGCTTCGGCCCGTGCGATAGGGTGGCTGTGCGGGCCAGTGCGCCATAGCGCGGATACGATGGATGTGGATGGCCGAAGGCGGAGCGTTTGTGATGCGGTGCGACGAAGAGTTTTCAAACCCCCGAGAAGACCGAGACGAAGCGCTGCGCCGCAGTTATCTTCCGTCACGCCTGCCATCACCGTACGTGGCTCGAAAAAATTAGATCTGGGTGATTTGGAGCACTTCCGGAGAGATTTCCGACCAACTATCGCAGTGGTGCCCAACGCGGGTCAGCAGGATCAGTCGGAGCGAGAAGATCGGTGTTTCGGAGGCGGATGAGCGTCAGGTATATGTTTGCGCGCGAGCGCATGGGATAGGGCTTGTCTAATAAGTCCGCGCTCCCGGCCGTCATAGCGTAGCCGGCGCACCTCAATGGTGTGGAGGTCGAACTCCTCGATCGTGTCTGAGAAGGCTATACGTAAATCGTTGTCGGCTCCGAATGCGAGAACGCTGAAATCCCTCCGGCCTACTCACCCCGCGGCTTCCACAAAGATGGCGCGGTTGCGCGGACGCAGCCTGCACGGCGAACGATGCCGGGCGCCGTTCCTCACGGCCGTTGGAAGACCACCACCTTCACCCGACATGCCGTGCAGCGCGGCGATCAGGGGTTCTTCCGCATATTTGGTGCAGGTGCCGAGAACCACGGACGGTGCGAATAAGTTGTAGTCGAAGAGCTAATTGCACGCCAGCCACACCCGCCGAGGGAATGATCTGTGCTTCATCTTCTCCAGGCAGAACAACGCCGTCCTTGCGTCGTGTTCATCCAGGCGGTTGCAGGGCCTCCGACCGCCTGACCGAAAGCGCCGACTGTCTGATCGCGCCCGAGCACGGCCCGGACCGCCAGTTCGAGCAACTTCTCAATGCCGCCGGTCGACTCGACAAAGCCGCAAAACCAATCCTCGAAATCAATCCTCGCCACGAACGCGTGCTGGCGCTGGTGAAGCTCGGCAATGAAGAGCGCGCCTTCAAGGAAGATGTCGCACATCCTCTATGACGGAGACAAGCTAGCGGACGCCAAGGCGTTTTCTGCGCGCCTTGCCCGCCTGGTCGAACGCGGCCTGCCGGGCGACTGATCGAGGGGCACTTCCGATTTGGTCGTCTGGGTTGTGGCGGCGGACGATTGCTTTCTCAGTTGAACTTGATGCTCGCCTGCACGAACATGCCGTAGCGCTCTGCCTGCCAGTCCTCGACCTGCGGGAAACCATGTAGCGGTGCCTTCTCGAAATGCGCGGTGCCGTCAGATGCCACCCTCCAGTAGCGGGCGCCGACGCCGATGTTGAACAAATCTGTGACCTTGTAGTTCAACACCGCCTCGAGTTGGACCCCATGCCCGTCGCCGTCTTCAGGTTGGGGGTTGATCTCTGGGCGCAGATGGTGCCGATCTTTGCCGTCGAGCCGCGTGAACAGGAACGCTACGTCGCCAGAAAGGCTGAGTCGTTCGGTGAGTTGCGTCTGCCCGGCAAGGCCGAGTCGCAGCGAATGCCAATCGTTGTCCTGGCTGATGACGCCGACATTGGCCGGGATGGCTGGCACGCAAATCCCCGGGTCGGTCGCCTGCTGCACGCAACCGAAAGCGTGGTAGCGCTCGTTCCAGAAATTGTAGCCGACAAAAGCACCGATGCGGTAGGCCGGCGTGTTCCAGAAATAGTATCCTAGATCGGTGGTGAAATAGGTGATGTCGCCGCCGCGCTGATCGAGCAACGCGTTCGAATAAGGGACCCTATTCGGCCGCCAATCCTCGTCGACGAGAGAACCCTCGGTGATCCCGCCAGCACCGAGGAGGCCCTTGACGAAAATGCCAGTCGGATTGTGGGTCGCGTTGAAGAAGACTTCGCCCGAATGCGCATCGAGGCGGTCGTAGGTGAGCCGCGAGAGCAGCAGCGTGCCGCTGGAATCGTAAAGGTCCTTCGATGCTTCGCCGGTACTGTACCAATAGCGTAGCCCACCCTCGAAAGATACCAATGCCGGATCGGCGATCACCGGAACGTTGGCAGCGGTAGCGCTCGCCGTCAGCCCACAAAGCGCCACACATGTCAAAAACAGTCGCCGCATCAGATAATTCTCCTTTGTGTCCCCGGGTGTCGATCTCGGGTTCTGTCGCAAACTATTCGGTAAGAAGGTCGAGACTTGAGCGCTCTTCGGCTTCTGAGGAGCTCATGATGTAAAGGCCGGCAGTTGGACCGATCGAGATTCTGTTGTGCGTGTGCTGGTAGGTGGTGGCGAAGCCACTCCGAATTTTTTGCTTTCGCTTATCGCCACGGGGATGATCGCTTCCACAGCTCGACCCATCGCGCCCCGGAATCGCACGTACTCCCGCGTATCAGCATGCCCTCCACAATGCTGTTTCACCTCCACTGACTCTACCCGGCGGCGGATACGCCTGTCATGGCTGCCGCAAGAAGCGCTTCGTCACAAACCGCTCCCTGCGGCCGATCGGAAATCTGCCATTGCGTCCGCCGGTGACAGAATTATCGAAGCAAAATGCGTGCCGAATTGGCATACAGTCTGCGCTGCACCGGTTCTCCACACCGGCGGCCTGGCCCTCATCCCCTTTTTGTCGGTCTTCCGACATTCTTGCCGAGCTTCCGACGAAAAAAGGCTTGCGGATAAGAATGCTTCCTGAGCAGGCCGAGCAGCAGCGCTAAGTCAGACCCTTCCGGAGAGTAGGATCAGGCTATATTCTCTTTACCTAGACGTCTCCTCCTGGGTGCCTCCTGCACACGCCGCGGTGCGCAAGGATCGCTCTATCCAAGTGGGTTGGGTCCGCTTGTGCCACGCCAGTGGAGAGTATCCGTCGTGAAAGTCGATCTGTTGGTTTAAGCACCATCCGGTCAAAGGACTCGCCCAGTCCGCCCAGGCGAGGACATGTCGAGAATCAAGGCTTGCCACTATTAAAATGACGTAGGGTCAGGAACGATAGGGGCCGTTGGACAGGTCGCCGAGAGCCAGGAGGCGTTTGTAGGTTATGTCGCGCTGCCGAAGGTGCTCGGGCTTATCGTGCAGCATGTGGTAGCGCCGGCAGAAGGCGCGAAGGTTCCACGACCATATCTGCGCAACCTGACGGATCGCGTCCGGGACGGGAAAGTTTCGGCCTGGATGACAATGGCGATCGAAGGGAAGGGCGGTTAAAGGTCTCGGAAACGCTTCTCCGGAGCTTGCCCTAGTCGATTTCACAAGGGCTGTTTGAGCCTGCATGCCGGCCGCCGTTTGCATTGCCACAGCAGTCATGCGGGCCAAGCCGGCGGCTCATTCGTCGCCTGCGAGACCATCGAACGCCTCAAGCAGCGCATCGACGATCGCCTGGCCGAGCGCCTGTGCTGTCTTACCGAGTCGGGCTTCGTTTCCGTTGCGGGCGGCGGTGGCGAGTTCTGAACCCTGATCCGTCAGGATCGCATTCGCCCGATCGATTGCCCATTGCGCGAAATCATCTCGGCTGTCGATGATCCTGGTTTCCACTAATGCGCGCTCCTGCGTTTACCATTTGTTGGCCAATCCGAACATATGATCAGGGTGCGCGATAGGTACTGCGTTCGCGCCACAACACGCCTCGATCCTTGCAGCGCCAGGCCCTGCTGAGCAAGTTCCGCGTCGCACTGATGGGCAGCGCGACTTTGCGGTGTCGGTGGCCATTTACAGCCACAGATGGATCGTTTTGAGCCGAAACGGCTGGGGACCGAATGCCTTCTCTCGCAAGATGGCGCAGGGTCGCGACGTCGTCGGTCAAAAGGCCGGCCAAAAAGTCGCGGCGGTCGAACGGCAGCACGGAATCTAGTGCGTCGAGAGCCGTGGTTTGGCGGTCGATCATCGAATGTGCCGCCTCGACCGCGTTCAACGCGCCTGTAGCCCCCACGCCAGCCCGGCGAACGCTGGGGCTCGGTTGAGGTTAAGCCGCATCGGTTCGAAGCGCTCCGGTTCGCGGGCGAAGAACGCGTCGTACAGTCTATGACGCTTGGTCATCTGCGGGTCGGTATCAGCGGTCTTGACCGTTGCCAGCAAATGCCCGATTTCCGATCCGTCAGGCCATAGGTGGTATCTCCCAACGCATCCGCGATTGCCTGCAGTTGCGACTGCGTAAAAGTCTTCACCGTCCATCGTCCTCCCGTTGGTCGTCGTGGCGACGCGCCTACGAGTGCGCGAACGCCAATAAAGGTTCGATCTCGTGGTTGTCGGCCGCCCGGAGCGCCGCGACATAGCGGGCCCGGGTCTTGCCAGCGTCGACCAGGTTTGCCCGGCCCCAGCTAAACGGTGGTCGTCCAAGCTGGCGAGCATGCAGGTCGCCGACCAGACGGGAAAACCGTCCGTTTCCGTTTGGGAAGGGATGGATGGCAACCAAACGGTGGCTGAACCGGACGGCGATCTCGTCGGGTGGGTAGGCACCGTGCTCGACCCAATGGCGCACATCGTCGACTGTCTGCCTGACGTCCATTGGGATGCGATAAGCATCGATGCCAATGTTCCGGGCCGTCGTGCGGTACTGTCCCGCCCAACGCCACACCTCGCCAAACATTCGGCGGTGCAGCTCGTTCAAGAACTTCTGGTCGAGGACATTGCGCCTTCGCGACATCGCCCAGCGCAAGCCTTCGCCGATGTTGACCTGTTCGGCCTCGTTCAGCTCATGCCGTAGCGTGATGTAGGAGGGAATGAGCTGCTCCCGCTCCTCGGCGTTTAGCGGCGTATTCGCTTCGTCATCATCCTGGAACAGAGGATCGTCTTCCATCAGGATCAGTCATCCTCCCACAGGCGTCGTGGCGAGTCGGCAAGAATGGTATCGATGAGACGGCGGCTTTCGTCCTCCAGGTCCGCCTTGAGCAACGCCTGATTTTCCAGCCGCATGGTATGATCGAGGCGAGTCACGTCCTGTCCCGCCTTTTCTGCTGCTCGCTCGCGAAGGATGTCGTCTAGCGGCTTGATCGGAACGAAGGCGTAGACGAACGTGCAGTTCATTGCCGCCGCCGCCTCCCTAAGGGTCCTGATCGTCGTCGCGCCTGAAACCTCCGCCTTCTCAATGGCATGGATGCGAGAGGGGGCTGCGCCCATGCGAGTGGCGAGCTGCCGGGTGCTCATGCCCAGAGCTTCACGGATGGCTTTCATCCAACCGCGAGGCGGAGTAGGGAGCTTTAGTTCCCGCAGCGGCGCGAGACGTCGTTCCAGTTGTTTGCGCGCGAGCGCAGCCTGCTTCGCGTTCATGAATATATGTCCATCGTCGGGATGAAATAGCATAAAAAAATGAGCAAATAAAGCGAAAATGATCATATATAAATGGTTTTATCGACGCAAAGTGGGCACGAATAAATGAGCAGCCCGTGCTAATCACACGAGAACCGTCGTACCTGTAACTAAGTCTGGAGCGAGTGGGGCCGCGATCCGTCGTTGCGCGCGGGCCCTGCCGAACGAGGTGGACCCTGCCGGACGGATGACGAGGTCCGGATCCTGCTTCTGGAGCGGCCAATTGTCGGTTCTGAACCCAAAATGTCGGTAAGTTGACAATGCGTACGGTCAGACAACGCGCAAAATCAGGAATTCTGAGGTTGGTACGGCGTTTGCTTGTTCGCGGCACCATCATCCGATCGCCTATGAGAGCGAGATGGATAGTTGCCAACATTGAGCAAAGGCAGGAATTAGCTATGCCGAGAACTGACTTGGAGCGATTCGTCAACGATTTAGGCAAAAAAGGCAGTCTGCTTGAAAGGCTCAAACAACGCGCTGGAGGGCTTGCATCGATTGTGGCGATTGGAAAGAGCCTCGACTACAACATCACGCTTGAGGAGGTTAAAAGTTACATCTGATCGAACAGACGACAGAAATCAATTAGTAAGAAGCTCGGCGCGATTACGGGACACAAGCGTTGTTCTGGCGCTTCGGCCTTGAGCAATCTTGTACAGACTACTGCGTTGGCTAATTCCGCCACGGATGTACCCATGAGCCCTGTGCAACTTAGGGAAAAGACTAGCGTCGCCGCAGTCGTTATAATTGTTGTAATTGTTGTTTTTGTCGCGACCTGATGTAATTTTAGCTCTAACCGCATTGGCTCGGACGAGCCGGTCTGAAGTAACATGAAAGCAAACCGTGTCGAGGATGAGATCATGCCATCAGGCCTACAACGGGCCGCTTCAAGGGCTCACCTGTGCCCTCGGGGCGAACACTGGCAACAAATCTTTGACCGGCGCACGCCGGAGGAACGGCGCACGTTGTCACACGTCAAGCGCTTCATGGAGCGGCTGGCCGGTGACAGGGAGTTCCGCACGGCGCTTTTGGAGAACCTCGACGCCCCTCGAGCGGTAACAGAGCGCTACGGCATCGAAGTTGACCCAATGGAGATGCTGCCGCTCTGGTGCGGTGACTACCTGAAATACTGCTTCAAGCCGGAGTCTGCCCCGTGGCCGCTGGCTATGATGTGGGACGAGTATATGCGCGAGATGTTGCGCCATCGCGACCTCCTGCGCGACCAAGGCGAAATGTCGATGATCAACCCTCGCTTTCATGCCTGGCGCGAGCGCCAAATCCGGCGCTGTAACGACGAATTGGGCGAATTGGCGCCGTCGATCACGCACCCCATCCTCGCTTTCGAGCTGAGCGAAGGCTGCACCGTCGGTTGCTGGTTCTGTGGCCTCTCGGCGGACCGCTTCAAGGGTTATTATGAATATAGCGAGGAGCATGCAGAGCTTTGGCGCGGCGTGGTCGGTGTCGCGAGCGAGATGTTTGGTTCGGCAGCCCGCACTGGCTTCTGCTACTGGGCCACAGATCCAATCGATAACCCGGACTACGACCGCTTTCTGTTCGACTACCATCAAATCACGGGCACATTGCCACAAACGACGACGGCCGCTCCGCTCAAGGATCAGGCACTCACCAGGCGCGTGCTCGAACTGTTCAAACGCTACGGTGGCGTGACGAATCGTTTCTCTGTGCTAAGTACGAACCATCTCAATCAGATTCACGCGGCGTTTTCGCCCGAGGACCTGATGGGGGTCGAACTCATCCTGCAGGGCAAGGAGGCGCCGACCGCAAAGGCGTTCACCGGGCGCGCACGCGCGCGGAAGGAGAAACTCAAGGCAGCCAACAAAGATGATGCAATCGCCTTGCCGGAGGGCTATCCCACGACGATCGCCTGTGTTTCCGGCTTCCTCGTAAATATGCTGCAGGGACGTTTACAACTGGTGACGCCGGTACCTGGTAGCGAACGCTGGCCTCTTGGGTACCGAACCGTGGGTCAACGTTTCTTCAGGACGCCCGACGAGTTCCGCGAGGGGCTCCAGAGCATCATCGACGAGCATATGCTCGAAAGCCCACCTCCCAACCTACCGATCCGCTTCCGCGGAGACCTGCAATACGAGGCAGGGAACCGGTGCTTCCATCTCCGCTCACGCAACATTGAACACCGGGTGCTCGACGAGGTCGTTCCGATTTCCGTTGGCGATCTAATCGCGTGCGGCAACTGTACAGCCTCGGAGCTGATTATGCGGGTCACGACGGACGGAGCGAGCGCCCTTGCAGTCGCCGACCTGCTCGATCAGCTATACGCGGCCGGGGTGATCGAAGAGGACCTCGACAGCCTTGCCGCCGCATAGCACGGCCCGCCATCTCATCCTCCTTCGGCTCAACGAAGATTTGCAACAGAACCATCTGACGAGCATTCCCATTCTGCCCCTAAACTAGTTTCCGTCCATAAACGGCAAACTCTTGATTTTGTTTGGTAAATCGTATCTTTGCGCGGGCAAAGCCCGGCGGTTTCAGGTAAACTTTGGTCTCATGCCACTGATTCCAAAGGCCTGCTACCGCCGGAGCCGACAATGCGCCAAGAACGCACCGTCCAAGCCAGTATATTCGATCTTTTCGCCACGCACGAGATCGGCCATGAGTTGAAGGCGATGTCGCAGTGGCTGGATGAGCATCGCGACCTGCTTGGTCTGGTGGTGCGAGATCTGGGTCGACGTGGCGTCAAGGCCACCGGACGGCAAGGGCTGCCGGCCGAAGCGGTATTGCGCTGCGCGCTCCTCAAGCAATACCGCCAACTGAGCTATCAGGAGCTGGCCTTCCATCTGGAGGACTCCGCATCGTTTCGGGCTTTTGCGCGGCTGCCGTGGTCATGGAGCCCGCAGAAGTCGGTGCTGCAAAAGACGATCAGCGCGATCCGGCCTGGGACCTGGGAAGAGATCAATCGGGCACTGCTGTCGAGCGCCCAGCAGACGCAGCTCGAAGATGGGAGTGTCGTGCGGCTGGACAGCACTGTCACCGCAGCACCGATCCATGAGCCAAGCGACAGCAGCCTGCTGTGGGACGCGGTGCGGATCATGGTGCGCCTGCTGAAGCAAGCCGATGCCTTGGTCGGCGATGCCAGCTTGGCATGGCGAGATCATCGCCGCGCGGCCAAGAAGCGCGCTCGCAAGATCCAGTTCACACGTGGTCGACCCAATCGTGTCCAACTCTACCGTGAGCTGATCGCGATCGCCTGCGGGACCTTGGCATATCTGAAGCAAACGACCGAGCGATTGGCCGTGGCGAGCGATCCGCTCATCGAACTATGGCAGGCCCAGGTCCGTCACTATCAGCCGCTGATCGAACGCATCATCACACAAAGCGAGCGGCGGGTGCTGGCCGGCGACCCGGTGCCGGCCAGCGAGAAGCTGGTCAGCCTGTTCGAACCCCATGCCGATATCATCGTCAAAGGCGGCCGTGACGTCGAATACGGCCATAAACTCAACCTGATCACCGGCAGGAGCGGCATGATCCTCGATCTGGTGATCGAGGCGGGCAATCCGCGCGACAGCGATCGGTTACTGCCGATGCTGGAGCGCCACATCGCCTTCTATGGTCAAGCACCGCTGCAGGCGGCGGCCGATGGCGGCTTCGCCAGTCGCGACAACCTGGCCAAAGCGAAGGCCTGGGGCGTTCGCGATATGGCATTCCACAAGAAAGCCGGCCTCAGGATCGAGGACATGGTCCGAAGCAATTGGGTCTACCGCAAGCTACGCAACTTCCGCGCCGGCATCGAAGCCGGAATATCATGCCTCAAGCGCGCTTATGGCTTGGCGCGTTGCACCTGGCGCGGCTTTGACCACTTCAAGACCTATGTCTGGTCCTCAATCGTGGCTTACAACCTCGTCCTCTTTACACGCCTCAAGCCGACCTGACGCCGGTCCGCTGTTTGGAATGCGTGGTACCGGCTGACGCCGGTCTCGCGGCATGTACGGCCGCGCGCGCCGTGACGACATTTTGCCGACAACCAGCGCGCGCTCGCCTGCCCACGCCCCGACAATCGCTTCCGGACGAGGGTAAGTGCCTGTAAACGCGGTAAAATATACGCGTTTATGGACGGAAACTAAACTAGAAACCCGACTTTGCGCACAACCGGCATTCATGATCGCGACAGCGGACAGGTTGCCAGCCAGACCCGCGTAAACGACAGACGTGTCGCCTGAAAATAGTCCGCGAGGGCCGCCGGATCGCTCGCAAGGCCTCATCGTCGACAATGCAGACGCTTGGTCTCGTCGAGAGATACCTCTAGCGCCTTTGCTCGGGTTGCCGAGCCGCCCGTCGGCTCCCATCGAGGAGCCGTCCTACATTCACATGTTCGCTTGCTCGATAACCGATCTGCGAACCGCGCAAGCGGACGCTTCAGATGCCGCCTATGCAAAGGTATTTCATTTCGAGGTAATCCTCGAGGCCATGGCGGGAACCCTCCCGCCCGATGCCGGACTGCTTGATCCCGCCGAAGGGTGCCGCTTCCGAGGACATGCGTCCGGTGTTGATGCCCACCATGCCATATTCCAAGGCCTCGGCTACACGCCAGACACGCTTCAGGTTTGAGGCATAAAAATAGGCGGCGAGGCCGTAAATCGTGTCGTTGGCCTCACGTACCACCTCATCCGCATCTTCGAAGCGAATGATCGGAGCCAAGGGTCCAAATGTTTCTTCTTGCGCCACAGTCATTTCGCTGGAGACCTTGGCGAGGACCGTCGGTTGGAAAAAAGTGCCGTTCGTGCCGATGCGTTTGCCCCCGCATCGAATTGTGCCGCCTTTTGCGACGGCATCGGCGATATGGGATTCGATCTTGGCCAGAGCTTGCTTGTCGATGAGCGGTCCGATGTCCACTCCGAGAGCGAAGCCGTCGCCAACCGATAGGCGCCGGACTTTCTCCACGAATTTCTCGACGAACTCATCGTGAAAGCGCGACTGGACATAAAGGCGGTTCGCCGAAACGCAGGTCTGGCCGGCATTGCGGAACTTCGCCTGGATCGCTCCGTCAACCGCAGCGTCGATATCGGCGTCGTCGAAGACGATGAAAGGTGCATTGCCGCCCAACTCGAGGCTGACCTTCTTGATCTGGTCCGAGCACTGGCGCATCAGCAGCCGGCCAACCTCGGTCGAGCCGGTGAAGCTGATCTTGCGGACCTTGGGGTTGGTGCAGAGTTCACGGCCGACGCCATCACCTTCGGACGCATAGATCAGGTTGACGACGCCTTCGGGAAACCCAGCCCGGTGGGCGAGGGCGAACATTGCGCCAGCCACGAGCGGCGTCTGTTCAGCAGGCTTGAGGATGATCGTGCAGCCCGCCGCTAGGGCCGGCGAGATCTTGCGCGCTACCATCGAGGCGGGAAAATTCCATGGCGTGATCGTGCCGACGACGCCGATGGGCTGCTTGATCACCAGCATTCGGCGGTCCGTCGACGGTGCCGAGATCGTCTCGCCATAGATGCGATTGGCCTCTTCGGCGTACCATTGTAGATACGCCGCCGCATGCGATACCTCCGACTTGGCTTCCGCAAGCGGCTTACCCATCTCGGCGGTGAGAATCGCGGCGAGATCGCCGGCGTGGTCGACGATCAACTGATGCCATCGCCACAGAACGTCGCTGCGCTCACGTGCGGTCAACGCCGCCCATCCAGGCTGCGCGATATAGGCTTTGTCGATCGCAGCGCGTGCCTCCTCCGCGCCCATCTCGGGGAGTTCTGCCAGCACTTCGCCGGTCGATGGATTGAAGACCTCGAATGTCCGGCCGCTACCAGGCGTGACAAGTGCCGGCAGGCGGTCGATGGCTCCAAACAGGTCGGGGGATTTCAGGTGGCGGATCATCGGCAGGCACAGGGGCAATACCGGATTCCTCCTCAACGCAGCGGACATTTATGTCGGCAGGGTGTTGGTATGTATTCCCCACAGCCGGGTTCCTTATAGGGCCTCGGCCAGACGGCTGGTAGACCACCGTATCTAACTGGAAAGGGAAAATACTTTGAATTCTCTAATCGGTGCTCGCGACCCTCGTTAGGCGAAAAAATCGGACGTCGGCTTCGCCACCCGCACGCAGTGCATGCTGGTGGCGGCCTACAATGTGCGGACTACGGCCAGCGTCCTCTATCCACCCGAAGAGAGGCTGGCGACAATCAGACGAGTCGGCTGCTTGAACCAGCAAATGCCTTGCAGGGCCCTCCAAAACCGCTCCGCGGGCCTTTAAAAAACCTCACTAGCCCACCGAACCGGACTTCACTCCACACGCGAAAAGGCCTCACAAGGAGACAAGGGGACGAATGGGCTCCTGGGTTTATCCTTTGCCCCCCAGCGGCGGGCCGACCACCATAATGGCGGGCTCGGCCGAAAGCAGCTTCTTCGCCGCAGCCTTGACCTGTTCGAGCGTCACCTGATCGATGAGGGCGGAGCGGCGCTGGATGTAGTCGATGCCGCGATTATCGAGCTGCAACTCGACCAGCGTGGCTGCAATCGAGCTGGAGGAATCCAGATGGTTGATGGGAAAGGCGCCGATCAGATATTTTTTGCTCGCCTCGAGCTCGGCCTCCGTCGGCCCCTTCTCCGCCAGCTCCTTCACCACTTGGCGCAAGATGCTCAGCGTCTCGGCGGCGCGGTCCGACCGTGTCGCCGTTGTAACCAGCAGCGCATGAGAATGCTCGTTATCGACCAGATAAGAGCCGACGCCATAGGCAAGGCCGCGCTTTTCGCGCACCTCCTCCCACAGGCGCGACGTGAAGGGCGAGCCGCCGAGGATATCGTTCATCAACACCACGGCAAAGTAGTCCGGCGCGCTGCGCTTCACCCCAGGCCAGGCCAGCTGGAGCGAGGTCTGCGGCAGGTCGTAGTTCTCCTCCACCTGCTGGCCGAGCTTGGGATCGATATCGGCAACGGGGGAGAGCGTCTGCTTCTGAGGCAATTCGCCGAACAGCTGGT
Organism: Mesorhizobium tianshanense; assembly: GCF_007830515.1. Taxonomy (GTDB): domain Bacteria; phylum Pseudomonadota; class Alphaproteobacteria; order Rhizobiales; family Rhizobiaceae; genus Mesorhizobium; species Mesorhizobium tianshanense. The sequence continues at coordinate 23,273 of NZ_VLKT01000064.1, forward strand.
CGAGCTTTTCACTCAGCCTCTTCGCGTCAATGTCTCCGACCACGGCAACATGCAGCCCGCCGCGAGCGAAAGTGGCCTTGTGGAAGGCGCCGAGATCGGCCGGCGTGACGCCGGCGAGGCTCTCTTTGGTCCCTACGTCCGGCCTCGAATAGGGGTGCGCGCCGTAGATCGCGCGCAGCCATTTGCGCTCGGCGATCGCCTTGGGGTCGCGCTCACTGGCGCTGATGCCGGAGAGGATCTGGGCACGGATGCGGTCGATCGGCTCCTGGTCGAAGCGCGGCCTGTTGACAGCGAGCCGAAGCAGATCGAAAGCGGCGTCCTTCCGCAGGGAAAGCATGCGCATCGAGCCATAAATGCCGTCGCGCTGCGCTTCGAAGCTCATCTCGGCGCCGGCATCGTCGAGCTTCACCTGGAAGGCATCACTGTCGAGATCGCCGGCGCCCTCGGCGAACAGGCCGGTCATCAGATGAGCGAGCCCCTGCTTGCCGACCGGGTCCTGGGTGGTGCCGCCGTCGAAGACAAAGCGGATGGCGACAATCGGCACCGTATGGTCCTCCACCAGCCAGGCGGTGATGCCCTTTTGCGATTTCACCTCCTGGATGGTCATCGCCGCACGGGCGGTGAGCGCCGGCAGGATGAGGAAAAGAACGGCGAGGAGAAGGATGGCCAGCGGGGTGACGAGCCGCGCGGCCCTCCCTTCTCCCAGAAGGGGAGAAGGCAAGGCGTGCGCGAAGGCGCGGCGGTGTTGGTTCGTCATCACATCAATTCTCCGTCTTAGGCAAGAGATAGCCGGTGGTCGAATGGTCGGGCACGAGATAGCGGGCGGCGACGGCCTTCACCTGATTGGCGGTGACCTTGCGGATGCGGTCTGGCCATTCCTCGACATCTTTTACGCTGCCGTCGGTGGCAAGCGTAGCGCCATACATGAGGGCCATGTGGGCCGGGTTGTCGCGGGCGAGGATCACCGAGCGGACCTTGCGGTCCTTGGCCTCGTCCAGCTCGTCATCGGTCACACCGTCGTTGACGATGCGGGCGATCTCCGCGTCGACAGCCGCTTCCAGATCGGCGAGCTTGGCATCGCCGCGCGGCGAGCCGTAGATGGTGAAGCTGGTGGCATCGAGCATGGTGCCCCCGAAATTGGCGCCGGCCTCGGCGGCAATGCCTTGCTTCACCAACAGCTGCTGGTAGAGCCGGCTGCGGTTGTTGCCGCCGAGGATTTCGGCCAGGAGGTCGAGCGCTTCGGCCTCGCCAGGTTCGGCCGTATGATAGGACGGCACCACCCATTGCGTGGAAAAGCGGGGCACCGAAACGCGCGCGTCGGCCAGCGTCACCGTGCGCTTGGTGTTCTGCTCCGGCTCGACCGGGCGGATGCGGGCTAAACCAGGACCCGCCACAACCTTTCCATACGTCTTCTCGGCCAGCGCCTTTACCGTCTCCGGCTCGACGTCGCCGGCCACCACCAGAACGGCGTTGTTAGGCCTATAATACAGGTCGTAGAAAGCGAAGGCGTCGGTCCAGTTCAGCTTCTCCAACTCCTGCATCCAGCCAATGACCGGTATGCGGTAGGGCCGGTTCAGCCAGAGCGTGGCGTTGACCTCCTCGTCCAGCACCGCCTTCGGGTCGGTCTCGGTACGCCAACGCCGCTCCTCCAGGATCACGTCGCGCTCGGTCTTGATATCATCGTCGGTGAAGGTGAGGTTGAACATGCGATCGGCCTCGAAGCTCATCATCTGCTCCAACGCCGAAGGCGCCACCGTCTCCCAGAAGGCGGTGTAGTCGTAATCGGTGAAGGCATTATGCGAGCCGCCGATCTCGGCCACGGCGCGGTCGAACTCGCCGGCGGCATGGTTGATCGTCGCCGCCTTGAACATCAGATGCTCGACGAAATGGGCAATGCCAGATTGGCCCGGCGGCTCATCGGCGCTGCCCACATTGTACCACACCATATGGCTGACGATCGGCGCACGGTGATCGGGGATGACGACCACCTCCATGCCGTTGTCGAGCAGGAAATCCGTCACCTTGCCGTCATCGTTGGCGGCCAGAACCGGAGCGGTCGTCGCGAGGACCAACGCGGTCGCATTGAATGCCCTGCGCAGCCAGTGAGACCGAGGTTCGATCGACGGCTCCCGTTGTGGTGGCGGGTCGACAGGCAAGGTTTGAGGCAAAGTGATTTGTTCCTCATTTTGAAGGCGCTGCGTCCGCGTCTCTCCTTTTGGTGGTTGAAGGTGGATCGGTGGGCAGCGCTGAGCCAGATGAGCAACCGTCTTCATCTTGCCAGGCTTTGCTCGAGCGTCATCTTCGGATGGGTCTGGGAGGCCCGCGGCTGTATTTTTTGGTGAGGTGATCATGAGTTCTCCTTGGTCAGTGACGCGTTTGCGGATGACCACGCATGTACCGTGCCAAATCAGAAAACCGTTGGAGGCAATGTGAGAAATCGGGCTCTGCTATGTTGCGTATCCGACATTGTCGGACATCGGACCTCGCCGAACGCGAAGCGCTTGCGGCTTGGGACGATACCTTAAGAGACGATCGAGCATGCTGCCGCGGAGGGAGACAGGATGCGCCTCGAATTCACTGCGGCACTGAGAGGGTTGGAATGGAGACGATGCTCGTCGCCGCAGGATGCTTTCCTCGATAGGCAGGCCAAGGTCGACGCTGAACGAGCAGTGTGTGCCCGGTAGGGAAGAGGAGGTGGCCGCCAGGCTATTCGCAGTTGAGGTGGCGGAGAGGCGAGGGGAGCTTGGCAGCCCGACCTCAAGGAGGCGCTCAACCGCACCTGGCTAGAGCGTGGCATCGCCGGGTCTGGCCTCGGCAAAGTGCTTGATCCGTTGTCGGAGTTGTCCAAGCTTTCCGGATTGCGAGCAATGTGGGTACACCTCGCGACAAAATCGCGGGGCTGCCAGACGCTGGGCCGTGGACCCAAGCCGACAGAGAGCGCCTAGCCGTTTTGAAAAACCAACAAAACAAGGCAGCGCCTGGAGTTGCTCTTGGCGTGTTTCCCATCGGCGTGCCTTCTTCAATTTCCGGAGCGGACCACGAAACCGCAATCGCCATCCTCAGGACGCTGAGACATTGCGGCTAATTGATCATATATCGGCGGATGCGCGGACGAAGCGGCCTTGCGCGACGCCCTTTGCTGATCCCGCCCGCGGCTGAAGCTGGTCGAGATTTGGTAAAAGCCGATCGACGGCCGAACGGCGATTGGTGGGGCGGCATGAGCAGCGCGCTCAATATTACGCTTCACGTCCAAAATATAAATTCGCGACAGACTCACAGGCGATAGCCTCCGAACCTTTCGCCGAGACCGGGTTCGTATAGCACCGTCACAGCCGCATTCATCTTGAATCGCAAGTTCACCTGTGGCCGTAAAGGGACGTTATCATCGCGAAAGGCCCCGATCTTCAACTGCTGCCTCTTTGCTGGCTTGGTCTCGCATCGAGCTCTTTCAGAATAGAGTGTTGGATTTTGCCCAACGCCGTTCGCGGCAATTCTTTGGTGAAAATAAACTCGCGCGGGACTTTGAAACGGGCGACCTGGGACTGCACATGGGCAGTCAGTGCTTCTGCTTCGATCCGAGCCCCCGCCCGCTTGATCACGTAGGCGACCGGCACTTCGTCCCAACGCGGATCCGGCCGGCCGACGACAGCGCATTCTGCGACATCGGGGTGCTCGTTAAGCACACGCTCGACTTCCGCCGGATAGATGTTTTCTCCGCCGGAAATGATCAGGTTCTTTTTGCGATCACGGACCCAAAAATAACCGTCGGCATCGCGGTGACCGAGGTCGCCAGTGTGATACCAGCCGTCACGCAGCGCCTCTCGGGTCGCTTGCTGATCGCGCCAATATTCATGGAAGACGTTGGGGCCCCGCACCGCGATCTCGCCTGGGGCGCCTGGCGGCAACTCCTTGCCAGCGTCGTCGATGATGATCGCTTCGCAGCATAGTCCCGGTAGGCCAGTCGACCCCTCGCGCGAAAAATCACCGCCGAGCCTCGTATAGATGGCGAGGGGACAAGTTTCCGTGGAGCCGTAGACCTGCAGTACCGGTACCCCTCGCGCGGTAACGCGCTCGATCAAATGTTGAGCTACAATTGTCGAGCCGGTCGAAACAGCCTTTAAGGACGATAGATCGGTTGTCGACCATTCGGCGTGGTCTGCCAACGCTTGAATGGTCGTCGGTACCAATGCCGTAAGCGTTGGCCGATCGCGCTCGAAGGCAGCAAGTGTCGCGTCTGGTGCAAACCGGGAATGGATCGTGACCGTCGCACCATGATGCAATGCCGGAGTAGTCTGAATGTTGAGCCCGCCCACGTGAAAGAACGGCAATACCGACAGCACATGATCCTCCGAAGTCAGGGCATGCATGTGCTGACTCATCACCCCATTCCAGAGCAATGCTTCTTGGCGTAGGACCGCGCCTTTCGGCCGTCCGGTAGTGCCAGAAGTGTAGATTATCATAAGCGGACAGCTCAAGTCGGCATGTGGGTTGCGGCCATCGCCAATGCCTTGGTCCAACAGGTTGCCCCATGTACTCCCGCGAGGGGGAGCGAAGTCGAAACCGACGACGAAGATGTCGGGCAGCCTGTGTGCCAGAGGCGGCAGAAGTGCCGCAAAGGCCTGCTCAACCACTACTACCTTTGCATCGGCGTTGGACAAGATGAAGAGCTGCTCAGCCACGGAGAGCCGCCAGTTCAAAGGCACCAAAATCGCGCCAATACGCGCACAGGCATAGAGGAGAACCAGATAATCAGGTCGGTTTAGGCTGAGGATAGCCACGCGGTCGCCTTTATTGACTCCGAGCCCGGTGTTCAGGGCGCGAGCGGTTTGCTCAATGCGTTGGCCTAAGGCGGCGTAGCTCAAGGTCTCGCCCTCGAACCGGATTGCGGGCTTGTCGGGAGCAAACGCCGCATTGCGGTCTATCAGCGTGCAGAGGTCCATCGTTAGCCATCCTTCTGTCCGGGCCCTTACAGAGCTTCTCTCCCGACGCGGACGATGCCACTCCGGGTCTCGATTACCTCGTCTGCCTTTAACGCGCAGTCCCGTCGCAATTACTCTCGCGGTTGGTGGAAAGGTTGAGGCATAGCAGGCGTTTCATATCATCGGCTATTCAGCCAAGACTGATCAGCGGTTACGTGTCATCACATATCGCCCCTTCCGCAAACGACCCTGCTCGACCGATTCGTCTGGGCGAGGTCACCGCCAGTGCGGTCCCGGTGTCCGCGAGCGGCCGCAATAGGCCTAATGTCCATTTTGACAGATCGGAAACACTACATTCTGAAGACGCCGTAACGCGGCGTTTCGATGGGAGCATTGAGCGAAGCACTCACGGCCATTGCGAGCGCGTTTCTGGTATCGGCGGGATCAAGAATCCCGTCGTCCCAGATCTCAGAGGTTGCGTAGTATGCGCTCGACCGCTCTTTGTATTCTTCTGAAATCGACTCTCGAATCGCCTCCAACTCCTGCTCGGACAGGTGCCTACCGTCGACGGCCAGTTGCTTTGCCTTGATGTCCGTCAGGACTCGCGTCGCTTGATCGGTCCCTATGGCTGAAATCTGAGCCTGCGGCCAGGTGAACAGAAAACGCGGGTCGAAGGCTCGCCCTGCCATGGCGAATGCTCCTGCTCCGTGAGAATGGTTACAAACGATCGTGAATTTAGGCACCGACGCCCCAGACATGGCCATGATGAGCTTTGCGCCATTCTTCGTGATGCCACCTTGCTCATAGTCGCGACCGACCATGAAGCCGGTGATATTTTGCAGGAATAACAGAGGCGTCCGATTCATGTCGCACAATTGGATGAAGTGAGCGCCCTTCAGCGCACTGTCGCCGAACAGAACGCCATTGTTCGCAAGAACACCGATTTGATATCCATGAAGGCGCGCGAATCCGCACACCAGAGATCGGCCGTAGCGTGGCTGGTATTCGTGGAACCGGCTGCCATCGACCAAGCGGGCGATAATCTCGCGCATTTCAAAGTGCGCTCGAGGATCCTTTGGAATTATGCCGTACAATTCAGACGCAGGATATGCAGGCGGTTCCGGAGCGACTCGATCGATCGGCGCTTTCTCGATACGGTTGAAACGGGCGACGATGTCGCGGGCGATGGCGATCGCGTGCATCTCTGAGTTCGCGAGATAGTCAGCCGTTCCCGATACGCTGGTATGCATGTCAGCGCCGCCGAGCTCTTCGACAGACACGTGCTGGCCGGTCGCAGCTTTCACGACCGATGGGCCCCCGAGAAATATCGCTCCGCTTCCCTGCACGATAATGTTGTATTCGCTTAGCGCAGGGACGTAGGCCCCTCCCGCAATGCAATGGCCCATCACGATGGCGACTTGCGGCACGCCCATCTTCGAGAGAATGGTTTGGTTGTGGAAGATTCTGCCCGCGTGGTGGCGATCGGCGAAGAACTCCGCCTGCAAAGGCAGGAATCCTCCACCACAGTCGCAAAGATGAACAACGGGCAGACGATTTTCGATTGCTATATCCAAAGACCGTACGATTTTCTTGACCGACAGCGGATACCACGCGCCACCCTTCACGCTCGCGTCATCCGCGTGAACAATCACCTCGCGACCCGCTACAATACCGATGCCGACGACCTGCGCTGCGCTAGGCACCTCGCCGTCATAAGCCTTGTTCGCAGCCAGTGTCGAAATTTCGAGGAACGGAGTTTCTGGATCGAGCAATGCCTCGACCCGTTCACGAACAAAAAGCTTGTTCTGTCGCCGTAGGCGCTCACGGTCCCGCTCTGGACGGTTGAAGCGCACGGCATGCTGGCGCTCCTTTAATTCGGCTGCAAGCCGTCTGTTGTGGAGCTCATTGAGACGAAATTCTTGCGATTTGACGTCGACCAGAGAAGTGATCCGCTGCATCTCAATGCCCTTCCGCTGAGAGCGTAACCAGCACAGCGTCTTGCTCGAAGCTCTCGCCTTCTTTGAAGTGCACTCGGTCGACCACGCCGTTCTGTGAGGAGCGTATGACGGTTTCCAGCTTCATGCTCTCGACCACCATCAGCGCCGTGCCTGCGGCAATCACTTCACCAGGCAAAACACTTGTTGCAACGACGACGCCCGGCATCGGCGCGCGTGCGACGAGCTGACCTGCATGCTTTTGCGCGAGAGCAAGCGCAGACAATGGGTCTCGGTAGCGCAAAACGCTCGTCCTGCCCCGAATATGCAGGTGAATGGTGTCACCATCGATGGCGAACCTGACCGGCTCTCTTGCGCCGGCAATGATAAGGATGCCGCATCCATCGCCTTGATGGCAGAAATCGATCGGGGCGGTCACTTCGTCGCCCAAGTGAAGGCGATAGCCCTGCTTGCAGGGTGAAAGCCATAACTGATAATCTACGCCTTCCAGCTCTAAAACGTGGTTCACGTCAGTTTCTCCAACTGCCCAGGGACGCGTGAAGCTCAGGCACGGCATCTGCCGAATCGCGGACTGGTCGCGTTAGGAGGGCGGCGGCTGCCAGGAACGCCGACAAGTCGGACGCAAATTCGCCAGCGGCAAGGTGCGGATTTTCGTCGAGATATCCAGTATGGACTTGCCCGCTTAGAAACTGCTCGTCCGCGAGGACGCGCGCGAGGAAACTCGCGTTTGTTTCGCAGCCGAGGAGCACCAGCTCCTGCATCGCGCGTTCGGCTTTGAGCGCAGCTTCAGTCCGCGTAGGCGAATGCACGATGACCTTTGCCAACATGGAATCGAAGGCTGTCGTAATCTGCTGACCTTGCAAGATGCCACTGTCGATCCGTACGCCTGGACCGCCCGGATAGTCGAGCACCAATACCTTGCCGGTCGTAGGAGCAAAGCCGCGTGCGGGAGCTTCAGCATATACCCGGGCCTCGATTGCGTGTCCTGCCAAGACGATATCGGATTGTGAAAGTCTAAGTTCGTGGCCCCCCGTGACATAGACCTGCTCGGCAACAAGATCGATGCCAGTGATCATTTCGGTGACGGGATGCTCCACTTGCAGGCGCGTATTCATCTCGAGGAAATAGAACCCGCTCCCGTCGAAGATGAATTCCACAGTCCCCGCATTTCGATAGTTGGCGGATCGAGCGATGTTGACGGCAGTTTCACAGATTTTCTCGCGCAACTCCAGGGAGAGCGCTGGCGAGGGCGCCTCCTCAATGACCTTCTGGAACCTGCGCTGCACCGAGCATTCCCGCTCGAACAAATGAATGACATTTCCGAAGGAGTCGCCAAGCACCTGCACTTCGATATGCCGCGGCTTTTCGACATATCGTTCGACGTAAAGCCGAGCATCTCCGAAGTACCGCTGCGCCTCACTGCGTGCCTGCACAATGGCGTGTTCCAATGCATCGAGGTCGCGCACGATCCGCATGCCCTTGCCGCCGCCGCCGGCGGATGGTTTCACCAGCAAAGGCGCTCCAATGGACCGTGCGCGGGAAATGAACGTTGCTGGATCATCCTCTTCGATCGCCGAACGCGCGACGGGAAATCCATTCCGCTGAACGAACTTGCGGGCCCGGATCTTGTCGCCCATCAATTCGATATTCTCAGGAGTGGGCCCAATGAACACGATGCCGGCCTCCAACACCTTGCGAGCAAATTCCGCATTCTCCGACAGAAATCCATAGCCCGGGTGAATCGCCCCGGCGTTCACCTCGTGGGCGGCAGCAATGATTTGAGCGGTATCGAGATAGGCCGCGACCGGTGTGCGACCGCTTATGGGAATCGCCACGTCGGCCATTGACACGGCTGGCGTCCCCGCATCGAGATCGTGGTAGACAATTGCAGAGCGCAGCTCCAGCTCGCGCAGCGTCTTGATGATTCGTATGGCGATCTCGCCTCTATTGGCGATCAGGACTGTATCAAAGGGTAATTTTCGCATTATCCTATTTTTTCAGGAACAGAGCTGGGGTCGTATTGTCGTTATTTGCAGTTTAGGTGGCGGCCTGCCTCAAGCTGTTGGGCCAATCATTCAAGCTAGATACTGCCATTCGAGAGCCGAAATCGCACGTTGTTTGCATAGCCATTTTTCGGCAGCGGAAACGGACTTCGCTCATTATAGCCTGGCGCAGCTAGGATCCGGCGCAGCCCCGATTGAAGGCAGAACATCTAACTGCTTCGCCATCTGCGAAAGTGCCGAAAGCACACTTTGCAGTTTGGGCAGTTTGGGTCAGAAATTTTTCTTCTCCGTTCAGTCGTCGGGACAAGCAGAAACCGTAACAATTTCCGCCGATCGGGTTCTTCGGTGCTGGGTGGTTAAGTGGGCGACAAAGAGGGGCCTTTTGCGTAGGCGCCACGCCGAGTGCGCTGTTTGAACGTTTCCTTTTCCGATCGGGGCGGCAATGCTGGAAAGGTGAGGAGTTGCAGCCGCCGCTGGCTGAGGAGGCGACGGAATTTTGCACGCGCATGCAGGCAGTTTTTGCGCGCTGGTTACCCGACGAACAGATCGATGCTAACCGGGACCGGCTCTGAGCTCAAGGCTATGATGCCAACAACAGCCTGACCCTGGTCAATTTCATGTGTGCCAACCGCCGCGCCGGATTGTGGAACATCTGTTGGGTGCTTTCTATAACAAACACCAGGGTCATCAAATCAAGCAGGAAGTCGTCGATCGCTTGGGCGATTGTTTGTGACTTGTCGTCGAACTGATCCAGCAAAACGCGCGCCCTATCGGTCGCATCCGCACTGGCCGCATCGATTAACGCCTCGATCCTTTCGAAACAATCCAATTCCGAACTCCTTCAAACCCTCGCCAGGGTTATGCACTAAGGTGGCGACGTGAACCACCCGGCCGTTGACCAGTGGCGCGAGCCACCATCAGCAGATCGAGCCGGGCCCTGCAATTTTTCGTTGTTGCTTGCCTAAAGTCTCGGCTATGAATCGGACTGGCCTAATGGCCTGCCCACGTTGCAATTGTTATTAAGGAATACGCATATGGCGACCGGAACAGTGAAGTGGTTTAACAGCAGCAAGGGATTTGGATTTATCCAGCCCGACAATGGCGGTCAGGATGTTTTCGTCCACATTTCAGCTGTCGAACGCGCGGGCCTTTCGACCCTCAATGAAGGCCAGAAGATCAACTATGAAATCGAACAGGACCGCCGCACTGGCAAGTCATCCGCCGGCAGCCTCAGCAAAGCTGGCTGATTTTTCGGCTGCGTCCCGCAAGAGCCGGAAGCACGCTGCACGTCCCGGATGGGCTGACCCGCTCGATACGAGTGGACGAGAACATGGCTTGACCGGAGAATCGGGGCAGCAGATTGCGGCAAGCCGTCGCGAATTCCTGAAACCAGGCTGTCTGCAAAGACAAGGCGGGGTAGCTCTCCCCGCCCTTTCATGTTCCGCGCAGATCATGCCAATGGCAGCAGCGCACTCCAAAACGAATCTCGGTTGCCGAAATTAAGCCGCGACCTTCTTGCGGGTCCGCTTCGCCGGCGCCGGCGTTTCCGGCTCCTTCGGTTTGCGGCCGAGCCCCATCGTCTTGGCCAATGCCGAGCGCGCTGCGGCGTAGTTCGGCGCGACCATGGGATAATCCGCCGGCAGGCCCCATTTGGCGCGATATTCGTCCGGCGTCACCCTATAGTGGGTCGACAGATGGCGCTTTAGCGATTTGAACTTCTTCCCATCATCAAGGCAGATGATGTAGTCCGCTGTCACCGACTTCTTGATCGGGACTGCAGGCTTGACGACCAGCGGCTCTTCTGCGGACACGCTTCCGGCCGTGCCTTTCAGAGCCGCATGCACTTGGCCGATCAGAGCAGGGAGATCCCCCACCGGAACCGGATTGTTGGAGATATAGGCTGAGACAACATCGGCGGTGAGCTCGATGAGGGTGTCGATGTTTTTGTCGCTTTCTTCTATCATAATCTCTCCGGGCGGCTTGAAAACACAGTCGGCGAAGTGTTGCTTCATAGTGGCGCCTGCCGCTGAACGCAACAATTGTCTCGACAGGATATCGCGATGCTCATCCAGCATCGAGGTCTATAGCGCCGCATCCCACCGTCATGCACTTTGATCCGCTCGGTGTTGGCTGTCCCGTAACTGGGTCGGAGTTTGCTTTGATTCTCGATCCCTCCGTTTGAATTTGCAAAATGAAAAAGCCGACGGTGTTTCGCGCCGCTGAAGGCTTCGTACGTCATCGGATACACGGCTTCGACCTTCTTGGTCTCCATGATGCTTTCCGCCTTGGCATTGTCATGGTGATCGTCGCCACGCCCCAAGGAACCAACCAGGCCGTCAGCGCGAGCAAATTGCGATGGCGCCGGCCACGTGTTGGGATCCACGGTCGGAGCGATGGACACAGCCTGGTGGCGGCTTCCGCCATTCGATCGCAGGCCCGATCGAAGTCTGGCCGTCAGGCCCGGTCCTCTCCCGCCGTTGATCTAGCGCAGGGCATTCACGAACCGCATATCCCACAATGGCTTCCGTGCACAACGCTCGGAGATCATTGATGAAAATGCTATTCACTACGATGGCTGTCGCCTTGCCGGCAGCCACCGCTTTTGCTGCGGAACCGATCCCCGCCGACCTCAGAGAAACGGCACTGGCCACTTTCAAGGCTTTGCCATCCACCACGCCGGCAGTCGCCAACAACCCGATCACACCGGAGAAGATCGCCCTCGGCAAGGCACTGTTCTTCGATCCGCGCGTCTCGGCGTCAGGCGTTTTGTCGTGCAATTCGTGCCACAACTTGGCCACCGGGGGCGACGACAATCTTGAAACCTCGATCGGCCATGGTTGGCAGAAGGGACCCCGCAACGCGCCGACGGTACTGAACGCTATCTTCAACATCGCACAGTTCTGGGATGGTCGCGCCGAAGACCTGAAGGCTCAGGCCAAGGGACCGGTCCAAGCCGGTGTCGAAATGGCCAACACACCGGGTCAAGTTATCGCCACGCTCAAGTCGATGCCGCAATATGTCGATTGGTTCAATGCAGCTTTCACGGGTGGGGCCGATCGCGTCACCTTCGACAACTTGGCCAAGGCAGTTGAAGCCTTTGAGGCGACATTGGTCACGCCGGCCCCCTTCGATGCCTTCCTCAATGGCGATGACGCCGCCATGACTTCCGAACAGAAACAGGGCCTGACGCTTTTCATGAACAAAGGCTGCTCGTCCTGCCATGCCGGTATGAACGTTGGTGGGCAGGACTTTTACCAATTCGGCCTTATGGAAAAGCCCAGCGCCGACGTCCTACCGGAAAAAGATAAGGGCCGCTTTGCCGTCACCAATACAGCTGACGATTCCTATGTTTTCCGCGCGGCGCCGCTGCGCAACGTAGCACTCACCGCGCCATACTTTCATTCGGGCAAGGTTTGGGATCTGAAACAGGCCGTGGCCATTATGGGCACCACCCAGCTCGGCGAAGAATTGAAGGAAGAAGAAGTCGACCTGCTCGTTGCCTTCCTTAACTCGCTGACCGGAAAGGTACCGGAGGTCGTCTTGCCCATCTTACCCGCCGAAACGGCGACAACGCCTCGACCTGCATCGCAGATCTTAGGGAAATAAATGGCCGGAGCTGGCTACGGAAGTCGCAATCAACAATGATTGCGACCATCACTGGGAAGAGACGATCGCGACCTCCTTGAGAAGGCAACGCCTTGTATGATCCCAAAGTGCAGACAATGCTTCCGTCGCCAGATCATTGCGATGGCATCATGCTAGCCGCCTTGATGCACGGCGATGAGGTTTTGGCGGCCTGAAGCGGCGATGTGGCCGCTGTTGGGCGCTTTTCCGCGAGCCGCGTCAGGCGCCGGCGGTGATCCGTCGTGATGGCAGGTGGGGTTTGCAGGTTGCGGTCGGCGGGTTCGTTTCGGGGCGTCTGCGCCCCATCGTTATGTCGCGAGCCGCGGAATGCGATCGAGGACGATGCGCAGGATGCGTTGGTCGGGGCAGGATGTCGGCAGGTGCAGGCGGATTTGCGTCTTCATCTCGACCACCCGCGCAGCGATCTTGATGAGGCGCAAACGCAGCG
>NZ_VLKT01000065.1 GCF_007830515.1 Mesorhizobium tianshanense
CTTGTGTCCGTTCGCGGTCGGAGAAGCGAGTCACACACTGCGAACCCAGCAAAGGAGCGACCGGAATTTGAAGACATGCCCGTTTACAAGAAGCTCATTACGCTCGGCGTCGTCGGCCCAGCGGGTCGCCGGAGTCTGCAATGCGCTTGCCAACTTATTCGTGTTTTCGGAGTGCACCGTCTGTGGCGATTGCACGTTAGGCGACATCGCCGAGCCACCCACGGATCTGGCATCGACCCGGTGAGCCAATGAGATATCCCGCGAAGCCAGCACCCTGTCCATGACGACGATTGTGTGTTCTGCCGGAGTCTCGCGGCGTTCAGCAACACGAAGATCCAGATGACGGCTTTCAAGCCGCTGACGATCTTGCCGAGCACATCGGCGCGCTTACGCGGAAGTGGCCCATTAAACGAAGAACAGCGTTCACGCGTTAAGCTCATATCGCGTGAACATCTCGTGGTCCCTCAGCAACCACTTCAGAAAATCGCCGCCACCTATGTCCGCCAGGACAGGCCAGTCTTCTTGTCCCGCCGGCCGCTCCATCTGCGACCGGTGGGCTGCCAGCGCGTGACGTTTTACATCGATCACGTCGCCGACATAGGCATTGGAGTTGAACATCCTGACGCCGCGCAGGCCGGCAAAGAGTCCGGACCATTTGCCGCAATGCGGTGCGATTGAGCCCAAGCGCGTCGTCGTGCAGACGAACCCACGGCCACTGACACCAATACCAGACGGGATATTCGAACACGGTCACGCGCCGGCCATACAGTTGAAGCGCGCCTCGCACGCCAAGATTGGTGGCAACGTGGTCCGCAGGCGGCTCTTTCACGTGGGTGACGAACACGCTCTGTGGTTGCCAGGCGAAGAGCAACTGAGCGACCGCGTCTGCGATCTTGCCGACATGATGCTTTGCCATGCCGTCGGGAACACGCAGAAACCTAACCCGATCGGCCGAACCGCCGAACCGGCAAACCGCCTCGATCGCTTCGCCCTCACGGGTGATCCGCAGTGCCTCCATATCAACCCGATTTGAATGGGATGCCGAACCGTCGGTAACGAAAATAAACCGGACGTCGGCGCCCGAGTTGAGCTTCTTGCTGACGACCCCCCCACATCCCAATGTCTCATCGTCGGGATGGGGTGCGATGATGACCGCCGACGCCTGCCAGTCGGCTACGTCGAATGGATGAGACCCCTTACGCATCGCTTTATCGAGCATAGCACCAATCGTATGCCTGACGTCGCGCATCGATGGTTCCGATCATCCCTTCTTCGGTGTGGTCCAGCCCCACCACGCATGCTAGCAAAAACGGTAAGTGGTTGGGGTGAGAACAATGAAGGTAGGAATTCTTGCCGGCGGATTGGGAACGCGGCTAGCGGAAGAAACCGAGATCCGGCCGAAACCAATGGTCGAGATCGGGGCAAAGCCGATCCTTTGGCATATCATGATGCATTACTATGCCTACGGCCACCGCGATTTCGCCATCGCGTTGGGATACAAGGGCGAATACATCAAACGCTGGTTCAGCGACTATGTCGCATTCGATGGCAGCCTGACCGTCAACGCCGCATCGGGAAGCGTCAAGCGCCACTCAAGCTCGCTGCCTGATTGGTCCGTCGACCTTGTCGAGACGGGACTGAATACGCTGACGGGCGGCCGCATCAAACGCCTGATCGACTGGATGGGCGACGAGACGTTTATGCTCACCTGGGGCGACGGCGTTTCGGACGTCAACCTTGATGACCTGATCGCCTTTCACAAATCGCATGGCAAGCTCGCAACGATGACGGCGGTGCGTCCGCCAGCACGCTATGGGCACATCGAATTCGATGGCAATCGCGTCGTCGACTTCACTGAAAAACCTCAGGCCTCGGAGGGTTGGATCAATGGTGCCTTCTTCGTGCTCGAGCCGGGCATAAAGGATTATATCGACGGCGACGATGTGATGTTCGAGCATGCGCCAATGCAGCGGCTCGCGGCTGACGGCCAGCTGATGGCATATCGCCACGAATCCTTCTGGCAATGCATGGACACCATCCGCGAGAAGCATCTCCTTCAGAAATTATGGGACAGCGGGCAGGCGCCCTGGAAAACATGGGAATTGATCGATGAAAGTACTGGTTACAGGCCACCTCGGCTACATCGGTTCCGTCCTAACTCCGATGCTGCTTGAACGCGGCCATGATGTCACAGGTCTAGACAGCGACATCTTCCGGTCATGCACCTTCGTGGGAACGTTGGCCGAAGTGCCAACGATCGAAAAAGACATCCGTGACATTGAGGTCGACGATGTCGCCGGCTTCGACGCGATCATCCATCTCGCCGGACTTTCGAACGATCCCTTGGGGGACTATCGGCCCCTGCTTACCGAGGAGATCAACTGCGGCGCTTCGGTAAGGCTTGCGCAGCTCGCCAAGACCGCCGGTGTCCAGCGGTTCCTGTACGCCTCCTCTTGCAGCAATTACGGCGCGGCAGGCGACAGCTTTCTGACTGAGGATGCTCCCTTCAACCCGGTTACGCCTTACGGCGTCTCAAAGGCGAATGTGGAGCGAGCGGTCGCGCCGATGGCCGATCAGTCATTCAGCCCGACATTCCTGCGTGCTTCCACAGCCTACGGCCTCTCGCCGCGCATCCGTTTCGACCTCGTGGTCAACAACCTGACGGCCTGGGCCTACACAACCGGTCTGGTCTACCTCAAAAGCGACGGGTCGCCATGGCGCCCGATCGTCCATGTGGAGGACATTGCGCTGGCCTATACCGCCGTCCTCGAAGCCGAGCGGGATTTGGTTCACAACGAGGCATTCAATGTCGGCTTGACCACGGAAAACTATCAGATCCGCGAGATCGCGGCCTTGGTCCAGGCGATCGTTCCCGGCAGCCGCGTGGAGTTCGCGCCCGACGCCGGGCCAGACAAGCGGTGCTATCGTGTCGACTGCGCCTACATCGGTCGCCGCCTGCACGGATTTAAGCCGCAATGGACGGCGCGGCGCGGCATCGAACAGCTCTATTCCACATTTCGCGCAGCAGGTCTCACAGTCGAGGATTTCGAGGGCGAGCGGTTCAAGCGCATCGCCCATGTGCAGAAGCTGATCCGGAACGGCGAACTGGATGCCGATCTGCGCCGCACGCCGCAATTGGCGATGGCGATTTGAGCAAACACAGTCAGGAGCCAAGGCCATGATGATCGCTGGTGCGGCGTCGGTAACCGAGCAGGTCTGCCGATCTTGCGGCGGAAGCCACATCGATACGTTCCTGAAGCTCGGCACGACGCCGCTTGCCGATCGGCTTCCATCGAGCATCGACGATGGCGAGGAGGAGCCGGTCTTTCCGCTCAATGTCGCCTTCTGTGGCGATTGCAGCCTGGTGCAGATCACGGAAACGGTGAACCCCAGGATCCTGTTTGCCGATGCCTATCCCTATTACTCCTCGTTCTCGCAAGCGCTGCTGCGGCATTCTCGAGACAACGTGCTCGATCTGATCGAACGCCGCGGCCTGAGCACTGGGAGTTTCGTGATCGAGCTGGCAAGCAACGACGGTTATCTGCTGAAGAACTATGTCGAGGCGGGCATACAAGTGCTGGGTATCGACCCCGCCGATGGGCCTGCCGCCGCCGCCATAAAGGTCGGGGTGCCGACACGCCTAACGTTCTTCACGCGCGAACTGGCCGAGTCCCTTCGCCAAGAGGGCATAAGAGCCGACGTGATCCACGCAAATAATGTGCTCGCCCATGTGGCCGACACCAATGGTTTTGTTTCAGGCATTGCACGGTTGCTCAAGGACGACGGCGTTGCGGTGCTCGAAGCGCCGTATGTCGAACCGATGATCGACCATTGCGAGTTCGATACGATCTACCACGAACACCTGTGCTATTTTTCAGTGACGGCATTGGACAAGCTGTTTCGGAGACATGGTCTTTATCTCAACGAGATAAAACACTTGTCGATCCATGGCGGGTCTATTCGCCTGTATGTCGAAAGGCAGGAACGTGTCGGCGAGAGCGTCACGAACCAGATCGCTCATGAAAAAGCCCGAGGGATCGATTCCATCGACTACTACCGCGATTTTTCCGCGACGGTCGACACGTTGAAAGTCGAGCTCTCCGCCCTGCTGCACCGGCTCAAAGCGACCGGCGCCTCGATCGCCGCCTACGGGGCGGCGGCCAAAGGCGCCACCTTGATCAACACGGTCGGTATCGGACGCGATCTCATTGATTTCGTCGTCGACCGCAACACCCACAAGCAGGGCAAGTACATGCCCGGTCAGAAAATTCCTATCCGCTCCACGGAGGCTCTGTTGGAGGCGCAGCCGGACTACGTGCTGGTGCTTGCCTGGAATTTCCTCGATGAGATCATGGCGCAGCAAACAGAATATCGGGCCAGGGGCGGAAAATTCATCGTTCCCGTGCCGACCCCGCGGATCGTGTGACCGTGCTGGTCCGAAGCGCTGCCCGCGCCGAAGCGCGTGACCCGCTGACGAATTCGAGGCGGCTTCGCGTCGATTGTCCGGTCTGCCGGCAGCAGGATTTGCTGCATTCCGTTTCCTTCGACGCGCTGCCGGTGTCGTGCAACTCGCTGCACCCTGACGCGAACTCGGCCGTCGCCGCACAGACCGGCCAATTCGCCCTCGCGTTTTGCCGCAGTTGCGAACATTTTTTCAACGCCGCGTTCGAAGACGACCGGATCGGCTATACGCAGGATTACGAGAACTCGCTGCATTTTTCGCCGCGCTTCGCCGCCTTCGCGCAGGACCTCGCGGAACGCCTGTCCACTGCTTACGCCCTTAAGGGAAAATTGGCCGTGGACGTCGGTTGCGGCAAGGGTGATTTCCTCAAGCGGCTCTGCTCGGCCAGCGGCGCCAGGGGGATCGGCTTCGACAGGAGCTTCGAAGACAATCGTGGTGAGAACGTCGCCGGCGTGGAATTCATCAATGACTGGTTCGGCGATGCCTATCCGGACGTCAGGCCCGACTTCGTTTCCTGCCGTCACGTCCTGGAGCACATAGCTGAGCCGATCGCCTTCCTGCAGGGGCTTCGGTCCCATCCAGGCGTTGAGCCCAGCACGGTATTTTACATCGAGGTGCCCAATGCGCTCTATACACTGCGCGACATGGGAATCTGGGACCTGATCTACGAGCACATCTCCTACTTTACGCCGCACTCGCTGCGCGCGGCGATGGAGACAGCAGGCTTCGAGGTGCTGGACGAAGGCGAGTCGTTCGGCGGCCAGTACCTTTTCATCGAAGCAAAACCTCGCGAAACCGGGATGACGGCCGATTTTTCAGAAACGGGGAAGATCGAAGCGTTGGTCCGCCGCTTCGACCAAACATACCGCGACAAGGTCGCCTGGTGGCGCGATTACCTCCTGGAACGGGATCCGGGTCAGACTGTTGTCTGGGGTGCGGGATCAAAGGGGGTCACCTTCGTCAACGTCGTTCCCGGAGGCGCGCGGATAAGCGCTCTGGTCGACGTCAATCCGCACAAGCAAGGGCGATTTGCTCCAGGCACCGGGACACCTGTGGTTGGGCCGGAGAGCCTGCGCGGCAGGCCCTTGCGGTCGATCATCGTGATGAATCCGCTCTATCGGGACGAGGTTGCCCTGGCGGCGAACAAGCTTGGATTGGCGCCGGATATCATCGTGGCATGAGCTGGCGAACCGCCCCTTGCGGCTGACGGCCTGGCTTTCCGACTCCATCGACGTCGATCCGCTGCAGGTTGAGCGGCCTCAGCCAGCAATGTCGCGTATAATCGGTCGACCGACGCATAAACTGTCTCCAATCGAGTGGCGTCCTGAACAGCGCCCGCCAAAGCAACAGGGAGTTAAGCCCGATCAAAAATCGGGACCGTATGAGCTGCCCGCTCCGGTCGACTGCCGCATAAGTTACAAACCCGCGAAACGTAGCGCCGAACCTCTTCAACACTGCCTTGACCTGTACGTCGTAGCGCTCGTTGGCTGCGAAGCCTTGGAGCGACTTTGTTGTGCCGACCGGCCGCGTGTGTCTAACAACGACGTCGTCAACTATGGCGTAACGCAGCCAAGGCATGTCAGTCAGGCGGGTCCACAGAAGGTCTATTCCCGTCTCGTAGCCGAGCCCGAACAATTTCAACGCGGCCTGCAGGCACCTGGCGCTGAACACCGGACACATCATTTCGACCGTGTTGGTATATCGCAACAAGTATCGCTTGCCGCTGACAAGCGTCGCGGCATAGGAGAAATAGCTATCCAATGAAAGCGCTGGCTGAAAAAGATCGAGTTTATATTGTCGACCGATTGCAAACAGACGATTCAAATCCAGTTTCGTCGTCTCAATGTCATCGTCGATCAATGCAATGAAATCATATCTCGTCACAATTTCAGGGTAACTTTGAAACAAGGCATGATACCCTGCGATCTTGCGCCCAGGCAGAAACACGCTCAAATCGTTTTGACCATGGGAAACGCCAGGCTCGTAGGCGGCGACGAGAAGATCGAAGTCGGCTTCGCCCGCCCCCTCGGTCCAGCCGGCATGCAAAGAGCCACGCCCCGCCCGGACGATCACCAGATTTCTCTTGCTCGAACCCTGCGGCAATAGCTGGGAGGCGGACGCTCCTGCGGCCGCGGGCGCGACTTGGCGACGGTTCATTCAAAGGCCTCCGGCGGATCCTCGCACCAGATCACTCGTTTCTAGCCAGGAGAGCGGCCCGAGACGGCATGAATGCGTCTCAGGGCTCCCAGGCCGGCGCCGCGCAGCTTGCTACGAAGCTGCGGAGAAACAACGCCTACAGCTTCCAGGCAGAATCTCGCAACGAGCAGTGGATCCAGGATCCATGCAAGCAGATGAAGGAGTGTGCTACCCAGCGGTGCCGTCCCCCTGTGCCGATAGGCGATCGCGACGAGGTGTTTTACCCGCGTCGACAATTCGAAAGCGTTCGCGGTGGAGCCATCCGGATTTTGCCAAGCCAACCGTTCGGCGCTTGGCAATCGCACCGAACGCGTCGGATGGTCACGGCTGTAGAGTATCGCGTTGGGCGCGTGGACAAACGGCCCGAGAATGGCCATCTCGGCCAAAAGCGCGCAATCGGACCCATAATAAGGCTCATGCAAAGTGGTTTTGAGCAGACAATCCCGGCGCCAAAGGCCAAACATCGCCGCATCCCATCCGTGCGCGGCAACCATCAGCCGGAAGCGGGACGCGGGCGAAGATCCTCCCATATCCGGCAGCACCCGTTCGACATAGGAAGTGTGCTGTCCGGTCTCGTCGATTCCCAGCAAGCGCGGATAGGCAATGACGTGGCCGGCGTTATCGTCGAGCGCACGCACGCAGTCCGTCAGGAAACCACGGTCCAGGACGTCATCGTGCGCGCACCACTTGAAATATGTGCCCGAGCTCAATTCGAAAGCGCGATTGAAATTGGCCGCGGCGCCCAGGTTGCGTGCGTTTCGAACATAGCGGATGCGCTTGTCCCGCAGCGCGATTTCCAGGCATATATCGGCTGTCCTGTCTGTCGAAGCATTGTCGGTGATGACGAGTTCGAAATCATCGAAGTCCTGCTCAAGGATCGACTGGATCGCCTCGGAGACGAAATTCTCGCCATTGTAAACGGGCAGACCAAGGGATACTCGGGGTGACTTGGAATGTTCCATTTTCCGGCTTCTTCTTGACGAGAGTGCGATCAGACCGCGATGATTTCCGGTCGCAGGCCCAGCGCATTCAAGGATTGCGCCACTTCATTCAGGTATATCGGGTTCATGACGATGACGAGGTCAGGCGGCGTGTCCAAGAGGTCGCCTGGCGCGATCACCGGGTGTCCGGTTCCGGGCGTAAACTTGCCTTGCTTGTAAGGGTTGATGTCGACTGCTGCCCACACTTCGTCTCCAAGCTGCAACGTCGTCAGGAACGACACTGCCTTGCTCCCGCCGCCCCACAGGACGACCCGCCGGCCGGCGGCGTATGCGGCGCGGATGCGCTCCTGCCAGAAATCCTGAACCGCACGCACGCGGGCGGGAAAGGTTTCCGCCAAACGGCGCATCTCTTCCAGATCGTGCTCGAGCGGTAGTCTCGGTGCCGTCGGGCCTGCTGACGGCCGGGCGTACTGAACAATGTACTGGTCGTCATAGACGAGTTCCAGGTCGGTAACGTCGAACCCTTCCTGGCGAAACAGTCGTGCGTGCGTACCGGGGCTGAAATAGGAACAATGCTCGTAGTAAATGTCCCAGAACGCACTTTCCACGAGCACGCGTTTTGCATCCGGCGTTTCGAAGACGACCCAATCTTCGGTCCTTTCACCGATCATCTTTCGGATCAGCCGCACGAAAGTCGACACGGACCCTATGTGTTCGAGCGTGTGGCGACAAAGGACCGTGTCCGCTTGGAGATGCTGGTAATCTGGTCCGAAAAAATCGACGATCATCTGAATGTCGCCGTAGTCCTCATTGCGTCCTTTGTCGGCTCGATAACCTGGGTCGATGCCGAGCCCGGTGGCGCCGCCGGCCATGCAAAGTTCGCGGAGAAATTCGCCCTTGCCGCAGCCGATCTCCAACACGTGCTTGCCGACTATCGCACATTTCTGTGCAATCTCATGTGCAAGTCCCTTCGCGAAATTGTTGAAAGTGCTCGAAAAATGCTGGGATTCCTCAAAATTGGTCGAGTAGCCCATGACCGCCTCGTCAAAGGCCCTGTTGAATATGAACCCGCATGCTTCACAAAATGCGAGGTCAAGGTCGCGACGAGGAAAAGCATGGGCTTCCTGGGCCGAGCTAAGCAGGACGCAGCTATGCACCGGGATGGATTCGACCCTGTAGATCGACCGGCTAACGGGCGCCGAGCAGCACGGACACGAAGTCGGTTGAAGCGTTTTGGCGTTGCTGGCCATGTGGAGGTCAAATGCATTCATGGGAGAGCTGGCTCGGCAAGGGAATCGGTTATCTCGCGCCTTTTGGTTCCAAAGAATTCTCTGTGCCCGGTTTCGCGAGCAAGCTGGGCAGATTGGGCCAGGCCAAGGGCGTCGAGGATCGCAAGGTCGAACCTTTCCTCGGAGAACCTAGACGCGTTCATACGACAGGCGTGCGGCGCAATGGACTCCGCATTTTCCTCGAACAGGTCAATTGCGTCGGCTATGGAATCGACGGACTGACGGTCAAAGAGCACCCCTGTCGGATGGCTGCTCTCGCCAAGCGGCCGGACAATGTCGCGGGCACCTCCACGGCCAAAGGCGATCAATGGAGTGCCGCAAGCCTGGGCCTCGGCAAGCGCGATCCCGAAATCCTCACATCCGGCGAACACCATCGCACGGGCGTTAGCGATTTTTTCGATGTATTCATGCCGCGGCAGATAGCCGGTGAAAATGATGTTGGGACCGGCAAGCGATCGCAGATGCTTGGACTGTACTTCGTCGCCCACGACAATCAGGCGACGCGACGGAGTTTTGCTGAACGCCTCGATAATCAGATCCGTCCGTTTATACGGGGCGTGGAATGCGGCCGTTACGTAATAGTCATCCTTGCTGGCGACCAGTTTAAGTTCCCCGGTGGCCACGGGCGGATGGACCACCCGCGCATCGCGGCCGTAAATCCGTTCGATTCGCGAGCGGACATAGTTCGAATTTGCCAGCATCAAATCAGGACCATGCGCCGTGCGGGTATCCCAGGTCCGCAGCCTGTGAAGCATGTAGCGAAAGACAAGACCCTTCGGCCCAAATCCCAAATGGGCTTGCTGTAGATAGGAGAATTGCTCGTCCCACGCATAGCGCACAGGACTGTGCACGTAGCAAAGGTGTGGTTGGTCTGGGCGCGTGAGAACGCCTCGAGAGAATGCAGCCGAAGAAGAAATTACCGCGTCGTATCCAGTGACATCAAATTGCTCGATCATAAACGGGCAAAGAAAAAATAGAGACCTGTAGTATTTTTTCACCAATGGGAGCCGATTCATCGCAGAAACGTGAAAAACCACGCCTGGAAAGTGCTCGTCTTTGACCTCCTTCGGGAGAAAATCAAAAAGGGTGAAAACCTCGGCTCTTGGAAAGAGCTTGCAGATCCGGGCAAGGACCTGCTCCCCTCCGCGAAAATTCGGGCACCAGTCATGCACGACGGCGATGCGCGCGTTGCGGTCGATGGCTGCAAATGGCGCCTTGCCGATGGATCGCACATGTTTGGTATCATGGCCAACCATGGTGGTTGCTTTCGGCTGTCGCACATGGCGCATGCATTGCCCTCCCGGAACGTCGGCACCTTTCGGGAATTCTGTTTTTGCCCGGATGCTCAACGACTGTGTGTCGTCCGTCCCGTCCAAACAAGCTGTCTATCGGGTTAAGCTCCGCCCCCGCTCGAAGCCGGTTGCACTCCAACGAGGTACGGCTTCTACTCCGATGGGCCTAAGCACGCCGCAACGCTAAACTTATGCGCAGGCTGCATCGACGCGACCGGCGGATTAGGATGATAGCGCACTCACTTCATTGGCGGTGCGGAGGGTTGATTGTCGATAAAGGTGGTCGTGATCGTCGCAACGTTTGGTCGCACGGAGCATGTGGCGCGGCTTCTCGCGCAGCTTGAGCGGCAGACGCGGCTCCCGGACGCGGTCATAATCTCGGCTCCTGACGCAAACCATGTCCCCACCAACATAGCCTGCCGGTTTCCGGTCTCGAGCGTATTGGGAAAAACGGGCCTGGCGGCACAGCGTAACATTGGCCTCGATGCCGCAGGTGACCGGTTCGACATAATCACCTTTTTCGACGACGACTTCATTCCTGCAGACGACTATCTCGATGGCGTATCACGGGCGTTCCTGCAGCAGCCGGACTGGGCCGTGGTGACTGGAAGCGTGCTGAAAGACGGTGCAACGACTGCAGGGTTCACGTGGGAAGAAGGTATCCAGGCGCTTCGCGAGGCCGGCACAGCGACTGAAGCGCGCGGGGTGGATCAACTCAGCGCCTATGGGTGCAACATGTCGATCAGGGCGGCTTTCATCGGCGGCCTTCGCTTCGACGAACGGCTTGTGCTCTACGGGTGGCAGGAAGACGTTGATTTCACCAGCCGGCTGAGAGCCAGGGGGCGGGTCGTCGCCTTACAGTCGATCCGCGGAGTTCATCTCGGCGTCAAGAGCGGTCGCGTAAGCGGCGTTCGTTTCGGCTATTCGCAGGTGGCGAACCCGATCTATCTCATCCGCAAAGGGTCCGTTCCTTTGCCTGTCGGACTAAAGTTGATGAGCAAAAATCTGCTTGCCAATCTCGCACGCAGTCTCTGGCCGGAATCCTACATCGACCGGAGAGGACGTCTGCGCGGCAATCTTCTGGCGCTTTCACACGTCGCAAGGGGCCGGGTGGAGCCTGAATACATTCTGGAGATCTAGATGCTTGATGACCCGTTCTTTTCGATCGACAGAGGCACTCGCTCAAATCGCCGAGCCCGAGGCCTCGACAGGCTGTCCTGTCGGCGCGCGGCTCGTCGCCTGCTCCACGTCGTGGTGTCGGCTGGGTTGACGTTGGCCTGCATGTCGGGCGTTTCGGCTGCAAGCGCCAAAGAGTATGTGCTCGGCCCGCAGGATAAGCTGCGCATCAAGGTCTACGAGTGGCGTGCGTCGCGCGACACGATTTTTGCCTGGGGTGCTCTCAACGACGAATACACGATCGGTCCCAACGGCTCTATTTCGCTGCCGCTGGTCGGCGAAATCAAGGCCGCCGGCCTGACGACCAGCGAGATTGCGAACTCCATCGGCAACGGCCTGATGAAAAGTGTTGGCCTTGTGCGAGTACCGCGCACCGCAGTGGAAATCGTCCAGTTCCGACCTTTCTACGTCGTCGGCAAGGTGACGCAATCGGGCGAATTCGCATATCGGCCCGGGCTGACCGTCTTACAGGCATTGAGCATCGCGGGCGGGCTGCGGACGCGGGAGGACAAGGACGCCAGGTTCGAGCGCGAAGTGATCCAGGGTCGAGGAGATGTGAGGCTGCTTAGGCTGAGCGAGGCCAATCTACTCGCTCGTAGGGCAAGGCTCGAGGCGGAACTCTCGCATGCCAGCGACATTCAGTTTCCGCCCCAGTTGACGCCACGCACTCAGGACGACGTCATCGCCATGCTCATGAAGCAGGAGCATTTGATCTTCCAGGCGCGCAGGGAAGGGTTGGACACCCAGGTCAAGGCGCTTCAAAGTCTGCGTGAGTTCCTCCAGAAGGAACTCACCTCGCTGGAAGCGCAGCTCGTCTTCCTCGACAAGCAGATTGCCTCTATCCAGAAAGAGTTGACGTCCGTCTCGGCGCTTGTGGCAAAAGGTCTGGCGGCGGCGCCGCGGGAATTTGCTTTGGAACGAACCCTCGCCCAGGCGCAGAGCGAGAGGCTGTCGGCGGAAACCAGTCTGCTGCGAGGCCGTCAGGAAATCAGCAGAACCGACATATCCATTCTCGAACTCCAGGACGGACGGAGAAATGAGGTAACGATCGATCTGCGTCAAACCCAAGCCGAACTCGATGCTCTCGACAGCAAGACAGAAACAGCGAGGCGGCTATTGTACGATTCCGAGATATCTGCCCCGACTCTTCTTGCCCGCCGAGCCGAGTTGGATCTGGCTGCGCCAATCTACACGATCTTCCGACCGTCGGCGGATGGCACGACGGTGCAAATACAAGCCAACGAAACGAGCGTCGTCGAGCCCGGAGACACCATCAAGATTGAAATACCACAGGCTCCGGATGAAATGGGCGCGCTGGACTCGACATCGACCGAGCAGCGCAAGGCGCCGGGAATAGAACTCAAAGCAGAAACCGTCGGCGATACCGTAGGCATTCCGTAGCCTGCCGGCGGATTCTGCGAGCAGGATGAGGGTAGAAGCGCGCGACTGATCGACGGAAGTCAGTTAACTTCCTTGACCAGTACACGCACTATATGGCCCTATCGCCATCGCGCTCTTTTTCTAGAAAAAGAGACTTCGCCATGCAAGCAACGGAACTACCCAACGTCTTCTTGACCAATACGTTCGATGAATGGATTCAACAGAAGCCATCCAAGTCTCAGACGGTTCGCTTTGCCAACAAGGTTCTCCGGAAATTTGGAATAAACCTCGTCCTCGCACCACCTGTTCGCACGGGCTGGATGACCAGTGTCGAACAGAGAATGGACATGTATCACTTGGCAAGCGCAGCGCTTTTCTACGACGTACCGGGAGACTTCTGTGAGTTGGGATGCCACGAAGGCAAGTCAGCCGTCGTATTCCAACGCATACTTCAGCACTACGATCCAGGCAGGAACCTTCACTTGTATGACAGCTTCGAAGGCCTCCCGAACGCCAGTGCCGAAGACGGCCACGCCAACGCTCACAAGGGCGACATGGCCACTACGCAGGATGCGCTCATAGCAAATTTCAAGCGCTTGAATCTTCGGCAGCCTATTCTTCACCAGGGATGGTTCGAAGATACGCTTCCCACACAGTTGCCGGACAAAATTGCATTTGCGCATTTGGATGGTGACTTATACGACTCGGTCAAGGTCAGCTTGGAGTATGTGTATCCTCGCCTATCAAAGGGTGCTGCATGTCTGATAGACGACTACAGTGATCCTGGATTGTTCGACTCGGTCGATCTCTATCCGGGGGTAAAGAAGGCATGCGACGAGTTCCTTAGCGATAAACCCGAAAAGGTTGCGCTTTTGTATGGTGGATTCGATAGCACTATGGGCTTCGGAGCTCATGGATACTTCCGAAAGCTCTGAGCCTATGTCGCTTTAGACGCGGCCGGGAACAGTGCCGATCTGCGATTGAATCATGTGTTCGCTGGAATCGCGCGAATACTGGAGCGTCCTTACAGGAGCCCCAGCAACACTGTCGTCTTCAACAGGCAAGAGCCGGCTGACAAGAACGACAGCGAGAGGAATCAAGAACACGATACCGGGGTCGGCGCTGCCACTTCCCAGCGACGCGGCCACGAGCCCCGATAAGGCGCAAGCGCGGACACTGGACGCGATCGCGTCGACCTCGGGATCGATGCGACTGCGGACACCCCGCAGCCCCCGCACCAGCATTGCCAACAGAGCAGTCATCATCGCGGTGCCGAACAGCCCCAACTGGGAAAGCACCGCGATCGGCCAGCTCGAGGCCCGCGAGCTTCCCAACCCGACCCCCAGTCCACCTGTATCGAAGAAAGACTGCAGGCTTTTGTAGTTCCAGTAGCTGCGCTCCTGGCCGGAGGCTGACGTGGCTTTGTTGATCACCGTGGAGTCGACGAGCTGCAAAACCGGATCGAAGACATGAGGATAGAGCAGACTGGCGGCCATCGCGGAGAGGAGCAAGGGCGGCAGCAACCCGATAAGCAGTGCCTCCCCCGACCTCAGCCGACTTGAAGCGAGCGACTTCACGATGGAAAAGACAACGGGCACGCTTACGATTGCAAGGCCGACATAGGCAGTCGACGATGTCGACAGCAGCAGGAGAACAAACAGGGTCGCTCCCAATCCCAATGCGAATTTGGATCCAGTCTTGCGCCAGTAGGTGTAGGTGAACGCCAGCCCTGCCAGCGATGCCCCGCCGAACGCCGATGCTTCTGAAAACGCCCCCGCAATCCGCCAAAACCCAGCTTCAACAACTTGCGTCAGCATGGCGTAGTTGGCGCTACGAATCGGGGCGAGGATGTCGCCGGCACCGCTCACCTTGCCCAACAAGTCCAGAATGCCCATCGACACGTGCAAGGTGAACCACAGGAAGAAGCCTCGCCTGATATTGGCCAACGTGCCGCTGCGCTGAAGCAGCAGACAGACCGCCAGGAACGTCAGCCCTCCCAGAACAAAGTACCCCGCCTGAGAGATATTGGCCGACACCGGCGCCAGGGCCGCTTCGTAGACCCCCTTGCCGGTGCGGGAAGAGACGAAGGCGCTCGTCTGCCCGGCAAAGAGCCTCGGAAATAGCAGCGCTCCGATGCTCACATAGATCATGAGCGCGCACACGATCCATGCCGCGCCTATACGAGCAAAGACTGATCCAATTTCTCTCCAGATTCCCCGTCGAGCTAGTGCTGCCACTATCAGGAGCATATCAAAGACCGTGAAGATAAGCGGCGATGAGCCGCCAAGCGAGGTTATCGTCCCGATTGCCGTCGCGCCAAAAGCCAGAGACGAAATCAGCGCAGCGATGATCGACCAGCGCATATAAACGACGAAGGCCAGGATTCCCGAGCAGATCAGCACCCCAACGACGGAAATCTGCATTTCACTCCTCCGACGATGGCTGATCCTGCCTGTGCATAATTAAGCGAATGGCTTCACAAAAAGGAGCGACTCTGATTTGCTTGGGAGGGCGTTGATCTCGCGCCAAGAAAATCGACCCCTGGGAGGTCGCCGTGTTGCTTGCCATTGTCGGCGTTGCGGGTCTTGCCCTGGTGACAGGGTTTACCCTGCGCGCGCCGGCGCTGATAGCGGCGACTTTGGTGGTGATCGCCGGCAGCATCGCTGCGGGCAGTTTTCTCCACCTGTCTGTTGAAACCACCATCCGCTCGACACTCTATCTCGTTGTCGTCACCCAAATTGCCTACTTGGCCGGCCTAGCTTTTGCCGTACTGTGGCACAGCCCGAGTCGGGGGGCGATAATCCCCGAGACCGTTTCTGCTCCCCTGGACGTTCCAATTCAGGAGGTCTGATCAAATTTCATCATGGCCGGTATTGTCCGCATCAGGATCGAGAAGTCGCGTAATAGAGACCATGTTTGAACGTATTGCGTATCCAGCAGCACGCGATGCGAATATTCGGTCATGTTTCTCCCGCTTATCTGCCAGAGGCCGGTCAGCCCTGGCCGCGTCTTCAAATATTCGTGCGCTGCGGCGCCATAGCGTTGCAATTCGTCGGCAACGACAGGTCGTGGACCGACGCAACTCATGTCGCCGCGCAGGACGTTGAACAGCTGCGGCAGCTCATCCAGGCTCGATTTGCGAAGCATCTTTCCGAAAAACAGGATACGCGGATCGCACTTCAGCTTCTGGTTGGCTGCCCACTCCTGGGCGGCCTGTAAATCGCGGCTCAGATGCCGTTGGAGCACGTCCTCGGCATTAGGGACCATGGTGCGGAACTTATAGCAGTCGAAGACCTTTCCGTTGAATCCGATACGGCGGTGAACAAACAGCACCGGACCGCCTGTGGTGGCCTTGATCAGCAGCGGGATAAGAACCAGGATCGGACTGGCGAGAATGAGCGCTGTCGAGGCTACCAAAAGATCCAGCAGCCTCTTGGCCCAACCGCCGAGAGGCTGTCGGTGGTCGCCCCCTACATCTTCTTGAACGCTTGCCGTTAGAATGTCCGGCTCAAGCGCAGTGGTGCCGCGGTCAGGGCTTGCGTCGAGTTGAGGCGACGTGAGGCCTGGCGTATTCGACGTGGCGGCCGCGCCGCTTTCTTGCCGAAGAAGCAATGTCGCCGCAGGCCTGGCCCCGACCACAATGCCCAAGTCTCTGTAGGGCCGCACGTGGCTTTCTATCACGCTGGACATTTCTGCTCACGCTCGATTTCAGCTGTTTTCGTTTGCATTTTGTCAACGAAGAGCGACCTCCGGCAAGCAGAGAAAAGGTGGTAGTTGGGGGATGATTGGTAGCGGCGGGTTACCCCTAAGATGCTAGATTGGGTACGGACGAATGGCTGCTGCGACCAATGGCAGGCGCGATATCGGAATCAAACGTTCGACGCGCTGTTCTCTGCGCCGCCCTGCCTAATTAGCGGCGCAGAAACATTTTGGCGGACAGGTGTCGAATTGACGGGCATTCCGAGACTTGCCGCCGAGCTTGCGCTCGACTGCCCCCCGCCGCGAGGAAGACAGGATCGATCTCAGCGCGGTGCTTGGGTCGTGCGCTTCCGGTAACGATGAGCCGAAACGGAACGAACACGGGTCATCAGCACCCCAAGGACGGACGAATTGGTGTTCTTGAGGGTCTGCGTCAGATCTTCAAGTTGATCAAGCGACGTCACACCCCACTGCGCCACCACAATCACGCCATCGAGAAGCGGGCAGACAGCAAGCCCTTCAGCACCTGAACTAAACGGTGGAAGCTCAACAATGACGACACTGTAAGCGCCAACCTCGCGCAGTAATCTCTCCATATTATTGGGAGCGAGCAAATTCGCGGAATTCGACTCATCGTTCCTCAAGTAATAAAACGATGTCTTTTCAATGAACTGGATTTGCTTGACGAGATCTCTGGGGCCCCCGGAATCCCGGTCGGTCATGTTGAAATCGGAGGAATTGACGAGTTCGTTGGCCAGTGCCGACTTACGGTCGGTGTTGATCACGAGGGTGGCTGTACCCGACGCCGCACATAGGGCCGCCAGATTGCTCACAACGGTGCTCTTTCCATCACCGGGGGACACGGATGTGACTCCGATGCGGCGCCTTGGATGGGAGGCTCCGGCCAAGCTCATGATCGCCTTGACGCTCTGAAGGCTCCCGCTGAATGAGGAGTCCGGATTCCTGAGCACCTCGTCAAGCCGGCCAAAACCACCCCGCCTGAAGCTGACCGGCGGCAATTCTCCAATACAGGCTAAACCCAGTTCGCGGCGGATCTGATGAGGCGTCCTCACGTTCCGATCGAGACCGCGCCGCGCCACGGCAAACCCGATGCCAGCTACCAGTCCGGCAAGTGCGCCAAAGGCGAGGATCAAGGTCTTGCGCGGCCGACTTGCCTTTTTTGGGCTCGTTGCGGAGGTAATGACACGAGCATTGGCGATCAGATAAGGTTGTTGGTCGACCGAGTTCGTATAAGCTCCGAGTAGGCTTTCATACATCTTTCGATAGGTTTCGGCGGTAACTTCCAACTGCTCTAGTGTAGTCTGGTGTTTTGGCTGTTCTTCGTTGAGGGGGAGACCCTGTCCATCGACG
This sequence comes from Mesorhizobium tianshanense, assembly GCF_007830515.1. Classification (GTDB taxonomy): domain Bacteria; phylum Pseudomonadota; class Alphaproteobacteria; order Rhizobiales; family Rhizobiaceae; genus Mesorhizobium; species Mesorhizobium tianshanense. The sequence goes on from NZ_VLKT01000065.1 coordinate 17,807, forward strand.
GACGTCTCGCCCTGGCCTATACTGTAGTCGTGTTTCGCGCGAAACTCCTGGGCGATCCTGGTCGCCTTGTTCATCTGGTCGCCGACCTCCCGCATACGCCTTTCCAACCATACGATGCCTTCGCCAGCCGCCACTTTTGTCGTTTGCACCTGCTCGCGTACGAATGCCTCCGCTGTGGCGTTTGCGATGCGTGCCGCCAAGGCCGGGTCCAGAGACTGGAATGTAATGTCTATTGCATATGAGACACCGACACGCTGAACATCCAGGCCGCCGGTGAATATCTCCACCGCGCTACGCTCACGCTCGGATTCCGACTGCGGAGTGTTCGCTTGTTCTTGATCCGACCAGGGCAGCACTCGATTGAAGAAATCCGTCAGCGCAGCATAGCTGGTGTTGAGCCCGTCAGCCTGAAAGACACTCATCCAGGCCCTGTGAAACCTCTCGCCGATCGTCGGCCCGCTCATATCCCTGAACGTTGGATTATCCATGAGTCCAAGGTCATCGATCACCATTATCGCGATCTTCTGAGAACGCAGAACCGCGAGTTGGCTTTCGATCTGGGCGGTGTCGAGCGACAAATTCACCTCAGAGGGCTGCTGCTGAAGGTTTCTGGGGATCTTTGGTTCGATCAGCATCTGCGTTCGCGCCACATAGATCGGATCCGAGGTAGCAAAGTAAAACGTGGCGCAACCGATTCCGGCGACCATAAACGCAAGAATCGAGAAGAGGTACTGCCGGACAAAAGAAACAATGTCAGCGAGGCTGATAAAATCCTGCGGAGCATCGGCCCCAACAAGCCATGGCTTGTGGGCAATTGCCGCCAACGGCCGGTCTAGCATGGCGTCCATCCATATCTGCAACGAAGAGAGCGGCGGACTGCAGGCCGAGCAGGGTCTCTACCGACGAGCCCCATTGCGAACGTGCAGCCGTGGCCACCGTAAATGTCCCATGATCGCAAGTAACCGTCGTCCGGTTAACTTGATCGGCCTGACGCGAGGGCACCAGGGAACATCTCATTGAGCTTGTAGACGACCTCCGTCCTGTTCGTCGCCTTCAACTTCTTCATGATGTTGCGGATGTGGACCTTGACGGTGCTCTCACGGAGATTGAGCTCATGCGCGATTATCTTGTTCGCCTTCCCACGCCTCAAAGCCTGGACGACCTCTTCTTGCCGCTCCGTGAACACGCTCGCCATGGCTCTTGTCGAATCGACACCAGTGTCGATTGCCTTGTGCAGGGCAAACACACTGCTTGCAGGGACAAATGTTCCACCGGCAAGGACAAGATTTACGGCTTCAACACAGATCTCGAAACGGATCGACGAAGGGATGTATGCTTTTGCGCCGTAATTCAACGCCTTTAGAATCTGCTCCAAGTCGTCGGTATCGGCCAAAATCACCACTGGAACCGGGTGAGCCTCATTCACGAGATCGGCGATTTCGGCGCCGGTCTTTGCGTCTGTCACCTTTCGGCTGCCCACGTTCAGCAGAATGGCTGATGCAGAGATTGCGTTCTCCTGATGCCGCCATTCTTCGACCGAACCGAACGACAGGATTTCCTTCCCGACGCCATAAGCAGTCAAGCATTGTGCAAGACACTGCCGGTCAAGCACGCGCTCATCCAACAGAGCCAGGCAAGATTCGGCTAAGCCGTTTCTATGAAGATGAATTCCATTCCCAATGTTACCCGATAAGAATTCCAGTGCACCGGGTGATTTGGCTTCCAATTGAATTGTCGGTACCATTGAACTTACTCCCCAAACATTACACACGTTTCGAGACCAGTACGAGAGGGACTTCAGACAAATACCATTTGTGCGAACGATATTCTGTTCGCGCCAACTTCCTTGAAACTGTGAAATTGCCAGGCCCCCGCCATGGTCACAGCACTATTGCGTAGAGGAGGTTACCGGCCAAAAGGTGGGCCTTCACTAATTTAGGTTAACAAAATCTAAAAAAATTTTCGGTTAGTTAACTCGGCCTAGCAGGAGGCTAGTAAGAGACTGCACCGAATGGAAGCTGGAGCTCGCATTGTCTGTCCAGATGCGAGCAGTCGGCGTCCATAAGAATAGTGGGCTTCGCCTATCGGGTGGCTTCGGGGCAGGTCCCGCCGCGTTGGCGTGGTGCCGACATAGCGTCAATTATAGACATATCTGTTATGGATATATCTGTCATCGAACTCGGCAAATTTCGTAGCGCCCGGTAGATCGATCACGTGGACATGACCTTGGCGGAACTCGAGAAGCCTGCGTTCCCTCAATTCCCGCAACATTCGATTGACATGAATCGGCGTCAGGCCGAGCGCATCCGCGAGGTCGTACTGGGTGAGCGGGCATGCATAGCCAGTACGGGTGGTAGCGCCAACACGCTCCAAGCGCGCCCTCAGTTCGAGCAGCAGGTGCGCTGTACGCGCCAAGGCGCTGCGCCGACCTATATTGGTAAGATGTTGGGCAACAAGAGCTCTCTGTTGCACGAGAGGTTCGAGAAAAATGGAGGCTGTGCGCGACGACTTTGCTGCGCCAAGAGCAAGTGTCTTGGTCGAGGCCTCAAGTACCGCAAGATCGGTTTGGGCCACAAACGTCTCAAGAGCAGTGCCCATATACGACTGTGGCAGGACAATGTCGCCCTTCAGGGCAAAATCCAAAATCTGCCGCTGCCCACCGGCAAGATCATGGGAAATGCATCCCCAGCCTGACTTAATCATGAAGACGCGACCGCTGTCTTCTCCCTGATTGACGATTGCGGTCTCTGCCGCATATCGCTTCGGCACGAACCCCAGCGCCTTGATATACGCCTTATCGTCGTTTTTCAGTCCCACCGACGACGGATCATCCTCATCTCCATTCCAAAAAGGGCGTGAAGCGTACGTCATTTGAACCCCGCCAATCCTCCCCAAGATACCCTCCTAGGCAAAAATGTACTTCAGCTTTGACGTGTTGAGTACCCTCACCAGGCTACACCAAATGGATGATGTTGCCCTGATGCACTCCCCCAAGAAGCAAGGATCATGCCTGATCAAGGCCGAACTAAGACCCGGACCCACCGTGAAACTCGACCGACTTTCACGGCTCCGCGCCAACGTGTTCAGCGGACTTGCAGCGATACAGTCGCGCTGGTTTCGAGCAGTGTATGTGTTGGCCAGGAGGGGGGCGAGGTTGCTTCAGCTCGATCCAGCTAGACGCCGACTTTCAGTGGAAACGAGACAGCTGTTGATCCGTGGCGTCCTGCAACATTGTTGCCACGTCTTTAGGTAACCTTCTGATTTCACTTACAGATAACATCTCGCATGCCCCCAGATCGATCAGCCCCGATTCACTCAAGCGCCACGCCGCAAGCGCAATCGCGGTAGCTCAAATGCCTCACAGGACGAGCAAGTCACCACTGGCCCGGCATGAGATTTTCCTTCTTGCCATGACGACACCTCAACGGACGGGAGCGTTCGCCCATAGGCTCGGACTACTCCCACTGCATGAGTAACCCTCGCCGGCGTTCAGGACCGGAATGGGTCAGCCGACGCCTCACTTTCGAGCCATGCTGTCTCCGTTTGAGACACTACACAGTAGCAGGGCATACCTCCTTCGCAGTAGCTCTGATGCCCCGATTACCGCGCAATCCCGAGAGATCCCCCGCCACGCGCCCGGGAAAGGGGTATGTCTGGAGTGCCGATGCCACCGTCCAAAGCCCGTGCAGCAAGGGGCACATCGGCATTTGCGCATATGGATCCAGCGCTTGGGGCGAGCGGCGCCTCGAGCGCCTGATTGCGTTCCATAGCCTAAACCGCCATTTTGAGTTCATTTGGCGCCGGGGGTTTAGGAAACCATCCCTTGATGGCGTTTTGAATCCTCTTCTCCAGCCACATAACGGCCATGCTCACACTTAAAACGAACAACAAGGAGAGCGCAAAGACAATAGGCATCGGAAGACCTAGAGAAGATAACCACCAAACCGTGACCATCCCAAAGGAATAATGGTTTAAATAGATTGGGTAGCTTAGATTTCCGATATATTTTACCAGCACCTGCCGTTCAAAAAGTTTTCTCTTGATAAAATTGCCGTACCTTATTCCTGCGACCATTGCATACATACATACCAGCCAAATTATAACGGCTGACACTTTGTACGCATAGCCGCGTTCAATTGAAATGAAAATCTCCGCGGTGCTCATAACGCCGAAAAGCGATAACAACACTGCCTTCCACCCGTGATGCCCCACCATGCCACGATCTTCGCCACCGTCCCTGACAAGAAAGAAGATCATACCAGCAGCGAAGAAAACGCCGTGCTGCAGCAGAAGCAGTTTGAAGGGGAACCGCGAAAGCACTGAAATCGCTTCCTCCACCCTCCCGGACGGCGGCAGTATATGCAACCCAGAGACAACAAGAAGATATATTGTGCTGGAAAACCCTATTATCTTGGCCAGATCATAGAGTGACAAACGAAACCTGGACAAAATTGCCACGACCACCAGGAAATAAAATACGGCCTCAACCACGAGAGACCATACGACCCCGTCGATATAGGGGCCTTTAGGAGACAATATTATCGATCTACCAAAATCCATCAGAAGAAGAGGGAAATCCTCTCCATAAAGAGCTCGTGCGGCCAAACTGACAAGCGCGGACAACCACAAGGCTGGCAATATGCGCGTCGCGCGAATGCGCGCGAAACGCAGCGCCTGCGATACCCCCCCTTCGCCTGAGGCGCTCATGGCGATGACAAAGCCGGAAATTACGAAAAAAATCTCGACCCCTACGGCACCCAGACCGGCAAACGCCGAAAGAAAGCCGAAGGCGACATCGCTCCCCTCGGCGACTGACGCGCTGTTCCAGGCGAATGTCGCGAAGTGGTTCAGCAATACCAAAATCGCTGCAAAAATCCGCAGGAAATCTATGACGAGATAGTGGGCATTGCGTTCCATACTAACGTTCCGGACTTTGCGTCAGGCCAAGGTCGAATGTTATCGCGAAAGGACCAGTGCACCTGCTGATACGTTCGGATATAGGCTAATTGGATGAGCCATCGGGCATTAGACTGCGTCCTGCAGCGCAGATACACCGTACTGCGACGCCTGATCTTCTCCGGGCGAGGTTGGAGAACCGGTGGACTGGTCGGGCTTTAGTGCGTGGAGTAGCGGTGCATTTCAATCATTGCTATTGACGGAAAATGCATCGCGCCGTCTTCCGGATAACCGCATGGCTGTTGCTCATCGCCATCGTGGCCGTGACGATCGTTCCGATTGGAATGCGCCCCCATTCAGGCCTTGGCCCGGAGCCCGAACGAATTGCCGCGTTCCTTGCCCTTGGTCTGTTGTTTGGTCTTGCTAACGATCGCAACTGGATGCTGGCGCTTGGCCTGGTAATCGTGACTGGTCTCGGCATCGAAGCATTGCAGATGCTTAGCCCAACTCGGCACCCTACCCTTGAGGACGCTGTGATCAAAGCGCTCGCCGGCAGCGTCGGGTTTTCGGCTGGCCGCATCATCTCGAAGAAAGGCTGGTTGGGTCGGTAGAACATTCGTTTGGACCGGCGCCACGCAGCCACTGGTCGATCTGTACTCCTAATTGGTGTCGTGCCCCTAATTGATGCCGTGCTAATATTTTCGCGGGCTTGGGGAGGTTCAGATCGACCTCGTTGCGAATGTGTTAGCCGGTGCGTGGGCTGCCGGTGTGCTTGCCGCCATCTGGCACGTCTGGAGGCGGCCCTCGCCGCCCATTGCCGAAAGTGAGCGAGACCGCGATTTGCGGGAGTGGCTGGACGGGCAACTATAGAGATCGCTCCTGGCATTTCGGACGGGATCATACTGTCTCGCGCATTTCAGCCGATCGGGGTTTCCAGGCGGATGAGCCGGCGCACCTTCAACTCCTCCCAAAATGCGTCGGGGATCGGCATGGTCATCAGCGCGGTGTTCTCGGCGACCTCGCGCGGGGAACTGCAGCCCGTCGCTACGCTGGCAACGATGGGATGGCCGAGCGCGAACTGCAGCGCCGCGGCGGGCAAAGGCACTGCGTGATCCGCACAGACCTCCTCGATTGCCCTCGTACGCGCGATGATCCTGGTGCTTGGCATCAATGGGCTTGTAGCGCCGTTCTTGCCAGCCCGTTCCCATGCCTTCCTCGTAAAGGGGCGAGAGCGATACGGCGAACGGCGGACCTGGAGACGCGCTGCCTATGCCGCCTTGTCCATCGACCATTGCACGCGCTCCGCCAGGAACGCGGCAAACGGCCGAACATCCATGTCCACGCTCGCTTTCTCAAGCCCTGCGAGATAGGCGCGGCGATCGTCCACTCTCACGACCGTCCATGGATAACCGCCCGCCGCCAGCATGGCATTCATCAAAAAACGCGCCATACGACCGTTCCCGTCAGGATAGGGATGGATGTAGCCCACAAGCCAATGCCCCAGCACCGCGCGCACAGCGGGCTCGGTCTCCTTTTCCAGCAGGGCGAAGAGCGCCTGCATGCCTTCCGGCACGGCCTCGGAGCGCGGCGGGACATGGGACGACCCGCGCAGATAGACGGGGTGATTGCGATACCCGGCAAGGGCGCTCGGTTTCAGAATGCCCGCGACGACAGACGGGCCGAACAGTTCACGATACCATTCCCGGTGCTGATCAAGCACGAGCGCACCGGGCTTAGCGCCGTCCAGAATGGCGGCAACCGAATCCTTCACTTTCTGAAAGGCTTGCCAATAGCCGCGCGCGGCAAGAGCGTCGCGGCTGTGCCTGTCCTTTTCATCGATTTCAGGGTTCCATCCGCCCTGCCGCACGCGGTCGATCAGTTCGGGCGTCACGCTATAGCCTTCGATGGACAGCGAGTGGTAGGCGTCGCTCTGGTAGATGTCCTCGACAAACTTCATGTAGCGGCCCTTATCCGCAGGCATACCCGGTGCTTGGGGGAATATTTCCGTGACCGGCCCGCGCTGGCTTTCCCATATGGCATTGAGCCGGGCGACGATGGGAGCCACGCCCGCAACAACCGCCGGAACATGGGTTTGTGCGGCAAAGGGATCGCTCTCCCGAACATCGTAGCCGGCACTCTTCATGGTCTTGACGATGTCATCGGCAAAACCATCGCGGCCCACGCGACGGAACGCCCCGGCAAGACGCCCCGCCACAGCGGAGTGGCCGCCATCGAGCAACCGGGCCAAAATGCCGGACACATCGCGTACGGCACCTAGCACCACTTGCGCCGCGACGGGCGCGCGCCGGAAGAAGGCTTCGGGAACCTTCACGAGGGCTGCGTCAGGCGCGTAGAGACGCAGCCTGTTTCTCTCGGCCAAATCTTCGCCTGTCGGCATCTCCTTGACCTTGAGGTCGTAGATCGAAGTGCCGAATGGAAGCTCCAGATTGTTGTTTGTGCCTTTGGCGCTGTTGACGATGACCTGGCGGGGGATCGCGGTCGCTTCGGCATGAAGCAACAACGACTGCTCCGGGGACAGGACCCAGTCATTCCCGAACCGGTCGCGGCAATAGCAGGCGCAGAATTCCCAGAACGATGCATACCATGGGGTGGTGTCGCCCGGCTGCGCCTGCGGCCCGGTCGACATGAGCCAGCCCTTGATGACATCACGCAGGAATCCGTGTTGCAGGAGCCGCTCGCGATGAACGCGACTGAGGTCGCTGGATTTGAATATACGCCGCCCTCCGCTTTGCAGCTCCTGCAAGGCGCTTAGGGAGTCGGCGAGCTTTTCGTTCGGTGTAGCCATCGTATCACATCAAGTTTTTCGTACTGTGTGATTTCAAGTATATAATGACGGGCTATCCCAAGTCAATTCTGTCGTAAAATTACGCGTCTTTTGTGTCGTGAAATTTCACGTAAATGACGTATCCGGTCGCGAGGCCTGCTGGACGGCAGTCCCCATTGCCTGGAAGGGTCTGTTCGATATCCGCGGCCTGCCAACGACAGCCGGCTCGAAGGCGCTTGCGAAGGCCACTCCTGCCAGTGCCGGTGGTGGATCGACTGCGCTGCGCCGGCACCCCTCGGACGCGTCAACATGAGTGGATTCGCTTTTTCCGGCATCGGCATCAACCCGAACTGCGGCACGCCGCGCAATCCCGCCTCGATGGACGTTGCGCGAATTCCCGGCGGCTCATCATCGGGATCCGCGGTCGCGGTTGCTCGATCCCTCGTCCCTGTTTCCATCGGCACCGATACCGGCGGATCGGTCCGTATCCTGGCGGCGCTGAACGGCATCGTCGGGTACAAGGCAACAAGCGGCCGATATCCGATGGGTGGAGTGTTTCCGCCGGCACGCAGTCTGGATTCGCTGGGTCCGCTTTGCCGCTGCGTCGCCGACGCCATCCTGGTCGATGCCGCCATGCTCGGCCTTGCAGTGCCGAACATCGTTCGCACAAACGGCGAGGGACAGACGATCGTTGTCCCGACCAATGTGGTTCTCGATGGTGTTGAGCCGGCTGTCTTGAACGCCTTCGAGGCGGTTCTCGAAGGCTTGGCCGAAACCGGTGTGCGGATCGAGCGGAAGGAAATCCCCGCCTTTGCGCGGATATTCGAACTGACGGACCGCTACGGGCCGCTCGTTTCGGCCGAGGCGTTCGCGCTCCATCAAGAAAGATTGAAGGCTGAAGCGGCGGCAGAAATCGATCCGCGCGTTGTCGCCGGATCCGGCTGGGCAGCCGGACATCCATGCCCGACTATATCGCGATGCTCCAGGACGGGCACGGCTGATCGGTGAAGTCGGACGAACATTTGGCGCCGACACTTTGTTCGCCTTTCCCACGGTGCCGCATATCGCGCCGCCGATCGCCTCGTTAACGACGGACGACGACCGCTTCTTCAACGTCAACGCCAAGACGCTCCGCAACACCATGATCGGCAATTTTCTCGACTGGTGCGGCGTTTCCATTCCCTGCGGAACCGGCGCGGCCGGGATGCCGGTAGGTTTCCTCCTTTCGGCGTTGCCGGGCGAGGATGAGCGGCTTCTCGCATTTTCGCTTTTGTCGAGTCGGTCATCCACGGGCGCAACGCCAACCAGATCGCACCCTGACCGGGTCTGGAATCCAGCCTGCGTGCACGCGCACTACAACTGAAGCCGTTCAGCCAAAGCAATGAAGTCGCTGACCACCAGGTCCCAGTCCCGATCAGCGTGCAAGTCCGTGGTCTGTTCTGCACCGTGCTCGGTTGGACGTGGAACAAAGGCTGTTCGCAGCCCGCATGCCCGCGCGGCTGCCAGGTCTCCGTTGTGGGCAGCCACAAGACAAATCTCATTTGGCTTCATTGCCAGAACGTCAGCGGTGCGAAGATAGGCTTGCGGCATCGGCTTGTACGCTTGCACGATCTCTGCGCCGAGGATTGCATCCCAGGGGATGCCGCTGCGCTTGGCCATGTCGAGCATGAGGATGATGTTGCCGTTCGAGAGCGGTGCGATGATATATCGGGCCTTCAGTCGTGTGAGGCCGACCACCACGTCCGGCCAGGGGTCCAATCGGTGCCAGGCCAAGTTCAGTTCGTCCAGCTCCGAAGCCGGCACCGAAGCCGGGTTGATCCCGAATTCCGGCAGGACAGCTTCCAGATTCTCCCGGTGCAGCACGTCGAGCCTAGTGAACGGCCGCCGGCCGCTCCGAACCTCCTCCATCGCCGGGGAGTAACGGCGGCGCCACGCATCGGCGAAAGCAGTGGGAATGACCGTTCCCGCACCATGCCGCTTCAGGAACGGGTCTGCTTCGCGGGCCACGCCACTGCGCCAGTCGACGACAGTGCCGAAGACGTCGAACACCAGGGCACGCACACCATCCAGCGCCACTACGCTCGGCTCCTTGACCTCAGGCAATCCCGAAATCGATGAACAACGCCCTCGGGTGACGAAGAAAACCGTCAATGGTCATTATCGCCCATTCATCGCCGAATTCGACCGGAAACTGTTCGCGACTGAGTTTCCGTTTCCCGGCAATTGCTAAAGCACCGCCGCCATGAACACCGTATCCCGCGGCAGGCTCGGATGCTGCACTACGCTGAAACCGAGTGTCCGGTAGAAGGCCTGTGCACCAAGGTTCTTCGGGCTTACATGCAGGTGCATGCCCTGCGCGCCCGCCTCGCGAAGCTTTGTCATCAGGTACCGCATGCCTCGGCGTCCGATGCCTTTGCCTCTGGTTTCCTGCAGCAGATCGATATGGCCGTGCGCCGGCCATTCATGCAGCGCCTCGGGATAGATGAACTCCGGATGATGGATTGCCCGCCGCGCCCAGTCGCTGCCCCGCCACCGGCTCTCGTCCGGCCCCGGGTCGGCGAGCCGTGCCGCCAGCGGCGGAAACCATTCACGCCCCGCCCGTTCATAGAAGGCAGCGCTGTCGGGCGTGCCCAATATGTAGCCGCACACGCCGTTGGGACCTTCGACCACGAAGGCGAAGTCCGGCTCCAACACCTGGTACGGCACCGAGTAGATCAGGCCAAGCAGATCGGGATCGTCTTCCCGCGCCGTTGCATCCCGGCCGGAGTTTCCGGTTCTCAGGCATACGAGGTTGATCGCCGGATGGTCCTCTCGCAGCGCCCGGCGCAGCACATATCCGCCTCCGAACTCAAATTCCATGCCGGTAGTGCCTTTCGAGCCGCTGCCCGTGCGTCCAGGCCCGCCCGTAGAATCCCTCGATGACGCTCAGGAACATCTTGCTTCCTTCGGTCTGCTGATACTCTGGCCAGGCTTGCCTGCAAGTGCCAGCTTTCTGCGCTTCCGGTACTCATGTACAGAACGCACGCTGCGTTCCAGTCTCCAAGTCCGCCATTCGATTTGGCCCGGCTTGAAATCCCAGCACACCTTCTCAACGCCATCCTCGCCGAGGCAGTCGATGATCTTGCCCGGCGCGGCATCACCATCGACGTTTACCAGAGCGCAATATGCAAGGCCACGGAAGCCGCAGCCCAAGATCTCGTCAAGCGCTGGCGCCGGCGCATATGGGGACAGGCTCGAAGTGGTGGTTAGGCTGGTCAAACCATCCCATTTGCACGTCGTTGCCGCAGGTCGCCGCACTCATGGCGAATCCAAGGACCGGAACAAGGAATGATCCTTAACGGTCACCGGCCCAGTCGCGTCCCTTTTGACGGTCGCGGTTGAGACCAACTGGCTCGATTGGCTGCATCGACAAAAAGAAGCCCGCTGCCGGGAGGGAGTGGGCAGCGGGCTCAGCACCACGATGGATCAGGGAGGAAGGATCCATCGCTTGCCCATGCCAAGGGGAAAGCATGGGGCAGATCACAAATAGGAAGATGATCCTATAAATCAAGAGCAACAAGACCGGCTTTTGAGACGCCTCGCGCTGTTCGGTCCCAATGAACCACCTTACGCTGGCCTTTTTTGCAGATCCGAAAAGCGGGCGTCATCTCTCGGAGGCTGCCGTGATCGAATGGCTGACGGCAACCGCCGTCATGGCGCCGCCAGATAAATCGATCCGGCCCGGTGAAGATATCAGGGAACGTCCGACGCCGGACGACCAGGCTTCGAGTGGCATCCGTCCTGATCGTTTTCGCTCCGTCCGAACCAGGATACCGGCGGCACGGGCTAGCGAACGTCAAGGTGGTGCCAGCGAGAACCACAACAGCTGGCAGCTCCGATCAGCGGTCGAGGTCTAGGTAGTTTCCCGTAGGGACATAACCGAATTTCGCGATCCGCCGATCCGCGCGATTGCTGTGTCACGGATCAACCGGGGAAAACAGCCATGCACGCCTACACGACCTCGAGGATTGCCCTGCCCTCACATGCCCCTCAGCCGAGCCATCCGGCGGCATTCGACACCGCGCCGCTGCAACCGGTCAGCTTCTTTCCCGCCGCTGCCGAAATCTATGCCCAGGGCGAAAAGGCCGGCGCCTTCTACCAGGTCGAGTTCGGCGCCGTCCGCGTCTACCGCCTGCTTGCCGACGGCCGCCGGCAGATAAGCGCCTTCCATCTGGCTGGAGAGACCTTCGGCTTCGAAGCCGGCACCACGCATCATTTCTTCGCCGAAGCGATCAGTGCCACCGGTGTGCGCGTCTTCCGCTTCGCCGCCGGGGCTGACATGTCGCATCAATTGCTGCCCTTGGCGCTGAAGGGACTGACAAGGGCTCAGGAACACCTCCTGGTGCTCGGCCGCCAGAACGCCATCGAACGCGTTGCCGCGTTCCTGGTCGACATGGCGGAGCGGCAAGGTGGATTGCGGCAGGTCGAACTGCCGATGTCGCGCATGGATATCGGCGACTATCTCGGCCTCACCATCGAGACCGTATCGCGGGTCTTCACCCGGCTGAAGGACAAGGGCGTCATCCGCCTGCTCAACCTGCGCAGCATCGAAATCGTCAAGCATGACGCGCTTCGCTATATGAGCGAATGACGAATTTCGCCCGATTACCAGAACGCGGCAGGCCGGAAACGGCCAGGCTCGCCTCCACCAGTCCACCCGGTAATTTCGGAACTCAGGATTACAGGCAAAGGATGACTACGGATAGCAAGGCAACGCTTACCACTCGCACCGGATTTCGCTTCGAAGTGCGCAACGCACGCCCCGAGGATGAGCCAACTTTGGCGGAGTTCTTTACCCATGTGACGCCGGACGATCTGCGATTTCGCTTTCTCGGCGGAGTGAAGGCCGTCTCGCATGAGCGGCTCGTCGCAATGACGCGTTCCGATGATGCCGGGATACACAACTTCCTTGCCTTTTCGGCCGACGGAATGCTGATCGCCGTTGCAACTCTGGCATGCGATCAGCCTCGTCAGCACGGGGACGTCGCAATCTGCACGCGCGCGGATCACAAGCACCTGGGCGTCAGCTGGGAGTTGCTCGCCTACATCGCGAAACATGCAGAAGGGCTGGGCCTCGATACAATCGAGTCGATCGAGAATCGCGAAAATCGTGCGGCTATCGAGCTCGAACGCGATATGGGATTCACTGTGACGACTTACTTCGACGACCCTACACTTGTTCTGGTTCGACGGCAGCTAGGACGCAAAGCACCGGACTAGCTGCCAAGGTCGGCCCGTCTCAACAGAGCGAGGACGCGCCCCGGAAGCCCCGAAGAGGACGATGCACCGACCGCTGCCGGCACCAATGCGCCGAACACGCACAACGGCACGAAGTCCCATCAGGCAGGCCACAAATGCTCGAGTACAGAGTTGAAGCAAAACGAATTGACGCGCAGGGCAGCGTCGCCACGGCCAAGGGCGCCGAAATCGTGCTCGATACCAGCCTTGGCGGGCGTATCGACGCGTTCAATCCAGCCGAGTTGCTGCTGGCCGCTGTCGCGGCCTGTATGATCAAGGGCATCGAGCGGGTTACGCCGATGCTGAAGTTCGAACTTCATGGCGTCGAGGTCAAACTGCATGCCGTTCGACAGGACAGTCCGCCGAAGATCGTTTCGATCGAGTATGCACTGACGATCGACACCGACGAAACCGACTCGCGTCTTGAGCTTCTGCACAAGAACGTCCGCAAATATGGCACGATCTCCAATACTGTTGCGATAGCCGCGAAACTGGAAGGCACGATCAGAAGAAGGGCATGAACCGTCTGCATGCCGAAATCACCTCGTGCAAAGGATCGGCTGGCCACGCTTGGGTTCCCAGGTGAATGCCAGCCTCGTCGCCTACTTCCCGCCCCAACCAATTGAGCACGGCACCTTTCGGCTGTTACGGACCCGCCCTGCGCCACAGCCGTCGCGCGCTGCAACTATGATACTTTCGACGGTGAAGCTGTCGGTTGGATAGCCAGCGCAGCAATTTCAGTCGTTGTTTGCGGCCCGCAAAAGCATTCCAAACAGGTCACGCGGTTCATCGGGATCAGCAAGAAGATCCAGCTCCTCGTAAAGGCCGGTACCGGCAAGTTGGTCGCGCACGTAGCGCAGCGCCGAGAAATCCTCGGTCGCGAAGCCGACGGAATCGAACAGCGTGACCGCGCGGCTGTCGGCCCGCACCGATGCCTTGCCAGCCATCACTTGCCAAAGTTCAACGACGGGATGATCCGGGTCGAGCTGCTGGATCTCGCCCTCGATACGCGTCTGCGGCGTGTATTCGACGAATATCTGCGAACGCAGCAGGATGTCACGATGGAGCTCGGTCTTGCCCGGGCAGTCGCCACCGACCGCATTAATGTGAACGCCGCTGCCCACCATGTTGTCGGTGAGGATGGTCGCACACTGCTTGTCGGCGGTCACCGTGGTGATGATGTGCGCTCCCTCCACGGCGTCATGCGCAGAAGCACAGGACGTGATGTCGAAACCCAGCCCTGCAAGATTGTCCGCGCATTTGCGCGTGGCCGCCGGGTCGATGTCGTAGAGACGCAGTCTGTTGACGCCGAGCAGCGCCTTGAAGGCGAGCGCCTGGAATTCCGACTGGGCGCCGTTGCCGATGATGGCCATGCACACCGCCCCCTTCGGCGCAAGGTATTTCGCGGCCACCGCCGAGGTGGCAGCCGTGCGCAAGGCGGTCAGGATCGTCATTTCGGAAAGCAGCATCGGATAGCCGTTGCCGACATCGGCCAGAACGCCGAAGGCGGTCACCGTCTGCCGGCCGTCGCGTGTGTTCTTGGGATGACCATTGACGTATTTGAAGCCGTAGAGGCGACCATCGCTGGTCGGCATCAGTTCGATGACGCCATCGATACTGTGTGAGGCGACGCGAGGCGTCTTGTCGAACAGCGCCCAGCGGCGAAAATCCTCCTCGATATACTCAGCGAGATCGGTGAGGAAGCGCTCGACGCCGATGGCAAGCACCAGCTTCATCATGTGGTCGACGCTGACGAAGGGGACGATGTTCAGTCTGGCGGTCATCGATCAAAAGCTCCTGGTCGGCCGGTCCATGATGCGGCGACCCATGAGGCTCGCCGTCAGGTCGACCATCAGCGTGGCCGTGCGGCCGCGCTCGTCGAGAAAGGGATTGAGTTCGACAAGGTCGAGACTGCTGACCAGGCCGCTGTCCGAGAGCATCTCCATGACCAGATGCGCTTCGCGAAATGTTGCCCCGCCGGGAACGGTGGTGCCGACCGCCGGCGCAATCGACGGATCGAGGAAGTCGACGTCGAGGCTGACATGCAGAAGGCCATTCTCGGCCGTTACCCGGTCGAGGAAAGCGCCCAGAAGCGGAGCCACGCCGTGTTCATCGATGGCGCGCATGTCGTGCACGGTGACGCCCGCGGCGCGCAGCGCCTGCCGCTCGGCCGGGTCGACGCTGCGGATGCCGAACGTGCAGATGCGGGCCGGGTCGATCCGCTCCGGCAGGTCCGGAAAGTAACCGCGGAAGCCGGGCTGGCCGCTGGCATAAGCAAGCGGCACGCCGTGGAGATTGCCGCTGGCGGTGGTGTCGAGCGTGTGGAAATCCGGATGTGCGTCGAGCCACAACACGAACAGAGGCCGCCCGGCTTGGGCCGCGCGACGTGCAAGCCCCGACAGGGTGCCGGCCGAGATGGAGTGATCTCCACCGAGAAAGATCGGCATGGCGTCGGCGCTGGCGGCATAGGCGGCGTCCGCAATGGCCGCCGTCCAGGCTGAAATCTCCGGCAGCGCCTTCAGCGCCAGGTTGCCATGAGCAAGCGGACGCATCGCCGCCGGCGCGACGGTGCCAAGATCGTTTACCGCATGGCCAAGATCCCTGAGAGCGCCGACCAGCCCTGCCGTCCTCAAGGCGCTCGGGCCCATTTCACAACCCATTCGGCCAGCGCCGTCCTGCACCGGCGCGCCCAAGATATTGCATTTCATACAAGCACTCTCCCTCTATGAGACCTAGGGTGAGTTGAAGCGTATGCTGCTGGCAGAATGAATAGCCCTGATTGGCAAAATTCGCAGCAAGAGCTATCATTTTGATATATCTGGCTGCCATATTGGGAATATGATGGATTCGCTCGATCAAAAACTCATCACGCTCCTGCGCCACAGCGCGCGGCGGAGCATCTCCGACCTGGCGGCGGATCTTGGCGTATCGCGCGCCACGGCACGCTCGCGAATGGAGCGACTTGAACAGTCCGGCGAGATCATCGGCTACACGGTTATCCTGCGCGCCGAAGCGATCAGCTCGGCCGTCAGAGGTATCATGATGATCGAGATCGAAGGCCATGCCGCCGACCGGGTGATCCGCGCACTTGGCGGTTTTGCGGAAGTCGCTACGATCCATACGACGAATGGGCGCTGGGATCTGGTGGTCGAACTCAACACGGCAACCCTCACCGAGTTCGATGCGGTGTTGCGCCGGATACGCCTTGTGCCCGGTATCACCGGCAGCGAGACGAGCCTGCTGCTGGCCACGCCGCGTAGCACAAAAGCCCGTCTTTAAGCACGGCCGCTTGAATTGAGGAGGCGCGCCGGCTCTCTGCATTGGCCCTGCGCCAATCGAAGCGGCCTTCTCTATTCCGCCATGGCGTAAATAGTAGGCATGGTGCTCATGCGCTGGCGGGCCGACACCGGCGTCCTAGCCGCCTTGATGCACGGCGATGAGGTTTTGGCGGCCTGAAGCGGCGATGTGGCCGCTGTTGGGCGCTTTTCCGCGCGCCGCGTCCAGGCGCCGGCGGTGATCCGTCGTGATGGCAGGTGGGGTTTGCAGGTTGCGGTCGGCGGGTTCGTTTCGGGGCGTCTGCGCCCCATCGTTATGTCGCGAGCCGCGGAATGCGATCGAGGACGATGCGCAGGATGCGTTGGTCGGGGCAGGATGTCGGCAGGTGCAGGCGGATTTGCGTCTTCATCTCGACCACCCGCGCAGCGATCTTGATGAGGCGCAAACGCAG
>NZ_VLKT01000066.1 GCF_007830515.1 Mesorhizobium tianshanense
CACCCGCCATGAATGATCTTACGCTGCCGCTGAGCGGTTTGTCATCTGTGGGCGGCAAGGCCGTCGTCGCCCGCTTCGACGGCGGCATGCTGTCGTCCAACGGTGGGGTTCTGGCTCTGGCCGAGGTGGAGAAACGGCTGCGTGTGGCTGACCGTCTGGCGCGTTGCATCGATGATCCGCGCTGCCCGGACCAGGTCGTCCACAGCGTGGCCGATATGATCGGCTTCCGCATGAAGATGATCGCCGCCGGTTATGAGGATGGCAACGACGCCAACCGGTTGCGCTGCGATCCGGCCTTCAAGATGGCCCAGGATGCGCTGCCTTCGGGTCGGGATCTGGCCTCCCAGTCGACGCTGTGCCGGCTGGAGAACCTGCCCGGCATGCGGGAACTGGTCGCTATGGGTCGGGCGATGGTCGATCTTTACTGCGCCTCCTTCCGGCAGGTGCCGAAGCGGATCGTGCTGGACATCGACGACACGTTTGATGCCGTGCATGGCGGCCAGCAGCTTCGCCTGTTCAATGCCCATCACGACGAGTACGGCTTCCAGCCGATCGTGGTGTTCGATGGCGATGGCCGCTTCGTCGGTGCGGTTCTGCGGCCGGCCAAGCGGCCGAGTGGGGCAGAAATCCGCCCCCACCTGCGACGCCTGGTGCGGGCGATCCGAAGCAATTGGCCGAACACCCGGATCCTGATCCGGGCCGACAGCCATTATTGCAGTCCGCCGGTCATCGATTGGTGCCGCGCCAACGGTGTCGACTTCATTCTCGGCGTGGCGCCCACCACGACCCTGCACAAGCATGTCGCGGAGCTGGAAGTCAGCACGCTGGCGCGTTTTGAAGCGTCGGCGAAGACGGACAAGGTCCGCAGGTTCAAAGAATTCTTTGACGGCGCCGGCAGCTGGAGCCGTGTCGAGCGCATCATCGCCCGGATCGAGGTCGGCGCCCAAGGCGCCGACACCCGCTTCATCGTCACCAACCTTGCCGGTGGCAAGGCCAAGGCGCTCTACGAGGATGTCTACTGCCGGCGCGGCGCTGCCGAGAACCACATCAAGTCGTGGAAGACGCATCTCGCCGCCGACCGCACCTCCTGCACAAGAGCGACGGCCAACCAGTTCCGGTTGTTCCTGCATGCCGGCGCCTACTGGCTGATGTGGGGCCTGCGCGCCGCGATGCCGAAACGCTCGAGCTTCGCAGTCGCCCAATTCGACACGCTGCGACTGCGCCTCATCAAGATCGCCGCGCGGGTGGTCGAGATGAAAACCCAGATCCGCCTGCACCTGCCGACATCCTGTCCCGACCAGCGCATCCTGCGCATCGTCCTCGACCGCATTCCGCGGCTCGTGACGTAGCCGACAGGGCGCCAACGCCCCGAAACGAACCCGCCGGCCGCAACCTGCAAACCCCCGCTTTCCATCACGACGGATCACCGCCGGCGCCCAACCAGCTTGTCAAAAAGAACCGAAACGGCGACCAGATCAACACCTCAGGCCGCCAAACGTTCAGCGCTGTGCATAAACCCGGCTAGGGCCGTGAGGGCATCGCTTCGATGACCCTGTAGATAATGTTCGGGTCTTCCACCTGGATCTGAAGCTCGTGTTGAGGACGGTGAGGGCCGCCATTGCGCGTACCCTGTGTTTGCTATGGACGAGACCTTTTCCCTCACAAGTGGAAGCCGCTTGGTTCGATCACCCAACTTGACGAGCGTCACGCGGCGAGAGCATGCTGGCGAACAGAGAGACTTTGACTGTCTGCCCCATTTCCTTCCGCTCTTAGGACGTTGTCCGACACGAGCATGCAGGGATAGCCGCGATGCTCGGCGATAATGTCGAGCTCGCGGGCGACACGCTCGCCTGAGATCGAGTTGTCGACGACGGTGGTCAAGCACTCCCGGCTGAAGTCGTCGACGACGCACAGGATTCGGAAGCGACGGCCATCGGTCAGCGTGTCGGAGACGAAGTCAACCGACCAGAGCGCTGGTTGGCGCCCTGCGGGATCGCCATCGGCGCCCTCACGCCGAGCGCGCGCTTGTGGCCGCCGCGCTGCGCACCGTCAGCCGCTCCTCGCGATAGAGCCGGTAGAGCCTTTCCAGTTTACGTGTTTCGGTAATTCCCGGACACCATTTTCGCTAAATCCCGGACAGGTTCGGGAGCGGATTTGGTGGTCGGTTCTCGGCTGCGCCGTTCTCGCAGTTTGGCCTCTCACGATGATGTTGAGAGGGGCCATGCCGAGACGGAAGCAAGCGAGACGAACGAGCGTGAGGGACATCCAAGCGATCTTGCGCCTGACCCATGAGCAGGGTCTTTCGGTGCGTGAAGTGTCGGAACGGCTGAATATCTGCAAGACGACAGTATCGACCTATTTGCTACGGGCGCAGGAGGCCGGGCTGTCATGCTGGCCTCTGCCGCCGGGCCACGACGACGCGACGCTTGAGCGTCTGCTGTTTGGCCGGCCGGCCGTCTGCCGCAAGACCTGAGCGAACAGGACTTTGCGCTGATCGCCCGGGAGCTGAAGCGCAAGGGGGTGACGCTGACGCTGCTGTAGAGCAGGAATATCGCGCCGCCCATCCCGACGGATATGGCTACACCTGGTTTTGCGAGCACCTCGCCGCTTCAAGGGAGGTTAGTGGTGACTAGTCTGTGATCGTGCGGGCCTACACTCAAAGCCTGCTAGCGCCTCACCGCGGAATAGACCAATTCGCGAATCAAGAAATATTTCTTGGCGACCGCCGTTACAATTCGATAAGACCGAAACTTACTGCCTTTATCGCTGCTGCCGTTCTGCTAGCGGTTTCCAGTTTTCGCATTGCATTTTTTACATGGAAATTGACAGTATTCACTGATATTCCTAGTATCTTCCCTGTTTCCCACGACGATTTTCCTCGCGCTGTCCACAGAATACACTCTTTTTCTCTTTGGGAAAGAGTTGGGGTTTTCTCATTACCGCTCGAACTCCCGAACCCGGCGATCCTCAGATGGAAATGTATGGCGGCCAGTTGCAAGTAGGTGATTGTTCTATTTTGGAACTCGCGGTCCCCAGGTTGAGCAAAACTCATTATCGCAAAGCTGCCATCAGGACCGTGCAATGGAACACTAATGCCTGACCTTAGGCCAAACTTCGCAGCTTCTTTGAAGATGAGCCGTTCGTCTTCCGTCGTGTTTGCATCATTGTAGACCTCGCTCCATCGAAAGGCACCCGCCCGTTTTCGAACCGACCTGATGATGGGGGCTATCTTGTCATACCCCATTTCAAAGTAGCGGACCCGCCATTCATCGGGATAATTCAGCATCATTGCCGGATTGCTTCGGGCCGGCTTCAAAGCGTTTTGTTCCGGTGTAAGAGAGTCATAGGCAATCCACGGGCAATCAAAATTCAGGGCAAAAATAGATAACAGGTCGAACAACTGCTCGGATTGAGTAATGCCATCAGCCTGGTCGACGAAACGGCCGAACTTGACCTCAAATGCCTCCTTGGCTACCTCTGGGAAATTCATTGACGCGAACAAAGAGGTCTGGTCGGACAATCTAGTTGCCAACCCTTGAAATCGGGAGATCGCAGTCATCGGCGGTCGTTCCATAGTGTTAACTCCGCAGCCACTTGCGTTGAACGCGTGGCCGTCGCACGGGCGGGCATCGCCGGACCATATCACATCACTGGAACGCGTAACGTTATTTTGAGTTAAGGGTTCTTTTCTCCGGAATTATGAAGTGTTACGTTTTCCAAACAAGTGATTAAATTGAATTGTTTCGAACGTCTTACAAATTATGCGTATACAGTGGACGATTCTAACAGCCTTGATGCAAGCAGAGCCTTCTCTCGCTCTTAGACGGCTAGACGAGTCGTCCGTGAAGAACTCGGAAGGCTTTGATTCAATTTGGGATTCGGCTCCAGTTTTGCGTTTGATTTTGCCGAAAATAGTGGCTTTGAGCGGCGATTTCCGGCAAATTGAAAGCGTGCCCGTACGCGTGATTCGACTGTTGTGGCGAAGCTGCGAGGGAGCGAGCGATGCGGCCGAAGGAACGGCGCGAAAGCGGACAGACCGACCTGTTGCGATCCCGGCTCGACCAGATCCTCAACATGGATCATGCGCTGGTGAAACTGGCCCGGTCGATCGACTGGCGTTTCCTCGAACAACGGCTTGGCGCGGTCTATGACGACGATCCCGGCCGGCCGCCGCTGCCGACCCGGTTGATGGCGGGCCTGGCCATCCTCAAGTCGATGCACAACCTGTCCGCCGAGGCGCTGTGCGAGCGCTGGCTTGAGAACCCCTATTACCAGCTGTTCTGCGGCGAGGAGTTCTTCCAGCACCGCCTGCCCTTCGACCGCAGCTCGCTGACGCGCTGGCGTCTGCGCATGGGCGAGGAGCGGCTGATGGCCTTGCTCCAGGAGAGCCTTGCGGCAGCGACGCGGCTGGGGGCGGCCAAACCGGCCGACTTCCGTGCGGTGATCGTCGACACCACCGTGCAGGAGAAGGCCATCACCTTCCCGACCGACGCCAAGCTGATGCATCGGGCCCGCGAGCGGCTGGTGACGCTGGCCAAAAGACACAGCATCGGCCTGCGCCAGTCCTATGCGCGGGTCGGCAAGTTCGCGCTGATCAAGCATCAGCGTTATGCCCATGCCAAGCAGTTCAAGCGCGCCAACCGGGCGCTCAAGCGGCTGCGCACCATGCTGGGCGCGGTGATCCGCGACATTACCCGCAAGCTCGCCGGCAGCCCGAACTGACCCAGTTCTTCGCCCTGCCGCTGTCGCTTGCCCGGCGCGTCAGGGACCAGCGCCAGCGCGAGCGCGGCAAGAAGGTCTATTCCCTGCACGCTCCCGAGGTGGAATGCATCGGCAAGGGTAAGGCCCACAAGCCCTATGAGTTCGGCGTCAAGGTCTCGGTCGCCACCACGCTGCAGCGCAGCCGCGGCGGCCAGTTCGTCGCCCATGTCAAGGCGCTGCCCGGCAATCCCTATGACGGCCACACGCTGGCCACCGTCATTCCCGCCATCGAAACCGCGATCGGCGCCAATCTCGGCAAGATCGTCGTCGATGCCGGCTATCGCGGCCACAACGCGCCGAAGGACAAGATGTTCAAGGTCCATGTCGCCGGCTACAGGCGCGGCCTCACCAAGGCCATCAAGCGGGCACTGCGACGCCGGGCCGCCGTCGAACCGGTCATCGGCCATCTCAAGCAGGACCACCGCATGGGCCGCAACTTCCTGGCCTTCACCCAAGGCGACGCCAACAACGCCATGCTCGCCGCCGTCGGCTACAACTTCAGCCTCTTGCTCAACTGGCTGAGGCTTTTGTTTGCCTACTTCCTGGCGCTGCTTGCAACCGCTCCAGCGTCACCGGTCCAGCCACGATCAGCCTGACCTCCGCAGCTCAACCGCAATAGCCTCTGAAACGGGGCTCGCCTTCAACGCCGGTGCCGAAATGGCTTTCTTCACGGGCGACTAGACGAACTGGTCGTGTCCGACGATCATGCTGGGCTGGTCGCTGCGATCGGCGAGGTCGTCCCGTAAGCGGCCTGGCAGCGCTGCTACGTGCCCTTCCTCAGGAACGCGCTCGATCATCTGCCGCGCAAGCACGGCGACGACTGCCTGCAGGAGTTGCGCTGGCTCTATGACCGGCGCGACGTTGCCGAGGCCGATCTCGCTGCATAGATGGCCAAATGGTCGGCGCGCTATCCCCGGCTCACCGCCTGGGTCGAGGAGAACATCGAACAGACGCTCACCTTCTTCCGGCTGCCTTCTGGGGAGTATTGATCCGGCATCGACAGCCTGCTCCTGGTCAGAGCGCTCGCCGTCGAGACCCACGAAAACTGGATGGAGGCCAACCGCTACATCAACATGGACGATCTGCGCAAGCACAAGAAGCTCGCTCTACGCCAAGCCGCGTGACCAGCTTCATGCCCGCTCCATTTCAGACAACCCAACGGATCAGGTCCATTTACCTCATTCCCCTGCTATTTTCCCACCTGCAAGTTCATTTGACAGTCTCATCAACTGGGATCATGTCCTTCAAACGTTTCCATGCAAACGCCAATTCGTGGTGCGCTTCTGGCGAGCTATCGTCCCGTCTGTTGGCCGAACCTAGCTTAGCTCTTCCTCCAACGATGAGGCGACCATCTGATGATGAGAGCTCGAGGACTCCCCCGCTCTCAGATGCCTGCAGCGCGCGCAAGTCCGTCCTATCCAGGACCCTCGACCAGTATGGATAGAGCTTGCAGTGCGCCGACACACAAACTTGATCCTCGTCGATTGCAATTCTCGGCGAAAAGAATCTTGATACGATATCAAATTCCCCGAGCGCCCCGTCCCGGTCAACCAGAGCCGTGAGAGCAACACCGCGGCAATCGATCCGCGCTATGCTTTGAAAATTCGGCTCATAGTCGAGAACGATACGTTCGTCGCCAACGACAACAACATAATCGTCATATGCCTTCCGAATCTCCTTAGCCGGGACACCCATGCATCGTTGGACAGCTTCATATTCCATGGGATCTGCCGAAACCGTGTCGATCATCGGAAACGCGACTTGTACGGCCTCGCCTTGCAGCCAAGCGTCGAGAAGCCCGCTCCGGGAGTGAAAGGAGATTCGATTGGACCGACCGTAACCGGCACGAAAAAGCCAATATGTCGCCGCCACCGTTCCATGACCACAGAGGTCCAGTTCGACATTTTGCGTGAACCAGCGAATTTCAAAATGGTCTGTCTCTTCCAAGGAGCGAAGAAACACTGTCAGGGGCTGGCCAAACCGTTGCGCCAGCTGCAGGCAATCCGCTGTTGCTGGATATCTATCATAGAGCACCACTGCCGCCGGATTGCCGGCGAAGCGGCCGTCTGCAAATGCATAGACCACCACTGACGGTGAATCGCCATCCGATTGCCTCGCATCAAACATTTCCTCACTCAAGGCTGGTGGTAGAATAAAGCCTTTTCCGGCTATCATATCTCAACTCCTAAGGTCGTCGGTCAGGACTTGTCACGTTTCGTCCAACCCACCGTTCAGCTCCAAGCCTAGGCAATCCTTGCTCCTTGGTTCTCGCTCGGATACGCGTGCCGCGCCTCGGTTCTAGCCCTCTCATGTAAGAACCCGTACGGATCGGTCCGCATGACGGGAACCAGCTTGGACTCCATGTCTCTTGCGTCCACCAACCTCGCGTAGGTCCCAGCTATTGCGAACTCCCGCAGAACATCTCTCATTTCGCGAACGTCACGCGTAGTGTCGTGTGCAAGAAACGAATACTCGGGTCGGCCCTGGATGTCGCGAATATAAACCGCCGCCGACACGTCAATCGGACCGCCTCCGAAGTCGGCGCCCCCCCGCAAGTTGATCGTCTTGCTGTAAGGTACATCTGCTAGGAGTTCGCACCTATGCACATGCGTAAAGCTTGACGTCCCTAGGCCAATGATCAAACCAGCTGAGCGGCTTATCTCGCCAAAAATCGAGTCGTCACCGAACGGACTGCATCTCCACCAGTCGGTCTCGCACAATTCCTGCGTTCTCGGGCCGGTCACGACCATTGAATAAGCGGGATGTTTGGTGCGCCCAGCGGGAAGCTCTCGCATCACAAGATCGGCCAAAACTCCTGTTTCGGACTTGGTCTCTCTCCAATGAAAACGCTGCGTAGTGCAATAGCTCAAAGTGAACGCTGGCAGAATAATGGTGGAGGACGCGGAGATCCGCTCTATCCCTTCAAGAAGAACCGTTGTTGCCTCATTGGCAGCCACATTCCTTAAAGCTACAAGCGATGAGTGCAGTACAACGGTGCTGGGGGCCCGATGTTCAATGTATTCGATAATTTGAGCGAACTCGTCCCTAAATTCGGCATACTGTCCGCTCTTGCCTATGGCGCCCGCTTGATATCCGCTGCGATCGACCGGCTGAATGCGCCTTGCCCACTCTTCAAGCGATAGGTCTTGCTCTCGATAAACGTCGTCGCAGAACATAAGGCCGTTTTCAGCCAACTTGAGCTGTATCTTGAGGAAGTTTAGTGAATCTATATCGCACTTCCGAGCTGTTAAGCTGGGAAATACCCATCTTCTCGTGGCAGCGTGCACAGCTTCCAGCAAGTGATCCAACGGTGACCCTCCATGTTCGGCCTGGGGCGTGGCATGGTTCAGATTCACCCTAAGCGCCTCCTTGGCAATTCTCTCAAGGGCACGCTGGTCGAGTTTTCCATTGGCAGTAAAAGGAAGCTCAACAAGAGGCACAACGACCCTCGGAACACGATCATTCGGCAGGGCATCCATGAGCTGCCGATGAACTTCACCCACGTCAGCGCTTGCGGGCGTCACTATGCAGACCAAATCCTGCCCCGTGTTGTCGTCTCTATCTACCACGACGACCGCTGATCCCGTGCATAGGCCCGTCTTGTCGATGGCGCTGGTAATTTCCCCTTTCTCCAGTCGGGTTCCTCTATACTTAATCTGGTCGTCGTTTCTTCCGAGAAAACGCAGTCCATTTTCTTTCGAAGCCACGACATAGTCCCCAGTGCGGTACAGCACTTGTTCACCATTGGCCGTTAAGAATGGCACGAAGCGCAGTTTCGACTGGACTTCGTCAGCTACATAGGCTTGGGAAGTCTGCACGCCTCCCACACAGAGCTCGCCCTCGACTTCAAACCCAACGTCGGAGTTGGTTTCGTCAAGCACGTAGAAATCAACGTTGGATGCTGGTTTGCCGATGAACACCGGGAGGTCTGCATCGCCACGACGGCAATAGTGGTAGCTAACCGCAACACAGCACTCGGTCGGACCGTAGCTATTTATTAATGTAGCGTTCGGAAAAATCGAGTAAAATCGTCGCCTGACCGAATCCGGCAAGGATTCACCATTGCAGACTACATATTTTAGATTGGTAAACCGCTCCGCTACATAGGGGAGAGGCTCGAGAGTTCCAAGGAAGCTTCGCAGCAGTGTTGGAACCATCTGAATAACGTTCGTGCCGCTTTGAATTAGGAACTCGATTGTTTGGATGATCTGATCTTGCAGTTGCGTTGTAGGCAAGACAATTGTCCCGCCGGTCGCAAATGGTAAGAAGAACTCGGGGATGGACACGTCGAATGCTGGTCGCGTAAGCTGCGAAATGCTGGCGCCGTCCGAGAATTCGATCATGTCGATATACCAGTCGACCAAATTGAGAAGAGCTGCCTGGGAAACCGGTACTCCTTTCGGGATTCCCGTGCTCCCGGAGGTGTGCATGATGTATGCTATGTTTGAGAACGCTGAGTTGATGCCACCGCGCGTCGGAAGACGCTCAACGCGCATCGAACCACTTGGATCCGGTCTGACAATCGCTTTGGCGTTCGTGTTGCGGACTATATGGTCCAACCGCTGATCGGAATCCGATGGATCAACAGGCACGAAGGCAACGCCCAGCATTTGGGTAGCAAGAATGACGGTGATAAAATCAACCGATCGGGGAAGCTTGACAATAACTGCATCACCGGGGAGGATGCCGATGACCTCGAAGCGCCCCACGAGATTGGATGCGGACGTCCCCAGCTCCCGGTAGCTTATGTCGCAATTCTCGTTCGTACGCACAGCCGTGTTCGACGGAAATTTATCCAAAGTCTTCGCGATAACATCAGCAATCTTGTCGTGACCAAATCGCGACGGCCGGCGCGGACCGGACAGGATCGGCGTTAGAGGTTGCATCGTCAGGGGCTCCATTACAGTCTCCCTCATCCATCACGTGGTTTTTACGAATCCAGGTCACTTCGGCCGTGACGAGGCTCAAAACAGCCAGCAGGCCACTAGAGCGCTGCAAGTATCATCTTCGTATGGCGATGGCGCCCGGCCGCCGTCGTCAATGACAGGACTTGGAAATATAGAGTCTTGGTGTTTTCAGAAACTGCCAAACTTGGTGGCTTGACGCTGGCCTACAATCTCAGCCTGCGCTGTCTGCAGGAGATTGTGGTGAGCGAGGTTTACTGGTTTAAAAGGGTGTCGCGACTAATCGTGCCTCATATCCAGCAGTTTTGAAGAAGTTTCGGCACTGAGTGGGTCGAAGAGGTCGCAGATGCGGCCCAGCACATGGCAGAGCGCCTCGAGGTTCTGGCTGCCTTCTTGCGCAGCAGCGCCTTGAGTTTTAAGAAGGCCATCTCGATCGGGGCGAGATCGGGGGAGCATGGCGGCAGGAACAGCAGCCATGCGCCGCGCCGGGGCACCAGTTCGGCGGCCCGCTCGCCCTTGTGGAAGCCAACATTGTCGAGGATGACGACGTCGCCTGGCTGGAGTTCGGGGGCTCAGTTGCGTCTCGTGCGTTCATCGGCGCGTCGACGATCATGGCGCAATCATGCCGTGGCAGCGCAGGCCCGCGATGAAGGTCTGCGTGTGCATTTGCCGAAAGGAGCATGCGTCTTGTAACGCTCGCCTTTCGGCGACCAGCCGGTGCGTTTGATTACGGTGTCCGTGCCCCTCGTCGAAATACGCAGACAACACGCTCACGCAACGCCATCGGTAGCGGCTTGCCCAGCGCGGTTCTCACTTCAACCCGCAAAGAATCACGCCGCAGCCTCAATGGGGGAAGCCGGAGAAGCTACGGGGCGAGCGCTGGCGGTATGGCACCATCGTCGTTCGATAGAAGCGACAGAGGTGCCCCATGACCCAGGTTAACGATTTGAGCCGTTCGCTGGTCTCGTTTGAGCAGAATAGCAGCGTGACGGTCGTTGTCGAAATGAGTGAATCGGGCTGGCTGGTGGCGGGACAGGTTCCCGGTCTCGAACGCCAGCCTCTGAAGCTGGAACCGGATCCAGCCGCGCTGCTGAGCCTGATGGAACGTTGGCGCGAGGAAGCCGTCAAGGCCGGCAGGACGATCGAGCGGATCGCGCTGGCCTTTGAGGCGAGACGCGACGGGTTCTGGCTGGCGCGGTGGCTGCGGGCGCGCGACATCGAGGTGCACGTCATCCATTCGACCAGCGTTGCGGTGTCGCGTGAGCATCCGTGCGAAGACCGGCCGGTTGGACACGGCGATGCTCATGCGCGTGTTCCTGGGCTGGCTGCGCGGCGAGCGCGGGCATTGCGGGATGGTTGCGATCCCCGCGCTCGAGGAAGAAGATGACAGACGTCCAAGCCGTGAGCGAGAAAGTCTGGTGGGCGAGCGCACGCGGATCATCAACCGCGTCAAGGCGATCCTGGCGTGGCTCGGGATCCGCAGCTTCAACCCCAAACTGCGCAGAGTGGTGGAATGCCTTGACGCGCTGCGGACACCGGATGGTGTGCCGCTGCCACCGAACACGGTTGACGAGCTCCGGCGCGATATGACCCGGCTCGCCATGATCCGCGAGAAGATCAAGGCGATCGAGGAGGCACGCCTCGCGCGTCTGGAACAGGCGCCGGTGACGGGGCCACATGCGATGGTGCGTCTGATTGCCAGTGTCATCGGCATCGGCGTCGAGACCGCCGACATGCTGGTGCAGGAGGTGCTATCCCGCAACCTGCGGGATCGCCGGGCGGTTGCCCGCTATGCGGGGCTCACTGGCGCGCCTGACGAGAGCGGTTCCAAACGGTGGGAGAAAGGCTTGGCGAAGGCCGGTAACGCCCGAGTGCGCCGCGGGCTGATCCAGCTCGCCTGGCGCTTCCTGCGGTTCCAGAACGACAGCGCGCTCGCCCAATGGTTCCGCGCGCGAACAGATGGCCCGAGCGGTTCGCGCAAGACGAAAATGATCGTAGCGCTCGCCCGCAAGCTGCTCATCGCGTTGTGGCGCATGGTCACGATCGGCGACATCCCGGCCGGCGTCGCGCTGCGGCAGCCGGCCTGAGCAGGTCTGGGAGGAACCCAAACAAGCAGTACAGCGTCCGGTCGGCTTTCCTGACTGGCCGTCGATGATCCGAGGTGGTGGTGACCCGAACAGAAACCTGGCTACGATGCCTTCTGGAGAATGGGCCCGCCGCCTCGGAGCCTTGCCGCCGAAGCGAATGGATGCTTCATGGTCGGGATCCAGCACGGATCCCACCGAATACAAGGTCGCGGCGCATGTGTTGCGTGCGACGGCGGGCTCCCCTCGGATCCTCTCAAATCAGGCGGGCTGGTTGAAACGGAAGGCAGCCCAAATGGCTTGACAAACAAATCCCCATACAAGCCTTCTGTGAGGTCCGCACGCTCAACGGAGCACACCCGCTGGTCTTCGGACCTCATTGCAAGATCCCATGGGGCGTGGATAGCGACCACCTCAGCAGGCAGACTGAGGATGCATATCCGTTCAACCTGGAGGCGACCAATGTCACTCGATCCTACCGCGAAGAACCGACGGCTATCCGAACCAATCTTGGTGCCATTTTCGTCTCATTGGAACTCTTATGTTCAAATGCAAGTGGCATGGCCACGACTGTTCATCCCGCCAATAATGGCTGGTCCTGCATAGTGTAGCTGATGCGCAATTAGGAGACAGGACCTCAAGACGACGGTTTGCAAACTCTTATACGCGGGTTGGATACCGCATTTCCGTGTGTACGCCTGGGGCTGCTTCTATCTTAGTACGGGCATCGACGTAGTCGGCCACTCAGTTCCATCGAAGATTCCCCGACCGGGCGGCGGGCTTTCTGCTTCAGTGCCTCCTGCGAGCGCTGACGGAACAGTGACAACTCGAGCTCGCTCATCGTGCCTTTCATGCCAAGCAATAGCCGATCATTGGGATGCCGAGGATCGTAGATTCCGTCCTCGTCGACGATGACGGTCCCGACCAATCCACAGAACTCGATCAGCGTATGCCAGTCGCGGCCGTTGCGCGCCAACCGAGAGGCCTCGATCGCGAACACGGCTCCCGCATGCCCTTCACAGATAGCCCCCAGGAGCCGCTCGAAACCTGGTCGATGGACGCCGCCCCCCGAGCGGCCGAGATCATCGTCGATGACTTCGATCGTGGCCAGCCAAACTGCCGAGCGCGATCGGCGAGCCCGTATTGCCGGCGCCGGCTCTCCTGATTGTGCATAAGCTGATCGGCCGTCTACTGACGGATATAGACGAAGGCGCTGCGCGCAAGATGCTCAGCCGTGATCTTGGTCATTTACGATCTCCCGTTTGCTAGTGCCATCGCGATCTCGCGCAGCAGGGTCTCCACCAGCAACGCCAACTCGGTCTCCTGGGCGGGTGTCAGCAAAACGCTTGGCTCGCCCACTTCGAACAGGCTTGGTTGGGGACTTTCGAATTGGCGCTTCATTCTGGCCTTTCTCCGTCGTTGAGTCGGACTGGAGAAATCCTAGAAGCGCATCGATCTCGGCGCGCAGAGATTGCAAGGCCCTAAGGGAAAACCACGGCTCAGCCGACAGCTTGAAGTGTGTTGCCGCCTCGCGCATCATCCACGCCGGTATGCAGGCAAGGGAGCCGTCAGGCTGCGGAATGACCACAAACTCGGTTCCGCGGTACGCATAGCGCCTCAAAATGAGCGCGGCCTCACCGCAGCGCGGATGAAATGGATAGTAAATCCGCCCTTCTTCAGGCTGTTGGCGGGCAGTTTGTCGTTGTTTTGAGCAGCACCTGGATGATGCGGGTGTCGGTGCCGTTCTCCAGCAAATGCGTGGCGAGCTGTGCCTGTCCTCGATCATGCGCCGACGAAGCGGGCTCAACTCGGCCATCTCATTGCTCCTGTTCTCGAGATTGTGCTTCAACAGCAGCAATCTTTCAAAACAGAAGCGTCATCCGCGAACCGGTGCACCAAATGCCGCGTCAGCGCATTCGTTCAATCTGAATCCCTTAAAACGCGACACGCTTTAGCCTTGGCAAGGACAAGTGTGTTGGCAGTCGCGTCGGCAAGGGCGGACCCGATCGCCAGCGGGTGCCGCGAAAATCGTTTGTCAGTTGGCTCCCATTGTGCTTTTCAGGTTCTCAAGAAGCGGAAAGCCCGCTCGGAGTTCGACATACGCCAGGACGCAGGTTCCTGTACGTGACCGTTTCGTTGCGGCAAATATTAGCACCGGGCGATTCGACCATAATGATCTCTTTGGCAATCGGCCCGAAGTCAGAACGGAAGTGGATGGTGCTCTTTAGGGCGACAACCGACTGCTCCTTCGGCTCGATAGCAACGGCTCTCAGCAGGTCCTGGTAGAGGCACTGAAAGCGAGTGCTGGCGACGGCCACCTGTACGTCGGAATTGGCATCTAGGATGCGTAGGCGCGCCATCGGACCGACGTCGACGGGCACGTCGCCATTAAATGGGTCGCGGCAGGTGAATACCCCGTCCGAAAGCGCCTCTACGCGGACCTTCACACAAAAAGGCCCTGCATCGTAGCCATAGCGGCCGCCGAGGCGGACGTCGATTTCTGCACCCAAGCCAGCGTTGTGTGCCGCTTTTGCCGCCTCTGGATCCCACAACAGGCCGAGCGCGCTGTCGCGCATACCGCCCTCAACCATCGCCTTAAGTAATCCGATCGTATCCGAAGTGGCGCCAGCACCAGGATTATCTTGCACGTCGGCAAGCACGATAAGCTCGCCTTTGCGTCCGCTGCTGATCGCACGGCTTACAGCTTCGCTTGCGCCAAGCATCGGCATCTCGAAGTGGATTTCGGCGGCTAGAAATCGCTGAAATTGAGCATCCGCTGCGGCAGTGACGGCGGCGTAGTTGGCTCCATAGGCGATGACGGCCGGTCCACATTCGCGGATGTCGGACGGCGGAAAGCCGAGTGCAATGTCGACGCTGAAGACAGAACTTTCCACACCGTTCGGTAAGCCGGAGAACAGGCTCTTGCACGGCTCAAAGTCCGTGCATTGCGCAGCCAGTGGGATTAGGAAGGGCGGTTTGCGCATAGCCTTGAATAAGGGCTTCCTATGTCCGATACGCTGCTTCAGGAGGTCGAAGGCGCGTTGCCCAGTCTCCACCATATCGATGTGCGGGTAAGTCCGGTAGATCGTCATGCCGTCGGAGAGTTCGACCATTGCATCGGTCACATTGGCATGCATGTCGAGGCTGATAATGACCGGTAGTTCTAAGCCGACAAGCGTCCGGACGCGCCGCAGGAGCTCACCTTCGCCGTCCTCGAACGATTCGACGACCATCGCACCATGCAGGTCCAAATAAATCGCGTCGAGCTCACCTGCTCCTGCAATGCCTTGGCAGATCGCCTCGGCGATACGCTCATAGGCCTCATCGGCGACGACATTGCACGGCTCCGCAGCGGCCCAGACCAACGGCACCAAATCATAGGTCGCCCGTGCCGCGCCGATGAAGCCGCTGATCGGAAGCCCAAGCGGAGGGAAGACGTCGAGGATGGCCGCGCCCTTGGTCATTGCCGGGTACCCATCGGCCCGCACGAAGTCCTCATAGGAGGCACCGAACGGTGCGAACGTATTGGTCTCGTGATGGAAACCGGCGATGGCTATGCGCGGGCGAGTTGTCATGGACGGGTGGACCTCCTCGTAAGGGTCGGCGGTGCAGCGTGGAAAATCGATATTGGCTGCCATGCTCAGGTTCAACCCCTCTCTTTTTATGGGCCTTCACGCACTTCGTTGACGACGGCGCCCCCACGCTATCTGAAACGAAACCGATTCCCGGCCGTCACCAAGCTCCCAGGAGCGGCAGTTCGCCGCGAGCAGGCCCGGCATTTCGCAAAACGGCGCGATTTTTGCCGGAGCCTCAAGGCTACGGACAATATGACATTTTTGTTGCTAAAATGACAAAAATTTCTTAAGAGAAAATTACATGCCTGCGCAGGCAGTGTCAGGAGGAGCCCAGGCACTGTCTATTGCCGCTGCTTCCGGTGAGACCGCGTTCGGCACAATCGGCTTCGACCAGAGGGAGGAACTTGGATGGATTCCATCGCGAAACGACTGCATGAAGCTGCAATCATCATCGATGCTGTATGCCCATTGCTGGACGATACGAGCACGATTTCTGACTATAGGGCGGGCGGGCTGACCGCGATCGCACCCACCGTCGGATGGTGGTACGGCGCTGGGGCGACGCTGCGGACAGTCGGGTCATGGCATAAGCTGCTGCGCGAACGCGACGACCTGATATTGGTCCGTACTGCCGCCGGCATTCGTCAGGCCAAAAGGTTGGGCAAGACTGGCATTATCTTGCACTTCCAAGGACCTGAGCCGATCGAGGACAACCTCGATTTGATCGACGCCTTTAAAGCGTTGGGAGTCGGCGTCATGCAACTGGCGTATAACGTTAAGAACCGGATCGGCGATGGCTGCGAAGAACGTACGGATTCTGGCCTGAGTCGGTTTGGGCTACAAGTGATCGAGCGGATGAACCGGGCGCGCATGATTGTCGATTGCTCGCACACTGGCGTTCGAACGACGATGGACGCGATCGAACATTCTTCGGTGCCGGTGATCATATCGCACGCGAATGCCAAATCCGTTTATCCTTCGCCACGCAACATTTCTGACGAGTTGATCAAGGCAGTCGCTGAGAGGGGCGGTACGATCGGTGTCGTGGGCTTCCCTGGCTTCGTTTCTAGCGACAAGCACCCGACGATTGATCAATTTATCGATCACATTGCATATATGTGCGACCTTGTCGGTACGCAGCACATCACGCTTGGAATTGACTATTATAGCGGCCAGTCTCCGTATGCCGAGGATGAGGCGGCAATGACGATTTACGAGAACGCTCTGGCTGACAACAGCTGGAGCTCCAACGCCTATCCGCCGCCTCCGCATTACTATCCAGCTGGCATCGAGACGCCCAAAACCATGCTGGCGCTAACCGAGGCTCTGCTGCGGCGGGGATTTACAACCGAAGACATTCGCAAGATCTACGGCGAGAACCTGTTGCGGATCTACGAAACCATCTGGGGGGAATAAAAACGAAACCGTACTGCCAGTCGTAAACGGTGCGCGGTGTATAAAATCCGCGCATTACCTTAACAGCAGGGGAACTGCCATGAAAAACAACGGTATTAAATACAAACTCGCTATCGGGCTCCTTACCTTTACCGCGCTCAGCCACCCAGCCTTCGCCGGCAAGGCAGACGACATACTCAATGTCGCCTTCGGCAACGAGGTCGAGACGCTCGACAACTATCTGGCAACGAGCCGTGAAGCGCTCTCTATTGCCCGCATTCTTTACGATGGCCTCGTATCTAAAGATTTCAAGAGCGGTCAGTTCGTGCCGGAGTTGGCCGAGACTTACAAGTTCAATTCCGATACCCAGATTGATTTCAAGATTCGCAAAGGTGTCAAATTTCACAATGGCGACACTCTAACAGCCGACGATGTCGTTTTCACACTCAATCTCGTCTCTCGCCCTGATTTCCCCGCTCGTTACGCCATCGCCGTAAACTGGATCGACAAAGCCGAGAAGCTGGATGAAGACACGGTCCGGCTGACCATGAAGGCACCTTATCCGATGGCGCTGGAAATGCTTGCCGGAAATGTGCCGATCTACTCCAAAGCCTATTATGAACAAGTCGGTTCGCAGGGAATGGCGGTCAAGCCGATCGGAACCGGACCGTATAAGCTTGTGGAACTAACACCGGGCGTCAGCGTCAAGCTCGAACGATTCGACGATTATTATAAGGGCGGCCAGAAGGAAAATCCCCAAATCGGCAAGATCAATTTCCGTGTTCTGCCTGAATTAAACACCCAATATGCCGAATTGCTGAATGGCAATATTGATTGGATCTGGCGGGTTCCCACAGATGATGTTGCGCGCCTTGCAAGTCGGCCCGGTGTAAAGGTCGAGAGCTCGCCGATCATGCGTTTCGACTATATTGCCATGGACCCGCATGTTCCGAACTCGCCGCTTGTCGACGTACGTGTTCGCCAAGCGATCAACTACGCGATCAATCGGAAGGAAATCCGCGACGCGTTTAAGGGAGAAAGTTATCCGATCATCAATTCGGCATGCAACCCAGTGCAGTTCGGTTGCGAAACGGACGTCACCTCCTACGAATATAGTCCGGAAAAGGCGAAGGCATTGCTGAAGGAAGCCGGATTCGAAAAGGGGGTCAATCTGAGCATGGTCATTTCAGAAGAAGGTGTGGCGGTGGCAGAAGCGGTCAAGGCCAATCTTGCGTCTGTCGGAATCAACCTGAAGCTCAACAATCTTCAGTATGCCACGGCCACCGATCAGTGGCGCAACCACAAGCAAGACCTTCAGTATGGTGATTGGGGCTCCTATGGGATCGGAGATGTCGGGTTGAGCGTTGGTGCCTATTTCGCAGGCACTGGTGATGACGTTGTGAACGATCCGGAAATCACCGAGCCTGTCATTGAAGCCTCCAAGACCATAGATATGGATCGCCGGAAGGCCCTTTATTCGAAGGCGCTCAAGTTGATCGCCGACAAGGCTTACTGGGTCCCGCTATGGGTGTGGAGTATGAACACCGCGATGTCGGGGGATCTCGAACTTACCATCAACCCCGACGAGTTCATTCCGTTCTACGACGCGAAATGGAAGTAATCTTCCGCCGTCCAGCCGCGTAGAGCGGCTGGACGGCGTTGGGTCACCTGCTCCCAAGGGAGATTAGCATGCTGAATTACGCAGTTCGCAGAATATTTATGGCGTGTCTTCTCGCGCTCTTCGTATCCTTCATCTCCTATTCCCTAATCTTTGCCGCAGGCGATCCGGCCGCTGCCGTAGCCGGCGAGGCTTCGACTGCGGCCGATGCGGAGCGCATTCGGCAACTCTATGGTTTCGATCAGCCTATCCTCGTTCAGTATCTGCATTGGTTGTCCGGGGTCCTTCGTGGAGATCTCGGGACAAGTCTTTACTTCGACCAGCCCGTCGCGACGCTCCTTCTCGGACGCTTCGCCATGACAGCACAGCTCGGGATATTTGCGCTGATCCTGGCTTTGGTGATCGCTGTGCCTTTGGGGGTGGCAGCCGGTCGTTGGCCCAATAGCATCATTGATCGCCTGGCCCTGCTCTTTGCAGTTATTGGGCAGGCCATGCCCAGCTTCTGGTTTGCCTTGCTGCTGATAATCCTGTTCTCCGTTAAGTTGTCGATCCTGCCAGCCTCGGGTACCGCCTCCTGGCAAAGCTTTATAATGCCGACGATTGTGCTGGGCTATTTCGCCATGCCGGCGATCATGCGATTGACCCGTTCAGGCATGATATCGGCGCTGGAGGCGGACTATATCCGCACGGCCCGCGCCATGGGGTTGTCCGAAGCGCGTGTGCTGTTTGACTACGCCCTGCGCAATGCGGCGCTCCCGATTATCAGCCTATCCTCGGCCCAGTTCGGTTTCCTGCTGGCAGGCTCTGTTGTCGTTGAAAGCGTGTTCGCCATTCACGGGGCCGGATCCCTCGCGTGGGAAAGCATAGCCCGTGGCGATCTGCCGACCATCCAGGCTCTCGTGCTCTGCTTCTCGCTTTTCTATGTCGTTCTAACCCTGCTAGCCGATATGCTTAACGCCATGCTAGACCCAAGGATGCGCAGCAAATGACCGAAGCCTCTGCATTTTCCGCAGAAAGCTCGAAGGTGAATGCCACGAAAAGCCGCTTGTTTCGCTGGCTGCGTCACGGCAGCCTGATGCTCGGGCTGCTGATCTTCGTCACCGTCATTGTCATGGCGGTATTCGCACCGTTGCTGGCGCCCTATGACCCTTATCTGCAGTCGCTTCCGGCCCGGTTTACGCCCCCGGTTTGGCTCCCAGGCGGCGGTTGGGAGCACCCACTCGGCACGGATCAGTTGGGCCGCGACTATCTATCCCGCATCATCTATGGGGCCCAAATCTCGCTTAGCATTGGGGTTGGGACCGCGATTGTCTCGGGTATCATCGGAACTTTTATCGGGGTTTGCGCCGGCTATTTCGGTGGTAAGGTCGACAGTGTCGCGATGTT
The DNA here is from genome assembly GCF_007830515.1 of Mesorhizobium tianshanense. Classification (GTDB taxonomy): domain Bacteria; phylum Pseudomonadota; class Alphaproteobacteria; order Rhizobiales; family Rhizobiaceae; genus Mesorhizobium; species Mesorhizobium tianshanense. The sequence goes on from NZ_VLKT01000066.1 coordinate 19,724, forward strand.
TGTCATCACCGCGCGTCTGGCGATGCCAGTTATTCTGGTCGCGCTGGCCGTGGTGGCGCTCGCGGGATCCTCACTCACGGTGGTCATGCTGACGCTCGGATTTTTGCTTTGGGACCGGTTCGCGCTCGTTATCAGGGCCACGACGATCCAGTTGCGGTCTTCCGAATTCGTAACTGCGGCGGAGTTGCAGGGCGCGTCCGTGCTGCAGATTATCGGTCACGAGATCCTGCCGAACCTCCTCAACAATCTCATTGTAGTGGCTACGCTTGAGATGGCGCAGGCGATGATCCTTGAAGCCGCGCTCTCGTTCCTGGGCCTAGGCGTGCCCGCGCCCCTTCCCTCGTGGGGGCTGATGATTTCCGAAGGGAAAGCCTCGATCCTCTTTGAGCCTTGGCTCATTACCATTCCGGGAGTTTTTCTGTTCGCTCTTGTCCTTGGCACGAACCTTCTGGGTGACGGTCTGCGAGATGTCATGTCGCCGCACGGACGGAATTGAGGAAGACCAATGTTGATCAACGTTGAAAACCTCAACATCGACATCGCTACGGCGAACGGAACTCTAGCCGCTGTGCAGGATGTCAGCTTCTGCGTGTCAAAGGGTGAAACCCTTTGCATCGTTGGCGAATCGGGATGTGGAAAGTCGATCACCGCATTGTCGCTTCTCGGGCTTCTGCCCAAGGTGGCGACGCGGACGGCGCGGGCGATGACCTTCGACGGCGTCGACATGCAAATGATGTCGAAAGCCGAACTCCGCGCTCTGCGGGGCAACCGTCTCTCAATGATCTTCCAGGAGCCGATGACGGCGCTGAACCCGCTGCACACGATCGGACGCCAGTTGTTAGACGTCTATCGTGCTCATCGCAAGGCATCTCGCAAGGAGGCCAAGGAGCGAGCGATCTATCTGCTCGAACAGGTCGGAATCACCAACGCGGTGCAGCGCTTGAACAACTACCCGCACGAGCTTTCGGGCGGCATGCGCCAGCGTGTCGTTATCGCCATGGCGCTCATGTGCGAGCCCGAGCTGATTGTGGCGGATGAACCGACCACGGCGCTGGATGTAAGCATTCAGGCTGAATTGTTGCGACTGCTCATTGATCTGCAAAAGTCATTTGGGATGGGGATGATTATGATCACCCACGACTTGGGACTTGTATCGCGCATCGCCGACAGGGTGATCGTCATGTACGCGGGCCAGGTCGTCGAAACGGCGCCCGCCGAGAAGCTGTTCACCAATCCGTCCCACCCATATACCCGTGCATTGCTCGGTTCCGTCCCCGATCCTTCGCATCCGCGGATGAAGCCGCTACCTTCGATACCCGGCACCGTACCGTCGCTTCTGAACCGGATGGAGGGCTGTCATTTCTTGGATCGGTGTCCTCTGGCCTCTGACGCTTGCAGAAAACCAATTCAACTGCAGCAGATCGGCGGAAATCACGAGGCCCGCTGCATAAAGGTCGGTGAGGGGAAAATCCGGCTAAAGGTTGTGGCATGACCGACAAACCCGTTCTCGAGTTGAGTAACGTCTCGCACGAGTACCGTGGGCGGAGAGGTATCTTCGGCCAAAGTGCGCCCATGCTTGCCGTAGACAAGGTGTCGCTCCGTGTTGAGAGAGGTGACATTCTCGGTATTGTCGGAGAGTCCGGCTCAGGCAAGAGTACGCTCGCGAAAATAATGCTGGGTTTGCTCACCCCTACGGAAGGCGAAGTTCTGCTGGACGGGCGTCCGGCCGGCAGCATGACACGCCGGCAGATCGCAGAGCGCATCGGCTTCATTTTCCAGGATCCGTATTCATCCTTGAACCCGCGCCAGACTGTGGGCAAAATCGTGGCCTATCCGCTCTATTTGCGTGGCGAAGGCACGTCGGCGCAGCGGCAAGAACGCGCGCGAAAGATCCTCGACATTGTGGGGCTGCCGTTACGCTTCTTCGAAGCCTATCCCAACCAAATGTCGGGCGGGCAGCGGCAGCGCGTTGCCATTGCCCGGGCCCTGATCACGCGTCCCAAGCTGCTGATATGCGACGAGCCTACCTCCGCGCTTGATGTGTCGGTTCAGGCCCAGGTGCTCAACCTGCTCTTGGAACTGCGTGAGGAATTCAATCTGATGTACATCATGATCAGCCACAATATGGGGGTGATACAACACATGACCACACGCGTGGCGGTTATGTATCTTGGACGAATCGTCGAAATGAATACGTCGAAGCGTATATTTGAAGAACCACGCCATCCATACACGCAGCTTCTGCTTAACTCCACTCTGACCGTCGCACAAGGTGCAGGCGTTCCCGATCTCAAAGTTGATACTGCGAAACGAGAGGCGATGCGTGAGCATCCGTCATTCATTGCTTCATAAGCGGGATTCCGAGCTCACCAAAACCTATGTATCTTATGGGTTTGCAATCTTTTAAAGCCGGGCAGGCGGTGGAAGCGAAAAACATGGCCCAAATAGATTATGTAAAACAGACTAATTATCCTCCAATCGGCGTAACCGTTCAAAGATTGCGCAAACAGCTAAAACTCACGTTGAACGATCTGGCGCAAAGGGCGGGCCTATCGATTTCCGCAGTATCGAAGATAGAAAACGGTCAGGTTTCGCCAACATATGAGACGATCCTGCGCCTTGCCGTCGGGCTTGACGTTGACGTCACGGAACTCTTCGGCAGCACCACGGACAAGGCCGGTGCGGCGGGACGTAGGGTCGTGACCAGAAGGGGCGAGGGCATTCTGCAGAAGTCGCCTCATTACGAATACGAAATGCTCAGCGCTGACCTTTCCACCAAGCAGTTCACCCCCCTGCTGACGCGTGTGCGCGCGCGCTCAATTATGGAGTTTTCTGAAATTCAGGGGCACATGGGGGAAGAATTCTTCTACGTGCTATCTGGCGAGGTAATGCTCCATACAGAGCACTATGCGCCGATTCGCCTCTTTCCGGGGGACAGCAGTTACTATGATTCTACCATGAGACACGCGTTGGTCTCTGTTAGTGAAGAAGATGCGCAGATTCTATGGATCGCCACCAGGGTTCACGGAGTCCTCGCTCAGGACGGTGCACCCGAGCAGTAAAGCCGGGTCAGGGCACTAAGACACGAAATACTCTGGGGCTGAGCACCTCCTGCGCAAGGGGGAGGGCAAGCTGCGTCCCGACGCATTTTAATTCCGCTTCAGAAGCGGTCGCGGTACAGAAACGGGAAAGGCGGATTGACCTGGTCAATTTTCAAAGGCGAACAATGAGTGAATCAGCTCGAAAGCGCAGCATCGCGGTGATCGGAGCGGGTGTGGCAGGCATGATGACGGCCTACGCACTTTCGAAGCGAGGTGTTCAAGTGCTCGTAATCGACGCGATGTCTGGCCCGGCTGAAATGTGTAGCCGCGCAAATGCAGGCATCATCGCTGTGGGGCATGCGAAAGCTTGGGCAGGGCCGCAGGCGATCGGAGCCATGTTCAAAGTGATCGCTGGGCGGGATCCGTCGGTCAAAGTATCACGGATTTTGGATCCGGCGCTGTGGCGCTGGGGTATAGAGTTTCTGGCAAACTGCACGCCACACGCACATCACAGGAACACCGACGCGCTTCAACGTTTGAGCCGGTACAGCCGCGACCTCATTGCCGCCGCCGAGACCGAAATGGACCTGCCGAATGAGGTGCGACGCAATGGCGGGCTGTATGTCTTCCAGAACGAAAGCCAATTCAACACCTATGTTGCTTCCATCAAGGATCACGGTGACGACAGCATCACGGCCCTTGAACGAGACGAGTTAATTGCCCGCGAACCTGGGTTATCGGGGCTGTCCAGCCGGTTAGTTGGCGGACTTTATAGCGCAGCGGACTGTGTCGGTGACTGCAGGCTATTTACCCAACGCACGGCTGCCTTCCTGAACAAATCGAATAAGGCACGTTTTTGTTTCGGCGCGCGTGTCACGGGGTTCCGCACCTCATTTAACACCATCCAAGCCGTCAGAACTGATCAGGGAGAAATCCCGTGCGGGGCAGTCATTCTTGCGACAGGCGTCGAAACTCCTGAGCTAACCCGTGCACTTGGATTTGCACCCAATATATACCCGGTCAAAGGCTATTCTGGAACGTGGACGATCACCGACCCCGCCAAAGTGCCCGCGTTGCCTTTTGTCGACGAGACCGAATTGTTGGCGGTTGCGGCCTATGGTGGCCAACTTCGGGTGACCGCGATCGCAGAATTCGCGGCGCACGACCGCTCCATTCCAGAAGAGCGAATAGCGCAGATAGGCGATTACGTGCTCCGTTCATTCGGGGACGCCGTAGAGCTGAAGACGCCGGAGTTCTGGTCCGGATTGCGGCCAACCACACCAGCCGGCCCCCCATTCCTGGGTAAGGTGCGCAAATATAGCAATCTATGGATCAATGCGGGACATGGACAGCTCGGCTGGACCATGGCTTTGGGCTGTGGGGAGCTATTAACTCAAAGGATTATGGGCGAGCAGACGCCACTTCAAAATCCATCTTCGGCCGCGTCCTGGCTTGCATAACCAAGCGAATTTAGGCCTCGAGGCAAAGGCTCTCTTGCACCCAGCAAACGAAGCGGAAAGTGCTGTCGCCAGCAATATGAAAAGGAGCAGTAATCAAATGAGCGACGCCAGGATGAGATTGATAGATACTGAAGCAACGGGCGCGAGCCTGCCCTATGGTGCTCTTGTCGACGCGCTTCAGAGCGGTTTTGTAACCGGCTGCACGGTACCGGTTCGGCACCATCATCGCATGGAGAAAAGCGGCGAGCCAGACGCAACACTTCTCCTTATGCCTGCTTGGTCGAAGGCGGAAGATCAGGATCAGTTCCTCGGCGTTAAGCTTGTAACCGTCGTTCCAGGAAACACTACCCGCGGGTTGCCAGGGCTGACATCAACCTACATCCTTTATGATGGGGTGACCGGGCAGCAGCTGGCGCTGATGGACGGCAATGTTATCACCTCGCGGAGGACCGTTGCCACGTCCGCTCTCGCTGCTCGCTATCTTGCCCGCGATGACGCAAAGTCGCTTCTCGTAATCGGCTCCGGACGAGTTGCCAGCCAGATACCGGATGCCTACCGCGCTGTTAGGGCAATCGAGAAAGTCTTAGTCTGGGATATAAACAATGAAGGCGCGAAAAAATTGGTTCGCTCACTGAACGACAAAGGAATTGACTCGGAGGTCGTGACTGATTTGGAGCAGTCGGTGGGCGTCGCAGACATCATTAGTGCTGCAACCCTTGCAACTAGCCCCATAATCAAGGGCGCATGGGTACGCAAGGGCACGCACATCGATCTTATCGGCGGCTTCACTCCCAAGATGAGAGAGGCGGACGACGCGGCGTTGACTAAGGCCAGAGCATTTGTCGACACGCGTGAAGCGCTTCATGAAGCGGGAGATCTTGTTCAACCCATTCAGAGCGGCGTTGTGGCCGAAGAGCATGTTCTTGGAACTCTTGTGGATCTTGCCAAAGGCAACCTGAACGGGCGAACCAGTACAGACGAGATCACCTATTTCAAGGCCGTTGGGTCCGCACTTGCTGACCTTGTCGCTGCCCGAATGGTCTACGAACAAATTTGCACCGAACGACAGTAACTAGCGCCGTCCGCTGTTGCGCAGACCATGTCGGCTTGCGCCGGGCGGCGAAGCTACCGCGCTGCCCTGTGTAAATGTCGAGATTGCCGGAGCATGGTTCCCTTGAGATAGCGCCGCGCTCGCGCCGAACGGAGGGAATTTCAAAGATGAGTATAGGAGAGAATGCGTAGCTCACGCAGCGGAACTGACGTTCACCAGACCCATAGTCGTCCTGCTCGTCGATTGAGCACGGCGGGCGACGATCGTCACCAGGAGGTCATCTTGTCAGTAGCAAACCATTTTCGAGCAGTGTTTCGAAACGCATTCATTTGGGATTCGCATGCAGGCTTTGCGCCCCATACGGATCTCGATCTTCAATTTCTGACGCGGTGGAAGGATGCCGGCGTCTCTCATGCCGCGATAAACGTCGGCTTCGACGTGATGAGTTGGGATCAAACACCTAGTCCCTATGATTGCTGGGCCTGAGGGCGGCCCGTCATCCGATATGCAACGGTACGAGGGTTAAGCCGGCTGGCCGGCGCAGAGCCTCATGCACAGAAGACGGGCCGCCCTCAGGCCCAGCAATCTTGCACCGCGCACTACCGCCGCTGGTTGTCGGAGCATAAAGAGGATTTCGTTCTCGTCCACCAATTCGACGATCTTCGCCGCGCGAAGGCTGCTCGCCGTCAGCTTCGACCTAGCCCGTTTGATGCACAGCGATCGACTTTCGGCGGCATGAAGGGTCATTTGGTTAGCGTTGCGGTGTCCTTTTGACGAGCTTCATCGGCGCCGGGGTTGATCCGTCGTGATGGCAGGCGGGGGTTGCGGGTTGCGGTCGCTGGTCGGGGCAGGATGTCGGCAGATGGCAAGCGGATCTGAGTCTTCATCTCGACCACCCGCGCGATTGGGAGGCCAGATCCCGACCCGACGGCATCCGCATGAAGATGATTGCCGCCGGCTACGAGGACGGCAACGACGCCAACCGGCTGCGTTCCGACCCGGTCTTCAAGATGGCCCAGGACGCGCTGGCCGATCATGTCGGCCAGGCTGTGGACCATCTGGTCCGGGCTGCGCGGATCATCGATGCAGCGCGCAAGACGCTCAGCCACACGCAGCTGCTTTTCCACCTCCGCCAGAGCGAGAACGCCGCTGTTGGACGACAGCATGCCGCCGTCGAAACGGGCGACGACGGACTTGCCGCCGACAGATGACAAACTGCTCAGCGGCAGCGTAAGATCGTTCATGGCGGATGTGGTCTCCGGGAAATGATTCGGATCGGCTTTAGTAACAAAATCCTACGTCAATTCAATGGCTTGCACCACTTCCGCCAACCCACCATGAATTTTCCAGGCTAGGAACTCGCCCCTCAAGCCGCTGCACGAAAGGTGCCGCCGGAACAGTACGTTGCACCGTAAGCAGGCTCTGTTGTTACGGGCGGGCGTCTATAGCTACAGGCATGTTAGTGTTATCCATGTTCAAGGCCTCCTTTGAACGGTCAGTGATCTTGCTGGGCGTACCCTTGGTATACGGCCCACACTCTGAGTCCGCGCGATCTTGAGGGGATGACGGCTAAGCAGCATTGCGGTCGATCACATTGCCATCGTGACGATTCGGCAATGCCGCCGCTCCTCGTCACTTCGAGTTCCCGCGCAATCTTGCAGCAGAGCCCGGGAAGAAAATTAGCCTCAATGAGGCCACCTACTCAATTCCATACACCCCCCGCGCGCGCTCGCGCGTGATAAGACCGTTCTTGATATCCTCCTCGACTGCTGCACGGTTACGCTGCTTTGGATCCCCATACCCGCCGCCGCTGCCGGTCACGACGCGGATCACGTCGTCGGTGTGCGTAACATGTCCCGAGACGAAGGCGAAGCGCTCGCTGGTGCCGTCCTTGCGGATGAACCGGACATAGTTGGGCGAGCCCTCCCGGCCGCCATTTAGCGCCCAGGGTGGGAACTTCGAGCGCGTATAGACGACGGTGAGAAAGCCATTGTCGGCACGGACGCGGTAATCCATTACGATCCCACGGCCGCCGACATATTTGCCCTCACCGCCCGGCTCCAGATTGAGCTCCATTCGGTCCACGTAGAGACCATTGCGTGCCTCGTTGATTTCTGCCGGACAGTTGTAGGTTTCTCCGTGGAAGCTCGAGAAGATGCCGGTATTGCCATCGCGGCCGTGGCCTGCACCCCAACCGCCCAGTTGCGGTTCGATGATAGTGTATTGACGGCCCGTGTCGGGGTGGATACCGCCGATAAAGGTCCCGCAGAGCGAGCCAAAATGTCCAGCCGCCAGCCGCTCGGGCATATGCGGCGCTAGGCAGCGCCATATTAGATCCTTTATCCGCAGCTCGACCTCGTAATAAAAGCCGAGCGGCGCCGGCTCCCTGGCATGAAAGACCGAGCCCTCGCGTGTCAGCAGCCGAATCGGTCGGAAGGAGCCTTCGTTTGCCGGCGAATTGGGATCGACCAGCGACTTGAATAGCATCTGCGTGCAGACCATAACCCCGTCGCGGCTGCTATTCACCGGGTTAGTCGATTGGTCTGGGTTGTCTCGCAGGTCGAGCACGAATTCGGCATCGGAGATCGTAATCTTCACGTTGAAGATACGTCCGTCATCCTGCTCTTCGGAAAGCTCGAATGCGCCCTTCGGCAGCCTCGCGAGCTCTGCGAGCGAGACCTGTTCGCCGACATCCATGGAGTAGGACATGGCGTTCTCGAACGTCTCGACACCGTACTTCTCGGCGAGCTCCTGCAGGCGCTTAGCCCCAATGCGCACTGAGGCGATTGCTGCCCATACATCGCCTTCCAGCACGTCAGGCATGCGCGAATTCACTTTGATGATCTCCATCACGGAGTGGATGGGTTCGCCCTTCGAAATTATCTGGACAGCTGGGAGCCGCAGCCCCTCCTGGAAGATCTCGGTTGCTTCGCCGGTGAGCGAACCCGGCGCTATGCCCCCGACATCTGAGTTGTGGGCAATATTGGCCGTCCAAGCGATGATGCGTCCGCCCGCGAAGACAGGCATCGCGACCACGATATCATTCAGATGCGTGACGCCGCCGTAGTAAGGATCGTTAGTTGCGAACACATCACCTGGCTCGATCTCGCCCTGCCTGCCGAACTTTTTCGCGATCACCTTCACGGCTTTGTCCAGCACCCCGACGAAAGCCGGGATACCTGCGCCCGACGAGGCGAGCGCGCCTTCCGCATCGGTGATGCCGGTGCCCATGTCGAGCACCTCGTAAATGATCGAGCTCATCGCAGTTTTTTTCATGACCGCGAACATCTCGTCGGCGGTTGCCCGCAGCGAATTCTGGATGATTTCCAGCGTGATCGGGTCGTCGGTCCTTGTCGCCATTGTCCTCTCCCTACCCCACCAGATGGATGTAGATGTTGCCGTAGCCGTCGACGTGGACCCGGTTGCCCGGATGGACGAGCACGGTGCTGCCCAAATCCTCCACGATCGCCGGGCCACTGAAGGTCATGCCCGGCTCGAGCTTGCTGCCGTCATAGATCGCCGCCTTGTGAATGCCCTCAAGCGCGTAATCGACATTGCGGTAGCCCTTGAGTGCATCTTCCGCCGTCGCTCCGGTGGAAGCACGATTCCGCATGGTGGGCTTACTGACCTCGGCAGAGGCCACCAGATGGATGCCGACCATTTCGACCGGCGCACTGAGCCGATAGGTGTATTCACGCTGATAAATCTCGTGGAAGGATGCCTCGATCTCAGCGAGCTGCTCGTCAATGATTTGGCCCGCGGCGACCAGCACCTCGGTGGTATGTTCCTGGTTCCGGTAGCGGAACTTGCCGTAGCGCAGAAACCGGATCCTGCCTGCCTCGATGCCTTCGGCTGCAAACTGTCTGCGGGTTTGCTCCTCCGCTTCGGCGAAGGCCTGCTCGATACCGGCTGCAGCGCCCGGCTTCAAATCGATGAGCCGCGTCACGAAATAGTCGCGCCGCAGGTCCGACATCATCATGCCCCAGGCCGAGAAGACGGCAGCGGCGGCCGGCACGACAACCTTCCGCACGCCGAGCTCGGCTGCAAGCGCCACCGCGTGCATGGCGCCGCCGCCCCCGAAGGCGACGACCGTGAAGTCGCGCGGGTCATAGCCACGGTTGACCGAGACTAGCTTCAAGGCATTGACCATATTGTTGTTGGCAATGCGGATGATGCCGCGCGCCGCCTCGTCAGCGTCCACGCCGAGCTTCTGGCCCACGGCTTCGATCGCCACCTTCGCGGCGCCCATGTCAGCGACGACTTCGCCGCCACAGAAATAATCCTTGTTGATGCGGCCGAGCCAGAGATTGGCGTCGGTTGTGGTCGCCTGCGTGCCACCCCGTCCGTAAGCCGTGGGACCTGGTACGGCGCCGGCTGATTGGGGGCCAACATGCAGCTTGCCGAAATCATCGACCCAGGCGATGGAACCGCCGCCATTGCCGATCTCGACCAGGTCGACCACCGGCACCATGATCGGATAGCCCGCTGAGGTGCTATCGCGCTCGATCCAGTAGTCGGTCTTGATCTTTACCTCACCGTTCTCGATCAACGAGCACTTCGCCGTCGTCCCCCCGATGTCGAGCGCGAGCACGTTCGCCTCTCCGATTAGCTTGCCGAGCTCGGCTGCGCCCAAGACGCCAGAGGCAGGCCCCGATTCGACCATTGTGATCGGAATTTTCAAGACCGACTCAAGTGAATCCACGCCGCAGTTGGATTGCATAATGTAGGGGCTCTTTCTGAAACCTTTCTCCCTCAACCCCGCGAGCAGCCCCGAGAGGTAGCGCTCGGAGACCGGCTGCACGTGGGCCGACAGCACTGCCGTGTTGGTACGCTCATATTCGCGCCATTCGCGTGTAATCTGGTGCGAGGACACGACCGAGACGCCTGGCCAGAGCCGCTGCACCTCAGCGAGTGCGGCCTTTTCATGGCTGGTGTCCGCATAGGAATGGAGAAAGCAGATTGCGATAGCTTCAACGCATTCCGTCTTGAAATCCTCGATGATTGCCGGAAGGCCGAAGAGGTCGAGCGGCTTCAGCTCCTCGCCCTTGTAGGATATGCGGCCCGGCAGTTCGCGGCGCAGGTAACGCGGAACGAAGGGTTTCGGCTTCTGGTAGTGCAGGTTGAAGAAGTCGGGACGGTTGCCACGCGCGATCTCGAGCGTATCGCGGAAGCCCTCTGTAGTGATGAGCCCGACCTTGGCACCTTTTCGCTCCGTTAGCGCGTTGATAACGACGGTGGTGCCGTGGGCAAGGAAGTCGACCGAACTTGGGTCAACGCCACCCTTTTCGAGGACATTCAGCACACCCTTCTCGAAATTGGGCGGGGTGGTATCGGATTTCGCCGTGATGACGCGGGCCTCGCCCGTCGAATGATCAGTCTCGAAGCAAACGAGATCGGTGAAAGTGCCGCCGACATCCGTCGCGACGCGGATCGTTTTATCGGTCATCAACGGCCTCCCTCGGCGTTCAACGAAGAGAAATCAGGCATTGTCATTGGCTCTCTCCATGAGCCGGTTGCGTAACTACGCCTCCTGGGCGGTGATGACCGGAACTGCGCCGACGAGCCGGCGAGTACTGTAGGTTGACGAACACTTTCGCGGTCAAATTGAGCTCAACAAGCCTACCCTTCTCGAACACAATGACTCAGTCAAACCTCGACCGCACTTGGCGAGAAAGCAGCCGTGCCAGAGAAGAGCTTCATGAAGTCAATACCCAGCCACGGCGCTTAGGTCTGCGACAAACAGTAGGCACGGTCGCCGCGGGGAACACTCCCTCTGGTGGGCTTAACAAACCACGTTGATGGCCCACCATTCTCGATGGCGGCGAGAGGGTGAGGCTTGTGTCCTTTCGCAATGACCAGTTCGCAGCCCGCGTCCATGGCGATTCTTGCTGCCATCAACTTTGTCACCATGCCACCCGAACCGTGGCGAGCAGGGGAATGACCGGCCATGGCCTCAATCTCGGAGTCAATGCATCGCACCTCAGTGACCCGACGAGCCAAAGGGTTGTCGTGAGGATCTTCTGTAAAAAGGCCATCTACATTGGAAAGAAGAACGACGACGTCGGCGTTTACCATCTGCGCGACCCGTGCCGCCAGCCGATCATTGTCGCCAAGACAGATCTCGGCCGTTGCGGTCGTGTCGTTCTCGTTGATAACGGGTACGGCGCCAACTTTGAGAAGTTGTTGAAGGGTTGAAGCCGCATTGAGGCGGCGATGCTGGTTGTCTATATCTTCGCCGGTCAATAGCACTTGCCCCAGGCCAAACCCGTGGCGTTTCAAACTCTGCTCATAAGCTAGCATGAGTCGAACCTGACCAATCGCAGCGGCCGCTTGCCTCTCCTCAATTCGCAGAGATCTGTCCAACCGGTTGAGGTGACATGATCCCAGTGCGACAGCACCAGAGGTGACGATGATCACCTGCTGCCCGCGTGCGAAAAATCGGACGACATCCTCTATCAGCGTTTCAAGCCAAGGACCGCGTATCTCTCCGGTCTCCGTATCTGCAATCAGTGCTGAGCCAATTTTCACGATTAGCCGGCGAGCCGAAAGCAATTTGATCCCGATCGTTGCTGCTGCCATTGCTTCGGTAGAAGTGAAGTCATTCACTAACATTTCGTCCTTGTAAATTCATTGTACATTAGCTTCATCTTCCATGTCGTAGCAAGTATCAAATTATCACGTTTCCATATATCACGACCCCCGCTGGCTTCATGATTTCTATCTAAGCCGTGCATCCTATTCCGAAGAATTGACTTAATATCCCAGTCCGTTTTCCGTCCAACAGTGATATGCATAAACGGGTCATCCAGAAAACTATCGTTCGCAATGCGCTCACTGTCTTCAATAGAATGCAGAATCGAGATAAGCGTCATTTTCGACCTGCTGCTCTCTCGTGCCCTCAATTTGCACCAATGTTCGGTGACGATCACCTCTTATGTGGCGCACCTACAGATTGTCTCTGTTCTCAACGGCTGGAAAAGGGGTGATCGACCAATCGATCAAGTCGACGGCGCGCTGAAGGGCGCCCTCGGTTTCAGCAAGGCTGGGTGAAGCAGCGATGACATGTCCAATCCAGTCTCGGAAATCGCCCTTCCTGACAATGGGCGTCTTGGGTTCAACATTCAATTTGACCTCGGCGACACCTGGTACAGCAGCCGCCTGAGTGTCGCCGTCAATCCAATCAAGGATGCCATCGCGATCAGGAATCAGGAACCGCGCAGCCGCAGTGTGCGAATGCCTTTTGCGCAGGTTCCATTCCTCGCCAATGACAAGCTTGATGTGCTCGGTGACGAGATCGATACCGTAAGCCAACTGAACCAGTTGAGGAGCAAGAACGCCACCAAGGCGCGGATTGACTTCAATGACGACTGGGCCACGCTTCGTCCACCGGAATTCAATATTCGTTGGCCCCCAGCCAAGGCCGAGAGCTTGCAAACAGCTCAGCGAAATATCGGCGATGCGCTTGTGCTCGTCATCCCTCAGCAGGGCCGGATAAGTGCATTCACGAATGACGAAATGCGGTGGGGGGCCGAAGTCAGCGGCGCAAATCCCAATGACTTCATTACCCATTACCGCAGGCCAACAATAGGGGCCTTGGGCGAATTCTTCGATCAGTATCCTCGGCGCGGACCGCCATATGTGCTTCCCGCCCAACAGATAGGTCGTATGTTCGGCCAACTCGTCGACGTCGCGGCACAATCGGACCCCGTAGCTGCCGTTGCCTACGGCTGGCTTGAGAATCACCGGGAAGCCGATCTCCGCCGCCGCGCTTTCCACGTCTGTCGCATTCGCGGCCAAACGATAAGCGGGTATTGGAACGCCAGCCTCCGCGAGGAGCTGACGTTGAGTGAATTTGTCGCAGCATCGTTCAATCGATTCAGGGTTCGGTCCCGGTAGATCGAAATGCAAGCAGAGCTTGCCAACTGTCGCATAGACCACCTCCCCAGCACTCGTAATGCCAGCAAGGTCATAGGTCGCACGCAGCTGGGAACATTCGCGGATCAGCGCATCGAGATTTTTTGTATCGACACGGATTGCCTCAATGCCTTCCGCCGCAAGATAGTCGTACTGAGCGGGATCAGCCGATAGGGTAATTGGATGAAGACCAAGACGCTGGGCCGCTTGGACGTACAGCAGACCAGTACCGTGTGTGTTGCCTTCAAGCA
>NZ_VLKT01000067.1 GCF_007830515.1 Mesorhizobium tianshanense
GCCCCGCTGTCCGCGGCGCCCCACCGTGTTGGGAGGCGCCGCGGTGTGGGTCAGCGTGACCAGATCAGTGCATACTTGCCATCGTCGCCTTCGAAGAGGTTGGCGTAGATGGGTGCGCTGAAGGACGGATCGTCGAGCTTGACCGAGTGGTAGGTCCGATCCTCCTTTGAGGTCCGGCTCCAGGCGGCACCGATCTCGACACCAGAGACGATGACGCGCAGGTCGGGCGCCTTGTCGCTGGTGGAGGCGGGATCGCTGGGGACGAGGCGCGCCTTGGCGTCGATGGCGAGCGTCTTGATGGTGCCGGTGTAGGTGCCATCGTTGCTACGGGTGAACGAGCCGATCTGGGACATGGTGGAACTCCTGTGCTGTGTTCAAGCCCGCGACCATCGCGGCCTTGTGGCGATCGAGAGCCCCGGGGACGGCCGCACCGCACCTTCAGGCCGCAGCGCATGCGAAGGACGGCGTGCGGCGATCTTGTTGTTGGGCGAGGAGCGGCGCAGCCGCGGGGAAGAAGATCGCCGGCACGCTGTTGCGGGGAAGAGGCCGGGTCGCAGACCGCATCGCGGGGCAGATCCGCCCAGAACAAGGCCCGTCGGTCACCGGGCATCACAGCACCCGGCAGAACCAGCCAGCAGAGGGCGGGCTCACATCGCACGACGGCATCAGGCACAAGTGCTGACGTTCCGAATGACAGCCGCCTCGGATCATAGTCCCGCCTCCACATGGAAAAGGAGGCGACATGCCGACAGGTGTTTATGTTCGCAAGAACGCGGTTGAGGACCGCTTGAAGGCGGGAATGGCTGCGGAACACGCCGCGGACTTTGCGCAATGGCTTCGTGAGCGACGGTATACGCCACGCACCGTCATCGAGAAGATGCGGCTGCTTGCGAGCTGGACGCACTGGGCGCGCGCGGACAATTACACGTCTGCCGCGGTCCGTGAGGCGTATGGGGCATCGTTCGCCTTGATCAGAGCGGGACAGTGCCCGCGCTTCCGAGGCGACGTCAACAAGGACGCAGTCGAGACCGCCAAGCTGTTCATCGCCTATCTCGAGGATCGCGGCGTGTTGGCGTGCCTGCCGGCCAAATCGGCGACGCCACTGGTGGCCGAGTTTATGGCCTGGGCTCGCGAGCAGTGTGGCCTGGCCGAAACGACGCTGGCCACGTATATCGGGACAATCCTGCCCTTCGTAGATGCGCTTGGGGAGCGGCCGGCCGCCTACGACGCCGTGACGATCCGGGCCTACATGGCCGAACGTGCAAAAGCCGTATCGGTCGCGCGAATGAAGGGCATCTCGGTCGGCATCCGCGCCTTCCTGCGCTTCCTGATCGCGACAGGGCGATGTCGGCCTGGGCTCGACCACGCGATGCCCAATGTTGCGGGATGGCAGTTGGCATCGATCCCGCGCTTCCTGCCTGACGCCGATATCGCGCGGATCATCACTGCGTGCGACGGAGAGCGGCGCCTGCGCGATCGAGCCATCATCCTGCTGCTGGTCCGGCTCGGACTTCGGGCGAGCGAGGTGGCGCGGCTCAGCTTCGACGATATCGACTGGCGGCGGGGCAGCATCCGCCTGTTCGGCAAAGGCCGACGGGAGGAACTGCTGCCGCTCACCCAGGAGATAGGGGACGCGCTGCTCGCCTATATCGAACGCGGCCGGCCGCCGCTGGCTGTGCCGTCTCTGTTCATCACCGAATATGCGCCGCTGCGGCCGATCGACCGCATCACGGTCAAATGCCTGGTCAAGCGCGCGCTTAAACGCGGGTGTGTCGAGAGCCACTATAAAGGCGCACACATCCTGCGCCACTCGGCGGCCACGGCGATGCTTCGCCACGGCGTCAGCCTGACCAATGTGGGCACGGTGCTACGCCACCGGTCGCCGGCAATGACGGCGCATTACGCCAAGGTCGATATCACGCTTCTGTCAGCTATCGCGCAGCCCTGGCCGGGGAGGTCGCCATGCTGACCGACGATGCCTATCGCTACATCGAGTTGCGCCGATCGCTCGGCTTCAAGCTCGCAAAGACGGCCCGACACCTAACCGCGTTCGCGCGCTATGCGGCCGACCGCGGCGAGACCCATGTTCGCCGCGAGACCGCAATCGCCTGGGCGTCGGCCGTCTCGTCTACCCCGCGCAATCACCAGCGGCGGCTTGGCGAGATCGCGCTCTTCGCGCGCTTCCTGCACGCCGAGGATTGCGCGCATGAGGTGCCGCTCCATCATCCTAATCACAGCTCTGCAACACGCCCTGCGCCCTATATCTACACTCCCGAGGAACTGGCGCGCATGCTCGATGCGGCGGGCAATCTACGGCAACAGAAGCCCAGCCCGCTCAGGCGCCACATCTATGTGATGCTGATCGGGCTGCTCGCGTCGACGGGTTTGCGGGTCTCCGAAGCCCTGAACCTGAGATTGGACGATCTGCTGCCCGACGGCGTACTGCACATCCGGCAGACCAAGTTCAACAAGAGCCGGCTCGTGCCTATGCACGCCAGCGTGGTCGAGGCGCTGCAGGCTTATCTTAAGGTCCGACGGCGGTTTGCCGGGATGGACGACCATGTGTTCCTGTCGGTCGATGCCAAGCCGATGGGGCATCGAACCGTCCATGGCAACTTCTGCGTGATCCTGCGCAAGGCGGGCGTCGGTCAGGATCGATCGCGGCGTCCGCGTATCCATGATCTGCGTCACACCTTCGCGACGCGCGTGCTGGAGCGGTGCGCGATGGGCCGAGATGATGTTGCGCGGGACTTCGTCGCGCTCTCCACCTATCTCGGCCACGCGAGCATCCGGCATACCTACTGGTATCTGGAAGCCACGCCGGACCTCATGGCCGACATCGCCGGTGCTGCCGAGGCCTTGGTCGCCGGGGAGGTCGCATGACGCCGATCGCCCCACTCATCACCAGCTTCATGCGTGAGTACATGCCGCAGCAGCGCGGCTACAGTCCGCACTCCTGCGAGACTTATGCGCACAGCTTCCGGCTGTTGTTCGCCTTCGCCGCCCAACGCCTGCACACGCGCCCCTCTCTGCTCCAACTCGAGCAGATTGACGCGAACATGGTGGTCGCGTTCTTGCGTCACATCGAGCATGACCGTGGCAACGGTCCGGCGACCCGCAATCTGCGGCTCGCATCGATCAAGTCGTTCATGCGCTACGTCGAGCTGCGGCATCCTGGCTCCCTGGAGCAGATCGCCCAGATCAACGCGATTCCGGGCAAGCGTCACGATCAGAAGCTCATCCGCCATCTGACTATGGACGAGGTCCGCGCCGTGCTCGATGCGCCCGACGCGACGACACGCTTGGGGCTACGAGATCGGGCGATGTTGCACCTATGCTTCGCCGGTGGCCTGCGCGTGTCCGAACTCGTCGGCCTCTCCCAGGAGAACGTTACGCTGCAAACCAGTCCGAGCATCCTGGTGTTCGGCAAGGGCCGGCGCGAACGCAGCCTTCCGCTCTGGAAAGAAACGGCCCGCGACGTGCGAGCTTGGCTTGCGGTACGTGGAAGCCCACCGGCGACAGAGCTGTTCGTCAACGCGCAAGGAATGGCGATGACCCGCGCCGGCTTCGAGTACATCCTCGAAAAGCACGCCAAGGCCGCTGCGGTCCGATGCCCGACGCTGATCGGCCGACCGCTCTCGCCCCATCTTCTGCGACACAGTTGTGCAGTCCTGATGCTGCGGGCCACACGCGACATCCGCAAGGTCGCGCTCTGGCTTGGCCACGCCGATATCCGCACCACCGAGGTGTACCTGCGAATGGATCCGTCCGAGAAACTCGAAGCCGTCGAAGCGGTGCTACCGCCGGCGCTTCGACGGGGCGGGTTCAAGGCGCCCGACGCATTGATCGCGTCGCTGATGGCCGATGTGCGTACGGTGCCGACGTGACGACGTGAAGGGACCGGGCGGGCTCGTGCCGTGCGAGACCGCCTGCTGCCGGGTGGTTCTGCCGGGTGCTGTGATGCCCGGTGACCGACGGGCCTTGTTCTGGGCGGATCTGCCCCGCGATGCGGTCTGCGACCCGGCCTCTTCCCCGCAACAGCGTGCCGGCGATCTTCTTCCCCGCGGCTGCGCCGCTCCTCGCCCAACAACAAGATCGCCGCACGCCGTCCTTCGCATGCGCTGCGGCCTGAAGGTGCGGTGCGGCCATCCCCGGGGCTCTCGATCGCCACAAGGCCGCGATGGTCGCGGGCTTGAACACAGCACAGGAGTTCCACCATGTCCCAGATCGGCTCGTTCACCCGTAGCAACGATGGCACCTACACCGGCACCATCAAGACGCTCGCCATCGACGCCAAGGCGCGCCTCGTCCCCAGCGATCCCGCCTCCACCAGCGACAAGGCGCCCGACCTGCGCGTCATCGTCTCTGGTGTCGAGATCGGTGCCGCCTGGAGCCGGACCTCAAAGGAGGATCGGACCTACCACTCGGTCAAGCTCGACGATCCGTCCTTCAGCGCACCCATCTACGCCAACCTCTTCGAAGGCGACGATGGCAAGTATGCACTGATCTGGTCACGCTGACCCACACCGCGGCGCCTCCCAACACGGTGGGGCGCCGCGGACAGCGGGGCCGTTATTATGCGGAGCGACACAACGACAAAACCCAGAAAAACCAGGGCCTCAGCTCGCGACTCCGCATAATCCCGCGCTACGCATAATCGGCGCGACCGGACATGGTGCGCCAGTTCGGGGCGTCCTTCTTCGTCTTCTCGATCGGAACCAACGTGAGGGGGATCGAATGGCTCAGCGTTAGGAGTTCGCCCTTGTAGGAGCCATCTTCGTTGCGGGTCAGGTAGCCGATAGTTGCCATTGTCTTTCTCCGTTGCGGCCCGTTATCAGGTCCCTTCGCATAGTTAAGGATGGAGCCATTGATCTCGGTCTGTTTCTCGATGAATCCAGCTCGCGCGACGCGGGCTGCGTCCCAGCTTGCATAGTTTACATTCCTGACGATAAAGCTCGCTGCCGTCAGCGCGATCAACGCGAGCAGCACAATAAGTCCAGCAGAAATCATCAGCACTATGCGGCTCGTTGTTCTCATTTAAACGGAAGCCACCCCCCATCACGATTTCTTCGCAGTGAAAATAATAAATCATATAGCGTCCACCCCGCAGAAGCCACGATGCGGGTAGAGTCCATATGTTGGTCGGAGATCTGTGGATGTTTAACATGGTTTGTTGGTGGTTCTCTTCGTTCATAGGGCGCATTGCTATCGTAGGGGGCGCGCTGGCTGGCATCGGCTGGAGTGCACACGCGTCGGATGACTTTAAGCCTCAATGGCGAGAAGATCGGATCAAGCTGAGGATCGCGGTGCCGGCCGAGTGCGCGCAATTTGCGCTCGAAGGACTGGCGCGACGTACCGTGTTGCGCATCACTATGCGTTCTCGACAAGGATCATCCGCATGTGGCTGTATGCGAATGCAGTACGTCGTTCGGGCAAAGCCGTCGACCGGTGTCGCATCGGATGCCGGGGACGCGGCCACACTGCCCGGGTGGAGTGCATCGCGCCGAGGCCATACCGTTGCCCAAGGCTCCTTCATGGCGCTCAGGGATGTGGAGCATCTTGAAATTGTATTGCCGCGTAAACCATCGTTCGAAAACCCATGGCTTGAAGTCTCGATCGGCTGCTTCTCAGTCTCACCGGACTTTTAAAGTACGACAGTGTCAGCCCTCCCAGAGAAGCATTCTCGGCCAGCACACAGCCCGAAGGGGCAGATTTTTGAGGGAACTTGCTGATGCGCAAGATCGTCCCGTATTGTCCACCTTCGCCGCCGGCGATGAGTTCCTCGCCGCCGCCCTCTGTGAGAACTCAGGGTACAGTCTCCGGGGCGGATTTACGAACTGGCTGCGCAGCTTGTTCGGGAAGTACTTGGACGAAGCCACGTTGGCTGGCTCATCTTGAGATTGTATGGCCGACTGCTGCCCCAATCGCTATGCCAACAGCAATCCCAACGGCGATATTGCCAAACACAAGCTCGCCCACCGCCGCTCCGATTCCAATTCCTATCGCCATTCCTGTAGGCATATTGAGAGCCTTTCGGTTAACCCGTCAAAGGTAAGACAACCCAAGGATGATGTCGATGCGCTGCGCCAAAGGCGAGCCTGAACCGGTAATGACCGATCCTATTCTAGTCACCCACAAGGAACACGGGTTGATGCTCGCCACATGGCTGGAGCATCTGCCAATTCTCCTCTGCATACGGGTGGTCATTTCCTCAGGCTGCGTATTTCCGTCTCGATCCGCCGAGCTGCTCGGCGGTTCAGAATGACGACAAAAACGAGGAAGGCAAAGGTCAGACCTCCTGCGACAAGCACAAAGATCGGACGCTCGGGATTTGCCATCCAGTATCCGAGATAGCTCAAGACAAACCCCGGCACCATCGGCCCGACATACCAGAGCCAGGCGGAGCGAAGAAGGTCGCGCTCGTGCTCCAGCCGCCGCTTCAGATGGTCGATCCCGCTTGCCGCAATATCGGCGTCGGTGCGCGTGCTCTTCCTGAAGATATACAGCCCGACGAAAACCATGCCGAGCGCCAGCGTCGCAAATCCTGCCGCCATGACCCAATGAGCCACGGCACGGGCGGCAAGGAAAGCAATCACGCTCATGACCAGCAGAAATGCTGCGGCTACACCTCCGGCGACATATTCCAAGGTGTTGCGACGCCATATGGTCCGGCTCAGAGCGGCATGTCGCTTCTTGATCTCGTCGAGACTGATGGCTGCGGTTGTCACGGGCTGTTCCTTCCATGAATGTTGGGATCGGTCGCTCATCGCGTTGCCTCCAGGTTGAGCTGGCCGGCCAGAAGGCGTTTGATGCGGCTGATGCGGGTCGCCACGGCGCCTGCTGAAAGACCGGAGACCTCGGCGATGGTGACGGCACTCTCGTCTTCCAGGTAGAGGATCATCACCTGCCGGTCGACCGGCTGCAGGCGGTGGAGCATTACGTGGATCTGCGCCAGCGCCAGCCTGTCGGAGACCTCCATCTCCGGAGAGGGCGCTGGGTCCGCTGCAATCTCTGCCGAGGACTGATCGAGGCTGATCATACTTTTCCGGCGTCGGGCTCGCCCGACATGATCGGCGGCCACGTTGTGTGCTACGCGGTAGACCCAGGTCCGCAGCGAGCAGCGTCCGTCGAAAGACCTCAGACTGCGCCAGACCTGAAGATGGATGTCTTGCACGAGATCCTGCCGCTCGGCGGGATCGGATTCATATCCTGCCGCAAGCCGCGCCAGCGCGCCGCCCAGCATCTCCACCGCCAGCGTGTAGCGTCGATCGACGTCTCCCGGCACAACGGGATCGGCCTGGCCTGTCTTGTTCGGACGTACCATGGTCATCTTCAGATAGTCGTGCCGAGGCGGAATTTCTTACACGTCGCCGAAGCGGTCGTTGGGGGCCGTTTGTTTGAAAGCGGGCTTGCCCGCCTGCACGATACGATCGTTACCCGCATGGGAGAAACCGCTTGCGGGTTCGGTGAGCGCAGCGAATAGAGCGCGGTCGCGTAGCGACGTGCCCCCGACAATCTCTCGAAAACTTGCCGAAAAGACGCCTTCTGCTGCTGCCGCGGCTAGCGGTCAAACTTTCCTGCGGGAAGTGTGCGCTGCCGGCGCCAGCGATCTCGGAGAGCTGGAGCGGCGGGGCTTTTTGCATTTCAGCCATCATTCAGCGGCAGGTATTCGGGATCGACATGATGTTCGAGCGGCCCGGCAACACTATTGGGGGTGACCAATAGCCGACCGCCGAGCCTGACCGGCTGGCAGTGAGGGACGGCCGGTCAGGCTGGGGCGAATTATAGGCCATCGCAAGGCGAAGGTCTGAGGTGTCTGGACGCTCGCGTTTTGCTCAACGCCACCCCGAGAATGGCGTTGAGCACCGTAACGAATGTTACGTCCGGTTGCTGCCGAGCCGTCCTGGACGTCCCAATGCAGTACTCGAATAGCTTATACACGCCCCTCATCATTGAAAAATGGCTTGTAGTCTCGACGCGCCGCCGCTCGAAAAGTTCCATGTTCGCCTTTGGCAACAGCTGCCTTGGTCATGCGACCTTCTGCCGTGTCTATGGCGGCGGCTATTGCAACAAATCGCTCGTCGCCAGCCACCGCGCCCGCGCCAGGTGCGACGCCCAGGCGCGACGTGCCCGTTCCGGCTGGCGCTCTGGGTCGATGTTCAGGGTGGCTCGTGCCACGATGCGCCAGTCGGCGCCCTTGGCCTCCGCCATCAGCAGGACGGCGTAGATCGGGAGGTGCGCCACGTCGTAAGGCGTGACGTCGGCCAACTCGGGCGCCTCATTATCGATCCAATCTTCCTCTTCCATTGGAGGCGCGTCGATGTAGCGGCCAATCGAGGCCAGGTGCGCCGCAATCTGGTAACGCAGGTGATCGCGGCTGCCGTAGCGCGCGTCGATTTCGCCGAGCTTCTTGTACAATCCCCTACGCTTGTCGCGCGGAACATCGGTATCACCAAAGCAGTAACAACTCGGACCGACGGCGCAGATGTCGCAGCCGCTTGCGACCACCTCCTGCACGAACGCGGGAATGTCCTTTTCTTGCATGCGCTTCATTTCAAGAGGCCTCTTCTCGCATCACATTCCCTATCACAAACCAGCCAATTTGCAACCCTGCCGTGCAGTCGTACCCAGGCTGCGGCGAGCTTACGCAGGACGAGTCATTCATATTCACCGCCCGCCAACGTAGCGCGGCAGTTGATGCGGTTGGCCTCGAGCAACTCAATACGCTGAGCGAGGATCTCGGTGCGATCTTCGGAAGGATCGAAGCCGGCGATTCGCCAAACTTCGCCGGGCCCGGAGAGATCGCGGTGGGGCTCGGCGAGCTGCCCTGCGACAGTTGTCCAGCACCCATGACTCGGAAAGAAGCGGAACTGTTCTGCTCGTCGCGGACCATGCGACTTCCGACCGATATCGAGTGGGAGTTGGCCGTGCGCGGCGTCGACGGCCGGGTCGATCCTTGGGGAAAACAACTCGACAAAACCCGAGCCAACATCCCGGGCCTTCCGGAAAAGGACGCTCCGTCTCCAAGCCTCAAGCCGGTCGACGCTTACCTGAACGAGCGCAGCCCGTTTTGGCCTCATCGACACAGTCGGCAACGCCGGCGACTGGGTGGTGGCACCATATGAGCGCT
Source organism: Mesorhizobium tianshanense (assembly GCF_007830515.1). Taxonomy (GTDB): domain Bacteria; phylum Pseudomonadota; class Alphaproteobacteria; order Rhizobiales; family Rhizobiaceae; genus Mesorhizobium; species Mesorhizobium tianshanense. The sequence continues at coordinate 9,131 of NZ_VLKT01000067.1, forward strand.
CTTACATGGGCGCGACGTATTAGTACAATCCAGAGGACGCGACATCATTTCGGCTGCTGCCTATCACTGACGAGGACATCCTTGTTCGAGAAATCACGGCACGCTGCGTTGCCGATGGCCAGCCTGCGACTCCGTTGTGAGGGCAATGGCGGCGATTTTGACGCAGTGATTGCGGGCGCCGCATTCTGTCTGTCTTTGCATTATCTCCCATCGATGTTCACGTCGACAGAACGGGCGTGGAGGCAATTTTCTGGCTTCGGGATGCTCACGCGAGGAAAGAGGCCCTTCGAGAAAAGACCTCAGCGTTGCGTGATGCGACATCCAGGTCGGAGTGCTGGCGGCCGGCGAAGTTCCGCCCTATGCGATGCTGAAATATGTCGCCGACCAGATCGGCGCCGATCCCACGATGTTCACGTCCTATGCCCGCCGGGAAGAGACGCGTCACGATCACATTGCGCGCCTGATGATCTATCTCGGCGTCAGAAAGCGCAACCGTCAGGATCGTCGCGCGGGGCTGTTGTCGGCAATTGAGTCGGCCCGCGGAGCTGAGCCGGAGCTACGGGATCAACTCGGGGCGGTTCAAGTCGGGGTTCCGCTCGAAGGTGGACAAGCGTCGAGCCGTGATCAATTGTTGATGCTTTCCGCATCCTTCACGACGGCAATGACCGGCTCGACTGTACCCTCCGTCGGTGTTTGATGAACGATCCAATCCAGTAGAACAGAGAAATTCCCCGAGTAACTCGGATCAGGCCATCCAACCTCGAGGTTGGATACCGCAAGCTTTGAACCCGATGTCGGCCTAATAACGTATCCGCCATACACGCCTTGCGCAGTCCAATCGATCGTCAGGGAAACGTAAATCCTCCCAAACGTCGTTCCTTGCGGGAATGCCGGTACTTCAATATTGACATCGATGCCTTGTTTGGTGTCGGAGCCACCCCATTCAAACGTCACAGACCAAGCCGCTTTGGTGATCTTGAGCGGCGCGTTGTAGAATTCGTTGTTGATCAGATGTAATCCCAAAGCCTGCGCCGGTGGTGGTTCCGGTGGAGCTAGCAGAATTGTGAGTTCGACATCGTTGTAGGATGGCTCACCGAGAATCTTGGCGAGAACTTTGTCGGGCAGGTCCCCATAGCCCGGCACCAGGAAAGAGCCGCCGCTGACTAGGCCGGATTGATAGTTTGGTGTCAGTTGGACCGGCAGGCCAGTCACCTGCTGCTCAAACTCATCGATGGCTTGAACCGTGACGCCGTAACCGGGCCTGGGTTCTTCCGGTAGAAATTTCCCGTAGAGCTTACCCTTGTAAATGCTGGCAACGAAGGAGTCGGCGGAATGCGCGCACAGCCTTTGACGTGCGAACGCCTTGCCGTCGGCCGGCAGACTTTCAGTGCCAGGCAAGGCGAGCGTCATTTCAAAATCTGTTGCCTTGGCTCGGCATCGAAATATGCCCTTCACGAACAATTCGATCCAAGCGCCTATGATACAATCCCTGACTTTGATGGAGCGCTGGCCGGGACGAAGCACTTTATCGATGGTAGGTGCCTGGAGAGGGTCAGTTACGTCATGAACGTCGGCAAAAACGTTGTAGTCCCCCGTACATCCATAGTGGTGAACACGAACCCGTTTTGTTTTCGTGGACGCCAGTTCGCCCCAAAGCGCGATCTCTGTGCTGTCGGAGCCGGCAACGACGGGGGCGCTCAAAGTTCTTCCGGTGTCTGCATCATAGGCTTGAACCTCGTAACCGACCCTGGTGTCCTTGACGCGTAAAATATTCACGCAATCATAAACCTGCTCCACGATCCTGGGCGGGGGATCCTTTGCATCCGCGGAGGGCGAATCTTCGACGGGCGCGGACCAATCGGACTCTATTCCGCAAATGGTCTGCTTGACCCGGAAGGATTTTACGTTGCCGGTCCCAAACAATTCCCTCGGGACTTTAAAATCCTGTTCGATGTATTGCGCACCGCCAATCCCGAAGATCTGGCCTTGCGGTCCCGCGAAAAAGTCTACTTCGAAAAACACTGTAGCACCCGGCTCGAGGCCGGATACCTTAAATTTCTCTACCAAGTAGCAGTACCGGTTCAGAATGGAGGGCGTATTGGGCTTCGTCCTTGGAACAACTTCGTACTTGACCTCTCCGCTTTTAAGATCGAGACGCGGGAGCTTTTGAGTGACATAGAGCGTACCTTGAGCAAGGGGAGGACTCGGCATGCCCTCAAATGAAGGTGACGGATTCACGTAGAAGAATTTTTCCGTCCTGCTGCCGTCGGCACTTACATTGATGATGTCCGTGATGGCGGCCGGCGCCGCTGCCAAAAACGTCTGGTTAATGGCGCAGGCCATTAACGGTTCACTTAAAGCGGGATCGGCAATGGTCTTGTCAGCAGTGTTGACTAGGGGAGGCGTTAGCTCTTCCACTGAGATCGAGTCACCTATGACCTGGACTGCCGATAGCTGTTCGCCTGTGTGCAGCGGCGTCGATAGATTGAAGTCGGCAAACACCATGCTTGCGTCGGCAATTCCCTTGGCCACATCCTGCCCTTGGGCGTTTCGAACGTAGACTGTTGCGCCGGAGAGCGTCTTCCTGAAAATCGCGGTGCTGAGAAGCGTCGATGGAAAAGTTTCGAGCTCCAGCCTCGGCAGCGTTGCCGGTAGGCCCAAGACAGGAACTGGATCGGATTGATCGCTCGTCTCGCCACCAAACTCCTGGAGGGCTGTCACGCTTTGTCCCTCAGAAAGCGATTTTTCGAGCTTTACTCGATTGTTATCCGGAGCGCCCTTTCCAAGGACATCATTGCCATCCCGCAAGAGAACAACGACGGCACCTTGAATATACCCGGAAACTTCGATCGCCATTGAGCCCGGCGTAATCATTCCCCGCACGGTAGGTGGAACTGGCTTTACCATGTGATCCCCCAAGCATTCATTGAATGCGCCACCGTATTCCCGAATGATGACGGTATGAATAAACCAGAATGCAAAGCGCGTTTCAGATTGTTATTCGACTGCTACGGAAGTCGTGGGCACGCAGTTAAGTTTTTGTATGCAGAGTACTGCAGGCTTAAGAAGCTCCTGTGCCATCAAGTCGACCAAAGCGAACGCGAGGCCCGGGATGCCGCACAGGTTACAATGCCCGATGATTTTCGCGCATCCCGATGAGAGCATGAGCCGCCCCGCATTCTTTGAATCCGATATTGCGGCGTTCTCTGATAGGCGCGTCGCGCCCATACTGGCCATCTGCTCGATCATTCTTGCCATCACGTTCTGTGCCCCAGATCGAATTGCCAACGCGACAGAGGTTGCAGACAAGCCATGGATCGAACAGTCGTCATATGACGACTGTTCGTCGGTTTGTGGCGCGGCTACTGCCTTGCAAGAATGGGTTGTTGCCCTCGGGTCACACATTCATTTGCGCTAATTAACCGACACGGCAGGATTGACGGCAGCATCGCCTGGTAGAGCGACGATGCAACTTGCGCGGGAGCTTGCGTGTGTTAGTCTCTTTCGGCAAACGTGAGCATCCGAAGGGTCTGAAGGCCACCCATGGCTGACGATCGAAGCGGTATCCGCCGTTGTCGGCCAGATTTACGAGGCCGCCTACGATCAGGAACGCTGGCCCGATGCGGTAACCGGCCTGCGCGACCTGTTCGGCGGCTCGCGCTCCTGTCGGCGGGTCTTGCGCGCCAGCCAGGCTTCGAACGCCTCGCCGGCTTTACCGGCCGACGCATAGGCCTAATCGGCCCGAAGCTGCGATTTTGGCCAAGTTGTGGAACGTTGCCTGAATGGATTGACCGGTATGGCGTCGTCGCCTGAGAATTCACTCTTGGAATAGGGAGTGGATGTATGGTTTGCGTGTTTCGGTCGAGGCTTTGACCGGGGAGTGGAGCCTCTCTTTTGCCGACATCGACTTTGCGAACGCCAAGCCGACCGGGTCGAGGCTTGGACTGGCGGTTCAACTGAAGTTCTTCGCCGCGTACGGACATTTCGCCACTGCGGCGGCTGGCCGAACGATACTGAGCGTGTCTACTTCTTCTTGACCCGTTGCGTCAGTGCCGAGCCTGCCACCGACTTGGCCGCTTTCGATGCGGTCTGCGACCTCAGTATCTTCGATGCCGCGGATGCCACCTTCTTGCTCGTGGTTTCATTCTTCGGTTTCTTGGCCATCAGTCCCTCCCTCAATGGAGCCTGGATCATCCGCCTCGACCGAGCCGAGCGCAAGAGGGAGATTGGGGGGCGAATCTCTGGGGCGGTCGGGGGTCGAACCGCTCGGGGCTCAGGTTCACGAAATTTCTCTGTCGCCCGGGAAATCCGGCGATTTCTCAAGAAGTGACCGTGTCGCTTGGCAGTTAATTAGGTTCTTCCTCACTTTGTGTGGTTCATCGGCTGTTAGCGGCAAGATCGCTAATGGGCGGGCATGCGAACGAAATCAAAATGGTCGCCCGGCCCAGGGGTCAAAGTTCTGGGCGTCGAGCTCACTGATGATGACAGTTGGGTTGTTTCCGCTGCCGGACCAGCGATCGGCATTTGCCCCGATTGCGGACGGCGAAGCCGAAATCGGCATGGGTGGTCCAGCCGCAGCCTTCAGGACCTTCCGGTCCAGGGTAAGGCTGTGACGGTGAGGCTCCTGCTGAGCCGCTGGCGATGCGCACATGAGAAATGTGAACGACAAACGTTCACCGACCGACTGCCGACGGTTGCTTCCCCTTATGCGCGCCGGACGACAAGGGTCGTGGAGATTGTCGGCCTGCTCGGCCATAGCACGGGCGGCCGTCCTGGCGAGCGCCTCATGCAACGGCTCGGCATGCCGGTCAGCGACGACACCATCCTGCGGCAACTGAAGCGTGATGCCGCGGTTGCTCACTGCGCCTCCGAGATCCGGGCGGTTGGCATCGATGACTGGAGCTGGCGACGCGCGACACGATACGGGACCATCATGGTCGATCTCGAGCGTCGCTCGGTTGTCGACATTCTGGACGACCGCAGCGTCGATAATGCAGCCAGGTGGCTGCGGAACCATCCCTCCGTCGAAGTCGTCAGCCGAGACCGCTGCGGCCTGTATGCGCAGGCCGTCCGTGAAGGCGCACCGCAGGCCCGGCAGGTAGCCGATCGGTTTCATCTGGTCCAAAACCTTCGTACGGCAATCGAGGAACAGATGAGCTTTCATGGCAGTGCTTCAGGAAGAGCCATCCTGTCCGAGGACGCCATCATCGACGCTGCGACACATCGCCGGCGCGCTCGTCTCGCGCATAGGCAATCTCGCCAGGAGATATTCGAAATGCTCCACGCCTTGCGCCAGAAGGGTCTGACTTACAGCGAGATCGCCCGACGGACCGGCTATGAACGTCGCAGCGTGGCGAAGTGGCTCAAATTCAAGGCTCTGCCAGATAGGCGGCGAGCAGCATTGAACCCCACGTCACCATGGTACTTTGAAACGTTCCTTGCCGAATGCTGGAAGGAAGGGAACCGCTGCGGACGGCATCTGTTTCATGACGTCAAGCAGCGCGGCTACACCGGCAGCTTCTCCAATCTGGAGCGCCTGCTGGGAGCCTGGCGGTGTGCCGAAAGAGAACGCGTTGATGATATTCCTCCCACGGCGCCCAGCTTGGAACCCGTTCGAGATCCGGATACCGGACATGCGATTTCGCCGGTCGTGGCTGCGGCGCTTTGCATCAAGCCACGAGGCCTGCTGACAGATCGGCAAGCAAGAAAGGTCGATGCCCTGAAGCAGAGATCTGACGCATTCGCTGAAATGCGACGCCTGGCGATGCGATTCAACGGAATCCTTCGCAGCAAGAAGTCGGAAACACTGGACGCGTGGATCTGCGGCCGAAGCCGCTGGTCGAAGTCAATGGCACGCCGATCCTTCACAACGCCTTGCAGAACCTCGAGGCAGTCGGCGTGCGGGAAGTGACGATCGTCGTCGGCTATCGCAAAGACGCGATCCAATATTCCTGCGGCCGACGCTTCGGCGATCTCGGCATCGACTACGTCGAGTCCGATGTCTTCGACCGGACGGGCAGCGCCTATTCGCTCTGGCTGGCACGCGATGCGCTTTTGGCCGGGGACACCTATCTGCTCGAAGGCGACGTGTTTTTCGAACCGGATGCCCTTCGCTACCTCACACTGGGCGATGCGGACAATGTCGCGGCCGTCGCGCCGTTCAGCCCGGAGATGGAAGGCTCCGCCGTCGTCCTGACGAACAACGGTTACATTGCCGAAGTACGGATGAATCAGACGGCAGCGAACCTCAATGATGGTTCGCCGCCTCTCTTCAAAACGATGAACCTGATCCGCTTTTCCGGAGAAGATCTGCGCCGGACGATCGTTCCGCATCTCAATGACATCATTAGCGCCGGGGCCGTCAAATCCTACACCGAAGAGCTTCTGTCGGACCTCGTGCGGCAGAAAGGGCTGCAGATCGCGGCCGCCCGGTGCGACGGCCTCAAATGGTACGAGATCGACAACGAGCCGGACCTGCGTTTCGCCGAAGCCATGTTCATGACGGCACGGGATATCGCCTGCTGACGACCAAGTCTGGGAGAGTGGAACATGCTTCGCTATCTCGTTGACCCCGCCAATGCCATCACCATGGTCGGGCTACTGTGCTCCTCGATTGCTCTCTATTTTGCATTGGCGGGGCAGATCGATCTGGCGGTCGGCGCTGCTTTGTGGGCCGTCCTCGCGGATCACCTGGACGGGGTAGTCGCTAGGAGAACCCGAAACCGCGAGCCTGACATGGCGAAGATGGGGAAGAGCCTCGACGGGTTCGGCGACATCATCTATGGCGCCATCCTTCCCGCGATCATCCTCGTGCAGCTGAATGGCGCATCTCTCGTCTCCTTCTTCGTTGCGACGGCGCTATTGCTCGCCGGCGCCATTCGCCTGAGCTATTTCGCGAACTTCGGAAAGTCCCACGATGGCCGGTTTTTCGGTGTGCCGCTGTCCTACGACATTCCCTTGATGGCGGCCTTGGTCCTCGTTGAGCCGTTCATGTCCTCAGGGACGTTCCTGCCGGCCGTGAACATCGTCTTCGCTCTTTTGAGCGTTGCCCACGTCGCCTCGGTTCGCGTGCCATCACCGAACCGGCCATGTACCTGGCAATCACGCTCTTCGCAGTCACCGCGTCGACGATCCTTATTCAACGGGGGACGGTTTGATGCCCGCATCGCCCCTCCTCCAACGCGTCGATCTTGATTCCGCCCGATCTCAAGTCGCCCGGGTGGATCTACCGGTCATTCGGCGTCGAACCGGTGATCAACTGCGCTGGCGTGCGCACGAACTAGGCGCGAGCAACCCGGCCGACGACGTCGTCAATGCGATGAACGCCGCCGCGGAAGCCTTCGTGGATCTCGATGAATTGGCCGAGGCAGCCGGATCGCGGCTCGCAGCCTTAACCGGAGCCGAGTGGGGGATTGTCACGTCCGGATCCACCGGCGGCCTTGCCCTCGCAACCGCTGCCTGCCTCGCCGGAAACGTTGACGCCCGCCGGATTAAGTCCGTCTGCTACAAAAGGACCGGTGCCCAATGGCTTATCAAAGGTCGAGAAGCCCTCTGTCTGGGAAGATGTAGAATCGGTCTTGCGCCAGCAACGGGGGGAAGTCTGCATCGGGGCGCGAAAGCGTGAACCGCAGCGTGTGAGGATCGTTCTCGGTGATATCGCTGATGTGTTCAAGAAGGACGCGCAACGGCGACTGCGACGCCGGGTCGCGAAGGCGGTTCAACGTGAAGACGACATCCTTTGCGGTTAGGCTCTTGCCATTGTGGAACTCAACGCCCCGACGCAGTTTGAAAACCCAACCGTCGATCTTGTTGTTGACCGGTTCCCAGTTCTTGGCAAGCATCGGAACGGGGTTGAGGCGGCTGTCGACGCCAACCAGTCTTTCTCCGACCATCGCATAGGCAAAGTAAACGCTGAAGGACGCGATCCTGGTGGATCGAGCAGTGAAGACGATGCGGTCTCCTGCAACATGATTCTGAGCCGGCCGCCCTTGATAGGCGTGGCGTTTGTTTGCGCCAGACCTAGTCCCTATGATTGCTGGGCCTGGGGTGGCCCGTCATCCGATACGCGGTAGGAGGGTTAAGCCGGCTGGCCGGCGCAGAGCCTCATGCATAGGAGACGGGCCATATGGACCATATCAGATTTGTCGGTTTGGATATTCACAAGCACTGGCGTTTTGCTATGAGGCTGGCCCGTGCGGCTATGGCGTTCATCGCCAACTCACGCGCCTCGACCATCGGTGCGATGTAGTGGCGCCGTCACTGATTCCGAGGAAGCCTGGCGATCGGGTGAAGACGAACCGTCGCGCCGCGCCTTAGACGACTACGTCAGCCTTGGGCACGAGACGCAATGGCAAGCGGTGATCCCCACCATCAGGTCAATTTGCGAACTCCTAGGCGTGACGACGTCCAGATCCTCGGAGGAGTGTCGTGGCGTTTCCACTCATCTGTCGACCCGAACTCTTCTAAGCCCCAAAGTTCAATCTCCACCAATAGACTTCCTATAGCCTAAACTAAGCCTCCGCCTTCGCAGCCGACCGATTGCACGCCACGGGCATATTCTCACATTATCGGTCAAAAACTATCATTTGCCATCATAATGTCACATTGTGGGGAGTATGGAGGACGCACATCGTGGAACATCAAGAACGGAGAGGTACAGCTATGGCCGTTCGCAGCTGTCAGACATCACCGGCGAAAGGCGGAGCGAATCTTGGCGCCGCCCGCCAGCAGAGCATTCTCACTCTGATTAACCAGGGCGACGTTGTGTCGGTCGGAGAGTTTGCCACGAGCTTCGGCGTGTCCCCTGAAACCATCCGCCGGGATATCCGCGCACTGGAAGAAGCCGGTCATTTGCGCCGTGTGCACGGCGGCGCGGCGCCCAAGCGCACCTTCGACCTCACCGCCCGACGACCGGTCGCCGAGCGGTTGGAGGTCGACCGCGAAGGCAAGATTCTCGCTGCCAAGGCGGCCATGGCCCTCTTCGAAAACGACATGAACGTCTTTCTTGGAGCCAGTTCAACCATGCTGCTCGTTGCGCAGGAACTCGTGCGAAGCGACAAGCGACTGACGATAACGACCAACATGATCGATATTGCCACGATCGTCGCCGCCTCCGGCCGCTGCACGGTCACCCTGCTCGGCGGAATTGTTAATCCCCAAACGCACACGGTAGGCGGCCATGAGGTTCTGAAGAGCCTTGAGGACCGGCTGTTCGATCTGACGGTCATGGGTACCAGCGCGGTGAGCCCAGTTCACGGCATTCTCGGCCCGACGAAGTACCACAATCTCCTGGTGACGACGCTAGCCAGCCGATCCCACCAGACGTCCTTCGTCATGGACAGCGCCAAGTTCGGCCGCCGAGATGCCCATTTGGCGCTGCCCCTCAGCCAAGTGGATTTCGTCGCCACCGATAGTCTTCCGTCGGGAGACATTGCTGCCGCCTTGGAAGAAGCCGGCGTCACCGTTTTGCTTCCCGAAGGCGGTCATGAAAATCGGGCCGAACCGACCCAGCAGACAGGAACTGACAACCAATGAGCCTGCAACTTGTGAACGTCAGGATCGTCCAGGAAGATCGGATCATCGAAGGCAGCCTCGAAATTCGCGATGGCTTTGTATCATCGATCGGAGGTGCGACGGCTGGCCAAGTCGATGTCCTCGATTGCCAAGGCGATTTCCTTTTGCCGGGTCTGATTGACCTGCACACGGACAATGTAGAGCATCACATGCAGCCGCGCCCAGGGGTGCAGTGGCCTTCATCGCTCTCCGCGGTATTGGCTCATGACTGGCAGATCCTCGGCAGCGGTATTACGACCGTGCTGGATGCATTGGCACTAGGCGACTATGACAGCGGCGGCATGCGCACCGCCATGCTCAATGAGGCGATTGCCGGTTTGACCCAGACGCGCGCGGGGGGTCTACTGAAGGCTGATCACTATTTCCACTTCCGCTGCGAGCTTTCCGATACGGCCCTTCTACCAATCGTTGATCGGCATATCGATAATCTGGCCCTCAGACTGGTCAGCGTGATGGACCACACGCCGGGGCAGCGTCAATGGCACAATCTGACGCTTTATCGCGAGTTCCGCCGAAAAAAGAATGCGAGGGTCTGGTCAGAAGACGAGTTCGAACTCTACATCGCCGATCGCCTGGAACACCAACGGCTTCACGTCCCACCAGGTCGAGCGACGATCGGAAGTCTTTGCAGCGAACGAAATATCCCTATCGCCAGCCATGACGACACCACGTTCGCTGATGTCGAGGAATCACATGCGGACGGGATCACGATCAGCGAGTTTCCGACGACGGTCGAAGCAGCACGGCGCGCCCGAGAGTGCGGCATGAAGATCGTGATGGGCTCGCCGAATATCATCCTCGGCGGCTCGCATTCAGGCAATGTCAGCGCCCTTGAGCTTGCTGATCTCGGATTGCTCGACGTGCTCACCTCCGACTACGTGCCGGGCAGTTTGCTGCACGCCGCTTTTGCTCTGGCTGCCAGAGGTTTCGACCTGCCGGAGGCGGTCGCGATGGTGACGAAGAACCCCGCTGACTTACTCGGCTTTACGGATCGCGGCCGAATCGCGCCTGGTCTGCGTGCCGATCTCATACGGGTACGCCTTGTTGATGGCGTACCCGTCATTCGCAACGTCTGGGTAGCCGGACGGCAATATCTGTGAAGGGGCGCTTTAGCACCGATAGGGCAACGATGATGGCATTCAAAACGGAAACGGACGCAGAGCAAAGGGCAACCTCGCGACGCGCGGACTGGTTCGGCATTCTTTCCCGCAGCCATGCGGGCGAGTTGGACGCGTTGGCGGCCGATGCCGCAGACGGGGTGGCGTTTGAATGGCTCCGCCGACCCCATGTGGGTCTGGTGATGGTGCGGGGACGCGCAGGCGGTACCGGTCAGGTCTTCAATCTCGGCGAGATGACGGTGGCGCGCGCCTCGGTTCGGCTTGCAGACGGCACGGTGGGCCACGGCTATGTGCAAAGCAGAGACAAGCGGCAGGCAGAACTTGCGGCGATTGTCGATGCACTGCTGCTGCAGGAGCATCGCCACGACGAGATTATGGCCAAGGTGATCGAGCCGCTGCGCCAGAAAGAACAGACGCGCCGGATCGAGAAGAGCCGCAAGGCAGCGTCCACCAAGGTCGAATTCTTCACCATGGTTCGCGGGGAGAACCCGGCTTGACACTGCAGTCCCCCACTCCCATGTCCTCAGATGGCGCTGCGCTGAAGCCCGGCTTTGCCGATCCTGTCTTCGACGCACAGGCCGTGTTCCGCGCCGCCCTTGTCGCAATCGCTTACCCCGGTCGGGCCATTCCGCTTGACCGCACCTTCGCCGCGCCGCGGCCGCTCTCCTCTGCGACGGCAGCCCTCTGCCTGACACTGATGGATTTCGAGACGCCGGCCTGGCTTGACCGGCAGACAGCCTCCGGCGAAGCGTCCGCCTGGCTGCGCTTCCATTGCGGACTGCCGCTGATCGACGACACCAGCACAGCCCGTTTTGCCGTTGGCACCGATGCACTCAACCTGCCGCACCTTTTGGAATTTCATCCAGGGGAAATCGAATATCCTGACCGCTCGACCACCCTCGTCATCCAGGTCAAGTCTTTCACCGACGGACCGGTTACGACCTGGACCGGTCCGGGCATCAAGGGGAGCGCCACCATCGCCATCGATGGGCTACCCTTCTGGTTCTGGTCCGACTGGGATCTGAACAGCGAGCTTTATCCGCGTGGCGTCGATGTGATCTTCACCTGCGGCAATGCCCTGATGGGCCTGCCGCGCACCATCAAAGTGGAGGCGTAAATGGCTTATGTCGCCGTCAAGGGTGGTGAACAGGCCATCCTCAACACCCACAAGCTGATCTCCGAAACCCGTCGGGGCAATCCGGATCTTGCCGAACTCAGTCTCGCCCAGATCAGCGAGCAGTTCGGGCTCGCCGTCGACCGGGTGATGACGGAAGGGTCCGTCTACGATCGTGAACTTGCCGCGCTGGCGCTCAAGCAGGCACAGGGCGATGCGATCGAGGCGATCTTTCTGCTTCGCGCCTATCGAACGACACTGCCACGTGTTGCCGTGTCGGAGCCGATCGACACCTCGAAGATGGCGATCCGCCGGCGGATCTCGGCAACCTTTAAGGACATCCCCGGCGGTCAGGTGCTGGGTCCGACCTACGACTATACCCATCGCCTGCTCGATTTCGCGCTTGCCGCGGAAGGTCTCGAACGACCGCAGGCGGAGCTTGCTGCCGAACCTCTCGATGAGACCGTACCTCGCGTTATCGACCTTCTCAATAGCGAGGGTTTGATCGAAGAGGAAATCGACGAGAACGATGGCGAGGTCTTCGACCTCACCCGAGAGCCCACGACTTTTCCGGCGCGTCGCGACCAACGTTTGCAGAACCTGGCGCGCGGCGACGAGGGCTTCGTGCTCGGGCTCGCATATTCGACGACCCGCGGTTATGGCGGCGCCCATCCCTTCGTCGGCGAATTGAGGCTCGGCGAGGTAGCGGTCGAGATCGTTCCGGAAGAACTCGGTTTTCCAATCACGATTGCCGATGTCACCGTCACCGAATGCCAGATGATCAATCAGTTTCGTGGTTCTGCCGATAAGCCACCCCAGTTCACCCGCGGCTACGGGCTGACCTTCGGTCACAATGAAAGAAAGGCAATGGCGATGTCATTGGTTGACCGGGCAATGCGCGCCCGGGAGCTCGGCGAGGACGTGCGCTACCCCGCCCAGGACGCGGAGTTCGTACTCTCCCACACCGACAACGTCGAAGGGAACGGCTTCGTGACGCATTTTAAGCTGCCACATTACGTCGACTTCCAGGCTGAACTGCAGCTTGTGCGGCAATTGCGGGCTGAGCACGAGGAACGTCGTCGCAAGGCCACTGGCTCAGAACAGGCGAAGGAGGCCGCGGAATGAGCCCGACAGCAGCACTGGTGCATAAAGACGACGGCTATAACTTCGCCTATCTCGACGAACAGACGAAGCGGATGATCCGGCGCTCGCTGCTCAAGGCGCTCTCGATCCCCGGTTACCAAGTGCCTTTCGGCGGCCGAGAGATGCCGCTTGCCTATGGCTGGGGGACTGGCGGGATTCAGGTGACGGCGAGCGTCATCGGCCCCGACGACGTCCTGAAGGTGATCGACCAAGGTGCGGATGATACGACCAACGCCGTCTCCATCCGCCGCTTCTTCCAGACTGTCTGCGATGTCGCGGTAACCGAAAGCACCGCGGAGGCGACAGTCGTTCAGACCCGCCACCGGGTGCCGGAAACGCCGCTGAAGGAAGGTCAGGTCCTCGTTTATCAAGTGCCGCAGCCCGAACCCTTGAAGAAGATCGAACCGCGCGAGACCGAGACCCGCAAGATGCATGCCTATGCCGAATACGGCGCCATGCAGGTGACGCTATACGAAGACGTCGCCCACTTTGGCCGCATCGCCAAGACCTACGACTATCCGGCCGTCATAAACGGCCGCCATCTGATGTCGCCTTCGCCGATCCCGAAGTTCGACAATCCGAAGATGGAAATGAACCCGGCGATCCAGCTGTTCGGCGCCGGCCGGGAGAAGCGCATCTATGCAGTGCCGCCCTACACATCCGTCAGAAGCCTCGATTTCGACGACCACCCCTTCGAGGTTCAGACCTGGAAAGGCTCCTGCGCGCTCTGTGGTTCGACGACCAGTTACCTCGACGAGGTGATCACCGATGACCGCGGTTCCCGCATGTTCGTCTGCTCGGACACCGATTTTTGTAACACCCGCCAGGCCGAAGCGGCTGCCGCGAAGGCAGCGGTCGACAAGGTTTCAGGAGAAGAAGCATGACGACGAGCGCGCTTCGCAAACCCGCTCCCAGGCCCCCGCTTCTCGAAGTCTCGGGGCTTTCCAAATCCTATGGTACGCAGATCGGCTGCCGAGACATTTCCTTCGCGATCAGGCCGGGAGAAGTGCTCGGGATCGTCGGCGAAAGTGGTTCTGGCAAATCGACCCTGCTTGCTTGCCTCTCCGGACGTCTGCAGCCCGATACCGGCTCGATCACTTATGACATGCAGGGTCGCGGGCCGGTCGACATTCTGACGCTCTCCGAGCCGGAACGGAGACGGCTTGCCCGCACCGATTGGGGCATCGTCCACCAGAACCCGCGCGACGGCCTGCGGCTGGACGTATCAGCAGGCGGCAATATCGGCGAGCGGCCGATGGCGATCGGCGCTCGCCACTACGGAGATATCCGCTCCGAGGCTCAGGATTGGCTCAAAAAGGTTGAGATCGATCTGTCCCGCACGGACGACAAGCCGCGCACCTTCTCCGGCGGCATGCAGCAGCGCCTGCAAATCGCCCGCAATCTCGTCACGCGTCCGCGGCTCGTCTTTATGGACGAGCCCACCGGCGGGCTCGACGTCTCGGTTCAGGCTCGCCTCCTCGACCTGCTGCGCGGCCTCGTGCGCGAACTCGGCATAGCCGCCATTATCGTCACCCACGATTTGGCGGTCGTGCGCCTGCTCGCCGATCGGCTCATGGTCATGCAGCGCGGCCGTGTCATCGAGGAGGGCTTAACCGACCAGGTCCTCGACGATCCTCATCATCCCTATACACAACTGCTCGTCTCCTCTGTCCTGCAGGTTTGAGACGGCAAGGACATCATCATGACCATTCCTCTGCATGCCAAAGGCCTCACCAAGACCTTCACGCTCCACACCCAGGGCGGCATCATCCTGCCGGTCTTCGACACCATCGAACTGACGGTAAGGGCCGGCGAATGCGTCTGCCTGCACGGGCCGTCTGGCGCCGGCAAGTCGACGCTGTTGCGTTCGCTCTATGCCAACTACAAGCCGGACGCCGGGCAGATTTTGGTGGAACACGGCGGCCAAACCATCGATCTCCTCGCCGCCGAGCCCTGGGAGGTCGTTGAGATCCGCCGCAGCACCATCGGCTATGTCAGCCAGTTCCTGCGGGTGATCCCGCGCGTCGCTGCCCTCGACGTCGTTGCCGAACCGGCTATCTCCAACGGCATGCCGGCCGAGGAGGCCAAGGCACTCGCCGAGACCCTGCTCACCCGGGTCCGCATTCCGGAACGGCTCTGGTCGCTCGCGCCCGCCACCTTTTCCGGCGGCGAACAGCAGCGCGTCAACATTGCCCGCGGCTTTATCGTCGACTATCCGATCTTGCTTCTCGATGAACCAACCGCGTCTCTCGATGCAGCCAACCGACAAACCGTTGTTGAACTGATCCGCGAGGCCAAGGCACGCGGCACGGCCGTCGTTGGTATCTTCCACGACGAAGAGGTGCGCAACGCCGTCGCCGACCGCTTGTTTGAGGTTGGACGAGCCGCGGAATCGGCCGTCGTTTCGCCGTCCAAAACCGACGAACGAGCCTTGGTCGGAGCGCTGGTGGCATGAGCAGCCAAAGCAGTGGGCGGCGCTACGCTCTCCACTATGCTCCGGCACCGACGCATCCCCTGAGCCGGACGGCGGCACTTTGGTTGGGCCGGGACCCCTTTGATCCAGACAGACCAGCACGCACGGAGCGACCGCGCGCCGACGTTCAATTGACGGCCGAACCTCGGCGATACGGTTTCCATGCGACCTTGAAAGCGCCGTTCCGCCTTGCGCCAGGTACGAACCGGCAAGAGCTGGAAGCCGCCATTCAACAATTCATCCAACGTCGGCCGCCCTGCCCCATCGCACCATTGCGGGTCACCACGCTAGGAAAGTTCTCGCCCTCGCACCTGTCGACACCACGCCGTATCTGCGCGGCTTTGCCGCTCGGGTGGTGTGGAGTTCGATCGCTTCCGTGCGCCATTGACCGCAGAGGATCTGCAGCGGCGGCTCAAGTCGAGCCTCGATGAAGCGGAAATGACCAATCTGGTTCAGTGGGTTTATCGTTACGTTTTCGACCGCTTCCAGTTTCACATGACCTTGACTGGTCCCGTGTCGGCGGAAGATCGGGAGAGCGTCGAGAAGCGTCTGAAAGACCATTTCGAGCCGCTGCTCGAGGAAGACTTCCACGTCGATGCAATTACCTTGTGCGAGCAGGAAAGCCCGGACGCCGATTTCGTAGCCACCTCTCGCTTCGAGTTTCGCCAGATGGAATTGGAGGGTGCTAATGAACGATAGCCCGCGTCCGGAAGGAACACTTGTCCTGGTGGTCGGCCCGAGCGGCGCGGGAAAGGACACGCTGCTGAATCTCGCAAGAGACGCACTCGCCGGCGACGACCGCTTCAAGTTCGTGCGACGGATTATCACCCGGCCAGCCGGAGGCGGCGAAAACAGCGCGTTCGCAGCGGAGGAAGCGTTCCAGCGGCTGGTAGCGGAAAACCGCCTTGCTCTGCATTGGCAAGCGCATGGACTGTTCTACGGATTACCGATCATTGTCGATGAATGGCTGGCCAATGGAGACATGGTGATCGCGAACGCGTCGCGTGCCATCCTGGCCGACGCGCGGAGAAGATTTCCGCGGTTGAAGATCGTAAATGTCGTGGCGTCACCGGAACTGATCGCCCACCGTCTGAGAAGCCGTGGTCGCGAAGCCGGTGATGACATTGGGCAGCGCCTGAAGCGTGGCGGTAAGCTCGAGGCGGAGGGATCGGATGTCGTCACTGTCGATAACTCCGGTCGGCCACACGTCGCTGCAGAACATCTTGTTCGAATACTTCGATCGTGTGCGCTACCGGTGTACGCGCCTCGAACAGTACCGACGGTTCGAGCGTTGTTATATTTGCGCGAAGTTCCGACAGGAACGTGGCACCAAGGCGGTGATTGCGGTTTGCCTTATCTCGACAAAGAAACGTCGTTGCGAAGACCACGCTGATCCTCGCGCATCTGCGCCGCGACGTGCGCATGCTCAACGAGCTCGCGCGCGATAAGCTGGTCGAGCGCGGTATCGTCGGTGAAGGCCATTCCTTCAGGACCGCCGATGGCATCCGACATTTCAACGCCGGCGACCAGATCGTGTTCCTGAAAAACGAGGGCGCGCTCGGCGTCAAGAACGGCCTGATCGGGCGCGTCGTCGAAGCGGCGCCGAACCTTATCACGGTCATGGTCGGGGAAGGCGATCAGCGCCGGCAGGTGACGGTCGAGAGCCGCTCCTACAACAATCTCGACCATGGCTATGCCACCACGATTCACAAAGCCCAAGGCGCCAGCGTCCGGCTGGCGATCCCCGCTTCCTTCTCCAGCCCTCGGCGGCCTTGCCGGCAAGTGCTGCGCCGACCACCCGGTAGCCGGCAAGTTCCCATGCGTCGCGGGCGGCGTTCATCGTCGTAGTCTTGCCGGCGCCGGCACGGCCGACGACAGCAGCGATGCGGGCGGAACCCGCCACATGCTCGATGGCCGTTCGTTGCTCCTCCGACAGGGGCATTCCGGGCAAGGTCGTTTCCAGCACCGTCTGGGAAACACCGTGCGACTCGCGACCGGAGAGTCAGACCGACCGCCGCGCCATCTCGGCTTCGACCCGGATCAGCTCCCGCGTCGTGTATCGCGCTGGCATTCATCGACATAGCGGTGCAGCACCTTGGCCACATCGCGTTCATCGAAGACCACTTTTCTCGCGGGTAACGAGATCGAGCACGATTTCCGGACGGGCCTGAATGCGGCGCAGGTTCTCAGCCTTCCGCTCCTCGTGCAGATCGAGCCGCTCAAGCGACGGCTTCCATCCTTCTGTTTTCGCTTGCCCTGAATCGCCTTGGCGCCGACACCGACATGGATGGTCGGCACGAGCTCGATGCCTTGCTTTTCGTAGGACCGGCCATCGACCTGCAGCGCGATTCCGCCCAGCGCGACATGATGGTTCTGCCGTTCGAACCAGCCATCGCGAAACGCGTTGAAGTCTTGGGTGTCGCCGGCCCATAACTCGTAGACGATCTTGCCGGCCTTGGTCCTGAGCAGCTCGCCGTCCTCGCCCAGCCTAGCTACCTTCTTCGGCCCGAAGCCGTCTTCGGTGAGCGGCCGCAGCGTCGTCATCAGGTGGATATGCGGATTGCCCAAATTGTCGTGGTAGACCCAGTCGGCAACCATGCCCCTTGGACAGGACGTGCTTTTCCACGAAGTCGCGGACGAGCGCGATGTTTTGTTCGACCGAAAGCTCCAGCGGCAACGCGACGGTGAGATCCTTGGCGAGCTGCGCGTCGACACCCTTCTCGAAGGCCTCGACCTTGTTCCAGAAGGCCTCCGCCGCACCAGCGACGGACCGGTCCGCTATCAGGTTGCGCGCCCATTGCGGCGCATCGGCGGGCAAGAGGAACTCTTCATGCACCAGGCCCTACTTGCGCGAATAGTCGATCGTGCGGGCCTCTCGCTCGTAGTCCATCTTCGCGCAGTGCCGGTAGGCCGCCGACAGCACCGCGCTGCGGCCGTCGCGGCGGCTGACGATGCTGACGGAAAAGTGGGCGATGGCCACGGCGACGAAAACTCCCGAACACGAACCTCATTCGTCGGGAGCGACAGGCCCGGACCGGGCCCCAGCAAGGGCGTCGCGTTATAATTGCGGCCTTGGAACCGCTCCTTCGGAACGGCCGGGATGATCCTCCAAAGTGTCGGCTTTGCCGACGTGCAAATCTGCACGTTCCTTCGGACGTGCTTTTGAGGAAGTCTTGCGGCGAAACAAACGCCGCTAGACTTCAGGGAGACGCGACCGGAATGAAGAAGCCGTCATCGAAGATATGGGAAGAAATCGCCCGCCTGCAGGACCAGCTCAGGCAGGCCGAGACGCGCGAGGCCGAACGCATCGGCCGGATCGCGCTAAGAGCCGGTCTCGGCGAGATCGAGATCGAGGAGGCCACGACCGTCGCGGTCGTTTCGCCGGCGGTCTTGCCGTCACCGGCGTTTCTCTTTCCGGTAGCCTGTCCCTTGCCTTTGCGAAAGCGCCCGGCGATTTCCTCGAACGCCGCCTGAAGCGTGGCCTCACTGCTTCGCAGCCGGTGCGGTCATACGAGCTGTGCACGGCGAATTCGCCGACGGTCGGAACGAAGTGATCGGTGTGAAAGCCTGATCCGCTTTGAAAAGATGGGAATGACGGATCGCCAGCCCCGAACCGATCGTAGCGGTCGCACCACATGAGGAACTAAAGATCCCGTTCTCGCCGCCTTTACCGGCCATCGGGGCACTATCGAAATCGCCGACACGTTCACGGAGAAATCGAATGCAGCACTGGCTGTATAAACTGACTGACCTCACCGCCATTGAAGGCGAAGGAGCGGCGACCGTAGTAAAGCTGCAGATCCTCGCGGTGGCGGGTCATCGCGACATAGGTCAAATGTCGATCGAGCGAGAGGGAGGCGAGCACCTTTACCCGATCGACGGTGGCGCAACTGGCGCGGCTGCGGGCAGCGGTAGCGAGGCTTGAGAGGATGCGCCGGACTCTATCGACCGATGCCCGAAAAAAGGACACGACCGAATTTATCTACAGCCGCGCGCAGCCTGGCAAAATCGGCTCACCAGAACCATCAACGCCGGGCGTTACAAGGCCGGGCAGCCCAACATGCTGACCTTGTGCGGGGTGCTGATGCATTCGAGCCTGGCCGTCACCCTCACCGGCACACCCCTCGGTCTGACGGCGGCGAAGTTCTGGACACGAACGAAGTTCAAGGGAACGCTCGCGCTCAAGCGGCACATCAATCCCACGCGCGTGCCGATCGAGACGAAGGAGAGCTACCGCTGGCTGGAGAACCTGCGCCAGTCCATCGCGCTCGTTGGCGCGCCCGAGCGCTGCGTGCATGTGGGTGACCGGGAGAGCGACATCTACAAGCTCTATTGCACCGCGCAGGACCTTGGTACCAGCTTCCTCGTGCGGGTGCAGACGAACAGGCTGGCCGAGCGGCCCGCCGATGCTGCCCCACACGATCCTGCTCATCGCGTCTTTGCCCAACTTGCGGCGGCGCCTTGGGAGGGACGTCATCGCATTACGGTTGATCAGGACGAGACGACCTGGCTGCAGGTGAAGTTCGCCGCCATCAACACCTTGCCGCCGGTGGGCAAGCAGAAGCGCTACAGTCCGCAGGTTCTGACTTACATCCACGCCCTCGAAGAGAATCCGCCGCCCGGTCGCGAGCCGATCGACTGGAAGGTGGTGACAAACTTGCCGGTCGAAGATCTCTCCGCGGCGGTCGAGAAGCTCGGCTGGTACGCCCTGCGCTGGAAGGCGGAGGTGTTCCACAAGGTCATGAAGTCCGGCTGCCGTGCCGAGGAGGCGAGGCTCGAGACCGCCGAGAGGCTGGCGAAGTTCCTCGCGCTCATCGCGGTGGTCAGCTAGCCCGCTTTTCTCACCGCATCTGGCGTTAGGCGGTGTTTTGGCCTGGCCAGGCGCTGGCATCGTGCCCCGATCCCGAAGACGAGCGCAATCGGCGCCGCGTGCGTGCGGCGGTTTGAGCTTGTGCAATGTATCCTTTGTTGTTGGCGGGAAGGGGTTCGGGTCCGGCGGCGTCATCGGGCCGCGGCGCGTATTCGGGCGTGTGCCAGTGCGAATTCGTCGGCATAGGGACACGCCGAAGCCATCGCCACCTTGATGCGGCGTACCGAGACGCGGACCTGCGCACCGATCTTCAGCAGCTTCAACCTGATCGTGCCGCAGGTGGCCTCGGCAAGCCGGGTGTGGGCGAGACCGAGGCGACGCAAGGCGCAGATCAGGACATAGGCAAACGAGGCGAACCAGAGCCGCAATTGATTGGCGCGCATGGTGTGGGCGCTCGTGCGATCGGCGTAGAGGTCGAGCTGGCACTCTTTGATGCGGTTCTCCATGTCGCCGCGTGCGCAGTAGAGATCCTCGTAAAGCGCCCGTGCCGCCCAACGCTCTGGCTTGAGGGACGTCACGATGAAGCGCGGATTGGCGCCCAGCGTCGTCCACTCGGCCTTGGCCACGACCCGCCTGCGGCGGGACCAGCTGTCTAAAGTCGACCACAGGAAGTCGCGGAAGACACGGGCGGCCTGGCCGCTTGCCCTGCAAGACTGGCAGGCTTCCGCCAAGGCCGGGGCGATCTTTGTTTCCAGCCGCTCGTTGCGGGCGACCCCGAAGACATAGTCGACGCGGTTTTGCTCGCACCAGGCCATCAGCGCCTCGCGGGCAAAGCCGGAATCGGCGCGCAGGATGATGCGGACCCGGGGCCACGACCTGCGGATCTGCCTCACGATCCGCGCAACCTCCTCGACCGCTCCCTTGCTGGCATCGATGTTGGAACGCCTGAGCTTTGCCGCCAGCAGATGCCGGCCGCAGAAGACGTAGAGCGGCAGGTAGCAATAGCAGTTGTAGTAGCCGTGGAAGAAGCGGCCTTCCTGCTGGCCGTGCAG
>NZ_VLKT01000068.1 GCF_007830515.1 Mesorhizobium tianshanense
TTCGCGACGTTGGAGTGGGTGGACTGGTTCAACAATCGCCGGCTGCTGGAGCCCATCGGCAACATCCCGCCGGCCGAAGCCGAGGAACGCTACTACGCCATGCTCAAAGAGCCAGCCATGGCGGCGTGACTCAAACGAAACGGCCTCCGGAAAACCCGGCGCGGTTCAGAACCGATTTCACGGCTGCGGTCGTGCGGTCGTCGTAGTCGGCAGCCGATTGCGGATCGGGCGGTACTACTGGAGCCATTGTAATTTCTCCTGCCGCAGATAGTCAGCAGCCTCCTGTCCCCTCTCCCCGGATATCGCCAAATCAAGATAGGTTTGAACAGGACTTGTGCAAACGACGCCAGGCGCCGGCTCGATTGTATCAAGCAGTGGCCCTTCATCCTTCAAGATCGTGACCACAACGTTTTCACCCTTCACGGCAGACGACAACTTGAGGGCATGCCGTAGACAATCGAGACCTCCACTATCTGCGTAGAAGAACTGGCTGCCCACCCGAGCATACGGCGCAATCCATTGTGCCGCCGAGAACGATGCGAGGATCGCTCGGTTCGTTCGATTCGACGCACCAAGCGCATCGCGAACGACCTGGTCGAACGCTTTCCCGTGCAGGGTAGTGTAGAAGGTTTGGCGATCACCCGCTGGCGGTTCATAAGAGTTCCGCCAAGCGTCCAGAACCGCGGCCGGTCGAATGAGCGACATGCCATCATCGCCGATTTTCGCCCACTCCCGATCCACAAGCGCAGTTCGGACATTGCTGACATGGCCGAGACTGACACTGGCTGCGTCCGCAAGCTCGGTGACGCGCCAGGCATGGTGTGGATCGCGCAACATCACTCTCAGAACCTGCGCGGATTTCGGTTTGAAGATCGACTTCAATTCGCGGCGTTCGATTGCAGGTCGGGTCGGAACCTTACGCTCAATAAATATGCCGTCGAAAACGAGCCGACAATTTCCCTCGAAATCGAGGAACCCCACATTTTCTTCTTGGCAAAGAGCCTGTGCTTCTGGAGAAAGAAAGGGCGCAATGAACACAGGAATTGCGCCCTTTCCTATGTGTCTTATTGCCCTTTGCACCTGGAGCAGGCCCGAGTGAACGTGGCGCGGCTGTCCGCTCGACTTCACCTCACAGACGAGAATATGTGCGCGCCCGAAGGCGCTGACATGCGCAAGAATATCGATTTCGCGATCGAAAGAGCCTGATCCAACCTCAATACTTTCGATGGCAACTGGCGGAACGTCGCTGAAGACGGTCCGCAGCGCTTCCGCAGCTTGATATTCAATGTTTTTCAATGGGTCGCCCGATTTCAGCATCTGCTGAAAATGGATGGTCTACTGAAAAATGTCAATCTCAATTTCACTAAATGTGTCGATTTCAGCGGACGTTGAAAACCGGCGACTAGGTGAAACTCGCGTCCGTTTCGCCCTTTCCCAACTGTCCGCCAGGATACATCTAATGTCGATGGCCGCGTCCTGGGGTATTGAGACGCCGGCTAAGTGTCAGGTCGCGCTTTGGCGCTACGAGGAAGGTGTCATGGGCGAAGTGCGCCTGATCAACAGCCAATTCGGCATCTATTCAATGTGATACCACGGCAGCAGAGCCCTTCGGCAACCACCAACATCAGTTTTTGCAACAGGGCCTTTGACAACACTTCTTATCGGCGTACCCGCAGCGCCTCGTCGTTCGAGACCGTTGGGGCGACAGCGTCATTGCGCCAGACAAAATGGCCTCAGGAACGCCACAGCATGAAACTTGCGAACAGCGTTCAGGATTTGAGTGCTTGAGGGGTCCTTGCCGGGACGTGAGCCGAGCCATTCCGCTGATGCGGTTGCACCGCTGTCTCCAGCAAAGTGCGCCGTCCACATTAAGGCTCGTCCGCGAAGCTCCATCATGCGGCGACCGATGTCGACCGCGAAGACAACCATGCACCCGGCAAACTGGTCTCAGAGATCGAAGGTGCCTTGACCCCAACTCAGCAACCCCATCAGTTCAGATCGATCTCTTCATCAGCCCCGGCTTCGCGTTATGAAAGTGCGTTTTGCCGCCCCAGCACCAGGTCCGGAGCTTCGAGTTGGGGTAAGTGGCCAACGCCAGGCAGTGTTTCGAACGATGCCCGCGGTATTAGCGCATGAAGCGCTTTACCCCGTTCCAGCGGGATCCACGGATCGTCCTCGCCCCAGATGATTTTGACCGGGCATCGGACATTCCCGAAGACCGGTTCGATTTCTGCCGTATACGTTTCGTCGGCTTGTGCGAATTGCCGATAGAAGCTTCCTCGTCCCTCTTCGGAAAGCCAGGGCTCGACAAGCTTCTCGAAATCACCGGAATCGAAATCGTTGACGATCGCCCCTTTGATATAAGCCTCCACGACCGCCTTGTGGATGTGCGGCGGCAAACCCAGAAAAGCTTCGACATGGCGACCGACATGATCGAAGAACTCCGATCCCCATGGGCGCATCGCAACAACATTCATCAGAACGTATCGATGGAAGTCGCAGCCATGCAGCAGATGCGCTCGCAAAGTCGTCGCTCCGCCCATGTCATGGGCAATGACGATCGGCTGCTCGAGGCCCCAATGCGCAAGCATCTCAGTGAAGACCTGTCCTTGCACATCGAGCGACGTGCGATGCTCCGCGCTCTTATCAGACTGCCCGTAACCAGGCATGTCGTACCAGTGGACACGAAACCGTATTGCAAGGTCCGGAATGATCCGATGCCATGAGAACGAAGACCACGGCCATCCGTGGACCAGTACGAGTGCAGGGCCGCTACCAACTCGACCCACTGCGACCGTACCCGCAGATGTTTGCACGGTCTCATCGAGTTTCCACGACATCCATTATTCTCCCATGGGGCTTTCCGGCCAGTGCCGTCCATAGGAACTGGTCGGCAACCTTATAGTTGGAGACCGCTTGCCTCAAATCTGCGACGCTGCCCGCGCCGGAGCGGGTCAAGTACCGGGTCACCGGACCACGCCCTTGTGCCTTGTTGCCGTCATTCAGACTTGCTCGCGTTCCAAGCAAGCTCTCCCGGCACGTACCCCTCTCGTTCTTCCGGCCAAATCTTCATGGCCATGTCGGCAACATCGATCAATTCCTGCCGCGACGCACCGGACGCTCACCCATTAGCGAAGACTAAATACATAACTGCCATAAGCCGTTTCGGACAAGCCGCCGGATAGCCCCGTTCACTAGAGATATCGCCGAGGTTATACTATTCGCTTCGGCAACGTCGCTGCTGGTGCGCACACGATTTATGCGGCCTCAAATCGGCGTGCCCCCTCATCGTATTTTTGAAGTCGCGACGACGGCAATTTGTCCGTAGCCACGAGGCCGGCCAACAGATCCAGGATTTCGCGGGCAAGCTTGGACTTACACGAATAGTAGACGTTCTGCCTCTCGCGGCGACGAGCTACGATATCCAGCCGCAGCAGTCTCGCCAGGTGCTGAGACAAGGCGGATTGGCTTAGTCCAACGCGCATTGCAAGATCACCAACGGACAACTCACCTTCGGCCAGATGAATTAACATTAGCAGCCGCTTCTCGCTGCCGATCAGGGCCAGAAATTCGGCAACATAGCCGGCATTGGCAACCAATCGTTCCGAAACCATGTCTCGCTCCTGTATCAATCGAAGGGGAATTGAGTTCCAATGGGGCTGCGCTGGCAGCGCCTGCGCTGCAGGAATGGGAGTCGCACCCTTGAAAATTGCACGATTCCGTCGGTTACGTTAGTGCGCGATCACGTAAGACAATGACATTGTAAATCGGAACCGGGCGTTCTTTGGCGATGCGTCGGTTCCGATCCAGCTCATTTCTAAGCGCCTTTTTTCGATATTCGGCGGCTGCTATAGCTTCCAGGGCATCAATGGCGGCGCGCGCTGCCGGTGAACTGCCTCGCGTTCGACGACCGCGTCGAGGTGCCGGAAGGCTTTGCGCCTGTCGCGGCCAACATTAGTGCGCGATCACGTAGTGGCAATGGCGCTGCCACTTATGCGTTGCGGCAAGGATTCGTCTAGGATTAAGACACGCGCCACTGCCGCTGAAAGGGGCCGTCACGTTATCATCGTCAACGCGATCGCCCCAGGCTATTTCGCAACCGAGCTCAACACTGCAATATGAACGACGAGACTTTCGCCAAATGCCCCTTCCCGGCATGGCCGCCTCGACTTCCACGCGTTGCTTTTCGAACTTACGGGAGATCGGGCCGCCGCCGGACGAGCGATAGCATTCGGGCGTGTACTTCCAGGCCAGGTAGCGCACTGCGGCCTCCGTGTCGACGAAACGGCTCGGGCCGGCGTCTTCACAAAGATGGCGTGCGTGAGGATATCGGCCGAGGGCCACCTGCTTTGCGAGCGGTTGGACATTGTGCTTCTCGCAATCGGCAAGGGCTTCCCCGCAAGTGGGGTGAACCAACCTGCGCCATGTCGAGAAACATGCTCGTCGTCCGCGTTGTTATGTTTCTTCCAGACGGTCCCCGGAGTGCCGCTATCAGTTCACGAATTGCGGCATCAGCAGGCGGGGCAGCCACAGAGAAATGGACGGAAAGAAAACGATAAGGATGAGAATCCCGAGCATGGGCAGGAGAAGAATGACGACATCGCGTATCGCGTGCCGGATCGAGATCTGCCCGATCGAGCAGGCGATGAGCAGGCAGAGGCCGTAAGGCGGAGTGACGAGGCCGAAGGCGAGGCTGACGATGCCGATGATGGCGAAATGGATGGGATGCATTCCGACGGACTGGGCGACCGGCAAGAGCACGGTACCAAGAATGACAATCGCGGGAATGGCATCGATGAAGCAGCCGATGACCAGGAACGCAATGGCGACTGCCAATCCCATCTCCGTAACGCCGAGATCCATTGCCTGGACGACGGCGACGAGCGCGGCGGGCACCTTAAAATAGGCGAGGATGAATCCGAAGGCACTGGCCGTCCCGATACAGAACAGCGCAATCGCGGCGAAGCGGCCGGTATCGTAGAAGATGCGCCCTATCTTCGTCAGGTCCAGTGTGCGGTAGACCAGCAGGCCGAGCACCAGCGCATAGATGGCGGCAATGACTGATGCCTCTGTCGGCGTGAAGAAGCCGCCTACGATGCCACCAACAATGATGACCGGCGTGAGCAGCGCCAGGAAGGCGCTGGCGATGGCCTTGGCGAGTTCGCGAGCGGTGGCACGCTCGTGCATTCCCATGCCACGCCGCCGCGCGTAGACGTAAACGGTTACCAGTTGCGCAAGGCCAATCAGGATGCCGGGCACGACGCCGGCGAGGAAGAGGCCGCCGATCGATACAGACATGAGGCCGCCCCAGACGATCATCAGGATCGATGGCGGAATGATCACGCCCATGACGGAAGAACAGGCCGTCACCGCGACCGAAAAGGAGGCGGTGAAGCCCTCCTTTTTCATCTGCGGAATGATCAGCGACCCGATGCCGGCGGCGTCGGCCGTAGAGCTCCCCGAAATTCCGGCGAAGAGCATGGATACCACTACATTCACATGCCCGAGCCCGCCCGGCAGGTGGCCGACGAGAGCGCGTGACAGGCGGATCAGCCTGTCGGTGATACCTGCCGCGTTCATCAGGTTGGCAGCGAGCAGAAAGAATGGCACCGCCAGCAGCACGAAGGCGTTGTAGGATTTGAACATTGCCTGGAGCAGCAGGATCGGTGTCAACCGCGGCTCCAGGAAAAAGATCGGTAGACAGGCCAGCGCCAGTGCAAAGGCAACCGGGACGCGCAACAGGATGAATAGTAGGAAGAGCCCGAACAGGATCGAGGAGACGACGAGCGGGGTCACTGTGCGCGCGCCATAAAGATGCTCAAATCGCGGACGAGTTTTTCAAGAATAAACACCGTGAACAGCACCCCTGCGAGGGGCCAGGTGACATAGATCCAGTTCATGGGCAGGGCGGCGATCTCGGAAGTCTGGAACCAGCCGAACTCGATCAGCTTCCATCCGTACCAGACAAAGACCAGGGCAACGACCAGCATCAGCAGGTTGACGAGGATCCGCTTCGCTGCTTCGGTTCTTCGATTATTGCTCGTCGGCAGCAGGTCGAGGTCGAAATGCGAGCCGTCGCGGACCGCGACGATCGCGCCCACCATGATCATCCAGACAAAGCAGAAGCGCGCGATTTCCTCCGTCCAGATGTAGCGGGGAATAAGCCCGGTAAACCGCGACAGAACCTGCATTGAAACAGGCACCAACAACCCGCCCACCAACACGCCGAGCACGATCTTGAGCGCGGCATGGATCACGTCGAGAACCCTGGTCATGGATGCCACCGCCGTGCTTTCCGGAGTGTGACCGGATCCCCGGCGGGAGAAAGCAGGGCCAACCGAGGCCGCCCCTGCAGAGTGCGAAGCGGCCGCGCTACTGGATCGCCTGAATCGCCTTCAGCACGTCGCCGGCGCCGAGTTCCTCGGCATAGGCCTCCAGCACGGGCGTGGCGGCATCGAGCATCTTGTCGCGCTCGGTGAATTCGTGCGTCTGCAGCCACCCTTTCTCCTCCATGGTCTTGACTTTCGCGGAGTCCTCGCCGCTCTCGATCTCCCGGCCGTATTTTCCAGCCTCGGCGCCGGCTTCATCGATGCAGTTCTGCAGTTTCTCCGGCAGCTTCTGGTAGGTTTTGTTTGAGATAAGGAGCGGACGGATGGTGATGGCGTGCTTGGTCAGAGACAAGTGCGGGCCGACTTCGTAGAACTTCATCTGCTCCACGCCTGCGGCTTCGTTCTCGCCGGCGGCGATCACACCGGTCTGGATTGCGTTGTACACCTCGTCATAGGCGATTACCGAGGGCGCGGCGCCGAGCGCATCGAAGACCCGCGTCCAGATCGGCGCTCCCTGCATGCGGATCGGGAGGCCAGCCAGTTCCGCCATGTTGGTGACCGGCTTGTTGGCGAAGACGTTCCGTGTGCCGCCTCCGGCATAGCCGAGAAGGCGGATGTCGGCCTTCTGCAGAATGTCGTCGGCAACCGGCTTCAGGGCATCGGCTTCCAGCACCTTGCGCCAGTGATCCTCGTCGCGAAACAGGAATGGCATGTCCATGAGCGGAGCCATCTGGGAGAAGGTCGACATATGCGCGGGTGACGCCACGGCGTAGTCGACCGATATCCCTTGGTTCATGAAGCCGACATAATCCTTTTCCAGGCCGAGCTCCGAATTGAGGTGCATCTCGAATTCGACCGGCTCGTCGGTATAACAAGCTTGAACGAGTTGTTCGAACTTGCGCATGGTCTTGGTGAAAGCGTGATCTTCGTTGAATTGACTGGCGCCGACCAGCTTGATCTGGGCAGCTGCGGGCGAGCCGACCACAAGTGGAAGTACCCAGCCAAGGCTGCAGGCAAATACCGTCAAAAATGACTTCCGAATATTTGGCATCGTTTCCTCCCGAAACGCCTTGTCACCGCGATCTTGTATCTCCGCTTTTTGGACAACCTTGCACGCGGATGTTGTCAGCCGAACTATATCTGCGCAGGCCGCCGGGTCAATCACTCACCTTGATAGGGCGAACCAGCGCATCGCCATGCCTCACGTGCAGAGGGAGGCGAAATGCGCTCTTGCGAGAAAGCAGGAAACAAAATCGCGCGACCCACCAACGGGGCAGAAGCGTTGGCCAGCTACGTCACAGGCGAACGAAAGCTGTAAGAGGCAGATGATCGGAGGCGACCCGCGAAAGCGGCGTATCATGGGCTTCGACGGTTGAGATCATTCCGTGTCGATTTGCCATGATCCGGTCGAGCGCCAGCAGCGGCAGACGCGATGGAAAGGTGGGGACCGCCGGCAGCGCAGAACCGAAAGTCGTGTGCAGCGTATTTAGCGCGGAACGGTTTCCGAGTCGCCATTCGTTCAAATCGCCGAGCAGCAGCGTTGGTTTTTCGTCCGGGCTGTTCATGATATCGAGCACGACACGGGCCTGTTCGGAGCGCGACCGGCGCAGCAATCCGAGATGGGCTGCGATGATGCGCAGCGTTCGTTTGCCGTCCAGATCGATTTCGGCAACCAGGGCTCCGCGCGGCTCCAGCCCCGGGAGCTCTATCTGATGGACATCGCGGACGATACCCCGTTTTAAAAGCAGAACGTTGCCGTGCCAGCCGTGCCCTTTGCCGTTTCCGGACACCGGCACCGGCACCAGGCCTGTTTCCAATTCGAGACGTGGCAGATCCAGAAGGCCGGCACGATCTCCAAAGCGATTGTCCGCTTCCTGCAACGCAATGACATCGGGGCCGATTTCCCGGATGACGCGACCGATTCGTTCAGGATCGAACTTTCTGTCGACGCCCACGCATTTGTGGACGTTGTAAGATGCGACCAAAGTCCCCGCGGGGCGGGTCCCTTCAGACGGCGCGGCCTTAGCCTTCTGTTTTTTTCTGTCGCGAATGGATTTGAGCACACTTGCAGGCAAGCTACGTCCAGTTCTTTGCATGAGTCTGCTGCTCGTCCTCACTGCCTTCAATACGTAGCTTTGTCTCACTCAAATGGGATCTGCAATCACTGCTTCCATGCCCTGACGAGATGCTGCCCTCAAAAGGAGATCGAACGATGGCTGCGTCAGCCAAATTCCCTCCGGTAGCAAGAGAAGCCTCTAAAGATAGGGCGATCCCAGCCACAACACTCGGTCGAACAGGCGAACGATGAATGGCCGGGCTCTCAAGGTTTCGATTGTCACGGGCGCCGCGGAGGCGATTGCCGATCCGATCCGCGCTTCAATCCCGGCGGCAAAGCCTGCATCAAGAACCTCCATATCAATCTCAAAATTCAGCCGCAGGGACCGGGCATCAAGATTGGACGATCCTATATAGGCCCAAACCCCATCGACCGACAGCAGCTTCGAATGATCGAACGAGCCCGCCGTGCGCCATACGCGGCAGTAGTGCTTCAGGACCTGATCGAATTGCGCTGTCATCGCGCGGTCGACAAGGAAGAGATTGTTCACCGCCGGCACCACGATGTCGATCTCGACGCCTCGCCTGGCCGCGGTCGTCAGCGCGCTGATCAGTTCCCGATCCGGCAGGAAATAGGGCGACATGATGCGGATCGATTTGCGAGCGACAGAAAATGCCCCGATCAGCAATTTGTGGTTCGTTTCGATGCTGGCATCCGGCCCGGACGCAACCGCCCGCGCCAGCATCGGCTGACCGGGAGCCTGGGGAAGCGTGGCCACTTGCCAGATGTCGCCTTTCAAGTGCTCGCCGGTCGCGAAGCGCCAATCTTCGGCGGCAACCGAAAAAAGGTCGGCCACGACCGGCCCGGTGACCTGAAAATGGGTGTCCCTCGCGCTGGAGGAGCCGGCGAACTCGGCTGAGAATCCCTTTCGGATGTTCATCCCTCCGGTAAATGCAATCGTGCCGTCGACGACCAGGATCTTCCGGTGCGTTCTGAGATTGGCGTAGGGAAGACGCAGGCCCATGACGATGTTGCCGTTGAAGAGGTCGGCTGTGATTTTTGCCTCTCGCAGATGCCCAAGAATGCTGGGCACGGAGTAACGCGCCCCGACGGCATCGATCAGCACGCGAACGCTGACACCCCGCTGGACAGCTCCGGCGAGAGATTTCATGAAAAGCCGCCCGACATCGTCATTGTCGAAGATGTAGGTCTCCAGAAGGATACTGCGTTGAGCGCCGTCAATCGCTCGGCACATCGCGCCATAGGCCTCGTCACCTGTCTCCAATAGCGCAATTGCGTTTCCCAAGGTCAGGGCACGCCGCGCCACCCTGTCGCCCAATGTCTTCAGGCCGGTGAAGCGTTGACCGTACCGCTCGGCAATCAATTCCTCGGCGGCAATGTCGCGCTCATGTTTTGCGGAAGCCGCCTCGCTGGAAAGGGGCCGCATGGCGCTGATCGTTGCACGACGGATACGGTTTATGCCGGCAACAGCGTAGATGATCGGGCCAAGGAACGGCGACAGGAACATCACGCCGACCCAACCTGTGGCGGCGCGGACGTCTTCCTTCGTCATTATGGCGTGGACGATGCCCACGGTCGCCATCACCACCGAAATGATCGCGAGGATCTGGGCCCAATGAGTCATTAAGGTCTGCAACATCGCCAAGACTATCCAGCGAGCGGTTGCAGAACGCAATGCAGCTCATTCCCTGCGCTGATACCCAACAGACCTAGGAAGCCCCGCGCCGGCCTGCGGCAACCTTAGCCACGGCGCCAGCTGAAAGGCGCTCATCAGTAGGTAGATCGGCACCATTCCTTTCAGCGGCGAACCACCTTGCGCGGCCGAGGCGGTGAAATGGGAAGGCTGGAGATGGGTCGATATCGTGCCCGAGGGCGGACGCGCGAGCTACTTCCCAATCCGCTTTCTGAGCTTCGGTCGCCGGCGAGCGCCGACCTTCCACCTTCTGGCGTCGTGCACCGGTGGAGTCGTAGTAGCTTCGCATTAGGTGGTCGATGCTGTTCACGGTGTGCCAGACGAGGGATCCGCGAAAGTTCTTCGCCTTTCTTTGGGCCTCCTTAAGCGCAGTGAAGCGTTGGTCGGAATTG
The DNA here is from genome assembly GCF_007830515.1 of Mesorhizobium tianshanense. Taxonomy (GTDB): domain Bacteria; phylum Pseudomonadota; class Alphaproteobacteria; order Rhizobiales; family Rhizobiaceae; genus Mesorhizobium; species Mesorhizobium tianshanense. The sequence goes on from NZ_VLKT01000068.1 coordinate 10,492, forward strand.
ACTTTCTCGCGACCCTGGTCGCAATTTAATTCAATAAAATCAGTCACCTCAACAGCTATCCCGAAATTGGCCCAGAACTGCTGCAAGCCACAATAGCCGGTGGAGCGCCCCCTGGGCGGCCTGCGGATCATCGCGATTGCGTCAGCTCATCACCGATGCCGGGGTCGACGTCCCCGATCCACAGAACCTTTCGGCTGCACCGGTCGATGCCCCGCGCAACGATCGCAGAGGATCGCCCGCGCCGTTCCGATCACTGGCCCGGAAGATGCGCGGCCCTTGGGGTCGTGGATGAAGAAAGTGCGGGCAACGACGGCACTCAGGCCGCAGTCACCTTGTCGTTGATGCTGCAGCCCATTCCGACCGATACCAGTCGACAAACTTCTTCAGCCCATCTTCCGTCGAAACGCCCGGCTTGAAGCCGAAATCCCGCTCCAGCGCGCTCATGTCCGCATAGGTCCGCTCGACGTCGCTGCTTTGCATCGGCTCGCTTTGGCGGATCGCCTTTACACCCAGCAGTCTTTCCAAAGTGTCGATGAAATCGGCCAGCCGCACCGGCCGGTTGTTGCCGACATTGTAAATCCTGCTGGGCGGAACGTCGGCCGTGGGCGGCTTGTCGAGCACGGCAACGACGGCCCGCACCACATCGTCTACATAAGTGAAATCCCGCCACATCTCACCATCGTTGAACACCCGGATCGGCTTGCCCTCGAGCATCGCCTTGGTGAATATCCAATAGGCCATGTCGGGCCGGCCCCAGGGACCGTAGACGGTGAAAAACCGCAGACCGGTCTGCGGCACGCCAAAGAGATGGGCGTAGGTATGGCTCATCAATTCATCGGCTTTTTTGGTGGCGGCATAGAGCGAGACGGGCCTGTCGACCTGATCGGCCTCGCTGAACGGAACCTTGCGGTTGCCGCCGTAGACCGAGCTCGACGAGGCATAGACCAGATGTTCGAATGCGGGCTGCGCGCGACAGAATTCGAGCATTTCGAGATGGCCGACGACATTGGAACGGACATAGAGCCTCGGATTGTCGAGCGAATGGCGCACGCCCGCCTGAGCGGCGAGATGGATAATCCTGGTTATGCCTTGCCCTGCCAGTGCCTTAGCGAGCGCGCCCTGTTCGGCGATGTCGATCTGATGAAACGAAAAATCCTTGTGGGGCTGAAGGCGGGCGAGCCGCCCCCTTTTAAGCGCCAGGTCGTAATAGTCGTTCATGTTGTCGACGCCGACGACCGCTTCCCCCCTGTTCAGGAGGTGATGGCAAACATGGCTGCCAATGAATCCCGCGGCTCCGGTGACGAGTACAGGCAACAAGATTCTCCATGCATATAGCCGGTTTGGTCATCCGATTGTGGACGGAGTCGACCCGTTCCGTTCGGCTATAGCCCAAAAGCCCCAATAGGCGCTACCGACAAGCTGTCCGATCGGCGCGTCAGCTCGCCTCGCGCATGGCCTCGGCCGCCTGCAGGTCGACCGAGACGAGCTGGCTGACACCCTGTTCGGCCATGGTCACCCCGAACAGCCGGTTCATGCGGGCCATGGTGATCGGGTTGTGCGTGATGATGACGAAGCGCGTCTCGGTGGTGGCGGCCATTTCGTCCATCAGATTGCAGAAACGCTCGACATTGTGGTCGTCGAGCGGCGCGTCGACTTCGTCGAGCACACAGATCGGTGCGGGATTGGTCAGAAACACGGCGAAGATCAGCGACATCGCCGTCAACGCCTGCTCGCCACCGGAGAGCAACGTCATGGTCTGCGGCTTCTTGCCCGGCGGCCGCGCAAGGATTTCGAGACCGGCCTCGAGCGGGTCGTCGGACTCGATCAGTTGCAGTTCCGCCGTGCCGCCACCGAACAGATGCGAAAACAGCCGCTGGAAATGGCCATTGACCACGTCGAAGGCAGCCAGCAGCCGTTCGCGGCCTTCGCGGTTCAGGCTCTGGATCGCCTGGCGCAGCTTGCGGATGGCCTCGATGATGTCCTCGCGTTCCGAAACGATGGTCTCCAGGCGGTCCGACAGTTCCTTCTGTTCTTCCTCTGCGCGCAGATTGACGGCGCCCAGCCGTTCGCGCTCGATCTTCAGCCGGTCGAGCCGACGCTCGATCTCGGCCATCTCTGGCATCGGGCTGTCGGCCTCCAGGCCGGTATGGCGGATAACCAGATGCGGCGGCGTGTTCAGCGTTTCCTGAATGCGCGCTTCTACCTCGAGCCGTCTTTCGTCGGCAGCGGTCAGCCGCTCTTCGGCACGGACGCGGGATTCTCGCGCTTCGGCCAGAGACTGGATCGCTGATGTCGCGGCCTTGTCCAGTTCGGACTGCCGGTTCTCCGCTTCCTGCAACCGATCGCCGGCCGCCTGGCGCAGGCTTTCGGCCTCGGCAAGTTGCGACAGCAAGGCGCGGCGCTTGGCGTCGATTTCGTCGGGTGCGTCGGCCAGTCTTTCGCGCTCGGCCTCGGCTTCCGCCTTGCGTTCGCCGAGCGCTGCGATCTGCGTCGAGGCGTTTTCGGCTCGCTCCAGCCAGTTGCGGCGTTCCGCGCCGATGGCGTCGAGGCGGCGCGTTCGCGCTTCGGCTTCGCGTCTCAAGCCTTCATGGACGGCGCGTGCATCGGCAAGGGTGGCGCGGTCGCGAGCGACGTTGGCGGCCGACTGTTCGAGCTGCAACTGCAGATCACCGAGATCGGGAGCGCTTTGCAGCAGCATCTGCGCCTCAACGAAAGCCGCCGCCGTCTCTTCATGGCTGTCGACGATGCGCGCGCGCGCCTCGTCAAGTGCTGCGCGTCGGCTCGACAGCTCGCCGCCGGCCTTCTCGGCCTCGGCCAGCACATTGCGTGCGGCGTCCAGCCCATGCTGGGCATCACGGCCGGCCTGACGGGCGTGGCGCTCGGCCTCGCTCGCCTGGGCAAGCGCCTGTTCGGCATGGGCAAGAGCCTCCTCGGCCTGGCGCAGGATGCGGGTCGCCTGGACCGCCTCGGCGTCGAGCTCGGCCAGCCGGTTCTTCTGCGCCAGCCGCTGCGCGGCCGCGGTCGGCGCGTCGGCGCTGGCGGTCAACCCGTCCCAACGCCAGAGCGCCCCTTCGCGGCTGACCAGCCGCTGCCCAGGAGCAAGCAGCGCCTGCAGCCGCTTTCCGTCGCCGGCCTCGACGATGCCGATCTGCGCCAATCGGCGAGCAAGTTGCGTCGGCGCGCGGACCACGCTGGCAAGGCTCTTGATGCCTTCGGGCAGCGCGGCGTCGCCAGGCTGGACCTCGCTCGGGCCCCAATGCACCGGCGCGCTACGGTCGAGCGGCACGTCGAGATCCTCTCCAAGCGCTGCGCCGAGCGCTGTCTCGTAGCCGCGCTCGACGCTGATCTGCTCCAGAACGGAGGGGAAGAGGTCACCGCTTGCGGCATTGAGGATCTTGGCCAGCGTGCGGGCCTCGGTTTCGATCCGCGCCAGTTCGGCCTTTGCATCCTGAACCGGAGGGCGGGCATCGCTTTCCGCCGCACGCGCCTCGGCGACAGCCTGTTCGGCGGCAATCGCCGCGGCTTCGGTCTCCTCCAGCAGCGCCTGGGCCTGTTCGACCAGAAGCCGCTTCTCGGCGGGATCGGGCAGGCCAGCGACCCTGGAGGCGATGTCGGACAATTCGCGGTCGACATCGGCGAGTTGGCGGGCAAAGCGGTCGCGGCGCTCGGCAGTGTCGCGCAGCGTTCGTTCGATCTGATTGCGGGAAGCTGCGGCCTCCGCCCGTTCGGCCGTCAGCCCGGCGAGTTTGGCTTCGCTCGCGGCAAGCGTCGACGCCGCCTGCTCGAACGCGTCGCGGGTGTTGGCCTCGCGCTCGGCGGCACCGGCATTCTCGGTATTGAGGGCGGCTTCTTCTGTAGCGAGGCGTTCGAGGATATCCGCATTGTCGCGGACCATCCGCTCCTCGCGGGCGATGTCGCCGTCGAGCTGCTGCAGCCGGCGGTCGAGTTCCTCCTGACGGGCGCGGATGCGGCCGGCTTCCTCTTCGATCTGCGTCTTGGCGATCGACAGGCGCTGGAAGGCGGCAGCGGCGGCGGCTTCCGCATCGCGCAGGTCCGGCAATCGGTGGGCGCCGATCCCTTGCTCCTTGGCGGCGGCCATCTGGGCGGCGGCGCGCTCGCCCACCAGTGCCGTGGCAATCGCCAGCGCCGAGCGCGCCTCGCCTTCCTGCGTCTTGGCCAGCGTCCAGCGCAGATGCAGCAGCGTCGCTTCAGCCTTGCGGATATCGGCCGACAAATTCTTGAACCGCGACGCCTGGCGCGCCTGGCGCTTCAGGCTTTCGATCTGGCTTTCCAGCTCGCCGACGACGTCGTCCAGCCGTTCCAGATTCTGTTCGGCCGCCTTCAGCCGCAGCTCGGCCTCGTGGCGGCGGGTGTGCAGGCCCGAAATTCCGGCCGCCTCTTCCAGCAGCGCGCGGCGTGCCTGCGGCTTTGCCTGGATGAGCTCGCCGATGCGGCCTTGCCCGACCATCGAGGGCGAGCGCGCGCCGGTCGACTGGTCGGCAAAAAGCAGCTGCACGTCCTTGGCACGGGCTTCCTTGCCGTTGATGCGGTAGAGCGAACCCGCCTCGCGCTCGATGCGGCGCGAAACCTGCAACTCGTCCGCGTCGTTGAAGGCAGAGGGCGCGCTACGGTCGCTGTTGTCTAGAAAAAGGGTAACTTCAGCGGTGTTGCGGGCCGGACGCGTTCCCGAACCCGAAAAGATCACGTCGTCCATGCCGGACGCGCGCATGTTCTTATACGAGCTTTCGCCCATGACCCAGCGCAGCGCCTCGACAAGGTTCGACTTGCCGCAGCCATTCGGCCCGACGATGCCGGTCAGGCCGCGTTCGATGACGAACTCGCCGGGTTCAACGAAGGACTTGAAGCCGAGCAGGCGAAGGCGCGAGAACTTCATTCGCGCTGCCCCATTAATGGGCTTGGCAAAAGTGTTCCGCGGTTTTGCAACAACAACCCGCGGCACGACAAAAAGTCGCGCACGCCGAAGCGCAGCCGCTTCGGCGCTGCCGAAACGTCAGAGCAGAGGGTCGATGATGGCCGACATTTCTGCAATCGACAGCGCCCCCTTGTAGGTCTTTCCGTTGATAAAGAAGGTCGGCGTCGAGTCGACCTTGAATTCATCGGCGCCGCGCTTCTGGACCGATCTCACATCGTCCAGAAGTTTCTGGTCCGTCAAGCAGGCCTCGAAGGACTCCTGTGTAAAACCGGCCATCTTGGAGATTTGCAGCAAGGCGTCCTTGACATTGCCACCACCTGCCCAGTTCGCCTGCTGCTTGAAAAGAACGTCCACCATCGGGAAATAGTTGTCCTTGGAGCAGCGCGCCAGCATGAAACCGGCCTCGGCGCTGGGGTCGAACGGAAATTCGCGCAGGATAAGGCGAGCCTTGCCGGTGTCGATATATTTCGTCTTCAGCTCCGGGAGTGTGGTTTCGTGGAAATGCGCGCAATGCGGGCAGGTCATCGAGGCATATTCGACGATGGTAACCTTCGCGTCGTCCTTGCCCAGTTGCGCATCGGGCAGTGCGCCGGGCTTCAGCAATGCCGCCATGTCCACCGTGCCCTGAGCTTCTGGCGCCTTGGCGGCGGCCGGAGCAGCCGGAGTGGCCGGCTTCGCCGGATCGGCGGGAGCCGCAGGCTCGACATCCTGCGCCACGGGTTTTTCGCCCGAGTCGCTGCATGCGGCGAGCAGAACCACCGCCGGAACGGCGGCCAGCGAAGACAGAAGGTTTCTGCGGGACAAGCTTTTGCTAAACGGGGGACGGAGCATACGAATCACCTGACAATGGTTGGATTTTGCAATGCAAAGGCTAGAAAAGGCGAGAGTTGGCGCGAATTAAGGCATCGCCGTCCCCATTCCAATCGCCAAATCATGTAGACGCGATCACGAAAGCGCGAGTTTTTCACTTCTTCTGGCCGAGAATCGTGGCGCCGAGCCGCTCCAGCGAAGCGCGCAGCCCGTCATCCTCGATCAGTCCGACAGTGCCCGACAGTTTTGCCTTCTCGGCCGCGGTCAAAGGCCGCAAGCTTGGTTTAGGCCGCCTCTTGTCCGCTATCACCGGCTTTTGCACGATTCTGATCCGGCCGATAGCGTTGAAGCCGAGAAAGGCGTTAACCCGGTTGATGATCTCGCCGGTCTCGTGCTGCAGATGGAGCGCGGCCATGCCCTCGCAGGCGATGACCAGCACCGCAGGCTCGAACGGATCGTCTTCATGCATGCGACGCGGCCACTGGATCCTTTCCGGGCGCGAGCAGCCGGCGAGCCGCGGCCCGGCAATCTCCTCCCATGACTGGACGAGCCCGATCGACATGCCGGCACGCTTGCGCAACACCGGGTCGAGGATCTCGGTTGCGAGATCGCTCACCGGAACGGGATTGCCGAAGGCCCTTTTCCCTGCCATGTGCGTTCTCCAGTCACGACCTCCACCACTTCATCGGTTAGGCCAGTCCTCGATCAATGGCACTGCACGACCAGACCCGCAAGACCGCATCCGGAGACAGCGGCAAAGCCGCGTCTGGAGATACCAGCAAAGCCGCATCCGGAGACAGCGGCAAAGCCGCGTCTGGAGACAGCAGCAAAGCTGCGTCCGGAGATAGCGGCGAGATCGCATCCCGCCTGCTTGCCTGGTACGACGCGCACCACCGCGACTTGCCGTGGCGCATTGCGCCGCGAGAGCTGGCACGCGGCATGCGGCCTGATCCCTACCGCGTCTGGCTTTCGGAAGTCATGCTGCAGCAGACCACGGTCGAAGCGGTAAAATCCTATTTCCAGGCCTTTGTCCAGAAATGGCCCGATATCAATGCGCTGGCCTCGGCACAGACCGAGGATGTGATGAAGGCCTGGGCCGGGCTCGGCTATTATTCCCGCGCGCGCAATCTCAAGGCCTGCGCCGATCTCGTCGCACGGCAAGGCGGCAGGTTTCCCGATACGCAAGCGGGTCTGAGAGCGCTGCCCGGCATCGGCGCCTACACGGCGGCGGCGATCGCGGCGATCGCCTTCGACGAGCCCGCGGCGGTCGTCGACGGCAATGTCGAACGGGTCGTTTCCCGGCTGTTTTCGATCGCCACGCCGCTGAGCGAAGCCAAGGGCGACATCCGCGCCCATGTCGAGCGCGTGGTTCCAGGGACCAGACCGGGCGATTTCGCCCAGGCGATGATGGATCTGGGTGCGACGATCTGCACGCCGCGCCGGCCGCGCTGCATGCTGTGCCCGCTGCGCGAGGATTGCAGTGCGACTGTTTCGGGCGATCCCGAACGCTTCCCGGTCCGCCTGCCGAAGGGTGAGAAACCACTGCGGCGCGGGGCTGCTTTCGTTGCGTTGAGGGCCGACGGCGCCATCCTTTTGCGCAAGCGAGCGGATAAAGGCCTACTCGGCGGCATGACCGAGGTGCCGACGACCGGCTGGACCGCGCGGATCGACGGCGCCACCACCGACGCGGCGGCACCCTTCCCCGGCGACTGGCGGCCTGCCGGGCGGATTGGCCATGTCTTCACCCATTTCGCGCTCGAACTCGACGTCTTCAAAACGATGAGAGATGGCGCCGCCCCTCAGGGGCATTTCTGGTCGCTGGCCCATGAAATTTCCGGGGAAGCGCTGCCCACCGTCATGAAAAAGGTAATCGAAGCGGCGATACCGGGCGCGACGAAGAAGCAGCGCCCACATTGAATTGCCCCGCGTTGAATTGGCATTGAACGAGGACAAGAATGACCGAAATCCGCCACATCGTTTTCGACATCGGCAGAGTACTGATCCACTACGATCCGACCTTGCCCTTCAGCCGATTGATCCCCGACGCGGATGAGCGGAAATGGTTCTTCGACAATGTCTGCACGCATGACTGGAACATCGAGCAGGATCGAGGCCGGACCTGGGAAGAGGCCGAGGCACTGGCAATCGCGGAGCATCCCCATCACGCGGAAAACATCCGCAATTTCCGCCGCCACTGGCACGAAATGGTGCCTCATGCCTATGACGACAGCGTCGCCATCATGGTCGGTCTGATCGAGAGCGGCCACGACGTCACCATGCTGACCAACTTTGCCTCCGACACGCTTGCCGAAGCCCGGCAGCGTTTCGACTTTCTCAACCGTCCCCGTGGAGTGACCATTTCGGGCGAGATCGGCATGATCAAGCCGGATCGCGGCATCTACGACCATCACGTCGCCGCGTTTGGCCTCGAGCCCGCGGCCACGCTGTTCATCGACGACAGCCAGAAGAATGTCGACGGCGCCAAGGCGGCCGGCTGGCAGTCGGTGCTGTTCACCGACGCCAGGACGCTCAAAGCGGACCTCGATCGCCTGGGGATCAGAGCGTGATTTGAGTCACTTCGAGAGGCTCGACTGATAACCCGCTTCAAAGTGCGCAAGGGCTGAATCTGTGTTTGTCTTCTGGGCAAGCCGATGGGTAAGACAGCGTGTGACGGTGGTGCAGCCGCCGAGACGCTAGTTTTTTGGATCATTTCAAGGAGCTGCCGGATGGCGGCAGAGCGCGAAGGAGCGACTGTCAGCGTGACGGCTGTCGGCTGACGGCTTGTTGGTCAGGAGCAGAATGTGTATAGTTAGTCCGATTTATACACATCGAGCATCGCCATGCGAACCAACATCGAACTCGACGACAAACTGATCGCGGAGGCCATGGCCGCCTCCGGCCTCAAGACCAAGAAAGCGACGATTGAGGCGGCCTTGCGCACTCTGGTGCGCCGGCACCGGCAGGATATGGCTATCGCCGCCCTTGCTGGCGCCGGCTGGGACGGCGATCTTGACACTATGCGGGAAGGCCGTTCGCCCGATCAGAATCGATGATCGTCGTCGACAGTTCCGTCTGGATCGCCCATCTGCGCAATACGGACAGCGTCTCGGTCGGTAAACTCAGGCATCTCGATGACACTCAGGAGATTCTGGTCGGAGACTTGATCCTGCTGGAAGTGCTACAAGGTGCGCGCAACGAACCGCATGCCCAACTGATTGAGCGGAACCTTCGACAATTCGCAATTGTACCGATGCTGGATCCGGCGACGGCAGTCGAAGCTGCCCGAAACCACCGCATGCTCCGGCAGCGGGGCATCACCATCCGCAAGACGATCGATATGATCATCGGCACATTCTGCATTCGGGGCGGGCACGCGCTGTTGCATGACGACCGAGACTTCGACCCGATGGTTCATTACCTTGGTCTGCAACTCGCTTGACGAAGACCCGACGACGGGACTGGCGGAGCGCTCCCGGCACTTCTCGGTCAAGAAAGGCGATCCTGCTTCCTTCGGGAACGTGCAACGAGATCGCCATGGCGGTTATTGTCAGGCCCCTGCCCGCTCCATGCCAAGACGGGCGATGCGGCGAAGCTCGTCGATCGGGGTCAGGCCGCCGCTGCGCTCATAGTGCCAGAACGTCCAGCCGTTGCAGGCGTCCAGCCCCTGCACCTGCGCGCCTATCTTGTGGATCGACCCGGCGCTGTCGCCGATCGCCACCGTGCCGTCGGCGCGCACTTTGGCGGCCCAGCGCTTCTTGGCGTCGTAGAGCGTGGCGCCCGGCAGCATCAGCCCGGTGTCGATGAGGCTGACGAAGGCGACGCGCGGCTCGGCGCGCTTGCCTGTAAGCACGGTTAGGTCAGCGCCGTCCAGCGGCCGCACTGCATCGATGCGCTCGTTGGCGGCGTCGATATAGGCCTGCTCACGCTCGATGCCGACGAAATGGCGGCCGAGACGCTTGGCCACCGCACCGGTGGTGCCGGAGCCGAAGAAGGGATCGAGCACGATATCGCCGGGCTTGGTCGAGGCCATCATGATGCGGGCGAGCAGCGCTTCGGGCTTCTGCGTCGGATGCAGCTTGTCGCCATTTTCGTTCTTCAGGCGCTCGCCTCCGGTGCAGATCGGGAACAGCCAGTCGGAACGCATCTGTATGTCGTCGTTCGACGCCTTCATGGCTTCGTAGTTGAAGGTGTAGCCCTTGCCTTTCTGGTCGCGCGAGGCCCAGATCATCGTCTCATGGGCATTCTGGAAGCGGCGGCCGCGGAAATTCGGCATTGGGTTGGTCTTGCGCCAGACGACATCGTTGAGGATCCAGAACCCCAGATCCTGCATCTTGGCGCCGACCCTGAAAATATTGTGGTAGGAACCTATGACCCAGATGGTGCCATTGGGTTTCAGTACGCGGCGCGCCGCCAGCAGCCAGGCGCGGGTAAAGGCGTCGTAGACCTCAAAACTCGCGAACTGGTCCCAGTCGTCGTCGACGGCGTCGACCTTGGACTGGTCGGGCCGGTGCAGATCGCCGTCGAGCTGCAGATTGTAGGGCGGATCGGCGAAGATCACGTCGACGGATCTTTCAGGCAGCCGGTCGAGCGCGGCGACACAGTCGCCCTTCAGGATCGTATCCAGCCATTCGGATTGCTGGGGAGCATGGGAAAGCTCGTCGAGAAGACGCACGGCAGACATTGTGACACCCAAAGCACGCGTTACTGTTTACTCCCTGTTATGGTTACCGATCAGCGTAAATATTCGGTGAAGGCTGAGAATGCGGACCTCGGGCAATTTGCGAAGGCCGGCCTGTTGGTGTATGCCGCGCCGCCTGAGCACCTCAGCCTCCCTCCCGCTTCCCGGAATTGCCATGCCCCAGCCAGACCTTGTCATCTTCGATTGCGACGGCGTGCTCGTCGATTCCGAAATCATCGCCGCGCGCATCGAAGCCGAGCTTTTGACGTCGGCCGGTTACGAGATATCGGCCGAGGAGATTTCCGAGACTTATGCCGGCCTGACCTTCAAGGACATCATGATACGGGTCGAGGAGAAGTCGCGCATCCCGTTCCAGGCCTCGCTGATCGACCGTGCCGAAGACCTGGTCGACCGCAAGCTGCGCAGCGACGTGCGCGCCGTCGACGGGGTGCGCGAAGCGGTCGCCGCGGTGATGGCACGGCGCTGCGTCTGCTCGAACTCGCGCACCGAGCGCATCGAGTTCATGCTGGAGAAGGTGCATCTACTGCCGCTTTTCGCCGGTCATATTTTTTCCTCACTGGAAACACCGACCGGCAAATCCAAGCCGGCGCCCGACGTGTTCCTCTTTGCCGCGGAAAAGCTCAAGGCCGAGCCCGCGAACACGTTCGTCATCGAGGATTCCGTGCATGGCGTGACCGGCGCCAGGACAGCAGGGATGCGAGTGATCGGCTTCACGGGAGGGGCGCACAGCTATCCCGGTCATGCCGACGCGCTGACCGAGGCCGGCGCCGAAACGGTCATCCGCCGCTGGGCGGAACTGAAAAGCGTGATCGCGGCTCTGTCGGAGTGGTCGGCGGATGCGTGAGGCGGCGCGTCCAACCCGACACGCGAATCCAATGCGGCCGCTTATTGCGCGGCGGCAACCTTCTTCCTGTCGGTCGACTTCTTCGGCGGGCCTTCGTCATAGCCGGCGAACGCCTGATAGTCCTGCGCGGTGGGCTCGGGAACGATAACGTTCGAATCGGTGAAGACGAACTGGGTGGCACTCGAGGGATTGGTGACCTGAACCTGATGTTGGTGAAGTTGCGAGTAAAGGACCTCGGTACCACGCATCACGGCGATACGGATCGGCATGGTGATGGTGCCTGGCTTGAACATCGGTCCCGGAACGACCTTGCCGGCGACGGCGATCTTCATCGTCAGCGAGCCATCGGCACGGTTGCAGTCGCGGGTCACATCGGTGATCGATGCCTGGTAAATGATCTTCGCGGAATCGTCCTGCTGCTCGCTGCCAGCATCAAGCGCAGCAGCTTCGGCGTCCAGAGCCTCAGCTTTTTTCTTGGGCTTCTGGCCGCCCTTGGCATAGGTGTTGAAGAAGGCGGTGCCGTCACGCAACGTCACTTTCGGACAATAGGCCAGCAATTGGCTGGCGAGAACCTTGGGATCGCGCGGTGGCGGCGGCGTCGTGTCTTTCTTTCCAAAGCCGAGGATGCCACTGCCGCCTGATTGGCAGCCGGCGGCGGCAAGCATAAAGCCGGTGAGCGCCAGACCCGCGATAAAACGACCATTGAATGAATGAAACGCCATGAACTGCACTTCCCTCTCGCAAAGCGGGTGACGTATATCAACCGCGCGGCAAAAATGCGACTGAGCAAGCGCGGAAATTAACCACTTTGCCGCGGACGAAACCGCCTGGCAGCAATGGACATGTGACGATGCAATATGTGAGTACACGCGGGGAAGCGCCCGTGCTTGGATTTTCCGACGCGGTGCTGGCGGGACTGGCGCGCGATGGCGGGCTTTATGTGCCTGATAGCTGGCCGCAGTTTTCGGCGGCAGAGATCCGCGCCATGCGCGGCCTAGCCTATCCCGACCTCGCCATCCGCGTGCTGTCGCCGTTTCTTGGGGGCGAGATCGCAATGCCGGTCTTCGAACGCCTGGTGCGCGAAGCCTATGCGACCTTTCGTCACGAAGCCGTCTGCCCGCTGGTGCAGACCGGGTCAAACATTTTCGTCCTGGAGCTCTTCCACGGCCCGACACTTGCCTTCAAGGACGTGGCCATGCAGCTCCTCGCCCGGCTGATGGATCATGTGCTTGCCGAACGCGACCAGCGCGCCACCATCGTCGGCGCCACGTCCGGCGACACAGGCGGGGCCGCCATCGATGCGTTTGCCGGGCGCAACCGCACCGACATCTTCGTTCTTTTCCCGCACGGCCGGGTCTCGCCGGTGCAACAGCGGCAAATGACGACATCTATCGCGGCAAACGTCCATGCACTGGCGGTCGAAGGCAATTTCGACGATTGCCAGGGCCTGGTGAAGGACATGTTCAACGATCACGGTTTTCGCGACCGGGTGTCGCTGTCTGGCGTCAATTCGATCAACTGGGCCCGCATCATGGCCCAGATCGTCTATTATTTCTCATCGGCGCTGTCGCTCGGCGCGCCCGACCGGCCGGTTTCCTTCACTGTGCCGACCGGCAACTTCGGCGACATCTTCGCCGGCTACGCCGCCAAGAAGATGGGGCTGCCGATCGAGCGGCTGATCATAGCGACCAATGACAACGACATCCTGGCGCGCACGCTGTCGAGCGGCGAGTACCGCACGAAGGACGTCTTTTCGACCACCTCGCCATCGATGGACATCCAGGTCTCGTCGAATTTCGAGCGCTTGCTATTCGAGGCGGCCAACCGCAATGCCTCGACCGTGCAGCGCTACATGAGCGGCCTCAGGCAGTCCGGCGCCTTCACCATCGAAGCGGACGAGATCGCCAGGATCCGTTCCGAATTCGATGCCGCCCGTTCGACGATGGACGAAGTGGCCGCCACGATCCGCTCGACGCTCGCAGCCAGCGACTATCTGCTCGATCCGCACACGGCCGCGGCCATGCATGTTGCAATTGCGAAGGCCGCCAGTGCCGTGCCAATGGTGGTGCTGGGCACGGCCCATCCGGCAAAGTTCCCGGCCGCCGTCGAAGCGGCCAGCGGTGTGTCGCCTGCCCTGCCCGCATGGCTAGGCGGGTTGATGAGCGCCGAGGAAAAATACACGGTACTTCCATCCGACCTGAAAATGGTGGAAGATTATGTTAGCCGTCACACGCGGGCGGCAAGTTAGGGAGTATTTGCTATATGGGTGTTGAGGTAAGCCGTCTGTCGAACGGCCTGACGGTCGCCACCGAAACCCTTCCAAGCCTCGAATCCGTCGCTCTTGGCGCCTGGGTCAAATCAGGAGCCCGCAACGAGCGTAACGAAGAGCACGGAATGGCCCACCTGCTTGAACATATGGCGTTCAAGGGAACCAGGAGGCGCAGCGCCTTCGAGATCGCCTCGGAAATCGAGGATGTAGGCGGCGAGATCAATGCCGCCACCAGTGTCGAGACCACCTCTTATTACGCCAGGGTGCTGAGCGACGACGTGCCCCTGGCCGTCGACATCCTCTCAGACATCCTGCAGGAATCCGAGTTCGACCCGCAGGAGCTGGAGCGCGAGCAGCATGTGATCCTGCAGGAGATCGGCGCTGCGCACGATACGCCCGACGACGTCGTCTTCGACCGCTTCACCGAGACCGCCTTCCGCCACCAGACGATCGGCCGTTCCATCCTCGGCACGCCGGAGACCGTCAAATCCTTCACCTCGAAGCAGTTGCACAAGTTCATCGAACGGCAATATGGCGCCGAGCGCATGGTTGTCGTCGCCGCCGGCGACATCAAGCACGACAATTTCGTGCGCGAGGTCGAGAAGCATCTCGGCGGTTTCCGCAGCAAGTCCGACAACACGATGCCGCAATATGCGCAATATGTCGGCGGCGATTTCCGCGAGGACCGCGACCTGATGGACGCGCAGATCGTGCTGGGGTTCGAAGGCCGCGCCTACCATGTACGCGACTTCTATGCCTCGCAGGTGCTGTCGATGATCCTTGGCGGCGGCATGTCATCACGTCTTTTCCAGGAGGTCCGCGAAAAGCGCGGGCTTTGCTATTCGGTCTATGCCTTCCACTGGGGTTTTTCCGACACCGGCATATTCGGCGTCCATGCCGCGACCGGGCAGAGCGACATTGCCGAATTGGTGCCGGTGGTCATCGACGAGTTGCACAAGGCCGGCGAGAATATCCTGCAGGAGGAACTCGACCGGGCACGCGCCCAATACCGCGCAGGGCTGATCATGTCGGCTGAAAGCCCGGCCAGCCGCGCCTCGCAGATCGCCAGGCAAATGCTTCTGTTCGGCCGGCCGATCGCCAAGGAAGAGCTGATGGAACGACTGGCGGCGCTGACGGTGGAGCGGCTGAGGGACCTGTCGTCGCGGCTGTTTTCGACCAAGCCGACGCTGACTGCCGTCGGACCGGTGGGTACGCTCGCTCCCTACGAGGCGATCCTCGACTCGCTTTCGGGCACGCAGACCACGGCCCGAAAGCTTGCCGTCTAAGTCCATCAAAGCGTCATGTTCGCGCTCCCTTTCTTTCGCCGCGACCTGCCGGCACTGAAGGGCGACCAAGTCACGCTGCGCGTGCCGCTGACCAACGACTATCGCGAATGGTCGGCGCTGCGCGGGGAAAGCCGCGCCTTCCTGGAGCCGTGGGAGCCGCGGTGGAACCCCGACGAGCTCGAGCGCACGGCCTGGCGGCATCGCCTCAGCCGCTACCGCGAAGATTACGCGCAGGGGACGGCCATAGCCTTCTTCATCTTCGAGAAAAGCAGCGGCAAGCTTGTCGGTGGAATCACCCTCGGCAACATCCGCCACGGCGTCGCGCAAAGCGGCCATATCGGCTACTGGGTCGGCGAGCGCTACAGTGGTCGCGGCCTGATGACCGACGCGGTCAAGGTGGTGGTGCGCTTCGCCTTCGATACGCTGAGGTTGCACCGGATCGAAGCTGCCTGTATTCCCGACAACGCCCGGTCGATCCGCGTGCTTGAAAAAGCCGGATTCCGGCGCGAAGGACTTCTGCGATCCTATCTCAGGATCAACGGCATCTGGCAGGACCACTATCTCTATGCCCGGATCGAGGACGATCCGCCGGGTGCGGGAACGAAGGACTGATTTTGACGAAACTCCTGCGAATCGGGTCGCTGTTCGCCTTTGTCCTGACGGCAATCGTCACGCTATGCGCGGCATCCTCGGCCTTCGCCGTCGAACCGATCAAGATCGCCCGCGACGACGTGGCGCTCGACCTTTCGGGCGCCGTCGAAATCTACCGGAACCAGGGCGAGAACTTCCAGGTGTCGACCGCGCCGGGACCGGACGGCATCGTGCGGCGCATCGAGGTCGAGGCCAATGATGCGCGCTCGACCGGCGACTGGGCGGTGTTCGCGCTTGCCAACACCACCGACCAGCAGCTCGACAGGCTGATCGTCGCACCGCATTTCCGGCTGGTGAATTCCGGCATCTTCTGGCCGGATCTCGGCTCGACCCGCATTGCCGCGATCACGCCCAGCGAGGGCTTCGCGCTCGACCGTCAGACCAGCCCCGACGCCGATGTATTCCGGGTGACGCTGAATCCCGGAACGGTGGTCACCTTCATCGCCGAACTTGCTTCGCCCAAACTGCCGCAGGTCTATCTATGGGATCCGGAATCCTACAAGGATTCGGTCAATTCCTACACGCTGTTTCGCGGCATCGTCATCGGCATCGCCGGCCTTTTGGCGCTGTTCCTGACCATCCTATTCGTCGTCAAGGGGACCTCGATGTTCCCGGCAACCGCAGCACTCGCCTGGGCGGTGCTGGCCTACGTCTGCATCGATTTCGGCTTTCTCAACAAGGTCCTCGAAATATCGCCCGGCAACGAGCAGATGTGGCGAGCCGGAACGGAGGTGGCGCTTGCGGCGACATTCGTGGTGTTCCTGTTCGCCTATCTCAACCTCAACCGATGGCATGGCCATTTCAGCTACGGCGCGCTGGTCTGGATCCTGGGGCTGGTACTGATCGCAGGCATTGCAATCGTCGATCCGGCGGTCGCCGCAGGCATTGCCAGGCTGTCCTTCGCCGCCACCGTGCTGACCGGCCTTGGGCTGATCGTCTTCCTCGGTATACGCGGCTACGACCGTGCCATCATGCTGGTGCCAAGTTGGGTGATGGTGCTGTTGTGGCTATGCGGGTCGTGGATGGCGGTCACCGGCATGCTCGACAACGACATCGCCCAGCCGGCTCTGGGCGGCGGGCTGATCCTCATCATCCTTTTGATCGGCTTCACCGTCATGCAGCACGCCTTTGCCGGCGGCGCGCTGCATCAGGGCCTGTTCTCCGATCTCGAAAGGCAGGCGCTGGCCGTCGCCGGATCGGGCGACACAGTGTGGGATTGGGACGTGATGCGCGACCGCGTCGTCACCAAGCCGGATGTCAGCATCCAGCTTGGCCTTGCGCCCGACAGTCTGGGCGGGGCTGCCCGCAACTGGCTGCCGGTGCTGCACGCCGACGATCGCGACACGTTCCGTACCACGCTCGACGTGGTGCTCGAACACCGGCGCGGCCGGGTGTCGCAGAATTTCCGCCTGCGCGGCGCCGACGGGCACTATCACTGGTTTTCGCTGCGCGCCCGACCGGTGATCGGATCGGACGGCGAGGTCATCCGCTGCGTCGGCACCATGGTCGACGTGACGGAGCAGAAGAAGTCCGAAGAGAGGCTCCTGCACGATGCCGTGCATGACAATCTGACCGGCCTGCCGAACCGGGAATTGCTGATGAACAGGCTGGAGGCGATCATCTCGATCGCGCGCACGGAAGAGAAGGTGCGTCCGACCGTCTTCGTCATCGACATCGACCGGTTCAAGCAGGTCAATGACGGGCTTGGCATCTCGGCCGGCGATACCATCTTGCTCACCATTGCGCGCCGGCTGCACCGGCTGCTCAAGCCGAAGGATTCGCTGTCACGCTTTGCCGGCGACCAGTTCGCGCTGATGCTGCTTTCCGAAAAGGATCCGGCCCGCATCGCGGCCGTTGCCGACGCCATCAAGCATGCGATCAACAATCCGATCACATTCGCCAAGCGCGAGATCGTGCTGACCGCGTCGATCGGGCTGGTCACCTGGACCTCGGCGCAGAGTTCGGCCGAGGACATGGTCAAGGACGCCGAGCTTGCCATGCACCAGGCCAAGCGTTTCGGCGGCGACAGGATCGAGCCGTTCCGCCCCGCCTTCCGCACTGTCGGGACCGACCGGTTGCAGTTCGAGTCCGACCTGCGCCGCGCCATCGAACGGCGCGAATTCACACTCGCCTACCAGCCTATCGTGCGGCTGGAAGACGGCAGCGTTGCCGGCTTCGAGGCGCTTTTGCGATGGGACCATCCGCGCCGCGGCATGATCCCGCCGGGCGATTTCATCCCGGTCGCCGAGAACTGCGGCCTGATCGTGCAGCTTGGCCTGTTCGCCATGCAACAGGCAGCTGAAGATCTGGCGGGATGGCAAAAGCAGATCGGCGACGCGCCGCTGTCGGTTTCGGTCAACCTGTCCAGCCGTCAGCTCATCCGTCGCGACCTGGTCAGCGACGTCCGCTCGGTGATCGCACGGGCCAACCTGAAGCCGCGCTGCTTCCGGCTCGAACTCACCGAATCGCTGGTTATGGACAATCCCGAGCAGACAGCCCATGTGCTGACCAAGCTCAAGAAGCTTGGTATCGGCCTGTCGCTGGACGATTTCGGCACCGGCTATTCATCGCTGGCCTATCTGACGCGCTTCCCCTTCGACACGATCAAGATCGACAGAAGCTTCGTCGACGATGCGACACCGAAACGCACGGTACTGCTCAGATCCATGGTCAACATGGCGCATGAGCTCGGCCTTTCGGTCGTGGCCGAGGGCATTTCGGACGAAAGCGACGCGCTCGAACTGCGCCAAATGGGCTGCGAATATGTGCAGAGCTTCATGTTCGGCGCGCCGATGCCCGGCGATCAGGTGCTGAAGGCGCTGAAGGAACAGTATCCGCTGACTCAGGCGTGATTTGTGCCTGTCGTTGTCCGAAACCGCTGAGCACCCTCGGTTCAAGGCCGAGGGCATGCTTTGGGCGACATCATGCACCAGAGGTGAAAGCCTGAGGGATTGATATCCACTTGCAATGTCAGAGAACGGAACCTCCTATGCCCTTGCTTCTGGGCAGCCACATGACAATCCACATTCGGTGGGTCGTTCGCGGGTGGTTCATTGAGCATCGGAAATGGGTTTAGAAGCAACGATAATTGCATGGTCAAACGATCCCGCCGTGCGACATCAAGGATGAGGAAGCGGTCTGCTTTCCCATCATAGGCTGCTAGCGGCGAGATATGGCCGCCCTTCTCTTCTCCGGCACTGCATCGGAACCAAACGGCCTCGATTTCGCGTCGACCCTGTTCGACGATCCAAACCCGGAACTGTGGATCGGCGCGGTCGCGTCGGCCGTTTGCCTGCGCCAACGGTCGGCGCGATCTTTATTGTCGCTTCTTTTTTCAGCCCATCTTGGCAATGACCTTTGCCATATCGTTGGCGTCGAACGCCCTTAGGGTCTGCGTTCGGACGTTGCCGAGCGAAGCTATTGATAAGCTGAGCGCGGTCGCGGCAATATCATCGTCGGCTTCGGCAATCGCGACCACGTCGTGCTGACCGAGCGTCCAGTAAAGCGAATGCACTTTGACCCCGCTTTTGGCCGCCATCTCCTTGAATGCTTCAGCACGCTTTACGGTGTCCTTGACTGTCTTAGCACCCTGATCCGTGAAGTTGGTGAGCAGCACATAGTAAGCCATATTATCCTCCCATAGACAGGGAGGCGTGCGGGCGCTTCGGCGACCGCCGTATCTCCCACCTTAAAGCATAGCACGTCACGCGAACTGCGTCCCATTGCTAAGGCCGATTGCAATGGCTCCCTTATGACGCCTTGGCTCGGGAACAGTGGGCGGAAGGCCCTAGCAGGCCTCTCTGATTGGGGTCGTTGAGGTCAAGCTCCTCCTGATATTTTTCCGGATCATGTCGCCCCGCGGGTCACTCGCTTCTCTTCGCGGTCGACGTTA
>NZ_VLKT01000069.1 GCF_007830515.1 Mesorhizobium tianshanense
CGCTCCTCCAGCACCGGCCAGTCGATCGCCTGCGCCAGCCGCACCAGCTCGTGCTTCATGTTGATGATCTGATCGAGCCTGGAGCGGAACAGATCCTGCTCTCCCGTCTCGCGCTTCTCGCGTGGCTTGGACATTCGCCGTCCCCTCGATTCGCCGCCGCCGAACCGAGTGAATCACGCTCCGCAGCACAAGGGAATCGCAAAACCAAATTGCAGGAAAACAGCGCTCATAAACCGCCAATCCTGCAATTCAAAAGCCGCTATCCGCCTCAATCAACATGCCAGATCAATGGCTTGCGGATAGTTCACGGTCGACAAGATAGCACCGGGCGGGCCGCGTGAAACGCGCGTTTCTATTCGGGCTCACGGCCCAGCTAATCTTCATTAGCGCGCTCTTTTTTGTTTTTGATGATCTAATGCTTCCAATGACGCGGTCTCCGGTCATTGGCATTGTCGCATTGGGTTTGGGCGTCGCGAGCGCATTTTTCGCTTGGAGGGCGACCCCTCATCCGTCCTGGCTGGTCAAAATCGGGATGTGGATTGCCGGCTTTCTTGCCATCTACGTGGTAATCCCCTTCATCGAAGTCGTCATCGTGCTGATCATTCCGCTTATTTCAAACTGAGACACTACCCCGCCGAAAGCCAGTGCCTCCACGCGCTTCAATCCACCTTAAGCAACTGGGCAGAATGCGACAGTCGCACAATCCCGTGCTCTTTCAGATATGGCCAATAGGAGTCATTGACTGTTGCTGCAACAACGTCGAACGTTAGCAAGTTCTCGCTTGCGAGGTCCGGGTCGTCCTCTGCCCACGCATAGAGAGCCGCTCCAACGCTATAAGTGCCAGGCAACAATCCCAACGATCGCACGCTGAATACGACCTCGACCTGCCCAACTATGTCAAATTGACCAACACCTTCCGCGAGGCTTTCGAGCACAGAGATCAAGTTGCCTTCCTGATCAAAAATCTGGATATGAACCACGCTTCGGTGAAACGAATTCCTCGCGCCCAGCTTCAGCACAAAATCGTAATCGCCGCCAAACTTGAGCTGGTTGCAGCGCTCGCGCGTACCCGGATACACAATAGCCACGTGCATCCAGAGGTCATCATCGCCAACGCGCTCGGATCCATCGCTGCTCGGGGCGGTGTTCGACAGGTACGCATCGATGATCGATGATGCCTCGCCAAAATCCTTCAGAAGGCCGCGGTCCAGATAAATCGCTTTTGTGCAATGCTGCCGAACCATAGCCATGTTGTGGCTCACGAACAGCACGGTCCGACCTTCACCCGCGACGTTCTTCATCGTGCCGAGACATTTCCTTTGAAATTCAGCATCGCCGACAGCAAGCACCTCGTCGACGACGAGAATCTCCGGCTCCAGATGAGCAGCGATCGCGAAGGCAAGCCGAACATACATGCCGGACGAATAACGCTTGACCGGCGTTTCGAGAAAGCTGCCGATATCGGCAAATTTGATGATCCGGTCTAGCTTACGCGTGATCTCGGCCTTACTCATGCCGAGGATCGCGCCGTTGAGGTAGATGTTCTCGATCCCGTCGAGATCCGGATGAAATCCGGCTCCTACCTCCAGCAAGCTTCCGATCCGGCCTCGCATCACTGCCTCGCCCTCATCCGGAGCCGTGATCGAGGTCAAAACCTTGAGCAGCGTGGTCTTTCCCGAGCCATTGCGTCCGATGATACCGCATACGGTGCCAGCCGGAACGGAAAAAGTGATGTCCTTGATGGCGAAGAATTCGTTGAGGGAAGCTTCGGCCTCCCGCGAGCGCAAACGCGCGACAAGTTGTTCGACCTCCTCACGCAATGAGCGCACGCCGATCGCGCCGCGCCGGTAGCGCTTGGAAAGTCCTCGGACCTCAACGGCTGGCAATTCTGTCATCGATCTCAAGCCGTAACATTTGCGGTTCGACTGCCGGGTTGATCCGCGGTCAGCCCGTCCTTCACGACGCGCGCCGTGACAACGACAGGATAGGCGGTATCCCGGACGTCGAGCTTCTGGTCAGAGACTTCTTCCTTGGCGAGTCCCTGGAGAAAACAAACTGCCGCAAAGACGTTGCCGTGGGTTTCGAGCGCCATATTCGCCGTGCTGAAGGATTTCGCAAGCAACTTCGCCAACGCAGCCTGCGTCAATGACCAGAACCACGTGCTGCCCCATTCGCCGCGATCGACCGGGGTGATGCCAGGAACAGTTAACAGCAGCACGCCTCCGGGCTTGAGCGCTTCGGCCAGTGCAGCGACGGCGGCCGACATGTCGAAGATCAGATGAAGTGTTTGCGTGAGGATGATGCAGTCGAAGGCGTTTGACGGCAGGACTCCGGGCTGCGACAGGTCGCCTATGATGGTCGCGTTTGCATTATCGGAATCAACATGCAGCACGTCGCTCTTGACGACATGAGCACCGCCAAAATGCATCGTGTAGCTGTTGTCGCCGATTTCCAGCACGCGGCCATGTATGTCGGCCGCATTCAATTGTAGGAAATTCTCGATATAGTACCGATCTATTGGCTTGCCGCGATCATATCCAAATGAGCGGCTTATCGGCATCGTGCGTGCGAAATCCCCAAACCGCACCGAACCGACGAGCGGAGCCCGCCAATCGGCGCCGGAAGCTCCGAGCAGCCGTTGCACATGCCTGCCGACCTTGCGCTTTATCCTGGATGCCGCCGTTTGCAGCATGATCGGCGGCGACATCTGCAAAGCCTGCCGCAGCATGCGAATAGCTTTGGCGGGCTCGGCGCGGATCGTGCGCAAGGCCTCGGTGGTCAACTCTCCGGTATAGTAGGTCTTCCAGAACCGCCTACCATCGCGGACTGCAAGACGCACATCGTCGTCAACCGGACCTGCCAACTGCTTGTCAAGCACCGACAATGCTGCAGCGAGCATCATCGATCGATTATTCGACATGTTGTCGCCGTGCATGCGGTACTCGGCGACGACATCGCCGTGCGTTACGATCGAACCGCGCCGGGCGATTCGCAAGAATAGCTCATAGTCTTCGCAGAACCGCATTGAAACGTCGAACCCGCCCATGGCCGCGAGCCTCTCCCGCCGATAAACCACGGTCGCATGCATCGCAATGAAGTTTCCCGTCCGCAGTAGCTGAAGATAAGGATCTTCAATAAGCGCGACGTGATGGTTGTCTGACTCGATCGCACCGCTTCCATTGATGAAGCGATGAGCTCCGTAAGCGAGAACCGCATTTGGATGCGCAACCAGCATTCGCACGCCCGCCTCAATGGCGTTCGGAAGGAGACGATCATCCGCGTCCAGAAAGGTGATGTAATCGGATCTGGAAGCCGCCAGTCCGGTGTTTCGGGCGGCCGCGAGCCCGCAATTGTCCTGCCTGATCAGGCGCACGCCTGGATGACGCTCGACAATCGATGCCGGATTGTCTGTGGATCCGTCGTCGACGACAATAATTTCATCCATCGGCCGGCTTTGACGAAGACAGCTCTGAATGGCTTCCTCAAGAAAGCGAGTATGGTTGTAAGTTGTTATGACGACTGCGATCATGAAACAGCCAAATTCTCCTTAGCTTCGCAGAGAGGCAACGGGCTGGTGTTCGTGAAATCCAACGCGACCCTCGGCGTCACAAACAGAATTTTGGCACAGAAATGATGGACACTCGTCAATTTTAGCACGTCGCCCCCAGCGAGGCGATGCGACTTGTCATTCACGTAAAACGGTATCGTCAATATCAGAAATCTCAGGCTCGGTCGCGATCCAATCCGCGACACCGGTCCCGCCCACTATTTCCGTGCTCTCGTCAGCAGCCTGAACACCTTCGACAGGATGCGGCGTGGCGTCAGCCGCCGAGCGAACCGGCGGCCGTCTTCGATGGTGAGGTCAAATCTGTCGCGAAGTGTCAGGGGCCGACGCTGGGCCGGATAGCGCGCAAATGCGAAGCGGAGCGCCCGCTGCAACTTCGGCGTCATCAATCCCGAGGCCGACGCATGCGTCTCAACCCATTCGAGGAAGCCGATGCGAGCAGCATGCGGGCGCAGTCGATCGTAGATGCCGGAAGCAGTCGCCTTGGCCGATGTAGAAGCGAGGTGCTGCCTGTATCGGCCGGTGGGCGTAGATGTCACGAATACCGGATAGCGCAACAGCAGCTTTACCAGAAGGGTCTGGTCTTCGTAGAGCTCGAACGCCTCATCGAAGCCGCCCACCGCTACCAAGGCTTCGCGATGAACCATGATCGAGCAAATGCACGGCACATGAGCCCGCTGGCGCACGATGACCTGATCGAGTAGGTCGGGCGGCATGTGCACACGGTCCGATTGGCGTGGCATCCAGTCGGTCCAGTTCCTGTGCGGCTCATCGGGGAACCACCACAGGGTCGGTCCGTAAAGGACTTTAACGCGAGGATGCGCATCAAAGATCGCAAGTTCCGTCTCGAATTTTTCCGGCTCAAAAATATCGTCGCCATCCAGGAACGTGAAGAACATGCCCGACGCGGCCGCGATTCCGGCATTGCGCGCCGCGGCGGCGCCGCGACGCTGGCCGTTCGATCGAACGAAACGGATTCGCGGATCGCCGGTTGCTGCAGCCACCGCGATTGCAACGCTCCCGTCGGATGATCCGTCGTCAATGAGGAGCATTTCCCAGTCGGTGAAGGTTTGCGCGCGCACGCTTTCGATCGCGGCCGGAAGAAACCGCTCGACATTGAGGAAAGGCGTGATGACGGAGATCAATGGCATCGGCGTCGTGCCCATTGTGCAGAATGCGTGGCGGCCGACGAAAGGCGACCCTCCCTCTCTACGGGGCCGCAAGGGTTGTCATTTCTCTTCACAGCATGTCCATGGCCGTTCGTTCGACGCGTTGAAAGATCACGACGCCGACGAACAGCACGACCGAGGTCGTGACAAGCGCTGCAGCGATTTGTGGCGCACCGACTGCCGAGGTGCCGAAGAAGCACCAGCGCCCTTCATCAATTATGACAGCGAGCGGATTCAGAAATCCGGTCAGCGTCCGGTACTGCTCGGGAATAGCCGAAAAAGGAAAGATGATCGGCGTCACGAACAGCCAGATCTGAATGAAGAACGGAGTCATATGAGCTGTATCGCGGTACTTCGCGGTCGACGCGCCTAGACAAAGCCCAACAGCCAACGAGAACGCCGCGATCTGGATGATCACCAGCGGAAAGAACGCGAGGCGCCACGATAGCCCGTCCACTTTTCCTGTCAGCTGGTACCAGAGCAAGAAGGCCAATGCGACGCCAAGCTGGATCGCCAGGGCCACACCGTTCGACAGCAGCGACGACACGGGAACGACGAGTCGCGGGAAGTAGATCTTGCTGAAAAGGTGACCGTTAGCAATGAAGACTTGGCTCGCGGTGGAGACGACTTGGGAAAAATACGACCACAGCACCAGCGCTGTCAGATAAAAGATTGGCGCGGGATGGCCGCCGGTTGAAATGCCCGCGATACCGCTGATGACGGTGGTCAAGGCTGCCGTAAGCGCCAGGGGCTGCAGGATCAGCCAGGCCGGACCAAGCAAGGTCTGCTTGTAGCGGACTTTGATGTCGCGCATCGCGAACAGGAGCAGCAGATCGCGATAGCGCCACAGGTGCCAGAAATCGAGGTCAAACCAGCCGCGTCGAGGGGTGATAATGGTAGTCTGCTGTGGGTTCATCAGAACAGATGATCCTCGATTTTTCGCAAGAATTTATCCCCTGACCAGTTGCCGACATACAATCGAGGTAGGCGCAGCATGTCTGCCTCGGGCGCAACGCACCCGGCGCGCGTCGTGCATGCGAACTCAAATCCCGCTTCCCTGACGGCAGATACCGACAGAGCGTCATGGTCTCCGAATGGATATGCAAAAGAGAGAACGCGTTTTCCGGTCATTTGCTCACAGGCCGAACGGCCATCGACGATCTCGCGAAGCTGGGTCGCGAAGGAATGGGCCGGAAGCGTGGGATGACTGACAGTATGACCGCCGATCGTTATCAGGTCGTCACTGATGTCACCAACCTCCCCGGGAGTCATAATACAGTGCTCTGGTCTGGCGTCGAGACCAACGCCCGCCCATTTCGCAATGTCTTCGAGGTGTGCGTTCTGTCGCTCATACGGCAGCGTTCGGAGCGCCGACCACACCTCCCGGTAGACTTTGTCACGGCCGGCCTGATCCACCATCTTCGGGATAAGCCAGTGATGCCTGCCTCTCTCGGTCGTGATGTCGAGTTGGTCAGGCAGTTCAGGCGTCTCAAGACAGATGCGCGTGAGCGCATCCCACCAGAATTCTCTGCCGCTTCCGATTGCTCCCGTCGCAACAAACAGCGTCATCGGGCAGTCGTGACGCTGTAGGATCGGGCGAGCGTTCTTGTAGACGTCGTGATAGCCGTCGTCAAAGGTGACAACCGCAAGCGGTTTGCCTGGCTTTCCCCGTGCGATGACATCAAACAGTTCATGCAAATGCACCACCCGCCGGCTCCGCGTCAGCGCTTCGATTTGTTCGTCGAACCTCGCCGGATGGACGGCTAGCCCCCACGGGTCGACGGCGATATCTGCAACGCGATGGTACATCAGTATGATGGGAGAACGGCGCAGGCGTCGACGCCGCACCAGCCGACCAAGCTGCAGGAGAACGCGCGGGATCACCATCGGTCTCCCGCCGCAGGAACCGTAAAAATCACGCCCATGCCCGATCGCGGATGCCATCCCGATCGGCAGAAACGCGATACATGTGAGTGCTCAAGCATATAGCTGATGGCAATGAGACCATGAGGCCAAGGGCACGGATGTGAGCGAAATGAAAGGAAGCATGAAGGCATCCATAAGTTTGGGCGGATTGAAACCAGCATGTTAGCACATGGCGCCGCCGTAAGTGCGAAAGACCGGGCGAATTCTCGGACGTTGAAGTAGCCGGAGGGAGAGGCACGGCTTGATACCATCCCGCTCGGGCATGCTAATATTTAGGCTGGTGGCGCTCCCGTCTTTCTCTCATCCTTCATCAAAAGCAGGTTTTTTCGATATGCAACCCGCAGTTTCCGTCATCATTCCTGCTTACAATGCGGAAAAGACTATCCGACACACCCTCCAGTCGGCCGCCTCGCAAACTTTCAAACAGCTAGAGATCATAGTGGTCGATGACGGGTCGACCGACCGGACCGCTGAGGTCGTCGAGGCATTTGCAACCAGTGATCCGCGTATTTCTTATCTGAGACAGCAGAACCAAGGGGTTGCTGTCGCCAGAAACCTGGCAATTCATGCGGCGAAGGGTGAATTTATAGCGCCACTTGATGCGGATGATGTGTGGCACCCGACAAAGCTGGAAAAGCAGCACAGCCTCTTTCAGTCGCGGCCGTCTCTCGGCCTTGTCTACGCATGGTATCGGGTCATCGATGATGATGATTGGGTGATCGAATGCTCCCCGCCAATTCATGCTCGCGGGGACGTCCACAACTGGCTGCTGGTTGAGAATTTTATCGGCAATGCAAGTTCACCGCTAATCAGGCGATCAGTTCTTACGGCAACCGGGGGATACGACCCGTCGCTCAGAGCAGCAGGCGCCCAAGGAGCCGAAGACTTGCAGATGCAGCTCAACATTGCCGCTATCTGCGATTATGATGTCGTTCCTGAGTATCTGATTGGTTACCGGCGATCACCATCTTCCATGTCGACCAGGTATGTCGTCATGCTGGCATCGCACCGGATCGTCCTTGAAACAGTCCGCACGCGACATCCCAAGCTAGCGTCTTTCTTGTTTCGTTGGTCCGATGGCGTGGCCTCAGCGTATTATGGCATCGAAGCCGCCCGCACGTCGCCAGGCGCGGCCATCGCTCCGCTTGTCCATGCAACACGGATCGATCCGGCCGCGCTGTTTCATGTCTTCGCAAAGCCGTTTGCACAAGATTTGTGGCGGCGGCTGCGTCGCTTTGTGCGGAGACTGCTTGCCGTTAAACAGCGCATGGTCCCGACCTCACCGCATTCCATCTGTACCTCAGGGCGTTTTTTCGACGCCGATCCGACCTTCATCTGCCAGCCATTTCCTCCGGAGTGGCTTCGAAGGCGAGTCCAGGTGGCCCTCAAGACGCCGACGCCGCGCCAGCTTCGCGAGTCAGGTCCGAGGAGTATTGATCCGTCCGCTCCCGAAGGCGGCGCTTAAGGTCTTAAACACAAACCCCCGTGATCTGAGACCGGCTGAAATGGCAGGTGCAGCCGCCGCAACCGCTCGAACAGTGAGGCGCTCACATTCACCAGCTGGTCTCTTCATAAAGCGGACGGAACTTGGCGTTCTTGTTGCGCATCCGTTTCACTCCAACCTTGATCCAGCGAGGAACCAACCTGGCCCTGCAGTAAACGTCCACCATGTTGGGCAGGCGAGAGATCGCCGTGCGCGGATCCAGGACGAAGAGTTTCCTCGATAGGTTGCAGGCGGCGTAAAGCCGCCCGCCGATCAAAGCTCTCACCGCAAGCCAACAAATCATGTCGACCAGATGGGCATCGAGATCGCTGCCGAACTGCGGATATTTTTCGCGAAACTCGGCAAGAACAATCTCACAAGAACGAAGCATCTGCATGACATCGCTCGACATGTTGACGTTCGTTATCCGGTAACCCACGAGATGCTGAGGCACGACGCGGAATTCGTAACTTTCCGCTATTCTGAGGCACATCAGAAGATCCTCGCAACCTTGCGCATTCCTGACCCTCAGGGAAGGATCGAATTGTCCCGCCCGCTCGAATGCGGAGCGACGCACCAGCATCGAACTTCCGTTGCCGACAAAATTCATTCTGCACATCCGTTGCAGAACGCTGCCATCGGCATCGGGCCGGTATAGTGAGAATACCCGGCCGTCCTCGTCGATCTGTGCAAACCAGCAATATGCCAGGCCCGCCGAAGAGCCACCTTCCTGGAGGGCGCGTAGTTGCAGCGCGATCTTGGATGGGGCCCAGAGATCATCCGCGTCGACAAACGCCAGAAACTCCGCATCGGTAGAGGCCGCACCGCTGTTGCGAGCCTGCGCGACACCGGCGTTCGACTGCCTCATAAGACGTATACGCCGGTCTTTCGCAGCACAGGAAGCCACAATCGAGGCGGACTGGTCCGTCGACCCGTCGTCCACCACGACAATGTCCAGCGCCTGATGGTCCTGCTGGCAGATGCTGGTCAAGGTGGCGCGAATGGTCCGCTCGGCATTGAACATCGGCACCACCACGCCCACCGTGGCATTGTCCTGGATCATTGGAGCCTTCGTTTTCTCTGCAAGAACTGGTGAACAACGGATGGCGCCAGCATTGCAATCAGCACCGCTCTTCCATGATCGGGGCGAATTCGAGGCAAATCAGGTCAGTCATTCTATTAGTCTGGCCTATCGTAGCTAGCGCATGCGGATCGTGACGAAGCAACACCAAGTTCGAAAAGCAGACACAAGGATCCGTCGCGTAACGCCTCCTTATTAGCCTTTGCTGAATGAGCCGGTCAACTGCCGCCGCGCCGCCGAGAGCCTGCCGGCGGCCGCACGACCATAGTCAACAGCCATCACCACGGCACTATCTCGTTCTGTAACGACGTGGTGATCCCGAGCCATGGCCGTGTGAAAAAGCAGGCGCCTTTCGCCGCTCTGGCAACGCCAGCATGAATGAACTTTGTCAGCATGAACCGCTGGAGTGATGAGGATCAACTCACGATAACGAGCCTGCCGCAAGCCAGACGTCGCGCGTGATGGTCCGCTTCTCAAGAGGCGGCGGCTTCGGGCAAGCCTTCCAGACAAAGCCATTTGTGCTTTCGGCCAGGCCAATGAAGCATTGCCGGGGGCGGCAATTCCGGGTCCTCCAGACAGCCGACCGATACCGACAGCGCATCCTTCAGCCCTTCTGCCCGCATGAAGACGACCGACCCGCACTTGGCGCAGAACGTCTGCTCCAGCCATTGTCCCGACGAGCCGGTTCTGCGCCAGGATCTGGTCTCGCCTTTCCGGCCGACGAGGGCGGAGTCGGGGTAGATGGCCCGATACGAGAACGCCGCCCCGGTGCATCGCTGGCATTCCATGCAACTGCACGCATAGACGCGTCGCGGTTCTCCCGCGAGGACAAGTCCCACGCCCCGGCACGAGCAGGTCGCGATCCGTCTCGTCTTGCCACTATGCATTCGTTGCCTCCCCGTTCTGGGGCGGCGAGCCATTTCGAAACAGGGGCGCGAGAGATGCGAAATCATCTTCCATGCGTCCGAGCGAAAGCGCCTGCCGAAAGATCATGTCCATGGCGCGCGGCATGGCCGCGTTGAGCCCTCGCTCCTCGCAGGCCTCAAGCAGGTGCCGGAAGGCGCTGTAATGGGCACCCAGTGACGCCAGCGTTGCGTCGTCGCCGGCAAAACGGCGTGCATTTGTTCTGTCGACCAGGTCGAACAGAGCGGCATCGACGACCGGCTTGAATGCGGAGAGATGGCTCTTGAACGTCTCCAGGTCGAGACCTTCGGCCTCGGCGACAGCCATGCCCTGGAGTGCTCCGAAAAGCCCGCCCCACATCTGGGTGAGCAGGGCGGTATCAAGCGCGGAGGCCTGGCCCGCCAGCTCGCCGACATAGCTCGTGCCGCCGCCGAGCGCGGAAAGCAGGGGCTTGTGCTTCTCGTAAACGTCGCGGGAACCCGAATAAAGCAGTGCGGTCTCGGATTTGCCGATAAAATTCGGAGTGGCCATGATCGCCCCGTCCAGATATCTGGCACCATGTGCCTCCACCCAGCGAGCTTCTTCACGGGCCAGACGCGGCGAGCCGGAGGTGAGTTGTACGACGGCTTTGCCGGCCAAAACCGAACCGATGCCATCCCGCTTCAGCAAAGCGTCGCTGGCGGCATAATCGAGGACATTGATGATCACGACGTCGGCCGCGCGGATTCCATCCTCCACGGAAGGGGCGACCTTCGCGCCCAGAGCCGCCAATGGCTCGCACTTTGCCGCGGTCCGATTCCAGACCCATGTCGAGTAGCCGCGGTCGAGCAGCGTTCGAGCAATGGACGAGCCCATTCGGCCCGCGCCGAGCACGCAGACATTTGATGTCATAATAACGTCTCCGATAGGACAATGGCCCTCTCGACGAGGGTCCGTTTCGTGTTTGGCGCGCTCGATCCGAAGATATAAATTCCTGCTGCGTTGAGAAGTACGCACCTTGAGGTAAGCTATCGCCATCATGACAGGAGCTGCCAAATGAGGCGCAAGGAACCAGACAGCTGCGGTTTTGCTGCCGCGCTGCAGGCCATCGGCGGAAAGTGGAAAACCTCGCTGCTATGGGAACTGCACCTGCGGCCATACCGCTTTGCGGAACTGCGCCGATTGTTGCCTGGCGTCAGCGAGAAGGTGCTCACGCAACAATTGCGGCAGATGGAAGCCGACGGGCTGATCAGCCGGCGCGTCTATGACGAGGTGCCGCCTCGCGTGGAATACTCGATCACGCCGCTCGGCTTTAGCCTGAACGACGCGGTGACAGTCATGTCGGCCTGGGGCAAGCACCACGAGACATGGAAATCCCAGCGTGAAGCGGCCTGACCCGGGGCATCAGCACCGATCCGGCGACATTCAAGCAAAAACCCGCCCCGGTCTCCGGAGCGGGTCTGTTGCCTGAGGCGGAACTCAAAACATGGCCGCGTTGGCGATGATCGCCGCGGCACTATGAAGATCAGGTTAACCGGCAAATTTGATTTAAATGCGCCTGTGGATATTGGCTTTTGGGTAAGCCGAACCGACCATGTTTGCCGAACGGCGGGCAATAAGGAGAAGCTTATGAAAAGCGACTTTGCCGCCGCACACCTTCATCTTGAACGAGCCTGCCACTACCTGCGCGGCGACGATGAGACGAGCAGCCAAACCCGTGCTGCCCTGGATCCTCTGATCGATGCAATTGTCGCAGCTCAGTACAAGCGCCCGCCCGGAGAGGTCGTGGAATTTCCCAAAGTGGCAAAGCGACGATAGTCGGCGATCTCTAGAAAAGCTCGGATTGCCGGAAGCGGCTTTTCGGACCGATGAAGCTACCAATCAATCGACTGCGGCTACCATCCGCAGTCGATTTCCTTCCGGATCGGAGACGTCCAGTACTCGTCCCGTCTGCCTGGCGGGCACATTGGCATGGCGCAGCCGTTGCGCGACGGCTGCCATATCCTCCCAGGAAGGAAGCACCACCGTGAAATGCTCGAGGCCCGCCGAACCCAGCGGAGGTTCCTCCAGTTCGCTGCCGGCCCAGATGTTGAATGCGACCATGTGCCGGCGTTCGTCTGTGCCGCAGTCGAACAATCCGAACGATCTGGACTGAATGTGCGACTTGAAACCAAGCACGCCCAGGTAGAACGCCATCAGCGTTTCGGGCGAGCGTGCGCGCATATGGATGTGGCCGATGAAGGCATCCGCCGCCAGCGGCACTTCGAAACCGCCCGCAGTGTCAAGCTCGAGCAGCAACCGGTCGAGGTCCAGCGGCTCGAGGCCGGAATGCGCGGTGCCGTCCCTCGCAAGAAGCGAGACGCTGCCGTCGGCCGTCACCGCGCTGGAGGCGAAGCGATCAGGCGTATCGAAACAGATCTCGATGCCGTTGCCGGATAGATCTGAGAGATACAGGGATTCTGATACGAGGTGATCCTGGGCGCCATGCCTGACGCCTGATGCCCGAAGCCGGGCGGCAACGCGGGCCAATTCCTTGCGCGTCGTTACGTGGACCGCGACATGAAAAAGACCGCGCGACTTTGGCGGCAGGGCGGTCGTTGCTCCAGCATGCAGCACAATCAGAGACTTGCCGTCGACGCCGAGATCGGTCATCCCGCCATCATTGGCGAGGACGGCGAGACCGACCACGTCACGCCAGAGCGGCAAGGCAGCTGGAATATCGATGACACGCAGATGAGCCGGGCCGAGACGGGTGGCGGCGGCCAGCAGATCTTCGTTCTTCATCGAACACCGTCCGGATTGCAGCCCGAGAAGATTAACCCCGAACGGTATGGTTGTCTTGCGCAAAGTTCGGGTTGACCGCTGCTGGTGGGCGGAGAGCCATTCGAGGCATCCCAGTACGACCCGGATCACACTTTCCTGGACCTCTGTTCCTGGAATCGAGACGGGCGTATTCTTGCTGCGGTCCAATGCTCTGAAATTATCTCGGGGAGGAGATGGCGATGGCTGAGGCGACACGTCACGACGCTTGGCAGGCCGGGGATAGCTACGACCTCTACATGGGGCGATGGAGCCGTCAGATCGCGCCACAGTTCCTGGATTGGCTCGATCCGGCGGAGGGGCTGGATTGGCTGGAGGTGGGTTGCGGAACCGGGGCGCTGTCCGCAGCCATCCTGGCGCGCTGCAATCCCAGGAGCCTGGTGTCCATAGACCCGTCGGAGGGTTTTCTCGCCAAGGCGCGTGCAAACGTGCCGGATAAACGTGTCGAGTTTCTCGCAGGCGATGCGCAGGCGCTGGCCGTCGAATCGGCCAGCAAGGACATGGTCGTGTCGGCGCTCGTTCTCAACTTCATTGCGGACAAGGAGAAGGCGCTCGCGGAAATGATGCGGGTGGCCCCCAGCGGAGCGACGGTTGGGTTCTACGTATGGGATTATCCCGGCGGCGGGGTGGAATTCATGCGGGCCTTCTGGACCGCTGCGACGGCGCTTGACCCCGGTGCTGGCGACCTTACCGAGGACAGACGC
Organism: Mesorhizobium tianshanense; assembly: GCF_007830515.1. Lineage (GTDB taxonomy): Bacteria > Pseudomonadota > Alphaproteobacteria > Rhizobiales > Rhizobiaceae > Mesorhizobium > Mesorhizobium tianshanense. The sequence continues at coordinate 13,631 of NZ_VLKT01000069.1, forward strand.
TTTCCGTTCTGCACACAAGATGGATTGACCGATCTCGCCAAGAAGGCCGGCCTGGTTTCCGTCGACTGTACCCGGATTGAAATGCCGGCTGTATTCAAGGACTTTGAGGACTACTGGCACCCCTTCACCCTTGGTGCAGGGCCGGCGCCCGGCTATTGCATGAGTCTCGAACCCGCAGCTCGCCAGAGATTGATGGAGAGGCTCCGCGAGAGTCTGCCGCGCGGCGAGGACGGGTCCATTCCCCTGAAAACGAGAGCCTGGGCAGTCAAGGCCAAGGTTCGCTGATGACCGCGAGCCCACGTCGCGCGCCAGACCGGCAGGCCCGCCACATATAAGCTGTCCTGCGCAAAGTTCGGGTTGACCGGCCTTGTACGCGAAGAGACTATTCGTCCAGCCGAGGTCGTCATGCCGGCGTCAGGAGGAAATGCGATGGACGAGCCCGATCGGTGGCGTCACATGTCGAGTGCGCCAAGGGATGGCAGCCGAATCCTTGTCACGGTTCGGAGTTCCGAACAGGGGCCGGCGGAAGTCGACCTGGCTTACTGGTCTCGAGCCGACCAGTTCGGCAGCGAAGGGTGGCGTGCTTCCGACTCGTCGCCTGGACGCGTGGTTGAATATGCCGAACCCGAGCTAAAGTGCTGGATGCCGCTGCCGACAGCCAATCTGAGCAAGGGTTCATTGCCCAGCCCCTGGGACGAAGAAGATGTCCCGCTGCTGGACGGGTCGGGGATATGAGGCTGGTCGACGCGTGACCAGCCTCAGGTCCGTCAGAACAGGAATGCTGCCGTGGCGGGGTTCGCCCCGGTGCGGCCGCCTGATGAATCCATGCCTCGAATGAGCTCGAGGTCTTCCGCGTCCAACTCGAAATCGAAGACATCGAAGTTGGTGGCGATGCGGTCCTGGTGGACAGACTTTGGAATGACGATCAGCCCTTCCTGAAGGTGCCATCGGATGATCGTCTGCGCCACGGACTTGCGATGTTTTCCTGCGATCTTCTCAAGGGCCGGATCGCTCAGCAGCCGGCCGCTGCCCAGCGGGCTCCAGCTTTCGATGCGGATGTCGTGCTTGATATGGAATTCTCTGACGTCGCGCTGTTGAAAACGGGGATGGAGTTCGATCTGGTTGACGACGGGTGTGACTCCGGTCTCGCCGATGATCCGCTCCAGATGATTTCGATTGAAGTTCGAAACGCCGATCGACTTGATCCGGCCGGATTGCCTGAGTTCGATCAGCGTCTTCCACGCCTCGACGTATTTGTCCTGGCTGGGCACTGGCCAGTGGATCAGAAACAGGTCGATCTGTTCGATCCCGAGCTTGTTCATCGTCTCGTCGAAAGCCCGAAGCGCGGCGTCACGCTGATGGGCGCCGTTGCGCAGCTTCGAGGTGATGAACAATTCGCTTCGCGCCACGCCAGCCGTGCGGATCGCTTGCCCGACGCCTTCCTCGTTCTGGTAGCCTTCGGCGGTGTCAATCAATCTGTAGCCGGTCTGGATCCCCCAACTCACGACCTGGGCCGTAATGGCCGGATCGACTTGCCACACGCCAAGGCCGAGCCGGGGAATGGCGGAGCCGTCGTTCAATGGTATCTGTTCGGGCATATTCACGTCCTTCTGCAACGGAGTTCCCCGCCCAGCGCACAGTCTATCTAGGCGCGGCGGACGGCAAGGCGAGTCGACGGGTGACAAAGTGCGGCGCGAGGCCCCGCTGTCGAACCAACGGCGAAGGACTAATCCGCACGTCTGACCGCGCGAGGTCACGGACCGGCCTTCCCGGCGCGGTCGGTCGAGGAGAGGGCGGTTGCAAGCCTCGGCCCAGGTGCCTCTCAATCCGATCGGGTCGCGACCAGCTTGGCGTTCATCATTGGTGCCCGGTGAGCCGACATGTTATGCTGTGGCGGCAAACCAGTTGCCGTCCCAAGAGATCGTCAGGTGGGTTGAGTTATGCAACGTTTTCGGTCGTCAAGCCCGACCGGCAGATCATGCTCGGCGCTGGTAATTTCGCACAAAGCAACCGCCCGCAATGTTGTATCTAGATACCACAGATGCCGCAAAGCTGGCCACGTGGGAGGATATCGTGATCAAGAAACTCGCTTTCGTTTTGACATGCGCTGCCACCTTTTGCGTAACGTCCGCCTTTGCGCAGGACACCAATCTCGAGAAACTCGGCGGCTTCAAGACTACCGGCACACCGATGATGGAGCCGATCCCGCAGACGGGGGAAAACGCCGAAGCCCTCAAGGCGATTGCAGCGAAAGTCAAAGTCCCAGATGGCTTCAAGATCAGCCTCTATGCCATCGTTCCCGACGCGCGTCACATGGCCGTGGGACCACAGGGTGTGGTGACGTTCGTCGGTACCCGCAAGGAGCTGGTCTATTCCATGACCGACCGCAACAAGGATCGCGTCGCCGATGATGTGAAGGTCTTCGCGCCTTCGATCAAAATGGCAGTCCCGAACGGCGTCTGTTTCTCCAGGGATGGCCACCTCTACCTCGCCGAACAGAACCGCGTCTTGTGGTTCCCGGCCGCCGAGTTTTTCTACGAAGGCCCCGACGTCGCGGCTTTCGCCATCGTCAAGCAGGGCGAACTGATACCCGCATCAGATGAGAGCTACAATCACACGGCCCGAACCTGCCGCATCGGTCCCGATGGCCGCCTCTATATCACCATCGGCCAGCCCTTCAACGTGCCGGCGCCCGAAGTACTGCCGGAGTTTCAGAAACTGGGCATCGGCGGCATCATAAGCATGAAACAGGACGGTTCCGACCGTAAAATCTATGCGCGCGGAATGCGCAATCCCCTCGGTCTGGATTTCAATCCAAAGGACAAGACACTTTGGGTGAACGACAACCAGGTCGACGGCATGGGCGACACCATCCCCCCGGGTGAAATGAACCATGTTACCGGACCGGACCAGAATTTTGGCTTCCCCTGGTATGGCGGCGGCAAGACCCGTACGGTTGAGTACAAGGACGCCACAGTGCCCGAAGGCGTGATCTTCCCAGAGGTCGAGCAGGAAGCTCACGCCGCCGACCTCGGCCTGTCGTTCTATACCGGCAAGCAGTTCCCCGAAAAATACCGGGGCGGCATCTTCTCCACCCAGCACGGTTCGTGGAACCGCGTCGACCCAGTGGGCGCGCGGGTCATGTTCACCTCGCTCAAGGAGGACGGCACGGCGGGCAAAACTGAAGTGTTCGCTGAAGGCTGGCTGAACGAGAATGGTGAGTATCTCGGCCGTCCCGTCGATGTTCAGGTGCTCAACGACGGTTCGCTGCTGGTGTCCGACGATCTGGCCGGGGCCATCTGGCGGATCTCCTACGGCGACTGAACGACTTCGCCAGGCGGCGGACATTTGCTGCCGCTGCCTGGCTCATTCCTATGGATACAGGAGTTTCGCAGTGCGAGGTTTGATCGTTAGTCTGGCTGTGCTCCTTGCCTGTTCGTCTCTTGCGGAGGCCGGAGGTGACGCCGCTCGGGGCAAAAAAATCATGCTGAAGTGCCAAGTTTGCCATGGCAAGGATGGCATCGCCAAGCTGCCCGAGGCGCCGAACATAGCCGGGCAAAAGGAAACGTATCTTGTCAAGGCGTTGATGGCCTTCAAGGCAGGCGAGCGTAAGAACGAGCAGATGACTGTCGTGACCAAGAGCTTGAGCGATGAGGATATAGCGAATGTCGCCGCCTATTATTCATCGATCAAGATCACCGTTCAGATTCCGCCCTGAGACCAAGGCGCGTCGCGTGCTTCTGCGAACCGATATTTCACGCTACGAGGCGGCCTTGAGTTGGCGTGGAGGAAACGGTCCGCAATGGGCGGACACATTGGAATTCTGGGCTGCGCCGAATGCTGCGAACGAGCAGGCCGCCACCGCCCATCTGACCCTCGAGGGGACCCGCGACCAGTACGTCGCCCACCCGAGATCGCGGCGCGGATCGATCCAGGCCGTTGGATTGAGGACTGGCGGATCATGTGTCTGCCGGGACGGCTTGATCTGCAGAAGGCGCTCTTGGCCGACTACGGCCGATATGTCGACCGGTTCGGGGAGGTGGCTGACTACCTGGCGGCGGTCATGCGGCCAGTATAGCCGCCCGCACCATCGATCATCAGTTTCTTGATGTCGGTACTGCCCAATGTCAGGTAGCTCATTCGAGATCGGCGTCGATGCGCACAATCAATCCATCGGCATTGACCGACATCTCCAGCAGTCCGATCTCATGACCGAAGTCGCCGGTGAAATCGACCCGCACACGCGCATGGTTGTCGCCGAGACTCTCGATCGACAGAAAGCGGGTGACCGTGTGATAGCCGACGAAATACTGCTCCAGGTAGTCACGGATACCCGCATGGCCAACGAAGCGATGGCCTGTCGACGGGTCGTCGATCACCGCATCGGTAGTGAACAAGGCCAAGACGGCTTCGACTTGGAACGCATTGGTGGCGCCGATCAACGCATCCACCGTTGCCTGCAGGGAGTTGCTTTCGGTCATGGCGTCAACTCCCGTGCTGCCAGCTCTTGTAGACGAATTCGAGGCTGTAACCGTCCGGGTCTCTGACCTGAGCAGCGTAGTAGCGCGGATCGTAGTGAAGCTGCGGCCCGGGTGGATGGATCTCGGTCGCCCCGGCAACCAATGCTGCGGCATGAGCTTCGTTCACCATCGCTTCGGAATCCGCCACGAAGCCGATATGCACGGTGCCGGGGGCGGCTGCCCCTTGCCGCAGCCAGAAGAACATGCGGCCGTTGGTGCCGAAGCCCTTGAGGTCCGGATGACCCGCCGGGCCATCCTTTCCGTCATAGTCGAGGCGGTTGGTAACCCCGAGGATAGGAAGTACCTTGGCATAAAAGGCGATCGACCGATCGATGTCGTTCACCGTGAGGAAGATATGGTCGAGCATGAGGCGTCCCTGTCAGATAATGTAGCCGCCGGCGACTTCGATGTTCTGCGCATTGATCCAGCAGTTGTCGTCGGACAGCAGACTGGCGACCATGCAGCCGACATCGTCCGGCTCGCCGACGCGCCCGAGAGTCGTCTGCGCGGCGAGTACTGCCTCGAACTCCTCGCTGAGACCGCCACCAAGCTCGGTGCGGATAGGGCCAGGCGCGATGGAGTTGGCGCGGATGCGGAGGTCGCCGAATTCTTTGGCCATGTAGCGCGTCAGGACCTCAAGCCCGCCCTTGAAGGATGCGTAGGGCGCAACGCCGGCGGTGGCGATACGGCTCGTAGCGCTGGCGACATTGATAATGTGTCCGCCCTTTGCCATTAGCGGCAGCAGCGTCTGGGTCAGGAAGAACGGCCCTTTGAGGTGGACCCGGAACAGGCCGTCGAACTCATCCTCGGTCACGGTCGCGATCGGGTTGTAGAGGCCGTAACCGGCATTATTGACGAGGAAGTCGAAGTCCATTCGGCCCCAGGTCTTGTCCAGGGTCTTGCGGACTGTGTCACGAAATGCGGGGAACGTCGCACTGTCGCCAACGTCAAGTTGCAGTGCAACGGCCTTGCCGCCTTCGCCTGCAATCGCGCTGACAACCTTCGCGGCCGCCTCGGGATTGCTGTTGTAGGTCAGAATAACGCCTATGCCGCGTCTTGCGCACTGGACTGCTGCGCTTGCGCCAAGACCGCGGCTGCCGCCGGTGATAATGACGAGGCTCATTTGGTACTCCTTGGTTTGGATGACCAAACGGTAGCCGTAGCCCCCCGCGACCGCTCGCACGATTCTCTTCGAATCTTGCCCATTTCTGCTTCGTGATTGATTGCGGTACGTTGCTTGTGAAACAACGATGTCCATGAGCGCACAGCTTCAGGAACTTCGGCAACTGGCCTCCAAGGCAGAGAACCGCCGCACCGAGACGGGTATTCCGCGCGTCGCCATGGTGCAGGGCGAGATTCCCGAGCATCAGCTTGCCGCCGTCTATGATCCCATGGTCAACCTGATCCTGGCGGGATCAAAAACCATGACGGTGGGCGACCGGACATTCCGCTATGATCCGGCGACCTATTTCGTGATGTCGGTCGATCTGCCGGCGGCCGGCTCCGTACATTCGTCGAATGACGGCGAGCCCTACCTGGCGATCAGCTTGACGCTGGAGCCGGCGATCGTCGCAAACCTGCTGGCCGATCTGCCCAAACCTGCTGGAGGTGAACTCTACAGCCCTGGCTTCTCGGTTGCACCCGTGACGCCGGAACTGCTGGATGCCTGGGTTCGCATGCTGCGGCTGATGGAGCTCCCGAACGAGATCGCCGCGCTGGCCCCCGCGTACGAGCGGGAAATCCTGTTCCGGGTGCTGCAAGGACCGCTCGGCTGGATGCTGCGCGACATCGCGACGCCAGACACGGCACTCTCCCGGATTGGGGTCGCCATCCAATGGATTCGAGAGAACTTTGCCAAGCCACTTCGCGTCGAGGCTTTGGCGGAGATGGCGGCTCTCAGCGTCTCGGCCTTCCATCGTCACTTCAAGGCTGTAACGGCGCTGAGTCCACTACAATATCAGAAGCATGTGCGCCTGATTCATGCCCGTTCCCTCTTGATCGCGGGGGAAGGCAATGCAACCTCTGTCGCTTTCCACGTCGGCTATGAGAGTCCGAACCAGTTCAGTCGGGAATATGCACGTCAATTTGGGTTGCCGCCCTCCAGGGATGCAGCGCAAGTTCGCCAGAAAGTGGCTCGATCTGTGCGGTAATCGGCGGAATTTGGCGCGCCCGACACGATTCGAACGCGTGGCCCCCACCCTCGGTGTGGCACCGTCCAGAGAAGGGCTTCGCACTTTATTTGCACAAGCCGGCGTGGCGACATGCCCGATGATCTGGACGGGGCCAGCTTCATGAATGCGGGCGATGATCATTTCGCCTTGATCCAGCACTTCCCCCGATCAGGCCGGTGATGTTGACCTGATGCGTGACAAGAACGACTGGTCCGCCCGCGAAGCCACGCCAATTCGCATCTTGCTCCTATCTTAAATGTCAGTGTCGGCGATTTCAGGGCCGGGTCAGGAGCCGGAAAGGCTCCAGCCGCGAGACAGGCCCCTCGTCAGCCTCCGCGATACCCGCCACATCAGCAAGGCGGCGGCAAGGCTGTAGACGCCCATCAGGGCCAGTTGCAGCGAATAGTCGACCCCGGCGTCGATCAGGTATCCGGTGATGCCGGGACCCATCGCCGAGGCCAGGACCATCACGGCCACCACAACAGAACGGATCGCGCCGAGATGCGCGGTGCCGTAGATCTCCGGCCACATGGCGCCCTCCAAGGTCGAGGAGAAGCCGTAGCTGATGCCAAGCAGCGCCATGAAGACGAAGATGGTGAAAGGCGCCGTCAGATAGGCCGCCGCGAAGCATGCAAGGGCCAGCGGCAGAAGGAATAGAGGCAGCAGCTGGACCGCCGAGAACCGGTCGATCAGCCATCCGGACAGAAGCGCACAGGCCATCGTCGTAACGGACAGGACGGCGAAGCCGCTCGCGAAGAGTTGCAGCGGCCACCCCCGGAGCTCGGTCAGATAGACCTGGTGAAAGAAGATGGTCGTGCCGACGAAGGCGGGAGCCAGGACCCCCAGGCAGATGGCGTAGAACGTCGGATCGCGTAGGACTTCCGCCCGCGTCCAGTGCTTCATTGCGCGTTGCGGCCCCGGCTGGGCCTCGCTCTGCGGATTGCGTTCCTTCCAGACCAGCGCGGAAGCCAGAGGCAAGGCCACGGCCAGGATGAAGGCCGTGCACACGAACCAGCTTCCCCTCCAGCCGACGAGACCGGCCACGAGGACGAACAGGAAGGGCAGCAGAGCGCTGCCGACATGGAAGCCAAGCGTGACGACCGAGATGGCGCGCCCCCGGTTCGCGGCGAACCAGCGGCCGGTCGCCGTCAAAGCCGTCTGGGTCATCATCCCCTGTCCAAAAAGGCGCAGCAGGTAGAGCGCGAGGAGCAGCATCGGCAGCGAGCCGGCGAACCCCATCGCGATGGTGGCGCAGGCGAGCATGACCATCGTCGCGATCGTCATGGTCACCGTCGAATACCGGTCGAGCGGCCGACCCAAAAACGGCAGGGTCGCCGCGCTGAGGAGCGTCGCCAGCATGTAAAGGCCGCCGAACTCGCCATGACTCAAGCCGAACGCCTCGCGGATACCGCCGTTCGACAGCGCGATGAAGAAGGTCTGCCCGAAGGACGAGACGAGGGTCAGCAAAAAGGCGCCGGTGAGCCAGCGGACATTGTTGACGACGAACGTACTGAAGGACTTCATGATCTCGTTTGTCTCGATAGAGTGCGCTTGCTGTTCGTCTCTATCGGCCCCCGCCGCCGGCGGATACGGCCAGTCCGCTTTGATCAGGGGGCCTGGCTCCAAGGTCGAGCCGGTCGGGCTTCCCGTGTAGAGCCGGTCCGCCGTGCCGTCGGGCATCATCACCATCGATCACAGCAACGACGGTTCACCAAGGCGAATTGGAGGCTTGCCTGAGTTGTAGGATGACCCTATGATCGGACTCATGATCACGGGTCGCCCATCTCCTCAACGCGAAGCTTCTGGCGCAATTGTCGAGCTGCCTGCGCAGTTGGCGGGTGATGCGCTGATCGACGGACAGTCGCCGCCGGCAGACAGCTACCTCATCGATTGGAGCCGCGACAGGCGCGGAAGGGCTCGCTTCATCGTGCGTCCAGGATCCGTGGAAGACGTCCAGGCGCTCGTGAGATGGTGCTCGCAGAGCAGTGTCGCCATCGTCGTGCAAGGTGGCAATACCGGACTTGTCGGCGGCGCGCTTCCGGACAATTCGGACTATGCCGTGCTGTCGCTCGAGCGTCTCAACCGGATACGCTGCGTCGATCCGCTGGACTTCACGCTGCAGGCTGACGCCGGTGCCGTGCTGCAGGACGTCAAGGATGCCGCCGAAGCATCCGACATGACCTTCCCTCTCGCGCTTGGTGCGCAGGGATCGTGCACGATCGGCGGCAATGTCGCGACCAATGCCGGCGGCATCAATGTGCTGCGGTACGGCATGACGCGTGACCTGGTGCTCGGGCTTGAGACGGTCCTGCTGGACGGCACACTGTGGAACGGCATGAACGGGCTGCGCAAGGACAATCGCGGCTACAGCCTGAAGCAATTGATGATCGGGTCGGAGGGAACGCTCGGGGTCGTCACGGGCGTCGAGGTCAGGCTCTCGCCCCGGCCGACGCAGGTCGAGACCGCCTATGTCGGACTGGGCAGCTTCCGCCAGACGTGCGAGCTTTTCCGGATGGCGCGGCACCTCTGCTCCGACCTTCTCAGCGCGTTTGAGGTCATCGGGGAGGAGTGCCTGCCGCTGGCCCATCTCATCGATCCGAACCTGCGCTCGCCATTGACGCAGGCGTGTCCGGTTCATGCGATCGTCGAACTCGCCTGTGGGCCCGGGATAGATGCCGGCGGGCTTCTTGAAACGATGCTGACGCGTGCCTTGGAGGCCGAGCTGATCAGGGACGGCGTCGTCGCGCAAAGCCGTTCCCAGGCGGCCACGTTCTGGGCCATCCGGGAGGGCCTGGTCGAGGGGCAGGCGCGGCGTGGCTTTCATGTCCGCACCGACCTCTCGGTTCGCCTCAGCGAGGTGCCGAAGCTGGTCGAGCAGGCCCGCGCGTGCATCGTGCGCGAGTGGCCAGGCTGGACATCGCTAACCTATGGCCACGCGGGCGACGGGAACATCCATTTCAACGTGCTGCCTCCCATCGATTGCGAGATCGGCGAAGCGAGGACCGTGGGACAGGCGGTCTTGACCCGACTCTATGAACTGGTCGGAGCGCTCGGCGGCTCGTTCAGCGCCGAGCATGGCGTCGGTCGCAGCCGCAGTGACGTGTTCTGGGCCGGTCTGTCGCAGCGCGAGCGACAGATTCATACCGCGATCAAGGCCGCCTTCGATCCGGCAGGCCTGTTCAACCCCGGGTGTCTCATGCCTGATCGGGGCGATTTGTAGGGGAAGCCGCATGAAGCAGCGTTCGTCCATCATAGGCAGCGTGGAGGCGCTTCCGCATCGCGTCGCCTCGCATCTGAGCCGCGAGATCGAAGGCGGCGACATCATCCCGGGAGCCCGGCTTCCCACCGAAAGCCAGCTCGCCGACAAATTCGGCGTCAGCCGCAATGTCGTCAGGGAAGCGATCGCGCAGCTTCGCGCCGATGGCATGATCGAGGCGCGTCAGGGCGTGGGCGCATTCGTCATGGCGCCGGAACAACGGACGGCCATCCGGATCGACCGCGAAGCGCTGAAAGACCAGCGCAACATGGAGCAGCTCTTCGAGCTGCGCAGCATCCTGGAGACCGAATCCGCCACACTGGCCGCGGCGCGCTGCACGCCCGACGATCTTGACGCGATCAAGGCCGCGCTGGACCGCATGGGTGGCGAGGAGCGCTGGGAGGACGGCAGCATCGAGGCCGATTTGCTTTTCCATAGGGCGATCGCCCGGGCCACGGGCAATAGCTACATCTACACCTTCATTTCCTTCGTCTGTGAGCAGATCCGCCAGTCGATCCACTATGCCCGCCTCACAAACCCGCTCCATGACCTGGTCGAGGTCAACGTCGCCGAGCACGTGCGGATCTACGACGCGCTCGCCACGCATGACCCGCAGGCTGCCGGCGAGGCGATGCGCCGGCATATCGATGGCGCCGCATCGCGCGTGGGCGTCGAACTCACCGCGAAGATCAATCGAGGCAAATGACCATGTCGCTCGGGCAGACCAAGGCAATCACCGATATCTGCCTCCTTGTGGAGGATATCGACCGCACCATCGACTTCTACACGCACAAGCTCGGCTACCGGATCAGACGCCGCGCCGAGGGCTTTGTCGATTTTCATTCCGAGCGCGTGACGCTCGCCGCATGGGAACTGGATCACATCAGTCGCCACTGCGGCGTCTCGAATGTCCGCTCGCCGAAGCAGGCGCACAAGGCATGCGTTGCCATGGAGCTCGAAAGCGCCGGCGAGGTCGACCGGCTCTACGCCGAACTGTCGGAGAAGGGAGTGCCGTTCGTCGGGCCGCCCGGCGACTATGTCTGGAACGCGCGCTGCGCCTACTTCCACGACCCGGACGGGACGCTGTGGGAGCTCTACGCCTGGACCGGCGCGGGACCGGGCGACTATCACGACACGCAAGAGTGATTCCGATCGCGACGGCCTCGCAAGAAGGGCCGCGCCGCATCCAAACAGTCCAACAATGGAGCAAGAAGATGAGTGGGAACACATCGCAGTGGAATCGCAGATCGGTCCTGAAGGCCGGCGCCGCCAGCCTGGCGGCTTTCGGGCCGGGACTTCAGCTGTTCGGCGCCAGCGCCTCGGCTGCCGCCAAGATCGTCGTGCAGTATGACTGGCTGATGTCGAACGGTCAGATCGGCGACGTGGCAGCCGTCGCCAATGGCTACTTTGGGGAAGCCGGGCTCGAAGTCGAGTTCAGCCCCGGCGGACCGAACGCCGCCACCGTGCCGCCGGTGGTGTCCGGTGCCGCCCAGCTCGGCCAATTCTCCGAATCGCCTCAACTCTATGCCGCGCGGGCGAGCGGCGTTCCGGTGAAGATCATCGCCTGCGGCTATCGCACCGGGCCCTATGCGCTGACCTCGAAACCGGCGAAGCCGATCCGGTCGGTGGCGGACCTGAAGGGCATGCGGATCGGCACGCAGCCGACCGCGCGCTTCGCCATCGACGCGATGCTGGCGAAGAACAAGATCGACCCTTCCGAGGTCACCATCGTCAATGTCGGGTTCGACAAGGCGCCGCTGGTGCGTGGCGACGTGGATGCGATCGGCGGCTGGATCACCAACACGCAGGCGCTCAGCGTCGTCGGCGATGACCGCATCGATCTTCTGTTGTCGGAGCTGGGCCTGGCTTCCTATGCCGACGTCTACTTCGCGACCGACAGCGCCATCGACTCCGATTCCGAGACCTTGGCGAAATTCATCGGCGCGGTCGCAAAGGGGTGGGGCTGGGTCCACGCCAATCCCGAGCAGGCGGTCGACAAGCTCGTCGCCGCCTATCCCGAGATCGACGCAGGCTGGGAAAAGAAGACGATCCCCCTGGTGCTGAAACTGTCGTTCGACGACAACACGAAAAAGGATGGATGGGGCACGTTCGATCCAGCCTCGATCGAGAGCCAGATCGCGCTGCTCGACCAGATCGGCCAGTATCCGAACGGCAGGCCGAAGGCCGAGGACGTCCATACGACTGAGATTCTCGAACTCAGCGCGGCTGAACGGCCGAAGCTCGGCGCGCCCGCCGCCTGATGGCCGCGCCGGCCATCGAGACCTCCGGGCTCGACGTCGGCTATCCCGGCCGGCGCTCGCCAGTGACGGTGATCTCCGGTCTCGACCTGACGGTCGAGGCCGGGACGTTCCTGTCGATCCTCGGGCCCTCGGGGTGCGGAAAGTCGACGTTTCTGCGGGTTGTCGCCGACCTTTTGGCGCCACTCGCGGGCACGATACGCGTGATGGGCGAAACGCCGTCGGCGGTGCGCTCCGGTCGCGGCGTCGGCTTTGTCTTCCAGGACGCGACCCTTTTGCCGTGGCGCACGGCGCGCGAGAATGTGCGGCTGCCGATCCAGGTGGGCCGCCGCAGCCTGTCGCGCATGATTGACGACCGGGCCGACGAGCTGCTCGAACTCGTCGGCCTGTCGGCGCTCAGTGAGCGGCTGCCGCATCAGCTTTCCGGCGGACAACGCCAAAGGCTGGCGATCGCCCGGGCGCTGCTTGGCGAGCCGCGCCTGCTCCTGATGGACGAGCCCTTTGGCGCGCTTGACGAGATCACCCGCGATCGGCTCAACGACGAACTGCTGAACCTTTGGCGGCGGACCGGAACGACCGTGCTTTTCGTCACCCATTCCATTGCCGAAGCCGTCTATCTCGGGCAGCGCGTGATCGTGCTTGCGGCGCATCCGGGGCGGATCGTCGCCGACCACGACCTTCGTCCGCTGAAGGGGCCGGACAACAGATGCTCGCGCGAGGATCCGGCGATCGTCGCGGCAATGGCCAGGACGCGCTCCGCCCTTGGAGCGGCCTCGTGAACCGGGGCCTGCTTTCGCCGTCCGCACAGACCGTGCTGCCGATCCTCGGTGCCGGCTCGCTCATTCTCGCATGGCAGGTCCTGCTGCCGCTCGCAGGCGTGCCGGCTTACATCGTTCCGACGCCGACCGCGATAGCGGGCGTGTTTGCCAGGAACGGATCGCTTCTCCTGTCGAACCTCTGGCCGACGGCCATAGAGGCGCTCTCCGGCTTCGTGCTCGGGAACCTCGCCGCGGTGCTGCTGGCGGTCGCCTTCGTGCACAGCCGTACGCTTCAGGCTGCCTATTTTCCGGTCGTGCTGTTCTTCAACACGATCCCGGTTCTTGCGCTGGCCCCTGTCATCATCCTGATCTTCGGCCTCGGCATGCTGCCCAAGATCGTGATCGCGGCGGTGATCTGTTTCTTCCCAACGCTCATCAACATGATCCGGGGGCTGGAATCGGCGAGCGCCAGCGAGCACGAGCTGTTCCGCGTGCTGTCGGCGACGCGTTGGGAAGTGTTCTGGCGCCTGCGCCTGCCGCGCGCGCTGCCGATGCTTTTCGCTTCGCTGCGGATCGCCTCGGCAACCGCGGTGATCGGCGCGATCGTCGGCGAATGGATCGGCTCCGACAAAGGTCTCGGCGCGCTGATCATCCAGGCGACCTTCAACTATCAGTCCGACCGGCTCTATTCCGCCATCGTGCTCTCATCCCTGTTGTCGATCGGGTTCTTCATGACGGTCGTCGCCGCCGAGCGGTGGTCGGTTCGATACCGTTGACCGGCTGGCTCCCGGGAACGGCCGTTTGGTTGCACTGCGGACTTCGCGCTATCGCGCAGGCGAGGGTTGGCCTTCCCTGCGCCGGCCTGTAGTATGGCCAATGCTTGCAGGGGGAGGAGCTCGAGCGTGGGGCTGGGTCGGAATTTCCGCCGTTGGGGGATGTGGGCCTTCATCGCCGTCATGGTGCTTTCGCCGAAGGCGGCGTCGGCCGAAACCATCACGCCCGACCGGATCACTGCGGCCCTGTCGAAACTCGAATTGCTCGCCGAAGGCGCCGTCGCGGACGGTGGCGTACCCGGTCTCGCCATCGGGGTCGTGCACGGCGACGAGGTGATCTTCCTCGTGGGGTTCGGGCATCGCGAGGTCGGCAAGCCGGAGGCCGTCGACGCCGACACGGTGTTCCAGATCGCCTCCCTCTCCAAGCCGGTCTCCGCCACTATCGTTGCGGCGCTGGTCGGCAAGGGGATTGTGTCCTGGGATTCGAAGATCGCCGATCTCGATCCGGCCTTCCGTCTCGCCGAGCCCTATCCGACCCGCGAACTCACGCTCCGCGACCTGTTTTCGCACCGCAGCGGGCTTCCGGGCACGGCCGGAGACGACCTCGAGGATATCGGCTACGACCGTGCGGAGATCCTGCGTCGCCTGCGGTTCGTGTCGCCATCGTCGAGCTTTCGTGCCGGCTACTCCTACAGTAATTTCGGACTGACCGAGGGTGCCGTCGCGGCCGCGAAGCGGACGGGCAAGCCCTGGGAGGAGATCGCCGAGGAGAAGCTCTACCGTCCGCTTGGAATGACCTCGACCAGCTCCCGTCATGCGGACTTCATCAAGCACGCCAATCGCGCCGCGCTGCACGTCAAGATCGACGGAATCTGGGCCGCGAAGGTAAAGCGCGATCCGGATGCGCAGGCGCCCGCAGGCGGTGTCAGCTCCACAGTACGCGATCTCTCGCAATGGGTGCGCCTCGTACTCGGCAATGGGGTCTATGCCGGCAAGCCCCTCATTGAAGCCGATGCGCTGGACCAGACGCATGTTCCGCTGATGACGCGCGGCAAGAACCCCGTCTCCGGCGGCGAGTCCTTCTACGGCCTCGGCTGGAATGTCGAATTCGGCCGGCACGGTCTGAGCTGGGGTCATGCCGGCGCGTTCAGCGTCGGCGCGCGCACGCTGGTGACACTTTTTCCGGAGGAGAAGATTGGCATCGTGATCGTCGCCAACGCCTTTTCGACAGGCGTACCGGAAGGGCTGTCCGACAGCTTCGCCGATCTCGTCTTCGACGGAACGGTCGAGAAGGATTGGATCAAGGCATGGGATGATACCTATGCGGGTCTGTTCGGACCGGCGGTCGCGGCGGCCAAGGCCACCTATGCCGCGCCACCGTCTCCGACAAGGCCAGCCGGGCCGGCCAGTGCCTATGCAGGCCGTTACTCCAACGACTTCATCGGCGATGCGGTCGTGTCGCGCGCGGGGGATGTTCTTGTGCTCAAGGTCGGGCCGGCCGGTGCCCGGTCCTATTCATTGACGCATTTCGACGCCGACCTCTTCCTGACCTTCCCGGATGCCGAGACGCCGGACAGGCCGTCGGCCGTAGGCTTTGCCGTCGGTCCCAACGGCAAGGCGTCGGCCATGACCATAGAGTTTCTCGACGACAATCATCTCGGCACGCTGCGGCGCGTGGGTGACTAGTCATATGGCCCCGACAGGGGATCGCGAAAGTTCGTCGGTCGCGGTCTCAAGCCGGCCGTCGCGCAGCCGGAATATGTGATCGAACCGGTCCAGGATCATCTCGTCGTGGGTGACGACGATAATGGCTGCGCTCTGGTCGATCGCGATCCGCCGCAGCAAGTCCATCACGATGCGGGCGCGAACCGAATCGAGCGGCGCGGTCGGTTCGTCGGCGAGGATGATGCGCGGTCGATTGGCGAGCGCGCGGGCGATGGCCACCCGCTGGGCCTCGCCGCCGGACAGTTGCGCGGGCATCGCGTGCTTGCGGTGGCCGACCTCGAGGTAATCGAGCAACTCGACGGCGTGCTTATGCGCTGCCGCGGCGCTAAATCCCGCAAGGTGGAGCACCACGGCCACGTTGTCGGTGGCATCGAGGAACGGCAGTAGATTGGGATACTGGAAAATGAAGCCAATCTTGTCGAGCCGCAACCGACGCAGATCTGCCTTGAGCCATTGGTCGTCATAGACGGCTTCGCCGTCGAGCGTGAGCCGGCCGCCGCTCGGCTCCAGGATGCAGGCCATGCAGTTGAGCAGCGTGGTCTTGCCCGAACCGCTCGGCCCCATCAGGCCGACGACCTGGCCGGGAAAGACCTCCATGTTGATATC
>NZ_VLKT01000070.1 GCF_007830515.1 Mesorhizobium tianshanense
AGATAATAGTCCTTGTCCTTCTCTTCCTTCTCTTCCGTCTTCTCGCCCTTGATCGTCAGCGTCCGGTTGGCGAGTTTGATCTCGACATTCTTTTCGTCGATGCCGGGCAGTTCGGCCGTGATCTCATACTCCTTGCCCTTTTCGACAAGATCCATCGCCGGCGCGACCGGCCAACCGGCGTTGCGCAGCGTTGGCAGTTCGCGGCCGAATATGGAGCGTGCCGACGGCAGGCGAAAATCGAACGGATGGAAGTCGTCGAACAGGCGGTCGACTTCACGACGCAGGCTTTCGAATGGTGCCGTCCAATTGCCGGCTGGCGCCGGAGCAGTGCTTTTCTCTGATTTGATGGGCAGTTTGGTCGCAATTTCCGCCATGGCTTTATCCTCGAAAGTGAGTTGATCGACAGGCGCCGCCGCCTCCGCCCTTCCACCTTTAGGTCTCCCAAGAGGCGCTAGAACTGGAGGTCAGCGGACCCGCTCGTCAGGTGTCGCTGCCAAACTGGTTCATTGCTTCGCGAATCCGCGGTTTTGCCACGGTCCATCGCGCCCGCGTCACCAAATTCGCCTCGGCTTGACGAGAATTGCATCAAAGCGTTTGTAGGAGAGGCCGGCTTTGATCGACGTCAACAAGCCTACGACGCGAGCGTGTGTTTCACTCAATTCGAGATAAGCCGATGAAACAATCCGGCTTGGAGGACCGAGCGTGTCACGCCGCCGAGAGTCAATTCCCGGAGACGGCTATGGCCATAACCGCCCAGAATAATGAGATCAGCTGCGATTTCTCGCCCGATCTGAAGAAGAATTTCCGCCGGCTCCGAGCGGCGTGCATCCATCACTTCGGATCGTGCGCTCACTCCATGCGTTGCCAGAAAACGCTCCACATCCGCCGCGCTCGCGCGGGACGCCAAATCCCCACCATCGACAGTGGCGATCACAACGTCTTTCGCGCCGACCAGGAAGGGCATGGCATCAACCACGGCGCGTCGGGCCTCGCGTGTATCGTTCCACGCAATCAGAACGTTTTCGGCCGCGATCGGAGCAAGTGTTTCCGATGCGATAAGAATCGGACGGCCAGCGGAAAGAATCAGGCTGCCTGGATCCACGATGCGGTGATGGTCGACCAGGAAATCCGGCATTGGAGACCCCGTGACAACCAGGTCCGCGGCGCGTGCGTTGAGCGCAAGTCGTTGGGTCGGATTGCCGATTTCGCCCCGCCACGAGGCGCGATTGCTGCCGTTGACGGTGCCCAGGAATTCCTCTTTCAAGCAGTTGAGGCGGTCTTCTATTTCTTCGATCTGACCCCACATCGCCCTTGCGGCGGCTCTATCGTCAGTGCCTGACGGCATGACGAAATGCCCTTCCGCAGCACAGAAGCCGATCAGGTCGGCCTCATGCCTTTGAGCAAGGTCCCAAGCGAACGAAACACGTGGTGCGGCGATGGCGTCCACATCCAGCTGAACCATAATCGTCTTGAAAGACATCGCCCTGGCTCCTTCTGCGTCTGGCAAGAACGCCACGAAACAGGATCAACGGCCTTGATGCGTGTCAAAAGGCAAGAGATCAGGGTGGTGCGGATTGTTTCAGTGCCTTCGGCGCAGGTTGACCTCGATCAACGACGCGTCGCAGGCTGGCGCTAGTGTCGTCGGGCAAACAACCACGAACCCTTAGCCACGGATCACATTGGAGCGCAATCATGCAAACTCAACCTGAGCGGTCGCAATTCGCCTTACAGACGTCGCCAATGGCGAACAATGGCCACCGGTTCCTTCTCGCCGCAGCGGATCTTCAGGCCCAGGCTTTCAAGGCGATGATGCGCTACCAGATCGAGACGCATTCCTTCTTGAAACATCGCTGCGAGCAGAACGTCAAGCTGGCCGACGATCTCGTCGCTGGTAACGAATTCAACGACGCTTTTGATGTGCTCATCACCTTTTTTCAGAACGCAACCTCGGACTACGTGACCGAGGCCGGTAGGGTCGCCTCGATCGGCTCCAAGCTTGTCTCGGAAACGGCCAGGCGCGTTCGTAAGGGAGCAGACACCACGATTGAGGATTTGGCCGCAAGCACGGTGGGCTGACCAATGGGAATCAAAGCCGCCGACAGCCGGCCGGACAGGCGGTCTCGATGAAGTTTAGATTCCCGACCTCTGTTTCGGCCTATTCTGTGCGTGCAGCAATCCTTGCTGCAGCGTTTGGGCTGCTTACCGCGTGGGCGAACGCCGATCCTATATCGCGCGGAAAAGTGTTGCTTGAAGTCAATTGCGCTCGATGCCATGCGATTGGAAAAACAGACAAGAGCAGCCATCCCGACGCACCGGCATTTCGTACGCTCTCGCAGCGCTATCCGCTCACCGATCTGGAGGAGGCGTTCGCCGAAGGCATTTCGACCGGCTATCCCGACATGCCTGAATGGATTGCTAGCCCCGCTCAGATTGAGGCAATAATCGCCTATATCGGGAGCCTGCAGCCACCGTGACCGCTTCCTTAGGCAAAAGTAAGCGGACAGGGCGGGCCGTTCTGGTCGATACTTTGCAGAACACCCGCCCTGGGATGCGCGATCGACCTGCGGCTGTTTGCGGCTCCAACAGCACAGCCGCAAGCGTTGGGCTATGGCAGCATACGGTCGGCGGCCCGGAAGAATGTCCGTGCGTGCGCCACGATCTGCGCTTCCGTTGGATGATCCGCCGTTTCGACGCCGACAATGCGATCCTTCAGGTGTGAATGGTGGCTGCGGATATGTCTGACCAGTTCGTCCTTTGCCGATCCCGGTCCTACAATCAGCCATTCCTTTGCCGGCTGCAGGATGCTGACGATATCGTGATAGAAGGACTGGTTTTCCGGTGCGCGCTTTCCATCGATGGTCCCCGCCTTGTTGTGGGTCTGGTGATGCGTCAGCGTGGTTGCAAGCCTCAAGCTTTCGACGGCGCTGCGATCGAAGAAGAACACCTTGGCTTCGCGATGGTCCAGCCATGCGACGGCATGTTGAGTCTGCATTTTGATATGTCCTTGGATTGCTGTTGAGATAAGACAGAGTCCTGAGCTGTCGAACGTCGAGCGCCCTCAGCCCGGCTGCAGCGTGTCGTCCAATGTTGCCAGGACCGAACCCGGCTCGATGATGGCGTTCACGGTGGCGACGATCGTCGCGCGCCCGGGTGCCGGCGCGACGATCTCGTGCAGCGCGTCCTCAATTCGAACTTCCGCTATGCGTTCGCCTGCCTTGATCGCAGCACCGCTGGCGATGAACCACCGCTCCACTATGCCCTCCGGCAGCATGCTTGATGCCCATAGTGCTTCATCGATCTTGATATCCTGCATAGCGACTCTCCTTTGAGCCTGGACCATATGCCACCAGCCAAGGCGGTCATTGATCACGATCAAGGTATCGGTTCGGCATTCGCAGACGGCAACGCGCATGCCTGTCAGGTCGCTCGCGCTAAGCAATTTCGGAAATGATTCAAATCAAAGCGGGATCTGCCGCGTCTACGCAATATGCGAGGATGTGGAAGCAAATCCTAAGCGCCCCGTTCGATCGTGATCTCGAACTCGCCGTCTTCGACGAAGAAGGCGAGCATGCGCTTGTATTTCCCTGTATAAAGGGACGGGAAGGCTGGAGGAACGCCGCGACCGGCGCGCGGGTCGACATCCACCCGACCCACTGGCGCGACTGGAAGTCGGAGAGAGTGCCGGCAAACGCCGGTAAGCCCCTCGGTGACTTTCCTTAGCATTTTGCAGCCAAGCGGAATCACTTGGCGCCGCACAAATGCGGCTAAAACAAACGGATAGAGCGGAATGCCCGGTTCAATCCAAACGCATTCCGCTCTAGTGTTTGGATTCCACGACCAAAGCCATGCGCACGAGATGCGACAGGCTGCTGGCGCCCATCTTGCTCATCACATTGGCGCGGTGGATCTCGACCGTGCGTGGGCTGATGCCTAGGTCATAGGCGATCGTCTTGTTCGGCAGGCCTGACACAAGCCCGTCCAGCACTTGGCGCTCCCGCTCCGACAGCGTCGACAGACGGCCGTGGATTTCCGCGGATTGAGGGTGAGCTGCATCCGCCTGGTTGCGGTTGTCCAACGCGGAGCGGATCGCAACGATCAGCAGCTCGTCGTCGAACGGCTTTTCGATGAAATCGGCAGCACCTTCCTTCATCGCCTGAACAGCGAGCGCCACATCGGCATGACCCGTCATGACAATGACCGGAAGCGTATGTCCACGGGTTCTGAGCTGGCGCAGGAACTCGATGCCGTCGATGCCGGGCATGCGCACATCGGTCACGATACACCCATCGAGATCACCCGTCGCCGTAGCCAGAAAAGCTGTCGCCGATTCGTACAGGCGCACAGCGAAGTCAGCCGTCGCCAGAAGAAAACCAAGCGACTTGCGAACGTCCACATCGTCATCGACCACGTGCACAAGATTATCGGCCATCGGCGACCTCTTCTTTCTCAACGATGCGCAAGGTGAACCGGAAAGCGGTTCCCCCAGCTGGCATTGCTTCGGCCCAGATATGACCGCCATGCGATTCGACGATAGTGCGGCAAATGGAAAGGCCGACACCCATACCTTGCTTCTTGGTTGTGACAAATGGTTGAAAGAGCTGGGCCGAGACTTCAGGCGCAAGGCCGGTGCCGGTGTCGATCACACTCACCTCTGCCATGCCGTCATCCCTGGCAACAGTCGTGACGTGCAGCTCACGGCGAGGTGCTCCTTGCATGGCTTCCACTGCGTTTCGCATGAGGTTGAGCAGAACCTGCTGAATCTGGATGCGGTCGGTCAAGACCAGTTCGGCGGCGGGATCAAGCTTGTAGCTGACGCGCACATCTATTTCTCTTGCGCCGACCAGAGCCAGGGACGAGGCCTCTTCGATCACTGACGGCAGGCGTTCGACCTGACGCTCGCTCTCGCCTCTTGCGACGAAGTCTCGAAGGTGGCGAATGACGTCTCCGGCCCGCAAGGCTTGGTCGGCTGCCTTTTCAACGGCCTCGCGCAGCATTGGTGCATTATCATCCGTGCTTTTTTCGAGAAGCCGTCGGCTGCCTTTGAGGTAATTCGTAATGGCCGTGAGCGGCTGGTTGATCTCATGCGCCAATGTCGAAGCCATTTCGCCGAGCGCGGTAAACCGTGCCATGTGGAGAAGCTCCAACTGCTGCTCCTGTATTCTGGCTTCCGCCCTGTGGCGTTCAGTCAAGTCACGGCAGAAGCCGGTAAAGAAGCGGCCGGTGCCAGGATGCATCTCGCCGACGGAAAGCTCCATCGGAAAGGTCGAGCCATCCTTGCGCATTCCGGTGACGGTGCGGCCGAGCCCGATGATCCGGCGCTCCCCGGTCGTCAGATAGCGGTGCAGATAAGCGTCATGCTCCTCGCGATAGGGGGGCGGCATCAGCATTTTGACATTCCGGCCGATGACTTCGCCCGACTGGTAACCGAACAGCGTTTCGGCGGCCGTGCTAAAGGATTGAATGCAACCTTGTTCGTCGATGACGACCATTGCATCGGGCACCGTCGCCAGGATCGAGCGCAGATGATCTTCGCGCAATTGAAGGGCAGCGTTTGCAAAGGAAAGCTCGCTGACGTCTGTGCCCTCGACAAAAATAGCCGTGATGCGGCCGTCGTCGGCCTTGATGGGCTGATAGACGAAATCGAGGATGCGCTCTTCGATCGGTCCGTCTTCCTTGTTGCGAAGGGCGATCTTGATAGCCTGACCCCTGAAGGGCTCGCCGGTTTCGTACACCTGGTCGAGCAGTTCGTAAAAGCCTTGGCCTTCAAGCTCGGGCAGGGCCTCGCGTACCGACTTTCCAATTACTTGCCGGTGGCCGATCAGCCGTTGATAGGCAGCATTGGTCAACTCGAAGACGTGACCCGGTTCACGCAACAGCGTCATGAAACCCGGGGCCAGCTCGAACATCAGGGCCAGCCGGTCGCGCTCGGCCGCGGCCCGCTCTTCGTCGCGAACGCCGGTCGACAAATCAGGTGTTTGTTTGTCGTCCAAATGAAGTCCTTTGATCGGGGAACCCACATCTAATTATCACTCATCTCTCTTCCCGCAATGCAAAACCGATTGAGGCAGGGAGCCGTGATCGAGTTAGTAGGTAGTTTTCTTGACACGCATCAAGGCGCCGAGCGCCGGCCAGTGCATTTCATTATTGCATTCAACCGCTTCATCGAAAGGTGTCCGCAATGTCCTACAAGTCAATCATCGTGAACCTCGCGGTGGATGGGCCTCCTGCGGCCATGGTGAAGGTCGGGGTCGAGCTTGCGGAACGGTTTGGAGCCCATCTTGTCGGCCTGGCGGCAGCGGATGTTCCACCGCTGGTCGCGACGGGCGACGGCATGGTCTATGAAGGCGAGATCATGCAGATCCAGCGGACCGAAATCGAAAAGCGGCTTGCCGAACTGCGTGCAGAATTCGAGAGCCTGGTTCCGGCCTCGATCACGAGCGAATGGAGGCAAGCCGTTTGCGGCCCGACCCGCTTCCTCGGCGTTTCGTCCCGTGCAGCCGACCTCATCGTCACCGGCAGCGGGGAAGGAGAAGATATCTATCGCGCGGTGGATATCGGCAGCCTTGCACTCGGCGCCGGCCGGCCGGTCTTGGTCGCGGCGAGCGATATCGAACACGTTCTGGCGAAAACCGTGCTTGTTGCCTGGAAAGACACCAGGGAGGCGCGACGGGCGATGGCGGATGCACTGCCTTTTCTGGCCAAGGCCAACGAGGTCGTCATCGCCACGATAGATACCGACCGCGACGGGAGCATTCGTGACAGCCTTGCCGATGTCGTGGTCTTTCTTGAACACCACGGCATCAAGGCGCGAACCGAACTGATCGCCGGCGAGGCCGATGGCGACCGGCTGTTCACATTCGCGCGCTCGATTCATGCGGACCTGATCGTCTCCGGTGCCTATGGTCATAGTCGCCTGCGGGAATGGGCGTTCGGCGGCGTCACCCGTACGCTGATCGCAGAGAGCGGCATCAATCGCTTGATGTCGTATTGACGGTGTGTAGCCTGTCGCCAGACAGAGCGACAAACGAAACGTGTCCGTTTAGCCCACCTGCGGTGATATGCTGTATGACTGAGGCGTGACGCCATGGCGAAAAGAAGTGCGGGCATCCTGCCTTACCGTGCGTCAACGGACGGGTTGCAGGTGTTGCTTGTCCACCCGGGTGGTCCGTTCTGGCAAAACCGCGATCTCGGTGCCTGGTCCATCGCCAAGGGTGAGTATGGTGATGACGAACAGCCGGAAGCTGCGGCGCGGCGCGAATTTGCCGAGGAAACCGGCTGGGAGCTCAAGGGAGCGTTGCTTCCCCTGGGAGAGCTGCGTCAGCGCGGAGGCAAGCTCATTACGGCCTTCGGCGTCGAAGGCGATTTCGACACCGGCACTTTGCGAAGCAACATGTTCGAAATGGAATGGCCGCCGCGCAGCGGCCGCATGCAGTTTTTTCCGGAGATCGATCGCGCAGAGTGGTTCGGCCT
This sequence comes from Mesorhizobium tianshanense, assembly GCF_007830515.1. Lineage (GTDB taxonomy): Bacteria > Pseudomonadota > Alphaproteobacteria > Rhizobiales > Rhizobiaceae > Mesorhizobium > Mesorhizobium tianshanense. Next base: position 7,471 of record NZ_VLKT01000070.1, read on the forward strand.
CGAGGTGGCTTGGGAAAAGATGCTTGTCGGCCAGCGGCCTTTTCTCGACCGGCTTGCGGCGTCTGTCTAGAAGCCTCAACGCCGACAGCTGCCGTCAGCTCGGTCGTGTTTGATCGCAATGCCTAGGAAACCAAAATGACGGATACCGGCCCGGCACAGAAGAGATTGTCTTTCACGGACTTGACGCCGGCGACGTTTTCAGCCGCGACAATGGCTGCCTGGCGCTCGCGTTCGTCGAAGATGGCGCCGCTCAGCTCCACGGCCCCTTCGTCCACAGTGACGCTGATCAACTCGGTACTGGCCCATTTGTGAGCCGCCAGTTCGGCAATGATGTTCTGGCGAACCTGTTCGTCGCCCATGGCCGTCGAGGCCGTGCTTGGCTGGGTGCGAAGCAAGGCACGGAGAAGATCGGAGCGGGCAATGATGCCGACAACTTTCCCGCCGTCGACGACCGGGACGCGTTTGACATGATGGCGCGTCATCAGCTCGACGATCTCTCTGAGCGACGCGCTGGGGGACGCGGTGACGACTTCGTCTGACATCACCTCCTCGACCCGCCGCCCATTGGCGTGGACATACTCATCGGCAGCTCTTCCCGGGCTGACGAAAAACTCCAGCCAGCGCGAGCGCTTGCGTTGCGTGCCCAGTTCTCCCCGGCGCAGCAAATCGCCTTCGCTGACGATCCCCACCAGCGCGCCGTCATCGCAAATGACGGGAAGGCCGCTGATCTTCTTCGAGAGCATCAGCCCTGCCGCATCGGCGACCGACGCCGACGGTTTGATCCCGACGACCGGTGTTGTCATTATAGCTTCGGCCTGCACGCCAACCTCCACAGATGCCTTTGCCTGTTTATCGAGGCCTTGTGCGCGACGTGCCTTGATCTGAGTCATTTTCCGGCCTGTCGACATCATGAAAGCAGCATTGCCGCCGGCAGGATTGACTTGTCATAGATCAAGCCGCTCGCACGAACGGCGAGATAGGAGGAGTTTTCTCAAGCGAGGTGGCTGCCATGACCGTTGCCGATAAGCCATCCGGCTATACCGGAACCCAAATCCTCCTGCATTGGGCGATCGCCGCGCTGATCGTGGTGCAGCTTGTGCTCGGTGAGGACATCAAGCCGGCCCACCGCGCTTTCTCACGCGGCACCGAGCCCGCGGCGGCGGACATGTTCAATGCAAATATTCATGTGTATCTCGGCCTGGCCGTTCTGGTGCTGGCTATCTGGCGCCTTGCCATCCGTCTGCAACGCGGCGCCCCGGCCGCGCCTCCCGGAGAAAGCGTCATGTTGAAGCGCATCGCGGCTGCAACCCATCTCGTGCTTTATCTTGTCATTTTAGGCATGCCGGTTACCGGGGCGCTAGCATGGTATTTCGGCCTCGGGACCATGGGTGAGGTCCATGAACTCGCCAAGCCGGTCATCGTCATTGTCGTCAGCCTCCATGCGGCGGCCGCCCTGTGGCAACACTTCTATGTGAAATCGGATGTGCTCGTCAGGATGTTGCGACCGGCGCGGCGCTTGTCATGATCGTCGAGGCGAGCGCATTTCGGCCATCATGAGCCGCCTGCATGGCGAAACCGCCTCGTGCGGCGCATCGGCCGGCAGTGTGCGCCGTATTCGGCGTCGGCACTGTGATCTGGGTCAGTCGTTCAGCCTCTCATCCGGGTCGATGAGGATCCGCTCGGCGGCTCCGTCGAGATCCTCGTATTGACCACTCCTCAAGGCCCACAGGAAGCCAAACAGCCCAAGCGCGCCGAGAAACAGAGCCACCGGTATGAGATAGACAAGCGTCGTCATGAGGATTGTGCCAATGAGCTGACGTTGGAATATCTGTCCTGCGGTGCAATTCTTTCCGGTGCGCTTGACGCAAAGCCTTGCAGGCGCAGCGCATTTCCGATGACCAGCAGCGACGAGGCGGACATCGCGATCGCGGCGATCAACGGCGTGACATGCCCCAAAATGGCGATCGGCACGGCAACCGCGTTGTAGACGATCGCGATGGCGATGTTCTGGCGGATCAGCCGTCCGGCCTTGCGCGAGACGTCCACGGCAAGGGGTATTGCCAGGAGGCTTTCGCGCAGGAACACGAAATCCGCGGCGTTGCGGCCAATGTCGGCGGCGGTGGCTGGAGCGATCGAGACATGTGCTGCGCCCAGCGCGGGCGTATCGTTGAGCCCGTCGCCAACCATCAGCACCTTGTGGCCGGCTCGCGCCAGCCCTTCGATGCGTTCGACCTTGCCGGAGGGAAGCAGTGCTGGAACAAAACGGTCGATACCCAATATTCCCGCGACTTCGCCACAGGCGGCCACGGTGTCGCCCGACAGCATTTCCACCGACACTTGAGCGTCGTTCAACTGGGCTAGGGCGGCCTCGGCATCGGCACGCAGCGCATCCTCGAAAACGAAGGATGCGACAATGATCCCGTCTTTCGCCAGGACTGTTCCGCCATGTCCACTTTCGCCATCGGTTCGCGCCTTCCATCCTGCCCAGCCGCGCCGGCCAAGCCGCCAGATGCTGCCCGCGGCGGTGGCTTCGACCCCGAAACCCGGGTGCTCGCTGACGGACTCCAGTTTCGGCTGACCGGCAAAGCCAGCAGAGCCGGCTAGGGCCCTTGAAAACGGGTGGCGGGAATGCGCGGCCATCGCAGCCGCGATTGCCAGCATGGCGGGATCGATGGACGCCGCGTTGACGAGCCGGGGCTGTCCGAGCGTAAGCGTACCTGTCTTGTCGAACACCGCCGTATCGATCGCCGCCAGGCGCTCCATGGCGGAGCCGTCCTTGACCATGACGCCGCTTTCGAACAGACGCCGCGCCGCGACCACCTGCACGATCGGCACGGCGAGGCCGAGCGCACATGGGCATGTGATGATGAGAACGGCGATGGCGATCGTCATGGCCCGGTGCCAGTCGCCGGTGGCCGCCATCCAGCCAAGGAACGTCGCGAAGGCGGTCAGATGGACGACCGGAGCATAGAGCGCCGAAACGCGGTCGGCGATCCGGCGATAATGCGCGCGACCACCCTCGGCGGCTTCCATGAGCCGAACCATTTCGGCCAGGAAGGAATCCTTCGCGGCGGCCGTGGCTTCGATGGTCAGCGGGCCGGTAATATTGAGCGTGCCGCCCTGCACCGATTCCCCCGATGCAACGGTTCTAGGCGTGCTCTCGCCGGAAACCAAAGAACAGTCGAGATCCGAAGTGCCTTGAACGATCTTGCCGTCGACGGGAATCCTTTCCCCGGCCGCGATTAGCAGATGCATGCCTGGTTCGATCTCGTTAACCGGCAGATAATCGCGCGAACCGTCGTCGCGCAGCACCATGGCGCCGCGCGCCGCCAGCCGTGACAGGCCGTTGACCGCGGTCCGGGCACGCTCCCGCATCACGTGATCCAGTGTGCGGCCGATCAACAGGAAGAACAGCAGCGATACCGACGCGTCGAAATAAGCGTGGTCGCCATGGTTGATGGTTTCATAGAGGCTCATCGCGTAGGCGAGCGAGACTCCAACCGCAATCGGCACGTCCATGTTCATACGGCCGTGGCTCAACGCATTCCAGGCCGAGCGGAAATAGATGCCGCCGGCGAAGGCGAGCGCCGGGATCGCGATCAACGCCGAGACCCAATGGAACAGGTCTCGGGTCGCACCTTCAGCGCCGGACCAGACCGAGACCGAAAGCAGCATGATGTTGCCTGCCGCAAAGCCGGCGACCGCCACGGCCCGGATCAGCTCCGAAAGCGTTTTGTCCTTCTCGCCGATCTCGGCGTCGAACAGATGCGCCGGGTAGCCCAGCCGTCCAAGCGCGGCGACGAATGGCGGCACCTCATCCCCACGCCACCGGACGGATACCCGTTTCGTCGAAAGGTTGACACGAGCGCCCTCGACGCGGTCGAGCTTTCCGAGAGCCGTCTCGATCGTCTGGATGCAAGCCGCGCAGTGAACCGTCGGTACCGACAGATCGGTCTGGCGAAGGTCGCCGCCAAGCGAGCGGCTTGCCAGCCTGATCTCCTGGCTCGACGGCAGGGCGGATGTAAACCCGTTCAGGTCCACCGCTATTTCAGCGCCCGGCGCACAGCAGCTCATTGCAGCGCTCCTTGCGAAATCATGATTCGGCGAACGTCGCGATAGGGTTCTGTCAGACCGGCATCGGCGTCGACTTCGACGATCCAGACGCCATCCCTTGGCAAGTGCTGCGCGGCAAATTCCTGGTCCGATGCGAGGGCGAGAGTGACGGCCTTGTCCCCGGCTTCGTAGGCGGGATGACGAAACAGTATCTTCACGCCATGCAAGGGGACCGGCTTGCCGGTGGCATCGCTCAAGCCGTAGCGGACCTCACCCCCAGCGACCGTCAGTTTGCCGGTCCAGCCGAGTGCCGCCTGCGCGCGCCCTTCCTCGGCCTTTCGGTTGAATTGCTGGCTGGCCACATAGGTGTTCTCGACGACAAGTCCGGTCCAGCTCGTGCTGGCGAGTGTCGCCATCGTCAGATTGACCGCGATGACCACGCCGAAAAAGGCGAGAATGGTGACCAACATGTGCCTGCCGGTGAATTCGCGGGATTTTTGCGTATTGGCGCTCATCTGGCGATCTCCGGTGCGTTGAAAGTGGCCGTGTACTCGTCCGTTTCGAAACTCGCCTTGTCCTCGACGCGGAATTTGAACGTTTGTGTTGCGCTTCCCACCTGGTCCGCCGGCTGGCGCACGAAAACCTTCAGCGTCTTCAGCCGGTCGGGTTCGGCCGCGACGGCGAAGGACCGGTCCGCGGGAAGGTCGACACCAACGACGCTCATTTCGGCTCCCTGCAATCCTTGCATCGTGACGACGATCGTCCTTGGCTCGGGGATCATGTTGAGCAGCTTGACGGTGTAGCCGTTGCGGATCGAACCGTCTGACAGCGTGACGAATTGCGGGTTGCGGTCGTGCAGGACGTTGACCTCGAGCCGGTCGCGGGTCAGCAGCGAATAGACCAGCGCAAGGCCGATCGCCGACCATGCGCCCATGTAGATGAAGGTGCGCAGCCGAAATATCTTGCGGAGATGGAAATGGGCTAGTTTGTCGGAGAAAGCGCCGCCGTCGGTGCGGACGAGCGACGGGTTCACCGAACAGGAGCCGCCTGCGGTCGCCACCGCCATGTTGGCGTTGTAATCGGACAGCGTCGCGTAGGAGATCAGCCCGCGCTCCTTGCCGAGTTTGTCCATGACGCTGTCGCAGGCATCGATGCACAGCGCGCACGTGATGCATTCGAGCTGCTGGCCGTCGCGAATGTCGATCCCCATCGGGCATACGGCGACGCAGGCGTTGCAATCGACGCAGTCTCCGACCGGCTGCCCCGCAGCCTGGACCTTCTTGGCATGACGCGACCGAGGTTCGCCGCGCCAGTCATTGTAGGTCACGGTGAGCGAATTTTCGTCGAGCATGGCCGCCTGGATGCGCGGCCATGGGCACATGTAGGTGCAGACCTGCTCGCGCATCAGCCCGCCGAATGTGTAGGTGGTCGCCGTCAGCACCGCGATGGTGATGTAGGCGACAGGCGCGGCGGTGCCGGTGAAGACCTCGCCAATCAGCGTTGGCGCATCGGCGAAATAGAAGATCCAGGCGCCGCCGGTCGCTACCGCTATGATCAGCCAGATGGCGTGTTTCGATACACGCAGCGCAAGCTTGCGCGCGGTCCACGGTCCGGCGTCGAGCTTCATGCGGGCGTTACGATCCCCCTCGATCGCGCGCTCCACAACCAGAAACAGATCGACCCATACGGTTTGCGGGCAGGTATAGCCGCACCAGGCTCTGCCAACCGTGGATGTGATCAGGAAAAGGCCGATGCCGGCCATGACCAGAAGGCCGGCCACATAGTAGAATTCCTGCGGCCAAATCTCGATGAAGAAGAAATAGAAGCGGCGGTTGGCAAGATCGATCAGTACCGCCTGATCGGGAGCAAACGGACCTCGATCCCAGCGCAGCCAGGGCGTCAGATAATAGATGCCCAGCGTGATCGCCATCACCAGCCACTTGAAGCTGCGAAAACTGCCCGAAGCCCGCTTGGGAAATATCTTCTTGCGCGGTGCATACAGCGGCTGGCGGATCTTTGCGGAGTTGACCGCCTCGGCTTCGAGCCGTTCTACCTGCGTGTTATCCAGCACGAGCATCTCCAGTCGCGCAGCTTATGATTTCGGGGCGCGCGCAGTCGGATATCGGCAGGCGCGCGAATTGCTGCGTTGGACAAGCCTTGCCGCAGGGCAGGCTGTCGCGCGTTGATGCAAGTCAATTGCTGGACGCCGGAACGCAGTCGAGGCCCGGGCACGCCCGGGCCTCGTCGCCTTGGTGGTTAAGGGCCGAGAATAGGATCCCCTTTTTCTATTCTCCACCACCTAGCGAATGAATGTAGACCGCGAGTTCCTTGACCTTGGTTTCGCCGAGACGCTCAACCCAGGCCGGCATCACGCCGTGTTTGGGTGCGCGGATCTGCGCGGCGATGGCTGTTTCGTTGGATCCGTAGAGCCAGATCGCATCGGTCAGATCGGGCGCGCCGAGCTCTTTGTTACCCTTTGCATTGTCAGCATGGCAGGCCACGCAGTTTTCCGCGAAAACCTGGGCGCCGGGCTCAACCAGACTTGCATTTTGAACCTGGCCGGACAGGCTGGCGACATAGGCGCTGACCTGTGCGATCTGGTCGCCGGTGATGATCTCGCCAAAAGCCGGCATTTCCGACAGGCGTGTATCCGGGGCGGATGCGAAGCGGATGCCGTGCGTGATCGTTTGCTGGATCTGCTCGGCCGTGCCGCCCCACAGCCAGTCGTCGTCATTGAGGTTGGGAAAGCCTTGGGAGCCCTGGGCTCCAGAGGCGTGGCACTGCACGCAATTGACCTTGTACGCAGCGCTGCCGGCGGCAACAGCAAATTCACGCAACGCGTCGTCGCCGGCAATCTCCGAGACGGTTTTCGACTGTACCGCCGCGGCATATTTGGCCTTGGCGACTTCGGCCGCGGCAAGCTCGGTCTTGACGTCGTTGCGGCTCGAATAGCCGAGCACGCCCTTGGTCGCCGAGGTCAGCATCGGCCATGCCGGATAGGCAATGGTGTAGCCGATCGCCCATACGATGGTGATATAGAACGTCCAGACCCACCAGCGCGGAAGTGGGTTGTTGAGTTCCCTGATGCCGTCCCACTCGTGGCCGGTGGTGGCGACGCCCGACACTTCGTCGATATGCTCATTGCTCATGATCAGTCGTCCTTGAGGGGGATGCGGGCGGCTTCATCGGCCTGCTTGCGGCTGCCAGGACGGAGTGTGAAGGCGACTACGCCGACGAAGAAAAGTGTCATGGCGAGCAGAGCCCAACTGTCGGCGAACTCCCTCATCAAATTGTAGTCCATCGTGATTCTCCTCAGCGGTAGCCGGCAGCTTCGTCGTAGGTCTTGAAATCGACCAGCGTGCCGAGCATCTGCAGGTAAGCGACCAGGGCGTCCATCTCGGTGACCTGTTGCGGGTTGCCGTCGAAATCGCCGAGCTTGGCCTTCGGGTAGCGGCCCTCCAGGTCGGATGTGTCGGCATTGGGATTGGCCTGCGCCGTCAGATCGTCCCCGGCGTGAGCGATCATGTCATCGGAATAGGGGACGCCGACGCGCCTGTTTGCGATAAGGTGCGTCGAGAAGTCCTTCACGTCGATCGCCGTATCCTTCAGGAAGGCATAGCTCGGCATGATCGATTCCGGCACCACCGAGCGCGGCTCGGCAAGATGTTGAACGTGCCACTCATTCGAGTAGCGATCACCGACCCTGGCGAGGTCCGGCCCAGTGCGCTTCGATCCCCACTGGAACGGGTGATCGTACATCGACTCGGCCGCCAGACTGTAGTGACCATAGCGCTCGACCTCGTCGCGGAACGGCCTGATCATCTGGCTGTGGCAGAGATAGCAGCCTTCACGCACATAGACGTTGCGTCCGGCGAGTTCGAGCGGCGAATAGGGCCGCATGCCTTCGACCTTCTCGATCGTATTGTCGAGATAGAAGAGCGGTGCGATTTCGACGATACCGCCGACCGTCACCACCAGGAGGGAACCAACGAGAAGAAGCGTGGCGTTTTTCTCGATGATCGCGTGTTTGTCCATCAAGCCCATTCTCTGGCTCCTTATTGTGCAGGCTGAAGGGCGGGGACGGAGCCTGGCATCGGTTCCTCCTCGCGCTGGTAGCCGAGGATGGTCATGGTGATGTTCCAGGCCATGATGACAGCGCCGGCGAGATACATAGCGCCACCCGCAGCGCGCATGACGTAGTAGGGATGCATGGCGGCCACGGTCTCTGCGAACGAGTAGACCAGGAAGCCCTGCTCGTCGTACTCGCGCCACATCAGGCCCTGCATGATGCCGGAAACCCACATCACCGCGGCGTAGACGACGATCCCGAGGGTCGCCAGCCAGAAGTGCCAGGTGACGAGCCGCAGCGAATAGAGACGTTCGCGGTTCCAGAGCTTCGGCACCATGTAATAGATCGCGCCGAACGAGATCATGCCTACCCAGCCGAGCGCGCCGGAATGGACATGCCCGATGGTCCAGTCCGTGTAGTGCGACAGTGAATTGACCGCCTTGATCGACATCATCGGACCTTCGAACGTCGACATGCCGTAGAAGGCGACGGCCATCACCATCATGCGGACGATCGGATCGGTGCGCAACTTGTCCCAGGCGCCAGACAGCGTCATCAGGCCGTTGATCATGCCACCCCAGGACGGCATCCAAAGCATAATCGAAAACACCATGCCGAGCGTCTGCGCCCAGTCGGGCAGGGCGGTGTAATGGAGGTGATGCGGACCTGCCCAGATGTAGAGGAAGATCAGCGCCCAGAAATGGATGATCGAGAGGCGGTAGGAATAGACCGGCCGGTTCACCTGCTTGGGCACGAAGTAATACATCATGCCGAGGAAGCCGGCTGTGAGGAAGAAGCCGACCGCATTGTGGCCGTACCACCATTGCGTCAGGGCGTCCTGCACGCCGGAGAAGGCGGAGTAGCTCTTCGAGCCCAGGAGAGAGACGGGCATCGACAGGTTGTTGACGACATGCAGCATCGCGATGGTGACGATGAAGGACAGATAGAACCAGTTGGCGACGTAGATATGCGGTTCCTTGCGCTTCAGGATGGTGCCGAGGAACAGCACAAGGTAGGCGACCCAGACGATGGTCAGCCACAGATCCACATACCATTCGGGCTCGGCGTATTCGCGGCTCTCGGTGATGCCGAGCAGGTAGCCGGTCGCGGCCATGACGATGAAAAGCTGATAACCCCAAAACACGAACCAGGCGAGATTGCCACCGAACAGCCGGGCGCGGCTGGTGCGCTGCACGACGTACATGGACGTGCAGATGAGCGCATTGCCGCCGAAGGCAAAAACGACGCCGGACGTATGCAGTGGCCGCAGGCGGCCGAGGTTGAACCAGGGCTCGATGTTGAGATCCGGGTAGGCGAGCTGTAGCGCGATGACCACGCCGACGAGCATGCCGACAACACCCCAGAACATGGTGGCGATGGCGCCGTAGCGGATTGGCCCATCCATGTAGGCAGAAGGATCGACCGGTGCTGCCGGCGCAAAGCTGGTGTTGCGCAGAAGGACGATGACAAAGCCAAGCAGCACGAAGAAAAGCACCCACATGTGCTGGCGAAACGGCTCATCCACACCAAAGCCTGCCGCCACGAGCGCCAGGAAAGTGAAGACGCACATTACGACGATTTCCGTGCCAAATTTCATGACATGTCCCCGACTCGGATTCCGATGCGCGGACGCCAATCCGCGGCGACACCAATTCCGCGACTACATCGTCGCCGCCTTGATCCAAATCAAAGATGCCCAGTTTTGGATTTGGCAGCGTCGATCTGACGAACGAAGGGAGGCGGCCATTGAATGAAGAGAGAGAGCGAGGATCGACGCTGTTCGAGAAACGCTGTGAGAATTCGATGCCAGCTGGCCTATCCGGCAGAGCGGCAGTCCCGAGCGCGGTGATGAAGCGCGCGTATGAGGAAAAGCTAAAGCTCTGCGATGCCCTGGAGAAAATCGCGGACGCCTTGCCGAACGTCGATCGCCTGAAATGCCTTGGCACAGCCAACGCAATCGTCCCGTTGCTGCGCAATATTCATCAGTATGAGGAGACGATCATCTTCCCCGCCTATGAGGCGGCTACGGGCGGCGGCAATGCCAACCTTGCCTCAATCAGGCGATTGCGCGCCGAACACGTCGAAGATGAATGCTTTGCCGGCGAGGTGACCGAGATTCTGCTGGCGATCGGCCATGGCGAGGCGGTCGGGAATGCCGAAGCCGTCGGCTTCATGCTGCGTGGTTTTTTCGAAAGCATGCGTCGGCACATCGCGTTCGAACGCGAGCACGTCTTGCCGGCGATCGGAATCATCGATCAGGGCTAGGTTCGGATTTTCCCAAAACCGGTACCCACCCCGGGTCAGGCCCGAGGGCGGGCTTTTGTGTCCGCTGCCCTAGGCGCCGGAGCGTCGCTCCAGCCGGCCCAGGCTGTCGACCGTCACATGCCGGTTGTTCTCGATCCGGATCACGCCGTCCGTTCTTAGCCTGGTCATCTGGCGGCTCACCGTCTCGATCGTCAGGCCGAGGAAATCGGCAATGTCGGCGCGCGTCAGCGGCAGATCGAAGGTCGCCGACTTGGCGGTGGGGTCAGCCGTGGGATCGATGTTCCTGGCGATCATCAGGAGAAAGCTCGCTACCTTTTCCGAAGCGGTCTTGCGTCCCAGCGTCACCATCCACTCGCGTGCGTCGTCGAGTTCGTTCAGCGTTTGCTTGAGCAGACGATGCTCAAGCTCCGGTGATTCCTTCATCATCCGGTCTATGGTCGCTTTCGGAAACGTGCACAGGGAAACGGCGGTCGCGGCCTCCGCATTGATCGCGCTTTCCACCTTGAACGGCCGTCCAAGAAAATCCGGCGCGAACTGTAGGCCGACGATCTGCTGGCGGCCATCCGAAAGCCCCTTTGTCAGCTTCACCACACCTGAAAGCACGTTCGAATAGCTGTCGATAGCCTCGGCGTCGCCAATCAGTTCGATCCCCGGCTCGATCTTGTGCCTCGACGAAGTCTTGGAGAGTGCGACCAGTTGGTCGGGATCGAGCGCGCCGCAGACGCCGCGATGCCGTGCCTCGCAAGACTGGCAAAGCACGGGAATGTCGGCGCTGTGAACGTCCTGCCGCACTGTCATCATGATCATCCCAACGGAGCCAAAGTGCCGGCAAGATAGCATCGGCTGCCGAAAAATCCTTGCGGCAGTTTGTCCTCAGCTCAGCGCTTGACCGAAATCAAGGTTTCGGGTCGCCAATGCGACCAAAGTTCCAACCATGCAAACACAGTGGATGGCGACATGCGACCGCAATTAGCTGCAAGGCTTGGCGAGAATGTCCCGCGCTACACCAGCTACCCGACCGCACCGCATTTCCATGCGGGCGTCGACGCCGCCGTTTACCGAGGCTGGTTGGAGGCGCTCGAAAACGGTGACGAGATTTCGCTGTACCTGCACATCCCTTACTGCGACAGGCTCTGCTGGTTCTGTGCATGCCATACCAAGCAGACGCGTCAGTATGGCCCGGTAACCGCATATCTCCGCTCGCTGCATGCGGAAATCGCGACGGTTGCCCGCCTCGTGAGCGGCAAGGGCCGTGTCCGCGCGGTCCATTTCGGTGGCGGCTCGCCGACCATGCTGAATCCCGAGGATATGATGGCGCTGGGAACTGTCCTGCGGGACAGCTTCGATTTTCTTGCGGACGCCAAGATCAGCGTCGAAATCGACCCCAACGACATGGATGAGGCACGCCTGGACTCACTCGCCGAAATCGGCATGACGCGGGCGAGCCTCGGCGTGCAGGATTTCGATCCGAGGGTGCAGAAGGCGATCAACCGCGAGCAGAGCTTTTTGCAGACCAAGGCGGTTGTCGACGGCGTTCGCTCACGCGGTGTAGGATCCGTGAACCTCGATCTGCTTTATGGCCTGCCGCATCAGACCAGGGAGAGCGTCTGTTCCACCGTGGCGCAGGCGCTGACTCTTGAACCGGACCGGATGGCGCTTTTCGGCTACGCGCATGTGCCCTGGTTCAAGAAGCATCAAACGATGATCGACGAGGCATGGTTGCCGGGTCCGGCCGAACGGTTCGCGCAATCGCAAATCGCCGCCTGTCTGATGTTGAACGCGGGCTATGAAGCCGTTGGCTTCGACCATTTCGCCAAGCCAAGCGACGCGCTGGCGGTTGCGTCCCGCGGTGGCGCCTTGCATCGCAACTTCCAAGGCTACACCGAGGATCGCTGCGAAACATTGATCGGTCTTGGTCCTTCCTCCATCGGCCGTTTTCGCCAGGGCTACGTGCAGAACATGCCTTCGACCGCCGAATACGGACGCATGGTCGCAAATGGCGGGCTGGCCGCTGTCCGCGGCATCACGTTCTCCGACGACGATCGCGTTCGCGGCTGGGTCATCGAGCGGCTGATGTGCGATTTCGCCTTTTCCGGCCGCGAGGCGATCGCCCGTTTTGGCAATGCGGCAGTGTCCGTGATTGGTGACGCGGTCGCCGTTGCCCGAGCCGATCAGGATGGGCTGTTCGAGCGTTCCGGCGACGTTTTCCTGGTGACCGATAGCGGCCGACCGTTTGTCAGGTCGGTCGCGGCCAAGTTCGATCATTATCTCGCGGTCGGCCAAGCCAGGCATTCGGCGGCTGTTTGAGCGCTTCTCCGATTTCAGAAATGCTCCCCGGCCTTGAACGGGCCGATCCGGGTTCCGGCCGCAACCAGATAGGCGGTCGACCAGCCTATGAGCAGGAAGCCGTTCACACCCTCGAGGGCTGCCAGCACGCGCCATCCGTGTGCGGGTACGATGTCGCCATAGCCGACGGTCGAAAAGGTAATGGTCGAGAAGTATAGGGCGGTTTCGAAGTCGGCAAAGATATCGAGCACCAGGTAAAGCCCGGCCCAGAGCCATACCTCTGTCGTCATGACGGCGAAGAGGCCCATCACCACGCTGATCATCGCGACTGTGCGGCTGCGCCGTCCATGCATGCGAAACCGCGCTACAAGATGCCCCATTATATGGGTGACGGCGATCAGGCCAAAGGTGTGGATCAGGACCGTTAGACTTATGACCACGGTGCCGATGAGCAGATTGAGAACCATGCACAAGAAGTAGCAATCGCAACAGCGCCTTCCTTGCGCAAAATCAAACCCGGCCAGTGAACGCCGGCGGCCATGCGGCTTGGGCAGCAGCAACCCGACGGCTAGGATAAACATATATTGACAATATATCTTTTACGTGGGATGCCGGCTGACCCGCGAACAGGACATTCCTCGAAAGCAAGTTCACCGATCGCGGTCGCAGGACTTGACTGCAGGCACATCAGGAGCACGCACATGACCGTGAATGGTCGCAGCAGGAGGACGATCGTTGTCGACGGGGTTCCGTTGCCGGACGTGCTTGACGAGACCATGATCCGCTGTGTGGTTCACGGCTTCTACGACGAGATTCGCCGCGACGAACTTCTCGGCCCAATCTTCCATGATAGGATCGAGCCCAGCGACTGGCCGCGCCATCTCGCGAAAATGTGCGACTTCTGGTCCGCGACACTGCTCCGGACGTCTCGATATGACGGCCGGCCGTTGCCGCCACACCTGGCGATTTCCGGCCTTGGCGAGGCGCATTTCCGGCGTTGGCTGAAGCTGTTTCGCGCAACGGTGCGCCGTATCTGCCCACCCGAGGTTGCGGCGCTGTTCATGGATCGAGCGCTGCGCATCGCGCACAGTTTCCGCCTCGCGGTCGCCTTCAACCGTGGCGAGACCACGATGGGCATAGAACCAATCGTCGAGAAAGACCTGTGATGCCGGAATGGCGTGGCCCCGGTAAAGGCGCCGTGATTCATCGGAGGAACCATTTGTGCGGCTGACCAACTTCTCGGACTACGCCTTGAGGATGCTGATGTATGCCGCCTCTGCCGGCGACCGCCTGATCACGATCGAGGAGGTCGCACGCACTTTCAACGTGTCCAAGGCGCACCTCAACAAGGTCGCCAATACCCTGACGCGTAGCGGCTACCTGAAAGCGGTCCGCGGCCGTTCGGGTGGGCTTGCCCTCGGGCGTCAGCCCGAGATGATCCGCATAGGCGATATCGTGCGGCTAACCGAGCCGGATTTCGCGCTTGTGGAGTGCTTCGCCACTGGAAACCAATGCGTGGTCACCGGCTCCTGCAAGCTTTCAGGCATGTTTGGCGAAGCGATGGTCGCCTTCCAGAACGTCCTCGACGGTTACACGCTGGCCGACATCATCCTGATGCCCCACGACTTTCTCGGCGGGCCGCCTGCGTCCCGCAGTTCCGGCGTGGCGCTAAACGGCGGGTAAGGGGGCTCGACCTGCAACCTCAGCGCCACGCAATTCACCCGCTACCAATCCGCTTTCCTCGAATGGAGACGAGCCATGACTGAGCCGAAGAAGGACGATGCGCCGATAACCAACCATTTCGAGTCGGGCATCGACCTGGACAATACGCTGCTCCCGATGCTGATCGGCGGGCTCGTTCTGATTGTCGTCGGGGCGGTAGCGGTCATGACGTTTGTCTAATGCATGTCGCCCAAAAGTGCGCAGCGGTTTTGGGACAACGACATGCATAAAACAAGAACTTAAAGCGCGTCGCATGAATCCGATCAAACGCGACGTTAGCCCGCAATCAGCCGCAATGCTTCGGGTCCGCAACGAAGGCGGCGTCGGGGAGCTATGATGACGCTTGCAATCGAGGAGGCTCGATCGTGAAGGAGCGCAGTTCGATCGATCCAGACATGGTCGTCGACGAGATCATGAGGAAATGGCCGGCAACGGTGGCTGTGGTGCTGAGATACAGGATGCATTGCGTCGGTTGCCCGATCGGTACCTTCCATACCGTGGCTGAGGCGTGCCGCGAACATCAGATCCACGAGACGGATTTCCTGTTGGATCTGGAATCGGCTGTTCGAGCGGGTAGGTGACGGTTAGGCCTTGGGTCGGCTCTCCGAAAGCACCACAAGCCGATGCTCGTCCTGACCTTCCTGCCCCGAGTTTGCGCCAGCGCAAATTCTCCTGGGGCAGATCAGGCTAGATGGCATGGAACGGCCAAATGCCGCGAAGACGCAACAAAGGACAAATCGATGAAACTCTCTATCCTGGCTGCCGCAATCTCCATCCTCGCGCTCGTCGGCGGCGCAAGCGCGGAGGAGCACGTGGTGCAGATGCTCAACAAGGGCGAAAAAGGCGCGATGGTCTTCCAGCCGGCCTTCGTCCAGGCTGCGCCCGGTGACACCGTCAAGTTCGTACCGACCGACAAGACCCACGACGCCCAGTCGATCAAGGGCATGATTCCGGATAGCGCCGAACCGTTCAAGGGAAAAACGAATGAGGAAATCACTGTCACGCTGACCCAGGAGGGTGTCTACGGCGTCAAATGCGCGCCTCACTACGGCATGGGCATGGTCGCGCTGATCGCCGTCGGCAAGCCGGTTAACCTCGAGGCAGCCACGGCGGTCAAGCATACCGGGAAAGCAAAGAAGGTGTTCGCGGATCTGCTCAGCCACGTTCCGGCCAACTGATCAGCCACCGATATAGCCATGCCTGCCAGATGTAAGCGCAGGCTGGGGTCGGACGGACCGAGGGGCGGCGGTTCATCCGGCCCTTTTCTATCTGGAGTCACAAATCATGGGAATTCCACGTCTTCGGGCCTACTCCGGTCCTGCGTTTCTTTCCTACGGGTTCAGGCCGTTCTTTTTCCTTGGGGCACTTCAGGCCGGGTTCTCCGTCATGCTTTGGCTGCCGATATATGCAGGTGAACTCGATGCTCACAGTGCGTTTGTTCCGGTCGATTGGCATGTGCACGAGATGCTGTTCGGCTATCTGCCGGCGATCGTTACCGGGTTCCTGTTGACCGCGATCCCGAACTGGACCGGCCGGCTGCCCGTGCAAGGTTCGCCATTGCTGGCACTGGTTGTCCTCTGGATTGCCGGGCGCGCCGCCATCTTCTTCTCGGCGGACATCGGCTGGGCAGCTGCCGCTGTGATCGATGTGGCATTTCTGCTTGCGGTCACGGCTGCGGCGGCCCGCGAAATCGTCGCGGGAAGGAACTGGCGCAATCTCAAAGTGTTGCTGCCGCTCGCCGTTCTGGCCTGCGCCAACGGCGCGTTCCACGTGGAGGCGCATCTTCAGGGTATATCGGACATCAGCCGCAGGCTCGGCATTGCCGCGGCGATCATCCTCATCTCGCTCATCGGCGGGCGCATCATTCCGAGCTTCACGCGCAACTGGCTTGTCCGCGAAAACCCGGGCAGGCTTCCGGCGCCCTTCGATCGTTTTGACGTCGCGTCGATAGCCGTCTCCATTGCCGCGCTGGGAGCATGGACGGTCATCCCCGACAGCAGTATCTCCGGAGTGCTCATGGCGATCGCCGCAATCTGCCAGGCATGGCGTTTGTCGCGCTGGGCGGGAGAGCGCACAACGCGGGATCCGCTCGTGCTCGTGCTCCATGCCGCATACGCCTTTGTGCCGGTCGGTCTTGCCTTGGTCTCGGCGTCGATATTCTTTCCCGACGCGGTGCCTGCCGCGGCGGGATTCCACGCCCTTGGCGCCGGCGCGATCGGCTCGATGACACTCGCCGTGATGGCCCGCGCAACGCTCGGACACACTGGGCGAGCGCTCAAGGCTGGAAGAGGAGCGTCGTTTGTCTTCGCGGCCATCCTTCTCGCGGGATCATTGAGAACCTTGGGCGCCTTCGGTCCCCATGACGGGCTCATCCATCTGGCCGGCGCCGCATGGGTGGCGGCATTTGCCGGCTTCATCTTGGTCTATGGAACCGCGTTGATGACGCCAAGGGCGCGGTGAAGCAGGCGGCAGCGATAGAGCATTCTGCAGTCAGGTGGAATCAATCGGCGTCGCAGAAATTATGCTAAAACAAATAGATAGAGCGGGATGCTCAGTTCAATTTGAACGCATCCCGCGCGCGGCCGCCGCTTTCCTCTTTGTCAGATGATCCCTAGGCGGCCAAGGATCCTTTTCGCCCACCCCGGTTGGTTCCGCACCAACCTGAATCCCAGATTGTCGGGAGGCGTCCCAACGGCACAGCCCCCGCTTTTGCCGTCGCTGACGAAGTTCGACATGTAGGTCCGGTGAAAACCCTCGACGACATGGACGCCGCAATTGTCAATCGAACTCGCAACACCAACTCCATCTGCCGCCAACGTCGCGCGGACATAGCATGTCGATGTCCACTCCCAGACGTTGCCGGAAAGATCGGCGAGGCCACGGGAGTTCACGCCGAAGGAGCCTCGGCTCCTCGGCAAGGGGTCCGGCCTGCGATTGAGCGCGACCTCGGCCTTGTAGCTGGTAAGCCAACGCCTGGCGGGGTTGTCGGCGTCGTCTTCTACCCCCTCGAATTCGCCCGTGAAGCGCTCCGCCGCGGCAAACGCCCACTCCTCATCGGATGGCAGCCGCCAGTGATCGCCGGTCGCCTCCGAATACCACCGCGCATAGGCGTCGGCATCGAGATAGCTCACTCCGGTTACCGGAGCATCGTCCGGGATCGCGCGTGCCTCCTGTGGCGGTTGGCATCCGCCGGCCGCCACGCAGTCCGCGTAGTCGGCCGCGCTGACCTGATAGGTCATGATTTCGAGAGGCTTGTCGAACTGTTGCCTGAGGCGGGGATTGCGTTGCGGGCGCCCGTCCTTCAGGAACTCGCCCGGCATCGGATAGACGATCGAACCGGGAAGCAGGGAAACGGTCATGGCCAGGGGATGGGCCGCGGGATAGGACTGTCGATGTCCACCCCAATCGCCGACAGCTTGTATCGACAACCCCACGGGAACCGCTACGGCCGCCACGGCGGCCGATGCAAACCTTGGGATGTGGAGCGGCATGGCTTTTGTCCATGCCCGGACAGCGGCGCTGTCCGGGCGATTGCGGCATCGTCAGTTCGTGACGATGGGTTTCGGGGCTTCGACCTGCGTCATCAGGTCGTCATTCCACTCGCCCTCGACCATGAAATGAGCGGTCGCTCCAAGTTCCACGGCCTCGATCAGATTGTGGTTGACGTAGGCGTAGACGCCCGGCTGCAGGAAGGTGTAGAGCGCCGCGCCCGCCGATCCGCCGCGAATGAACCAGGTTTCCAGATCCTTGGCCGGCGCGTTGGCGAATTTGCCCTGTTCCCAGACGTAGTCGCCGTGTCCGCCGATCAGGTGCGGGCGCGTATCGCGATTGGCCTGCGAATGGACGATCAACACCGTTTCGCCAACCTTCGCCTTCATCGCGTTGTCGCCGGTCAGCGACCCCGCCTTGCCGTTGAACACCACATGCGTCGGGATCAGTCCGCGCATCACTTTCATCACGTCGTCGTAACCGTCGCCGGCCGTTTCATAGCTCTTGAAGTTGCCCTTCTCGTCACGCGGGATATAGAAGTCGTTCTCGCCGATATAGAAGATGCTGTCGTATTTGACCGGCTTGCCCTCGTCGTCCTTCAGGCCATCTCGCGGCAGGACCATGATCGCGCCGCTCATGCCGGATACGACATGCCAGGGGATCATCGAGCCGCCGGGCGCGCAGTGATAGACGAACGTTCCCGTTCGGGTTGCCTTGAAGCGCAAGGTGACCTGCTCGCCGGGATTGACCAGTGTGAGCTCGCCGCCGCCCAGCGCGCCGGTTGCGGCATGGAAATCGATGTTGTGGGCGAGCGTGTTGGTATCGGGATTGACGAGCGTCAATTCGACGTAGTCGTCCTGATGCACGACCATCAGCGGGCCGGGAACCGAGCCGTTGTAGGTCATCGCATTGAGCGTCGTGCCGTCGGCGTCGATGACAACGGGCTTCTCTTCGATCGTCATGGTGAATTCGACGATCTTCGGGCCCCCCTTGGCGACCTGATCATGCTGATGGACGAACGGCGGCGCCACGAGCTTGATCCTCTCGCGGGCAAGCTTGCCGATCTCCGCCTGGGCGGCCGTTGCGGAAAATGCGGGCATCGCCGCCACGGCGGCAGCGCCAATCGCTGCGCCGAAGAGGGCTTCGCGTCGCGTGAGCATTTTAGTCTCCTATCTCTCAATCGTTGCTGATGAGGGGAAACTACCGGACGTGAAGCGCCTTTTCTTTGCGTTGGCGCAAACTGTATGAAGGCGTGTCGCAGGACGGCGGGCGCCATTCGAATTTGCGCTGCGCGTTTGTCGAATCCAGGTGCGTAGCGAGTTTCGGAACCGCTAAGTATTTGCTTTTTCTGATCGGAGTGGCAGGATTGAACCTGTGACCCCATCGTCCCGAAGGAGGTATCTTGCCCAGAAAGCCCGGATTTCCGGGCTTACGAGCGGTGGCCTCTGTTCACTTTATTTCTGACTTACCTGTGGGGTTTGTTTGGGGAGGGGTGAGAGCGTTGGCCTTCTGTGCCCCCCGGCATTCGGACGACTTTTCTCGGAATGTTTCGCGAGCCCGCCTTGGAGACGATCGCTTCTGCGGCATCCGCTTGGTAGTCCGGGTGATGGTGGCCATAGGTCTGGATCAGCATCTCGACGGTCATGCCGAGGAAGCCGGCGGCCGCCCAGGGATCAGAGCCCTGTTGCATTAGCCAGGTAGCAGCGGTGTGGCGGAAGATGTGCGGGGTCACGTCCGTACGGAACACGCGCTTGGTTCTGCCGTCCGGCGCTACAACATCGTCGTACCAGCCGAGCCCGGCAGCCTCGACCACTGAGCGGAAGGCTTTCTTGATCGACTGGACGGGCTTACCGTTCCACTCGACGACATAGTCATGGGCGATCATTCGGCCGGTGTTTGCGCTTTTGCCGCGACCCTTGGTCTTGATCTCCAGTGGCGTGATCGCCCATCGCCGAATATGGGCAAGCAGGCGATTGGGCAGGCGCACCGGCGGCTGGCGCTTTTTCGTCTCGAGGCGACCGGCTGCACGACGATAGAACACGCCGCGTTCAAGGTCGACATGGCCCGCCCGCTCCGTCGGTCGGACGGCGGCGCCGCAGATCGCGGCGGAACGAGTGCCGGTGTAGAGAGCAACTAGGATGAAGCGCGCCACGTGGCGTCCTGTGCGACGGTCGCTAGGCCTTCCTTTCCAAGATTGACGCATGCGCCAAGCCGCGCGGATCAAAGCAGCCGCTTCGTCACGTGTCAGCCATCGGTCCCGCGGCGCGGACTTGGGTGGCAGCACGATCGCAGGCGTCGAACTTATATAGCCTTCTCGATGATAGCTGTTTAGCGCCGACCGTAGGTCCTCCAGTTGCCGCCTGGCGGCCGCACCGTCGCCGTGCGCCTTGGCATAGTCACGGCAGATTTTGCCGTTAATGTCGCCGATCCTCATGTCGCCGAACCAGTTAAGCACCGCGACCATACGAGCAGCGGTTTCTTTCGGTTTCGCGTGACCGGGCGCGACGTCTGTTAGGTAAACACTAACAGCGTCGGCTATCGCGACGGTAGTGGGATCACGACCGCGCTCGCGGACCGGCTCGTACTTTTCGGTGATGTAGCTGGCGAGCCGCTTTTCAGCGCGTTCGCGGTCGCCAGTGCCGCCGCAAGCGCTGATGAAGGTCGCGCCGTCCCGGATGAACCAGCCGGCTCGGCTGCGTAAGGAACCGTCCCGTTTCCTGCTTTCGTCGCGCCAGACAAGGCGTGCCCCTTTCGAAGTCCTTGACATCTTTTCCTCATGTCGGCGATCGCCGCCAAGGTTACATACTCTTTGCCCGCGATCATTTCAGTGACCAGTCCCGCATCTCGCTCCTTGCGCAGGCCAGGTGCGCCCATCGTACCATCTGGGAATGCGATGCGGACGGGACCATACCAGCCGATAACCCGTCCTTCGCGCGCCAGGGGCCAGATAGTCGGAGCTCGAGATGGAGGGGTCGAATGGTTCAGTCATCTTGAAAGTCCTGTGGAAGAGGATGGTTGGGCGCCGTGGAATTCTGATGTCGGATCGCTATGCTAGGAGCGAGTCATCCGCTCGAAGCGGCCCATGACATGGTGGTAGACTTCAGGGGCTTCGTAGCCGGTGTCAGCCATCAGTGTCGCGGCACGTCGCAACGTTTCGATCGTTGGCTTGAGGGCGTGAAGGTCTTCGTCGTCGTAGTGCAGATCCAGCTCCGAGGAGAGTTCGCGCAAGAAATCCGTCGCACGTCTGCCGTAGTCTGGTCGATGGTCATGTGGTGGGTTCCTTACTGAGGTCGAGTGAAAGTGGATACATATCATTTAAAGTAGAAGTCTACTGTATAAGATAGATAGCTATGAAGATGAGGAACGCAATGGGCCGCGCAAGATTTTTTTGGCGGAGAATGTTCGGATGACCGAGACAGAGTGGGAGCGGCTGATGAGCGGGCTCCTGAAGGCCGAGCTCAAGCTTCAGGGCCTGAGCTATGCCGATCTGGTCGAAAAGCTGGCCGCTATCGGGGTCGAGGAGAAAGAGGCGAACATCAGCAACAAGCTATCACGCGGACGCTTCAGCGCCGTGTTCTTCGCCCAGTGCCTCAAGGCGATAGGGTCGCAAAGGCTGAAGCTCGACTGACATTTGTCGGGGCGCCGGCGCCTCGTCCGTGCAGTGATCTAGACGCAGCAATCGCAGCTCTGGGTAGCAATAGGCGCCGCGGTTCAATAATCACGCGTCTGCCGCCGCAGCCCAGATGCCCTTTAGCCTTTTCCGTGGGGATATCTGTGGTCGACCGTGAACAATCCGGGCCCTAAGCGGCGACCGACTTCGGCCGAAGTTGAAGCAGGGCGATCAAGAGCGACAAAAAATCCTTCAGCCACCTGAGCAGGAGGGAGAAGTTGTAGCCGGCGGCGGCCAGGATGGCGTTGAGGGCGTCGCCCTGGCGGCCGGCGAGGTAGTTGCGGCCCATTCTGTGTTCGCTCTTGATGTGGCCGATGACGGGCTCGACCGCCGACCGCCGCCGCATCTGGCGCTTGATGGCTGGGGTGACGCGGCGCTTCTGGCCGGCGGTGAAGACCCTGAACTTGTGGCTCTGCGGTGCGTTGTGGCCGCGATAGCCGGCGTCGGCGAGGATG
>NZ_VLKT01000071.1 GCF_007830515.1 Mesorhizobium tianshanense
TTTTTCAGCCGTGCCTGACCTCAGACTTGCGGTGAACATACCATTGTCAACGACTGGCGATCGTAAAGATCTTGTAAATTGATTTGAAGGATCCGTTGCAACGTTTTGATTACCGGCGGTGTCGCACGGAGCGTCTCCACAAATTTCGCAGGGTTGCAATGTTCAAGGGACGCCAATTTGACCAGTCAGTGATCCTACTTTGCGTGTGCTGGTACCAGGCCTCCGATCTCAGCTGCGTGATTTGGAGGAGATGATGGCCGAGCGACGGATCGAGGTCTCGTTCCAGACTGTCGCCGAACGGGCAGGAGAGTTCGGAGGCGAATATGGCCGCCGCACATGGGCGCCAATCTAGAGGGCAGGTTCGCCGACACCTCGACGAAATGTGGTGAGCACTTAAGGGAAAGCGGCAAACCCGATTCCTCGGCGAGAAGGCCGAGCGTTACATCGAACTGCACCACTCCCTCGGCTACGCCTTCAGCAAGCAAGCTGGAACGTTGCGAGCTTTCGTCCGCTACGTTGAGCGCGCTCAGCTCGATGGGCCTGCCACTCGAACGATGGCGCTGGACTTCGCACTGTCGTTCGTTGGCGCCGCCAACAGCCGCGCCACTCGTCACGGCATGCTCCGCCGATTCTACGAGTATCTCACCGTCTATGACGCCCGAACCGAGGCCTTGGAGCGCAGAGCTTTCCCCAGAAGAGCGATTCCGCCTCCGCGTATTCTCGGCGACGCTGAGTTGGCATCGCTCATCGACGCATGCGCCCGCGTTTCGCCGGGGTTCCTCTTAGGGGCCGGACAATGACGACGCTGATTGGATTGTTGGCGAGCTCGGGTCTGCAATCGGGCGAAGTGATCGAGACCGGACCGAGAGGACCGGGGCCGCCGCCGGACAGGCCCGCTGCGAAGGATGTTGACGCCTTAACTGCCCGCGGAAGCTGGTCAGTCGCTGCGGCAGCGAGCTTCAGGTCCACCAGAGAACAAGATCCGGCCGCGCAAACCCGAAAAAGCTGTTCAGCACCAGGCGACGCTTTCCGTTGCCTAATTGACCGGTGACCCCGTGAATGAAACCGCCATCAATTAGGGCGATATCGCCGGCCTTGAGCTGGAATTCGCGAGAAGGAACGGCCTCGAGATAGGGTGCCGAGTAGGGATAGCCAGTGGTCTCCACACCCTGCGATTTTCGGTCGGTGACCGTCGGCTTATGGCTCCAGAGCCGCAGATTGCCACCCTCCTCGGCCATGCTGGGGTAGAAGTTGAGCGCTGCGACGGTGTTGTGCGCCACCGCTGAAAGCTCGTAATCGTTCCCAGCACATAAGACTTGAGCGACATCGTCGTGGGGGTCCAAGGAAAATGTGCCGCTGCCAGACCAGCTGAGAGCGCGACAAACATTAGCCTGACCGTGCTCCGACCGGGCCAGCCGCAATTCAATGCCCTGTTTGTGAAGCTCGCGCTTCAACGCGTCGAACAATCCGCGGACCGGATCAACCAAATTGCCAAAAAGGGCGTCGACGTACGGTCGCGCAGTTTCCGCCTCTGCGAAATAGGTGGCTGCATCCTTCCTGTAGTGGGATGCGCCGACATATTGTCCGGGGACCCCATCTTTACGCTCCTTGAGACCGGGACTGCCAATAAACTTCGCCGTGATCTCCTCGGCTACTTCGGTGCTGAAAGCTTGGCTGACGTGCAGAGCGGTGATCTCCCCTTTCAGGACTGAGATGATCTCCGCAGTGCTGACCGAGCCGGTTCGTTCCCTGATCGCAACAGGCGAGATGGCTGGCGATTGAGATAGTTGGTTAGTCATTGGCTTGCTCCTGTAGTGCGTGATCAAGGATGGCGATGCCATGATCGAGTTCGACATCGGTGATCGTTATCGGCGGCAGGACTTTGATGACGTCGCGATTTGGCCCTGAAGATTCGATCAGCAGGCCATTTTCGAACGCGACATCGTGCACACGGCCGACAACGGCCGGTGAACTGCATTTGAGGCCGGCCATCAGACCGCGGCCGCGCTTTTGTTCGATGCACTTTGGAAATTTCGCAACGATTCGGTCAAGGTGTCCTTGCAGCTTGACGGCTGTCCGCTCGACGCCTGCAGTAAACTGCCTGTCGGACCACAGTTTGCACATGGCCCCGGCAGTCACGAAGGCGAAATTGTTGCCTCTGAAGGTCCCGCTATGTTCTCCGGGATTCCATATGTCTATTTCGGGGCGGATCAAAACAATGGAGAATGGACTACCTGAACCGCTTAGGGATTTTGAAAGGCACACGATGTCGGGTTCGATTTTTGCGAACTCGAAGGAGAAGAAATCGCCCGTTCGTCCCGCACCTGCCTGAATGTCGTCGACGATCAAAACAACGCCGTGCTTACGGCAAATGCGCTGAATCTCTGCGAGCCAAGCTGCGGATGCGGCGTTCATGCCGCCTTCTGCCTGGATGGTCTCCAGGATGATTGCGGCTGGCTTTCTATGCCGCTCCCTGGATCGCCCAAAACCCAGTCGATGTAACTGGCGGAATCGAAAGCTTGGCTCGGATAGCCGTCATAGGGGACACGGATCACATCATGACGAGCAACGCCGCCCAGTTCCCTGGTTGACGCCGAACCAGATACTGCGAGAGAGCCGAGCGACATGCCATGGAACGCGTTTGTGAAGGCCATTACGCTCGAGCGGCCAGTATATTTTCGCGCTAGGGCCAGCGCCGCTTCGTTTGCGTTTGTGCCGGTCGGCCCAGGAAATTGTATCTTGTAGGAAAGGCCTCTGGGCTTCAGGATCGAATCCACAAACACTTCAATGAATTCACGCTTTGCCGCTGTATACATGTCAAGCGATAGAAGAATGTTCTCGCCAACGAGATATTCGATCGCTGGTGCAATAATATTCGGGTTGTTATGTCCATAGTTGAGTGCGCCGGACCCTACGAGGAAATCGATATATGGGTTACCGGTTTCGTCCCAGATTGTCGCCCCGCGGGCCTTGGTAAAGACTGTGGGAAATGACCGCCCGTAGCGACGAACGTTAGACTCATGAGCCGTAAAAACGTCGGTGTTCATTTTAGGGTTCCCTCTGCATGTGGGCGTCGCGTTCAACGAGAGAGTGATTAGATGCGCCTGGTTGGTTGGCGTTTGTTCGTCAGTTTCACCTAGAAGATCAGAACAGTCCTGACGGGACTTTGGACGATCGGTGGCTTCCGACAAATCTGTTTGTAATGCGACATGCTCCTCAAAAGTTCCGCCACACAATGGAGACCGGACTTGCGCGGCAGCTCAACTGCTGCACAGACGCACTTCGAAACCTCCACCGTCGTCACGTTGCTCTGCATGCCGATATTCTCTCGGTAAATGCGTTGGAACGAACTCGGTTCTAGAGTTTTCGGGCAGTCGTCGATACTACGGCATCTGGTAGTTGACGCACCTGCTTGTGGCCCACGAAAGCGCCTGCCAATCAATCAAATCATAAGCTTGGAGCCAGCAGCGGCGGCTCATGTGTGACAGGCGCTTCCGCCATGCAGCAAGCATTTCCATGCCTTGGAGCGCACACACCGTGCGCATATAGCAGACCCTTACAGCGGCCTCGGCAAGCAGAGCACCTATCGCGATCTTAGACGGCTAGAATCTACAGGGCACATTGACCAATCACCGCCAGGAGCGCGAGAACGACGAATGGCGGGCGCCAACAAAAACATTGGCAGTCGGCATATCCCCCTTCGTTCTCGTTCGCACTCCCTTTAGGGCAGAGATTCGTGCCGGCCGGCGGGGTGATTAGGGATTGTTCTACCAAGATCACGCTAGGGATGCTGACGTTCCCCCCAGTTTCTATCCAGCTTTGATTTTGTTTCCGGCGGGGGGATTTGCCCTGATGGGCGGTGGAAGCGACGGGCGCTGGCGCGGAGCCTTTCGCATTGCGCAGCGCGAGCGAGCGTCGCGGATTGAGGGTCTGTGCAAACTCGTTCGGCGTCTGCCGTCCGATCTGCGAATGAGGCTGCTCATGTTGTAGTCGGCGCCACAGGGCCAGGGAGGCGCGGGTCTGTGCGAGCGAGGTGAACAGCGTCTCGTTCAACAGTTCGTCGCGCAGGCGGTCAGCGAATTGGGCGTGTCGGCCGATGCAGTGCTTATCGGTCTGAAGGAAGGAAACGGCTGTTGCCATCTCCGCGCCGCGCGGATTGCTGAGTTATTTGGCAATTCGAAGCTCTGAAACCTCCTTCCGCATTATCCATCGTGTGGATGCGCTCCATCAAAACAATCGATTTTACGAAGAGTAGCAGAGATGAAAAAACGTCGCTCGGGAGGCGACGCCCATCGGAAGTCTCTCCAGCTATGCGGAAAATGGAGGCGAAGTCCTTCTAGGGCGAAGTCCTTCTAGTTCGGATGCCAACGGTACACCACTCGATAATCCGCTCGCTTTCTTGACGTCTCTCAAAGGCACAGGTGCCGGCCAAGGCGGTGCACGCAGGGATGATTGCATCGCGCTTTTACGCACTGCAAGTCATTCGCACGTCCCGCTGACCATTCCTGTCAAAACGCTTCATTCATCCCCTTCATCACGGAAATGTCAGAGATGAGTTCACCCCGGCGTACGGCATTCATTACAGGTATCACCGGCCAGGACGGCGCTCTGCTTGCCGAACTGCTGCTTTCGAAGGGCTACATGGTGCATGGCCTGAAGCGGCGGGCGTCGCTGATCGGGAATACCCAGCGCATCGACCACCTCTATCAAGATCCTCATGAGGATCATCCCGACATGGTCCTACATTACGGGGACATGACGGACGCGACAAACCTGATCCGTCTCCTGCAGGAAACGCAGCCTGACGAAATCTACAATCTGGCTGCCCAAAGCCATGTGCAAGTCTCATTCGAGACCCCCGAATATACGGCCAATGCCGACGCTCTCGGCACACTGCGGCTGCTGGAAGCGATCCGCATTCTTCGCCTCGAGGAAAAAACCCGGTTTTACCAGGCCTCCACTTCCGAACTGTTCGGTTCGGTCCAGGGCAACCCGCAGGAGGAGACTACTCCGTTTTATCCACGCTCGCCGTATGCGGTAGCGAAGCTCTACGCCTACTGGATCACCGTGAACTATCGTGAGGCATACGGGCTCTATGCCAGCAACGGGATTCTGTTTAATCACGAAGGGCCGACGCGCGGCGAAACTTTCATCACGCGCAAGGTGACGCGCGCAGTAGCTGCGATTATGGCCGGCAAGCAGGACTGCCTCTATCTCGGAAACCTGGAGGCAAAGCGCGACTGGGGCTCGGCGCGCGACTACGTCGAGGGCATGTGGCGCATCCTGCAGCACCACGAGCCTGACGACTTTGTGCTCGCGACTGGCGAAACGCATTCGGTCCGCAGCTTTGTCGAGGCTGCCTTCAGGCGGGTCGGGAAGGAGATCGTCTGGGAGGGCAAAGGCGTTGACGAGGTGGGCCGCGAACGCATGAGTAACCAGGC
Organism: Mesorhizobium tianshanense; assembly: GCF_007830515.1. GTDB lineage: Bacteria > Pseudomonadota > Alphaproteobacteria > Rhizobiales > Rhizobiaceae > Mesorhizobium > Mesorhizobium tianshanense. Next base: position 5,442 of record NZ_VLKT01000071.1, read on the forward strand.
GCTGATCCGTATCGACAAGCGTTATTTCCGTCCGACCGAGGTTGACCTGCTGATCGGTGATGCCTCCAAGGCGGCCACCAAGCTCGACTGGAAGCCCAAGACCACTTTCGATCAGCTCGTCTCGGAAATGGTCGAGGCCGACTGCCGCGCCTACGGGATCACGCTTGCTTGATGTGAAAAGATAATGATTTCGCAGGAGGGCAAACGCATTTGGGTCGCCGGCCACCGCGGCATGGGTGGGTCCGCACTGGTGCGCCGGCTGTCCGGCTTGCCCGAGGTAAAGATCCTCACGCTGGACATTCGTGATCTCGACCTGACCGATCGCGCAGCGACGACCGCCCAGGCCCGGGATGGTGCAGGCGATCGAACCTTCAAGCGCCTCGACATCCTGGTCAGCAACGCCGGCGTGCAGATCGTAGCGCCGCTTGCCGCGTTTGATTTCTACAAATGGAAGAAGTTCTTCCACAAAGGCACTTTCGCCGCTGATAGGCTCCATGTCGCGGTGGTCGGGACATCAACGCCACGACACTCAGCGTAAGCTCGGCCGGCTGTTCGGCGCTTGCCTCAGAGGCAGACGCTCGCCCCTGTCGCCAATATCGCCGCAAAACTCGGCCAGCAGGTGGTGGTGAACTACGACCTGCCGTAGACTTCGCTGCAGTTGGTTTTTCCCGGCGTCAGACGAAGCGAGCCGGAATTTTACGCCGTGGTTTTGATGAACGAAATTCTCGGCGGCTCGACCTTTGCCTAGCGCCTGTTCGAGGAGGTGCGCGAAAAGCGCGGCCTTGCCTACTCGTCGTCACCACGGCGAAGCGCGCCGCCATGTCGGCCGATACGCTCGGCCTCGTGCGCAAAGTGGTGAAGGAGCTGGCGGAACGGCCGACCGAGGCGGCCGAGAAATATCTGACGGGCCTATGCCAACAATCTGGATTCCTCCAGCGCCATTTGCGCGACGCTGATCGGACTGCAGATCACAAGCTCGGCATCGACTACATCCAGCGCCGCGCCGCCCTCATCGATCAGGTGACGCTCGACCAGGTCCAGGCAGCGGCGAAAAGCTGCCTTCGACCGTGCCCGCCATTATGGTCGTTGGCCCGCCGCTGGGTGCAAAGGACGAGCCCAGGACCCATTTCGCTTTCCTTCTCGCTTGTGAGGCCTTTGCGGGGGCTAAGGCGACTATACGGTTGACAAACCCAAAAGTGCGATAGGTATTCTGTCCTAGACTTACCCCGCTCAATGGAGCGATCTAGCGGAATGTGCTATGTTCGCGTCGTGGGCAAGACGGCAAAGCAGAGAAGCGAATCCTTGTCAGATCGCGAATGGCGATCGAAGCTGCCTATTTTGCCCGTAAGTTCGGCCTCACCAAAGATGAAGCGCTCAAAACCCTCAAAGAGGCCCGCGTCGTGATAACGATAAGGGAAAAATCTGCGCGAAACGGTCGCACCGGTATCAGGGCTCCGAATCCAGGTTAACGGCGCAGCTCTCCGAGGATTGAGGCGAGGTAGTCGGGCTCCAGCCGGCCTTTTGCGCCTGAGTTTGATGGAGTGCTTGTCGCTGACGGCTCTGACGAGGTTGAGAGCGAAATGGCGCACGATGGCCATGTTGAGTGCGCCATGGCCCTTTCTGAGCCGGGATTGATCATCGTTGAAGACGACGTCGAGGGTCCAGTGCAGGGCGTTCTCGACCAGCCAGTGGCGCGCACGGCATGGGCGGCCCGTTCGGCTGTCAGTTCGGCGGAGGCGATAAAGTATCGCGTGTCGAAGCGGCTTCTATCCCTCAGTCCAGTGCGCGAGCGGACGCGCACGATGGTTGTGGCGTCTGGCAGGCGCAGTTCACCGGGAAAGCGGCGCTGGCCTTCGAGCCAGCCGGCCTCGCGGCTGACGGTGACGGTGCGCTCCTCGATGCGGCCATGGGCCTTGTCGAGATCGACGAAGCTGTCGAGGCAATCGGCTGGAGCGTCATCGAAATAGCGCTCGATCTCGGCTCTGAGCGTCGGCTGGTTGGCCTTGACGGCGAGCAGATAGTCGGCCCCGGCATTGCGGATCGCCGTGGCGATCGTCGCATTGGTGGCGATGGCGTCGATCGAGACGAGCGTGCCCTTGAGGCCGTCATTTGCCGCCAGGCGCTCGACAAGCACCGGGATCGCTGTCGTCTCGTTGCTCTTGTCAGCGACGGCCTCCTGTCCGAGCACGAGACGGGCCGTGGTGGCGAAGGCCGAGACCAGATGCAGCGGGGCCTTGCCAGTGCCGCGATCGTGGCTGCGCCGTGACGTCTTGCCGTCGATGGCGACGAAGTCCGGCTTGTCGGGCCATGTCTGGTGCACCCATGAGGTGAAGGCGGCCGAGAACAGGCCGGGGTCGATGCGGTTCATCAGGATGGTCAGCCAGCGCCCGCCCGGCACGCCGTGATGATAGGGCAAGTAGCGGCGCAGGAAGTCGAGACGCGCCGCGCCCCAGTCGGCAATCAGATCATAGTCGTCGCAATCGCAGATCGTGCCGCAGACAACCAGAAGCAGGACTTCCGGCAGCGGATGCGCCACCCGCCATGGCTGGCGCGGGTCTTCGATCGCGGCGAAATGCTCCAAAAGCGCCTTCAGGCGCGGCTTCTCAAATCCTTCGAGGGCGGCAAGGGTCATGGCAGGGCTCCGAATCATCGATGCCCATGGAATCAGATCAACCGCAATCCCTAAAGTGCGTTAACCCGAGTTCGCAGCCCTGGCACCGGTATTGACTTTAATTGACACACCTCGCGAACACTTGCATAAGCCGCATAGCGGTAGTGGCTGAGGGGCATGCCGCACCCAATCCGCACCCAATTTTTCCCTAGGGGCGAGGTCTGATCTATGGCGGCACTGGCAAAATTCAGACCAGTTGATTCCGGCCAACACGACAAGGACGAACTCCGCGAGATTGTCCGTGAGCGCTCTTTTCGGTTCGGACGCTACACGCTTTCGTCGGGCATAGAGAGCGACATCTATTTCAATATGAAGCCTACTATGATGGTGGCGCGAGGCGCGCAACTTGCCGCTCTTGAGTTCCTAAAGATCGTTGAGCAAACGAAAGCAGAGTACGTCGGCGGCCTTGAAATGGGCGCGGTCCCCGTAATCGGATCAATGGCGGCTGTCAGCTCGGTCATGAACAAACCCATAAACACGATCTTCGTTCGCAAGGCTCAAAAGGCCCACGGCACAAGGGACGTGATTGAAGGCCTTGGCCCCAAAGAAGATCTCAAGGGAAAAGTCGTCCTGATCGTTGACGACGTTGCCACAAGCGGCAAGTCGATATTGAAGGCGATTAAAGAGGTTCGCCAAGTCGGGGGCATTGTGCGTGACGCTGCTTGCCTCGTGGACCGCGACGAGGGAGCTACGGCGCTGCTAGCCCAACATGGCGTAACGCTGCATTCCGTGCTGCATGCGAGCGAATTTGTGGAACGCCACTGACAATCTCATACAACGTCTTTCCGGCGACCTAGCCTTAGAGGACACTCCGCCGATTTGCAGCGAGTGCAAGCGCCTCGCGACTGAGAGCGATTGCCCTTGCCCATCCTCCCTGTTGTTGGTGCAACACATGCTCGCTGCCATTCACCAGCTCTTTTCGGTCCCGGTGAGGTTGCCCATTAGGGCTTATCGCGCTTTTGCTGGACGAGCGGCCTCAGCGGCAATGCGCCATGGTTCGCCGGCGGCATGCCGGCGTCATGGTGCGAGCGTAAAAGCGCCGAGCAGCCGGTGCTGGATCTCGGACGCGACGCCGCCGACTGGTGGGATGCGGCGTTGGTGCACGGGGCCCTCGTGCCGCGTTCCAAGCACGGATGAGCTGCGTCTCCCCATTCCGCGGTATCATGCTCGCGACCCCCTCGGTGGCGTGTCATGCAAGCGGGCCCGAGCGAATTGCCATTGAGATAGATCCGACTAAGGCATTCCGAATGAACCCGGTTACCTTCGCGTTGGGCGGCAGTTAACAGCCGGTCCCCGGTTGCCGGGCAGGCCCCCGAACGAACTTGGAGCGCATCGCTGGCACGGCAGGGCGGCGCAATCGCAATCTGTCGCACGTCAGCCGTTGCGAAAGGTGTAGCCGTAGCCGTTGATCGCCGGCGCGCCGCCGAGATGCGCGTAGAGGACCCTCGATCCCTCTGGAAAGAAGCCTTTCAGGACGAGGTCGATCATCCCTTGCATCGATTTGCCCTCATAGACGGGATCGGTAATTATACCCTCGAACCGCGCACACAGGCGGATGGCCTCCTTTGTTTCCTCGGATGGAATGCCATAACACGGGTAAGCGTACTCTTTGCGCAACACCACGTCATCCTCGACGAGTTCCATTCCGAGATCGACGAGCTTCGCTGTGTGTTGGGCAATGTTCAGCACCTGAGCCTTGGTTTTGGCGGGGGTGGCGGAGGCATCGATACCGATCACGTTGCGCTGTCGACCGTCCTTGGCAAATCCGACGAGCATGCCGGCATGCGTGGAACCTGTCACCGTGCAAACGACGATGTAGTCGAAGGCAAACCCAAGCTGTTTCTCCTGGGCGCGCACCTCCTCCGCAAACCCCACATAGCCGAGACCGCCATTTTGGTGAACAGACGCTCCAGCTGGTATCGCATAGGGTCTGCCGCCTCTCGATTTGACCTCATCGAGCGCTTGTTCCCAACTCCGGCGGATGCCGATGTCAAAGCCCTCGTCGACCAGGTGCACCTCTGCTCCCATTATGCGGCTCAAGAGAATATTGCCGACCCGGTCGTAGACGGCATCCTCATGGGGAACCCAGCTCTCCTGAACCAGGAGACATTTCATGCCGATCTTGGCGGCGACCGCGGCGACCATGCGCGTGTGGTTGGACTGCACGCCGCCGACGGTGACGAGCGTGTCGGCATTTGACGCGATCGCGTCGGGGATGATGTATTCGAGCTTGCGCAGCTTGTTTCCGCCGAACGCGAGACCGGAGTTGCAGTCCTCGCGTTTGGCGTAGATTTCCACCTTTCCTCGTAGATGCTTGCCGAGGCGGTCGAGCTTCTCGATGGGCGTGGGTCCAAAGGTGAGCGGATAGCGTTCGAATTTTTCCAGCATGTTCTCTCCGGCAACACGTGCTTGATCTGAAGTTAGCTATGCACAGTCATTCTAAGTGGCGTGTTCGAGGTCAGCTGCGTTCTGCGACGTTCCAAAAGCGCCCATCATTATTTCCAGCGCCGCATTGGTCATCGAGATCAAGCAACCCGCATGCCGGCCTACTGCGACAGGCTGGCAATGCCTGTGGAACCGTAACTGCACCTCCCCGGGTTGGAACGACCGGAAGCGGTCACCTCTGCCCATATCAAGCGCAGCGCTCCTTGAACGATCAGTTCAACGTTCGTGGTTGATCCAAAGTGGCATTAATCTGAACACTGATCTTGTCACGGCGCCTTCAAGGCAGCAGCGATATGCCGCCCATCGGAACAAGTTGAGGCACATCTGAAGATTCATTCCTCACCTCATCATGGTCTGCCGGCTGGGATCGAACTTCCTTGCAACTACCGAAATGCTCAGCCCTTTGGCCAGCTCTGCTAGCGCAGCCAGACCGCGAGATCAGAAAGAGCACGCTTGCGAAATAGGCCAACTGAAGGAGCAGCGAACAAGCCAGCGTCGTGACGACCACCATGCGGATGGAATGAGAAGCGAAGTACACAGCCAGAGCGTTGCTGCACAGGACCAACCACAGGACGCGATGAAAGATTCTAAAGGGCAACGCCGTTCTCCTGATTTGTCCCGTCAAGTCATGCTGCGACCTGGTCGGCCGCAACATGGGTCTGGCAGTTCTTCGGGCAGACGCGGGCGCAGGCTCCGCAGCCAATGCAGCGGCCGGCATGATCAACAACCATGATCATGCGATTGAGCTCGCCGTCGAAATCATCGTCTTCGCCGTCGCAGGCGCCGAGGATTTCACCCGCGTCATCGACGCCGTGAAGGTGCATGACCTCGCGCGAGCAGACCTTGAAACAGCGGCCGCAGCCGATACAAGTCTTGCCATCTATAGCGGTCAGATATTCCGGCAGCCATATGGAGCCGTCGCGGGTGGTGAATGTGCTCCTCATCGTAAATTCTTCATTGCAGCGAGCTCTCTCTTGGCACCATCCAACTCGGCAAAAGCGGCGTACGCTTTCTCGGCAACCTCCTCTATCTCAGTCCATTGGACCGGGAGATCCTCTGCAAGGTCGCGCAATTTCATCTTGGCAACTGCCGCGCGGAGCTGAAGCTTTCGGACTTTCTTCCCCATCTCATCTAGGTTTGACATAAATCCTTCCTCGAAATTGGTCTCTTCACGCCCGCGCCACGTCGGGGTAGGCTTCAGCGGGTGCAGTCGCATCTTCGACCAGTTTCGTACCGGTCTCCGCGAGTTTCCGGAACGTCTCAAAGCCGAACCGGTGGACGTCTCGACAGAACGACCAACCGCCCGACCGTGGAAAGCATGCGTTCGAAGCCCTCATGGGTTTCATCTCCATCATTGGCGATGTCATCAGGCCGGAGCGCTCCTCGATGGCAAGCCCGACGGCGGTGTAAAACATGTCGAGCCTCCACAGCACGTCCGGATCGGGATCGCCGATGATGGGGATCGCATGGCGCTGGTCCTTCGTGGTGATAAAGTCGGCCAGCAGCTCGGCGTCAGCTTTGCCTTGCCATGACCCGTAGGAATCCTGAGCACGCATCAGCCGCACGAGGCATTTGACGAACGGGGTGGCAAGTGCCGCCTCGTCCTCGTTGACAGCAGCGCTCACCGCGGCAACAGACATTTCGCTTTCTCCTCATTTCAGTCCTCGTCCTCGAAAGACGATTTCTGTTTTCGGGGCCGCCTGCTTCGGGCACACTTGCGCAGCCGACGTCCGGCTTGGCCGGGCCGATTCCACGCAAGTGATGTCCCGCTGGCCGATCTTGAAGAGGTCCTCGACTGCGGGGTCTTCCACCGCGGCCAGAATTCGCGTCGAGCATCCCGTCTCCCGCGATGCGGCCGGAGGTCATTACAAGATTTGAACTCCAACCTGCGGCAAGCGATGCGCCCTGTGCTGCAATGGGCATACTTACTGCGGGCTCGCCGCAGACGATGGGCGAATTGGCCAGGGTTCAATTCCAATTGTCATCCCTTTGCGATCTTTTCTCATGAGGCGACTGCGGTTTGATTTTCAGGAGCCTTGTTTTGCGGAACCACGCAAAGATCCGCGTAACAGGCGCGCTCACCCGTGTAGTTGGCCAGGGCTTGGAGCAATGGGGTAAGGTAATGCTGTTTGATGTGGTCCGGCATTGGCTCCGGATCACCCAGCGATTTCAGTGCCACCTCGATCAACTCGATCGCGCGATCCTTGTTGCCGCTCTCGTAATAATACTGAGCGAGCGGGACGTACCAAAGGAATTTAAGGGGGCCGTCGCCTTGTGGAGGATTCAGTGTCAGGATCTGTTCCGAGAGCTTGTCGCCCATCGCAAAGCGCTCAGCACGCGGGAGATGGGAGTTGTCCATCGCGGGATCGAAGAGTTGGTCCAGGGCCATGACCATCCAAGACACGGCCTCGAACTTTTTGTCGATCGCGTCCTCGACCAACTGGCGCATGAGTGGCAAGCCGGCCCGCATGTCGCGCAGCTTGTGAAGCAGTAGATTCGCATGAGTGCGCCGGAACTCGATATTGTCTGGCATCAAGGCGAGGCCTTCTTCGATGGCCATGAGTGCCGCCGTCCAATCCTCGGCCTGCATCGCCGGCCGAAGTTTGGCGTATATCGGGTTGGTCAGCGTCAGTTCGCGCGCTTTGCGTTGGTGGCTGGCAATCCGCTCCGCATCGGCCGCTTTCGCTTCATCGCTGGTGCGCCAGCTGCCGCTAAGCACTTTCGGCAAAACCTCCTCGAGTTGCATCGGATGACCGATAAAGGCGATGTGGCCGTCTCGGTCGACCACGAACGAGGCCGGAATCCCGACAGAAAAGCTGGGTTCCCTCCAAAGCTTGTTCATTTCGCCTGTGTGGTCGAACGCGATCCGATAGTTCAGATTCGAGCACTTTTCGGTCAACCACGCGTCCAACTTGGTGCGGGCCTCATCGGCCGTTGGAGCCTGTTCATCAGCCGCGACGCCGACGACCTCAAGTCCGCTGTCCTTGTATTTCTCCTGCAGCTGCACCAGATGGGGCATCGCCGCCACACATGGGCCGCACCAGGTCGCCCAAAATTCGACGATGTACACTTTGCCGGGCTGGAAGTTCGTGAGGGGCTCGCCACGCAGCCAGTCCTCCACTTTAATCGAAGGAGCCGGGGACTCCATCTGCAATACCATGTTGCTCTCCAAAGCTATTGCCAAAGGTTGCGCGACTTTATGCGCGAGCTTGTTTCCCCCATAGAGACGGGGAACGACGGTTCAAGGAAGGAGAGCATCGCTCGTCTCGCGCGTCAGCGTGCGGTCAGCCTTCACTCAGTGTTGCCGTATCTCATGCAAAGGCCGTGCCAGCGCGCTCATCGCGCATTAATCGCATGATTACGCTTTGAAAAACCTCCAAGTGCCCGAGATGGCCGTTTGTATTGAACCCGACATGTTTTCTGCCGCTGTCAGGTTTTGGACACGCATCACGCGCTTCGCGCCGCCAAGAAAAGCGTGGCCACGGACGACTGAACATCTATTCGGGCTGAGGGACGAGCAGATGCACGTCATACCGCGTTGGCTACCGCCAGGGCTCGTCATGATCGTCCGCTTCACGCCACCTGGCTTGAGCTTCTTACCGTTCTGGTCCCTCAGGCGGTAGCGGATCTCGCCATTTGCGATTGCAAGCGCCGCTCCGTCCCGGCCTGTTCCCTGCCCTCTCCCGCCTTGCGATTGAATTCCTAGCTGGCGACACAGGAGTTCTTCACGACGAAGCCGGTACAGGTGCGGCTCGCGAATACCTCCATCCTCAGAATGACGATGATGATCGTGGCGAAAAAGGCCAGGATGAGTGCCGGCATGTGCCGGCCGGTGAACTCTCCGGGATTCCTGCTTTGTGTCGTTATCTTCTGTGTCCCCTGTGCTCAGGCGCTACAGGGGCCGCCTGGTGCGAATGTGAGCGTTGTCGGAATTGTGCAGCCCAAAAACCGGTCAGTCGCCACGCGGGTCGGGCCGGACCGACTGAAACGCCGAAGATGCGGCCTCGCCGCTACCCGGCTACCGTCCCGGGCGATGACAACGTGATTGATGCCATCAATTCCCGCCGACTACGGCCAAAAGCACGACCGTCCCGACTCGAAGTTGTGGGCCTCGGCCACGGCACGGTCATTGCGTTGTTCAGCTCCCAGCCAGCAATGAGGGAGATCGCGATAGCGCGCATGCGATGCCGTTACGACTCTGAACTCGGCCTGCCGCGCTGAAACGGCTCTCCTTCTCTCCTGACGCCGACCTGCGAAGCCGTGGTTTTGGCTCCATTGAGGAGCGCCTCTACCTCTGCGCGGCCGGTGGTCGCCGCGTTACGGTTCATCTCGGGCGAGCAGAACCCCCGAGCGCGCGCTAGACACGTCCGGGGGTTCTCGGCGACGGCACGTGCACATTGGCTCCGAGGAGCTTCGCGAAATTTCCCGCGTTCGCCGCGACCTTTCTGCGAATTGGCATCAGGATCGGTGACCCAGGGGAGTAGAGCTTCGAACAGCTCGGTGCTTCCTGGAACCAGTCAGCGAGCCAAAAACAGCGGCAATGGCGGCTTCCCAACTATCCATCTCGTGACACCGCCGAAGAGCCGCTCACGCAGCCGGCGGCTGCCATAAGCGCCCATGACGATCATGTCTGCAGACGTGTCGATTGCGTGCTGCGCGAGCACCGTGGCCACCGGTTTACCGGCGCTCGCCAGCCGGTCAACCGATACCTGAGCACCGTGCCGGGTAAGATAGGCAGCGATGTCGGCTCCCGGCTCGGCACCGTTTCCGGTGCAGGTCGCCTCCGGATCGACCAGTGCGACACGAACTTCCTCAGCACGAGATAGCAGATCCAGCGCTTCCCGAACCGCACGGGACGCCTCGACTCGCGAATCCCAGCCGACCAGCACGCGCCGCGGCGACAGTGTCGCCTCAGCGCCCTTCGGCACAACAAGCACCGGCTTTCCCGTGTCGAACAAGCTGCCGTTGATAACAAGAGGTCCGAGATCATTGTCGTTGAGAAGTGCGGGGCCGACGATCGTCAGGTCGGTGCAGTGCGCCCGCTGTCGCACCGCGTCGCCGACGTCGGCCTCATCGCAGTAATCGGTGTCGACGTCATAGCAAAGTGACGTGGCTCTCAGCAGTTTCTGGATTTCCCTGGATGTTTTTTCCAGGCTGGCCATGTCCTGCGAAAATGTCTCGATTTGCCTATACCGTTTTTCCAGTCTGGCAATGGCTGGTGCGCGTTGTCTAGGCCACTCCGGGATGCCATCGCCGAGCAGCGGAGACGGCATAACGAGCGGCGGAGGCGACATCACCAGTACGGAAAGATACGCGCCGACTTCGGCACACAAGCCTGCAACTGTTTTGACGTCCTTATCGGAGTGGTCAGAACCCGTGACACAGAGTACGCTTCTAAAACCCATCTGACTGCTTCTTTCTGAATATGTCGCACCTGTAGGCGCGTTTCGAAGCCGCAAGACTTGTGCCACTCCTCATCTCCGTCGTGCTCAGGGCCACCGGTTCGCTATTTAGCCGTCCGGCTTCTCGAGCGAGTAGCCGGCCGACCTGACGGTCCGAATGACGCTGCCGGGCGAGGCCGTCTTCAGTGCCTTTCTGATCCGGCTGATATGGACGTCGACGGTGCGTGGTCCGATATGGATATTGTTCGGCCAGGCCGCGGCGATCAGCTCGTCTCGGCTGAAGACCTTGCCGGGATCCTCAAGAAAATGCCGCAGCATGTTGAACTCGATCGGTCCGAGATGGATGTCGTGGCCATTGCCTCGAACCCGGTGGGCGTCGAGCCTCATCTCAAGGCTGCCGCAGGAGAGCCAGCCGCCGTTTTCAATCCCGTTTGAACCCGGCTTCGGCAGCGCCAGCTTCGTCCGTAGACAGTCAAGCAGCTTGGCCGGCGCGATCGGCCGCACAAAGCTCTCGTCGATGCCTGCCTTCAAAAGATCGAGGTGCTGGTTCTCGGCGCCGGGCGCGATCAGGGCAATAATGGGCAGTCCGCCGGTCCGGGGCTCCCGCTTGAGCCGGGCGCAGATTGCGGACCCGGTTATGCTCGTTGGCCCGCAGTCCAGCACAACGGCCCGGAAGTCCCGTTCGTCGGCCAATGCGAGCGCTTCCTTGGCGCCGCCTGCCGGCTCACTGGCGAAACCGTCCACCTCCAGAATGTGGCTGAGGAACAGATAGAACTCCGCGTCTTGCGAACAGATCAGGACGAGTGGCTTCATCAGCGCTACCCCAGGAACCAGATCGGCCTCGACCGCCTCGGTTGAGTGGGCTGGCCATGGCAGCTCCTCAAGTCCTGACATGATCCAATTGCCCGAAAATCGGTTTCATCACGCCCGTGCGATGTCGGGGTAGGCTTCTATGGCTGCGAGCGCATCGTCGACCAGTTTCGTACCGGCCTCCGCGAGTTTCCGGAACGTCTCGAAGCCGAACCGGTGGACGTCGCGCAGGGTCTTCGACAGAACCACCAACCGCCCGGACGTGAACAGCACCCGCCCGAAGCCCTCATGGCTCATCTCCATCATCGGCGATGCCATCAGGCCGGAGCGCTCCTCGATCGCAAGCCCGACGGCGGTGTAAAACATATCGAGCCTCCACAGCACGTCCGGATCGGGATCGCCGATGATCGGAATCGCTCGGCGCTGTTCCTTGGTGATGATGAAGTCAGCCAGCAGCTCGGCGGCAGCTTTGCCTTCCCATGATCCATAGGAATCCTGAGCACGGATCAGCCGCACGAGGCATTTGACGAACGGGGTGGCAAGGGCCGCCTCGTCCTCGGCGACAGCAGGGCTAGCCGCGGCGTCAGACATTTGGCCTTCTCCTCATTTCAGTCCTCGTCCTCGAAGGACGGCTTCTTCTCGGCGACGCCTGCCTCCGCCAGCACCTTGCGCAGCCAAGGGGGAGGACACGTCCTGAGCATCATCTGCGTACGCAACAGCACCTCCTGGATGGTTTGGGGCTGCGGCACCTTGATCGGGTGGATTTTTGCCGAAACAACCTTGGCCGCCGAAGGTCCGCCGATCGCCAGACAAAACAGGAGATGGCAGCCCTTCAGCGCCTCCACCTTCGGCGTGATGCGGTCATCGCCCTCGGTCCGATGCTTCCCGTTCTCATCGGAAACGTCATCGAAGGCCAAGGCTTCCACGAGATGCCACTCCTCGCGCGTCACGTCATAGACAGCAAAGCGTCTGGCCGAGCCGAAATGGGCATTGAGGTCCTTCATGTCCTGCGTGGCGATGGCTACGCGCAATGCGCCTGCTCGTCTTTCCGGCATCGGTGCGTGAACCTCGTCAGTGACGAGTGAGAGGCGACGAACGGGACCCATCTGGCGTTTCTCGCTTGCGGAGGGGATCAATTTCTTCAGGTGTCGGCGCCTGCCGGTAAGCCTGGAAAATGTTGGCAACCTCGAAGACCAGGTCGCGGGTGCCCTGATAGAGGATTGTGAGCTTGTGCTGGCTGCCAAGCCGGTCGAAGATCGGGAAGCCGACGCGCATGAGCGGAATGCCAAGGCGCTGCGCCGCCTGGCGTCCGTGGGAATGAGTGACGAGAAGATCGGCGCTCGCCGCAAGAGTCTCCAGATCGCCGAGATCACCGATCTGAACCGACTCCGCCGGTACTTCTTCCAGAATTTTCGACATATCGGTCGTGGCGACGGCCGCCGCGATTTCGGAGCCCATGCCGACGAAGAACGTCGCGAGTTGGTAGAGTTGGTCTGGTTCAGCAGCAATCGCAATTTTCTTGCCTCCGAAATGAAAATGTCCGTCGAGCAACGCATCCTGCAATTGCGCCCGGCGACGGCGCACCCCGGCCGGCACCGACGCACCCGAAATCGTGGACAGCAGCGAGACGAACCGGTCGGCGCCCTTCAATCCGGTCAGCGACTGGAACAGCACGTAAGGCACGCCGGTCAACCTCCACAGCACCTCGGCCGGACGGCGCATATGCTCGCCGATGGCGATGCATTGCGCGGCCGTGCCAAGCTCGCGGATATCCTCGACGCTGGTGCCGCCATAGGTGGTCGTAACCCACCGGTCGGGCACCGTACCGTCGAGCGAGCCGGAGACGTCCGGCAGTATCACCGGCTTGAGCCCAAAGCTTTCCACCATCTCGCGCAAATGCTCGATGTCAGCCACCGTGAGGTTCCAGCCGGGCAGGATGGCGATCTTCTTCGACTGCCGTGCCTGTTCGCCGGGCCGTGTAATGCCTTCGATCATCGCCGTGACAGCGTTGGCCCAACCCTCTTCGATCGCGCCATTAAAATCCGGCGTGTTGGCCAGCACGATCTCCGTACCCGCGATTGCTTCCGCGCGCTTCAGCCTGATGTCGGCGATGTCTCCTGCGCAATCTTCGCCACGGGTTTCCACCAGCGCCGTCGTGCAGACCCCGATCAGTTTTGGCTTTGTGCGGGTCTTGAGGTTGAGGATCGCCTCTTCCAGATTGTCGGCCCCGCCGAGGATCGTCGAAAGCTCGTCCATCGCCGTTGTCTGCAGGGGGATCGCTTCCTTGAAATGCCGCACGAAGAGCACGAGCGCGAAGCTGGTGCAGCCTTGGCTGCCGTGGAACAGCGGCATGGCGCCGCCGACCCCAAGAAAGGCCAAGGCCGCACCCAGCGGCTGCGAGGATTTCAGCGGATTGACCGCCGCTGATTTGGTCTGGGGAAGGATGCGCGCCATCGGCTTTCCTCAACACTCGCCGAAGTCGTCGGCCGTCATGCCGGCGAATGTCTTCAAAGCGTGCACGGTCGCCGTCTCGCTCGTTGTGCTCGGCGGTTCGTCCTTCACGGCAGGCTGGCAATCCCACGGTGCGGGCTCCCGTACCTGGCGCCAGATCGGGTTGTGAATGGCGAGGTCGATCTGGCGTACGAGTTCCACCATGCCGTCATAGCCGGCATAGGGGTGCTGGCGCTCCTGGTTGATGTCGAGCCAGGGTGTCTTGGCCTTCAGCGCGATGAATTGCGTGCGCCCGCCCGACAGCATGATGTCGGCCTTGTGTTCTGAGAGCATGGCATAAAGGTCGCGCGCTGCCATCTGCTCGAACATGTGGTTGTCGTCCTTGAGGAGCTGCTTGATGCGCTCCTTGTCTTCGACTGTGGATTTCTTGACCGAGGTGCCGACGACCTCCATGCCGATCTCCATCAGCGCGTGGACGACCGACCAAGACTTCACACCGCCTGTATTGAGAAGCACGCGCTTGCCCTGGAGCCGCCGCCGGTAAGCCTCGAGCTTCTTCCACGCAATCGCCTCCTCCTGTGCGATCAGCGTCTGTGTGCGGGCGAGGATCTCCGGATCGGCGCCCTTCCTCACGAGCAGCTCTGCAATGTTGCGCAGTGCTTCCGAGGTGTCGGTGATGCCGTAGAAGGAGCTTTCGAAGAACGGGATGTCCCACCGCTCCTCCATCTTGCGGGCCAGATTGATGAGCGCGGTCGAGCACACCATCATAGCCGCCCGGGCGCGGTGCGCAGAGGCAACGTCGAGGTAGCGCGCGTCGCCCGGAATGCAGGCGCGCACCCGGATCCCGAGCCGATCAAGGAGCGGCTTCACCAGCCAGAACTCGCCGGAAAGATTGAATTCGCCAAGGATGTTGATGTCGTACGGCCCGGCGTCGTCGGGTTCTACTGTGCCGATGACATGTTCGAGCAACGCCTCGCCGGCGAGCTTGTTGCCGAGGTTTTTGGAGCCGGCCAAGCCCGGCGCATTGACCGGCACCACGGCCAAGCCGAATTTTTCCCCCGCGCGCTTGCAGACGGCCTCGATGTCGTCGCCGATCAGCGCCGTCACGCAGGTCGAATAGACGAAGATCGCCGGCGGCGCATATGCTTCCTTGATCTCCCGGATCGCCTTGAAGAGCTTGCGCTCGCCCTGCCCCATTACTACGTCGAGTTCGGTGAGGTCGGTCGTGAAGCTTGTGCGCCACAGCGTTGCCCCGGACGAAGCAGCTCCCCGGTTGTCCCAGGAATTGCCCTCGCAGGCGAGCGGCGCATGGACCAGGTGCGCGACGTCGGTGATCGGCTGCAGCACGATCTTGGCGCCATCAAAGGCGCAGCCGCCGGCCGCCGCCCCCGGCGTCAGCGGCTTCGAACAGCCCTCTTTGCGCGCCTTGGCATCCTTGCCGCGGTTCTTATCGCAGGCGGGCTCGTTGAAGACATCCTGGATTTTGGCACTGAGCGAGGACATTTACGTCGGTCTCCAAAGACCATTGGGGGACGGATGGCGTCGGCGAAAAGGCGGCCGCCGCTGTTAGCGGGTGAGGTCATAAGAATAGTCCGTCACGCCTGTCTCGCTGGTCTCGCGATCGAGCTTGTCGAAGATCTTGTCGAGGATCGTCGTCAGCACGCGCAGCCCGCCTTGGTAGCCCATGAGCGCAAAGCGATGGTGATGGTGCCGGTCGAAGATCGGAAACATCAGCCGGATCAGCGGCGTGCCGGTGTCGCGCTCCAGATACTTGCCATAGGAATTGCCGATCAGCAGGTCCACCGGCTCCGTGAAGAGCAGCGAGCGCATCGCCCACAGGTCCTTGCCCGACCAGACCTGAGCATCCTTTCCGAAGGGCGAGGATGCAAGCAGTTCCTTCATCTCGGCTTCCCATGCCGAGCTGCCGTTGGTGGCGAGGCAATGGGTCGGCTCGCCACCGGTCTCCATGACGAAGCGGGCCATGGCGTAGACGAAGTCCGGATCCCCATAGATCGCGTATTTCTTGCCATGCAGCCAGGACTGGCTGTCCGCCATGGCGTCAATCAGTCGGCCGCGCTCCAGGCGGATTGTCTCGGGGATTTCCTTGCCGGAGATCGCCGAGACCTTCATCAGGAATTCGTCGGTCGCCTGGACGCCCAGCGGGTAATGGAACGAGGCCGTCGCCTGCCCGACTTGCTCGCAATATTCCAGCGTTTTGCGGGTGTTGTAATGCTGTAGCGACAGCGTCGCCTCGGCGTTGAGTGCCGCCTTCACGTCGTCGATCTTCGTGCCGCCGTCATACATGCGGTATTCGCCGTCCGACGGCGTGTCGAACTGGTCAGAGGCATCCTGGATGAAGGTGTAGGACACGCCCATCAGATCGAGCAGGCGTTTGAGTTCCCGGTTGTTGCCAACGCAGAAGCCGTCGAAACCCGGAATGATGTTGATGGTTCCCGCGGCTTCCGTGCGCTCCTGGCCTTTCCAGAAGTGCTCCAAAATGCCTTTGACCATGCCGTCATATCCGTCGACATGGCTGCCGACGAAGGCCGGCGTGTGGGCAAAGGGCACGTCGAAGTCGCGCGGGACCGAATTTTCGTCCTTGGCGTTCTCGATGAAGCTGTGCAGGTCGTCGCCAATGACCTCCGCCATACAAGTGGTCGAAACAGCGATCATCTTCGGGTCGTAGAGCTGGTACGTGTTGGCGAGCCCATCGACCATGTTCTTCAGGCCGCCAAATACTGCCGCATCCTCGGTCATCGAGGAGGAAACCGCCGAAGCGGGCTCCTTGAAATGGCGCGACAGGTGCGAGCGGTAATAGGCCACGCAGCCCTGGCTGCCGTGGACGAAGGACATGGTTCGCTCGAAGCCCGCGGCCGCGAAGACCGCGCCGAGCGGCTGACAGGCCTTGGCGGGGTTCACGACGAGCGCTTCGCGGGCGAGGTTCTTTTCGCGGTATTCCCACGTTTTGGTGAATTCGCGTTGATCGGTAACGATCTGATCCGGGTGCGGGCATTCGAAATTCAGCTTCTTCTCGGCAAGCATCTGCCTGTATTCCGGCTCACGGAACAGGGGGGCGTGGTCGAGAACTTTTTCAGCCGACTGCGGCATGGGTGATTACCTCTTTCATCTGGGCGCGCTATACGGCAGCTCAGGGACGTCGAGACGTTTCAGGTCTCCCGCGGACCACGCGGCCGCGGGCGTTAGTCGTCTCCCTGGGGAGACTAGGCTAAGGTCAGGTGTTACTCGGCAGCCATCGCTCGCCCATGGCTCGGGCTTGTTTTCCAGGGCGCCTGGTATAGGCCCCAGACCGGGTTGTTGATGGCAAGGTCCACGTCGCGGGCGAAAATGGCAAAGCCGTCATAGCCGTGATACGGTCCTGAATAATCCCAGGAGTGCATCTGACGGAACGGTATGCCCATCTTCTGCACCGGGTATTTTTCCTTGATGCCCGAGCCGACGAGATTAGGGCGAACGCCCTCGATGAACTTCTCCAACTCGTAGCCGGTCACGTCATCATAGATGAGCGTGCCATTCTTCACGTAATGGCCCGTGCGCTGATAGTCGTCGTTGTGAGCGAACTCATAGCCGGTGCCGACGATCACCATGCCGAGGTCCTCGTAGGCGGTGATGACGTGACGGGGGCGCAGGCCGCCGACATAAAGCATCACGGTATTTCCTTCGAGGCGCGGCCGGTACTTGGCAATGACCGCATCAACGAGCGGTCTGTACTTGGCGATGACCTTCTCAGCCTTCTCCTCGATTTCGGGCCCAAAATGCTTGGCTATCTTGCGCAGAGAGGCTTCGATCTGGGAGGGGCCGAAGAAATTGTACTCCATCCAGGCGACGCCATACTTTTCCTCCATGTGCCGGCAGATGTAGTTCATCGACCTGTAGCAATGGATGAGATTGAGCTTGGCCTTCGGCGCGCGCTCTATCTCGGCGAGTGTGGCGTCGCCTGACCAGTTGCCGACCACGCGCAGCCCTATCTCCTCGAGCAGGATGCGCGAGGCCCAGGCGTCGCCGCCGATATTGTAGTCACCGATCACGTTGACTTCGTACGGGCCGGCCTCGAACTCCACGTCCTTCTTCTCAAAGACCCAGTCGCGGATCGAGTCGTTGGCGATGTGATGGCCGAGTGATTGCGAGACGCCGCGGAAACCCTCGCAGCGCACCGGCACGATCGTCTTTTCGTGCTCCTTGGCTTTGTTACGGGACACTGCTTCGGTGTCGTCGCCAATCAGGCCGATCGGGCATTCGGATTGCACGGTGATGCCATTGTTGAGCGGAAACAGTTCCTCAATCTCGTCGATGATCTGTTCCAGCTTCTTGTCGCCGCCGAAAACAATGTCCTTCTCCTGGAAATCGGAGGTGAACTGCATTGTCCCGAACGTGTCGATGCCCGTCGTGCCGACGTAGTAGTTGCGGCGCTGCGACCAGGAATATTGTCCGCAGCCGACCGGGCCGTGCGAGATATGGACCATATCCTTGACCGGACCCCACACCACGCCCTTTGAGCCGGCATAGGCGCAGCCGCGAATCGTCATCACGCCCGGAATGGACTTGATGTTCGATTTGACGTCGCATTCGGAAAGGACCTCGCCTTCCTCGCCAGCCTCGTCCCCGCTCTTTGCGACGCTGAGGTGCTTTTTGCGGCGCTTCGCCGCCTTGTCGGGATATTGCGACAGCACCTCCTCGATAAGCTTCGCATGGAGAGCGCCGTCATTCTCGTAATCCAGGCTCATGGGACCCCTTTCAAGGTTCGGGTGACGCCTCACCGACGAGGCGCCGTTCTTTGAAAGGCGCGCCAGTCAAGGCGGCGCCTCGTGTCGGCAGCGCTCTTTACTGTGCGGCCGCCTTCGCCGCTTCCTTGGCCTGAAGCTCGGCAAGCATCTGCTCGTCGGTCTTCATGATGCCGAAGTCGAGCAGCATGTCCTCGAGCTCCTCCATGGTGATCGGGGTCGGGATGGTGCCCTGACCCGAATTGGCATGGATCTTCTCGGCCAGCGCCCGGTATTCCCCCGCCTGCTTGGAGTCCGGCGCATACTGGATCACAGACATCTTCCTGAGTTCGGCGTGCTGGACGATGTTGTCGCGCGGCACGAAATGGATGAGCTTGGAATTGAGCCTGGAAGCCAGCGCTTCGGCGAGGTCGAGCTCGCGGTCGGTTTGGCGCTCGTTGCAGATCAGGCCGCCGAGCCGCACTCCGCCCGAATGGGCATACTTCAGGATGCCCTTGGCGATGTTGTTGGCGGCATAGAGCGCCATCATCTCGCCAGACATGACAATGTAGATTTCCTGAGCCTTGCCCTCGCGGATCGGCATCGCGAAGCCGCCGCACACCACGTCCCCGAGCACGTCGTAGGAGACATAGTCAACATCGTCATAGGCGCCGTTCTCTTCGAGGAAGTTGATCGAGGTGATGACGCCGCGGCCGGCGCAGCCGACACCCGGCTCGGGGCCTCCGGATTCCACGCACTTGATGCCTTTATAGCCGACCTTGAGCACGTCCTGGAGTTCGAGGTCTTCGACCGAACCTTCCTGTGCCGCGAGGTGCAGGACCGTATCCTGCGCTTTCGAGTTCAGGATCAGGCGGGTGGAGTCGGCTTTGGGATCGCAGCCGACGATGAGGATCCTCTGGCCGAGGTCGACAAGGGCGGCGAGCGTATTTTGGGAGGTGGTGGACTTGCCGATGCCGCCCTTGCCGTAAAAGGCGATCTGACGCAGACCTGACATGTAGCTTTCCTTCCTTCGTTCCATCGATCGCGGCTGCCCGCGACATGAATGCCGGTCGGCAGCTCTCGCCGCCTCGCACCAAAGGGTTTCAAGACTCGTGCCAACTTGTCCGATTGGAACAGAGAAGAACTTAGTGTTTGCTTTTCAACGGTTTAGGCTGAGGGCCGACAATCGATTGCCTGAACAACCCTGTGTAGCGGACCCGACAAAGACGACAGAAAGTGTCGGATGGCGCTGCTCGAGACCGCTACAGGTTGACCTCGGTGACCGGAGCAAGTTGGGACAGCGAGTCTGAGACGACTTTTCGTCGGGAGACCTGCTGCAGGGGCCTCGGTCCACGGGTACCTGTGTATCGCTCCAGGCTGCTATTGATCCCGCGTGGTTCGGCGGCCGCAACATGGACACACAAGTCCATCGCCTTCGGTTGGGCCACAAGCACCACCCTGTCTGCCTTTGGGACAATTTGGACAATCGAAAGCTCGCGTGAAATCAGCGAGCGGAAGGTGCAAAGCACGGGCAATGACGGCGTCGATTGCGATGTCTATGAACTTATTCGCACCGTCGGCGAATCCCGCAACCTGCACCAAATGCGCCGAAGGATCCCAGATTGTCGCGTTCCAGCCGTAAAGTTGGCATGCGCATTGCAAGGCAGTCAGTGGGCGGCTCGTGATGGCAACGAGCATCGAAATCTTTGAGGTGCTTCATAAAGATAAATTTCGAAAGGTACCAACCGATGCGTTTGCTCGTAATAACTCTTTCTCCTTATCGAAAAATGCAAAGAATACATCAAACTTACTTAACATTCCTGGACAAATTATAAGTGTCTGCAATTTATTTTTCACTATCAGGCGTCCTTGGCGAGAATTACGGAATCTAAATGGGAAAGAAATCGACATATGTTCTAATGGTGATCGCCGCGCTGATTTTATTTGCGGCGTATTTTTCTTTTTTTTGGGCACATTCTGCGGAAAGGTCGCGACCCGACGAAATGACGGCGATTGTTACGCGAGGTTCAGTTGAAGAGGTCGTATTGGCCCTAGGCACTCTTGAGCCAGTCTCAATGGTCCGCGTTGGCGCCCAGGTATCGGGCCAGATCAAGTCGATCCATGTTCGAGTCGGCCAGACCGTCATGCCCGGAGACCTTCTGGCGGAGATCGACGCTATTCCACAGCAAAACGCCCTTAGAATTGCGAAGGCCAAGGTAGAGGACATGAAGGCCCAGAGGGACGTGAAGCAAATAGCAATACGATTAGCGGAATCCGACACTCGGAGACAACGTATCCTCAGTGAGCATCATGCAATCTCTAAGAAGGCGTTCGAAGAAGCTGAAACAAAATACCAGACGCTTTTGGCGGAACTGGTCTCGCTGGAGGCCAAGATTCAGCAAAGCGAGGTCGACGTTGAGACCGCGCAAGCCACCCTCGCATACACGCGGATAACCGCGCCCATGAAGGGGAAGATCGTAGCAGTCCCGATCGAGCCGGGACAGACGCTCAATTCTGTGCAGACTTCGCCAACGGTCGCCGTGATCGCGACCCTTGACGAGATGGTGGTAAAGATCCGGATTTCCGAAGTCGACGTCTGGCGCACAAGGCCTGGTCAAAACGCCTGGTTCACGATCTTCGGAGATCCACAAACGCGCTACCAGGCCCCGCTTGAGGCGGTTGAATATGCACCTCCGTCCATGGCCAAGGGTCACTCCACGGAGGCAGCGAGCGCGGTCTATTACCACGGCGTGCTCAGGGTGAAGAATCCAGAAGAAAAACTTCGAACCAGGATGACCGCCCAAGTGCGCATTTCAATAGGGCGTGCTGATGATGTCTTGCTTGTGCCATGGGCGGCGCTTTCGCTGCGACAGGCAAACGGATCATATCTAGTCAAGGTGAAGGGCAAAAACGGCAAGGTGACAGAGCGATCGGTTCGGACTGGCTATACGGACAGGATTCACGCTCAGGTACTTGAAGGTCTTCGTCAAGGAGAGACCGTATTGCTCGACGTATCCGCGCCAAAGGGCACGAGCTGAATGATGCATCTGGTAAAGCTCCGCGATCTCGGCCGGTCTTTCACCATGGGAGGAGAAACCGTCGAGGCGCTTAGAGGAATCAATCTCGAGATAAAGCGCGGCGAATTCGTTGCGCTTGTGGGCTCCAGCGGTTCCGGCAAATCGACGCTTATGAACATCCTGGGGTGCTTGGATGCGGCGACGGCCGGCACTTATCTTTTGGCCGGGCAGGATGTGGCGGCTCTTGGTCAGGACGCGCTCGCAGAACTCAGGCGCAGGCATTTTGGCTTTGTGTTTCAGCGGTATCACCTTCTGAACTCGCTGAGCGCAGTATCGAACGTCGAGATGCCGGCGATCTATAACGGTGTTTCGAAGTCGAGGCGGCGAGCCCGAGCCCGGCGATTGCTAACCCAACTCGGTCTGGAAGATCGGCTCCATCATCGCCCTATGGAGATGTCGGGTGGGCAGCAGCAGCGCGTATCGATTGCCCGAGCGTTGATGAATGGGGGAGAGATCATTCTTGCAGATGAGCCGACAGGGTCGCTCGATTCAAAGAGCGGGTCGATTGTTCTGGACCACCTGAAGACCCTTCATGTGGAAGGACACACCATCATCATGGTTACACACGACATGGGCGTAGCTCGGCACGCCGATCGGATCGTCGAGATCAACGACGGACAGATCGTCTCCGATCGACGCAACGTCGCGACCGTAGCGCCTACCTTGCCCGGTCTCGTCGATCTTGCGGAAAAGCCCGGTTTCCTGACAAGCTTCCTCAGGAGAACGTCCGAGGCTGCCAGAATAGCATTCCGATCGATTGCCGCACATCGGCTGCGTAGCGCTCTCACACTGCTCGGAATCGTCGTGGGCATCATGTCTGTAATCGCCGTCGTTGGTCTCGGTGAGGGTGGCCAGGCGATCGTTCTCGACCAGATCAACACCCTTGGCGCAAATTCGATCAGCATCTTCCCTGGCACTGGCTGGGATGACCGCAACCGCGGAAATGTCGATACGCTCACTCCCGACGATGCGGCCGCCCTGGCAGAGCAATCTTACATAAATAGTGTCAGTCCGCTGGCTGTGGATACCGGGCAACTCATGTTCGAGAGCAGGACCGTCGACGGAGTAATCAGGGGAGTGAACAACGCCTATTTCGACATCGCGCAACTTCCCGTATCGCAGGGCAGCCGATTCACCGGCGGTGAAAATCGCGCTCTGCAGGAGGCGATCATCAATGACAACACCCGACGGACGTTCTTCGGAGATTCAAGGAGTCCGATTGGTGAGATCCTGGTCGTGAAGGGTGTGCCCTTCGTGATTGTCGGCGCCATTGGAGAGCTCGGCGGATCCTTAGGGCAGGACGAGCGCCCGCAAGTGTTCATTCCGCACTTCAGCACGATTTCCCGCATCTCCGGCTCGCAACAGCTGCCCGAACTAGTGGTCCGAATCAATGAGAGCGTTGGTACGGACGTTGGCGAGAAAGCCGTGATAGCGTTCTTGGAGAAACGTCACGGAACGCGGGATTTCTTCACATACAATAGCGATCGAATACGACGGTCGATTGAGACGACGACGCGAACTCTCTCGATGCTCTTGGCGTCTATCGGAGCTGTTACGCTGTTGGTCGGAGGTATCGGCGTGATGAATATCATGCTGGTGTCGATCACCGAACGCACCAACGAAATCGGCTTGCGGATGGCTGTCGGAGCCCGGGCGAGCGATATTATGTTGCAGTTTCTGATCGAGGCCCTTGCCATCACTACCATGGGGAGTTGCGCGGGCGTCGCCCTCGCCTTCGGCCTTGGCGCGCTCACCGACGCCATCGGAACACCTATTCCGATGGTGATCTCGTTGCACGCAGTCAGCGTCGGTTGCGTCATGGCTGTTGTGGTTGGTGCGGTCTTTGGCTTTTTTCCTGCGAAAAAAGCGGCGCGTTTGAAACCCATCGAGGCGTTATCTCGCGATTGACTGGCGCTGACCACGACAAGGACGTTCCCTCCCGGCGCTCCCCAACACGCACGTCAACTGGCCTCGTTTTGCTCCGCCTGACCTGCCACTGAACTGTCATCCAGCGGCGATTAGAGCCTCAGCCGTTTCTGTTACGCCGTAGGGCGCGGGTTGAGCAACCGGCGGAGACGCGAAGCCGTCATTGAGCGCAGCGCCGGAGCCGGTTGCGGTGAGGGTTCCGGCAAAGACCGCCGGGGTCTGATAGCCGAGCGAGGAATGCTGTCTTGCCGTATTAAAGTCCTGCCTCCCTTCGGCAATAGCGCTTCGGGCGCGGTCGAGGCCGAAGAATAGGCTCTCGTTCAACAGCTCATCGCGGCATCCGCCGTTAAAGGATTCGACATAGCCGTGCTGCAATCGGACGCCTCGAAAAACCTAGCAATCGAGAACGCATTTTGATTCACTTCGCCTGGTGATTTGCACGGAGGCGTTGGATGCGAGGCCAGGCTGGGTTCTGGG
>NZ_VLKT01000072.1 GCF_007830515.1 Mesorhizobium tianshanense
TCTCGATGCAAATGGCCGGCAATCCTTCGGCGCGAATACCGTCATAAAGCCAGGCCGCCAGCGAGCAGGCTTCGAGCCCGATGCGGTCCAGCGGCAGATCGATTTTCCGCAAGGCCTCATAAAGCGCCCTCGGCTCACTCGCCACCCGCCCTTCCTTCACAATCCGGCCGCTCTCGTCGACGACGCAGATGGCGGTCTCTTCCAAAGACACGTCAAGTCCGGCAAAATACTTCATGGCTGCTCCTCCTGATGTTTGTGGCGATCTACATCGACCACGTTCTCACATCTCGACAGGAGCAGCCGCCCTCAATTTGGCTCGGGCGAGACCCCAATCACCCCATCTGTTGAAGAAGTCAGGCGCGCTCGCAGACGAAGCCTGAATCGTCGGCATTGTGGATGTAGAAGTGGCCGACGAGGCGACCCGCGGTGCCGATCATCGCCCATCCGCGACCGCAGGCGGGATCGCTTTCGTCGTGACCCTCCCACGAGAATTCCGCGCAGGCCGAGCCGTCTCGCGCGCCGTAGCGGACATCAAGGAAACCTTTGAGGGCGCCGAAGCCGATCTCGCCGTCCGCCGCGCCTTTGAACGTCAGATGCGCCTCTTCGACGAGATCGAGGAAATCGTTGTCCCAGACATCCATTTCGACGATGCGCCAGTGACCGGCAAAGGCCTTGGCGATGGCTGGAACCTTGGCCATGTCAGCTGGTCCCAGCGACGAGCTTCGGCAGCCGCACCAGATTGTAGGCGGCGGCAGCGAAGGTGAAGCCCCATCCGACGCGGTCCCGGCCGCGGAACTTGGTTTGGCGCTGACCGGCAACCGTCTTGATCCAGCCGAACGCCTCTTCGATGCGCTTGCGAATACGCTGGCTGACAGCATAGCCGCTATGCCGGGTGGTGCGCCCGTCGATGGCCGAACTACGGCCGTTCGTGTTCTGCGCTACATGCGGCGTCACCCTCATCGAACGCAACTCATTGATGAAGTCCTCCGCGTCATAGGCCTTGTCGGCGCCAAGCGTGATCGCCCGCGGCCGGTCGGCGCGCGGCTCGATCATGTGCAAGGCCGCCACTCGCTCGGCATGACCGTCGGCCAGCGTCAGGCAGGCACCGACCAGCAGGCCGTGGCGATTCTCCATCAACCCATGCCCGATGAAGCACAGCTTCGTCTCCTTGCCTTTACCCTTGCGATAGAGCCTGGCATCAGGATCGGTGGTCGAGGCATGCGTATCGTTCGACCGCTTCTGGCCATGGAAGTCCGCTTCGGCGTTGCGCCCGCCGCCTTGAGTCGGCGGCTCGCCCGAGCCGTCTTTCGGCTTGACGCTCTTCATCGACGCCCAGGCCTCGATCAGCGTCCCGTCGACCGAGAAGTGATCCGTCGACAGAAGCCTCTTGACCTTGGGCTGCGCCAGCACTGCGCTCAGGAACTTTGCGGCGATGTCGCCCTCCAGCAACCGCTCGCGGTTCTTGGAGAACACAGAATGATCCCAGGCCGCATCGTCAACGCCAATCCCGACGAACCAGCGGAACAGAAGGTCGTATTCCAGCCGCTCCATCAACAGCCGCTCCGAGCGGATCGAATAGAACGCCTGCAACAGCATCGCCCTGAGCAGCTTCTCCGGCGGGATCGATGGCCGTCCGATCGGCGAATACAGCGCTGCGAAGTCCCGCTCCAGCGCCGACAGCGCCTCGCTCACGATTAACCGGATCGCCCGCAACGGATGATTGCGCCGCACCCGCGCCTCAAGGTCAACATAGCTGAACAGTTCGCCAGTTCGATCGTCGCCGCCGCGCACTCGTCACCTCCGAATCCCTTCGGAAACAGTGAATCACCGCTGCGGTCCGGTGGCGAGTGCCTTTTTCAACAGCCTGCTAGGTTCCAGACCAAGAATTTCCTTTTCCTCAAGTCTGTCGTACTGAACAGTTGCCGCGATCTGGTCCGGCATTGCCGAGCTCCGTGGCGGATCATCTTGAGTAACGTGCAATTGCTCGGTCCGGCTGGTCGAAGTAGGTCAATCTCATCCGTGTTCAGAGCAAAGCGACGACCTGGGGCGTATCTAGTTGACAGAGACATATGGTTTGAACGGGCGGCCACTCACAGCGCTAAAGCGTCGGGCCTCGCATAAAGCTCCAGCGCCTCCGGAGTGGCCAGCGCTTCCTTGTTCTTCACCTGTCGGCGGTGGACCACCTCGAGTTCGACGATCTCGCCAGACTTTGTGCCGGGTATCGGCGACCTGTATCACACCTTTGCCGGCACCTGCGAGGCGCCGGTGCGGATTTTGGTCTTGATCTTCTTTTCGAGCACTTCGTCGGGCGTGAGCCCGGGCGCGAGCGGACGAAGAGGATGACGCGTACGTCGTGGTCCCAGTTTTGGCTGATGCAGATCGCTTCCGCACCTCATCGAGCTGCTCGACCCGGTTGTAGATCTCGGCTGTGCCGATGCGCCGCCGGGATTGAGGGTCGCATGCGAACGGCCGTATGATCAGGCCGCCATGTCGGCGAGCGAGGCGGCGAGCACTTCGGCACGCCACCGGTTCCCAACGTCACCGCCAAGCAAGTAGCGGTACTTCGTTACCCAGACCAGATGATACTTGCAGTCCCAAATCGTGTGGCCGCCACGCTTGTACGCTTCCATCCAGCCAATCTACACTGGAAGCGCCGCGATCCCAGCCGCCTAAAGGCGTGGGGTTTTCTGCCCCCCATCGGGGACTCTGAATTCGAAGTGAAGATGTATTCTGAAATACGAGAGGTTCATATTAACGCCACAATAATTCTCCGAAAATTCAAACCGTCTCCAAGAGAAAACGGGTAGCGTTCTCCGCACAACTATGTGACTGGAGAAAGCAATGGATCATGTTACGCGCCCTACCGAATACTAAGAAAACCAAGAAGTTCTGACCAGAACCTAAAGCAACGGATTCTTGAACTGCAAACTTTGCGGAGGTAGTGAGTTGATGACGACAAGACCCCTTTCGAATGTGCGGGTGCTCGACTTCGGGCAGTATCTCGCAGGCCCGCTCGTCGGCTTGATGCTCGCCGACCTGGGCGCCGAGGTCATCCGGATCGATCCGCCCGACGGCATTGCCTTCGACGATCCGGCCTTTGACATGATCTCCCGCGGCAAGCAGTGCCTGACCCTCGACCTGAAGTCGAAGGAGGGTCGGGCCACCGCCATCGAACTGGCACGGCGTGCGGATGTTGTTATCGAGAACTTCCGCCCCGGAGTGATGCAACGCCTGGGACTTAGTGCCGACGTGCTGCGCGCGGCGAACGACGGGTTGATCTATCTTTCGCTGCCCGGCTTCGCCTCCACCGATCCCGCGCTTCGCGATCTCGCCGCGTGGGAGGCCGTGATCGCCGCCTATACCGGGCAGTTCACCGACATGGGCCTCAATCGCCGCCTCATGGGGATCAACCCGTCCTTCTCGCCTCTGACGCTCGCCTCGGCTTATGGCGCCAGCTTCGGCGCCCATGCGGTGCTTTTCGCGCTGTACGCCCGAGACAGGAACGGCGGCGATACAATCGAAGTGCCGCTCGCCTCCGCCTTGCTCGAGGGATTGGTTTACAATTGCCTCGAGATGGAGAATCTCCCCGATCGCTACAAGTCGCCGCGCGAACTGGAACTGGAGCGCAGGCTGAGGGATAACATGCCGCTCAATCTTCAATTCAGCGAGTTGTCGGAGTTTCTCGACCCGTTTTACCGAACCTACACCTGCTCGGATGGCCGCGGCTTCTACGTCGTGTCGAATTCGATCTCGGGCCACCCCAAGCGGACGCTGGAGGTCTTGGGACTGACCGAACTTGCGGAGGGCCTGCCGGATTTTTCCGCCTACCTCGACGTTACGGACTGGCCTTCCGAGTGGACGCAGCGTGCCTATCCCGTCGGGCCTAGCGACAGGCACCGCATTTCAGCCGCGATGAAGCAAGCGTTCCTGACTAAGCCATCGCACGAGTGGGAGGCTCTGTTCGGCGCGGCGCGCGCGCCCGCCACGGCGCAGCGTTTCTCGGAGGAGTGGCTAGCTGACCCCCATGCACTTGCCTCGGGGCTCATCTTAGAAGTCGAGGATGCCCGCCGCGGGCGGATGCACCAGATGGGCAATGTGGCGTGGCTGGTCGATGATACGGGCGCCGCCGACAAGCGCGGCCTCATGCCGGCCGACCTGCAAAGGCTGCTCTCCGAGCCTGTTCGTAAAGGCGGCGGCAAGGAAGGGCGAGACGGCTGGCTCGACGGCTTGAAGGTCCTCGACCTGACCAATGTCATCGCCGGCCCGACTATTGGATCGACGCTCGTGCGCTACGGCGCCCAGGTCACCACGCTACAGCCCGTCGATCCCTCGGTGGATCCCTTGAATACCGTGATCTGCGGTCTGCAGGCGCAGCGCGGAAAGGAAAGCATCCTCGTCAACCTTCGCAGCGAGGCGGGACAGGAAGTGCTGCACCGGCTCCTGGAAGAGGTCGATGTCGTCACCGTCAACGCAACCGACGCGCAATGCGCCCGGCTCAACCTCACTGCGGACCGGCTTGCCGCGATCAATCCGCGGCTCATCATGGTCCAGTTCGATGCCTGGGGCGGGCTACGACGGGGGCCGAAATCCGATCATCTCGGCTATGACGACACCGTTCAGGCGGCAACCGGCGTCATGATGCGCTTCGGTGGCGGCATGCAGACGCCGGAGGAGCACGCGCATTTCGGCACGATCGACGTGCTCGGCGGCTTCTGCGGCTGCGTCGCGCTCGGCGCCGCACTGCTTCGCAGGCAGGACACTGGCAAAGGCGGCGTGGCGCGTGCTTCGCTGGCCGCCGCCGGCAATCTGATACAGGCGCAGTTCATGTACGACTACGCGGGCAGGGCGCCGTTCGACGAACCTTCAGGACGCCACGTGATCGGCTGGGGACCTTTCTACCACTGCTACGAGGCTTCCGACGGCTGGATCTTCTTTGCTGCCCCGACCGAGCGTTTTGGCGCGCTTGCACGGGTTCCGGAGCTGGCGGACCTTGCGCAGCTTCCGGAAACGGAGTTGAAGCCGAAACTTGCGGAACGCTTCAGGAGCCGCCCCGCGATGTTCTGGCGCGGACACATCAAAGGCAAGAGTTCGGCCGTGCCGCTCGGATCGCTTAAGAAGACACACGATGCTGCGCTCGTCCGCGAGAGCGATGGCGATATCGACATCTCGCAGGCGACCTACCGGGTCGTCCGTCATGAAACGCACCCGATGGGGCGTTGGGTCGACCTCGTGCCGCCGAATGCGGTGCGGCCGCGAAACGGCAAGATCACGATACCGGGCCCGATGCCGAAATATGGCGACCACACGCGGTCGGTTCTCGGGCGCCTGGGCTATTCAGGCAGCGAGATTGACGCCATGATCGCGGAAGGCGTGGCCGGGACCAGCTGGTCGGAGAAATATCTGCCGGACTGAGATCTGGCAGACCGGGCCGATCCGCCGTCGCGATGGAGTTGCGAGCGCGTGTCAGCCATCAAGCGCGGTGAAGCTGCCGAAGCGCCGATCGAAGGAGAGCAGCGAGCGCATCCCCTCCTGCACCATCTGATCGATGATGCGACCGATCAGGATGTGATGCGTTCCGATCTCGTAGCGGTCGACGATCTCACAGTCGCACGCTGCGATAGCCCGCTTTAGCATCGGCGCGCCTGTGCTGAGCTCCTGCCATTCACCGGCAGCGTAGCGAGCTTCCGTGTCGGCGAAGATCTGCGCCAGCTCCTGGTCCGCCTCACACAGAACAGGCGTTGCTGATAAACGTGTCGCTCTGGCGCGATTTCTGATTGATGCAAACAAGCAGCTTTGGCGGATCGTCCGCCACGCTGCACATGGCGGTGGCGATGAAACCGCCGCGGCCGGCCGCGCCCACCGTCGTGATCGGGTTGACCGAGCCACAGACCTTAGACATGGCATTCCGGAACGCATCACTGGACACAGGTGCCATGGATCAGCCTCACGCACGCCGGACAGTCGAGACGTCACCGGGATTAAACATGTCGTCCACCGTCCAGCCGGAGAGGTCGTACTCATTCATGCAGGCCTCGACCAGCGCCGGCGCGTGATCGGTCCGGGAGTTCTGTACAGCGTAGAGGTGGCTGACCTCGGGCTGACCGAAATAGTTCAACTCGTCGAGTTCGTGCCGGGCTCCGAACTCGCTGCCGATTGCATCCCAAAGTAGCTTCATGGTCTTGGATCGGTCATAGACGCTGCGCCCGTCTGAACCGCGAAGATATTTCTCCAGATAGGGCTTTAGATGGCAGGCCATAGCGTTGTTTTGCCACTGTAGATCGCTCCAGCGGTGAATCCGACTTGAAACTACTCATGATTCTTGGTGTGGCTGAAGCCTTTGCTGACGGCCCAATCTGTCAGTGCAAGGCGGGCCTTGTCGTAGCGGGCCGAGAGCGAACGCTGGCGCAGAAGATCGAGCTCGTACTCATTAAGACGGCCTTCAATCCCAGCAGCAATCGGTCATTGCCCTGTCGCGGTGCATAGACCGTCTCCTGGTCGATCAGCACGGTATCGACGACGCGGCACATCTCGACGAGCTGCTGCCAGTCGCGGCTGTTGCGTAACCGGTGTTACGGGGGCACCTTTCGGCGATCAGTCTGAGGGGCGATGGTCGGAGCCGGAGCCTTTGGGGGGCTTGGATATATGACGATTTCAGAGCCCAAGTTTAAGTTTAACGATCTAGAACCGGTGCGCCGGTCGAGGCGTTCACCGGCACAGGACGGCCGCGTGAATGGACTGCTGAGGCGAACGCGCGGATCGTGGCCAGGAGCTATGAAGCGGGTGAGACGGTGTGCGCCGTCGCGCGCCGATATGCCTTATCGCCGCAACAACTGTTCACCTGGCCTCGCGCAGCACGGCGGTCGGGCCGGTTGACGCCGGAAGCCGCGCCACCGCAATCCTCGTCCCGGCAGTGGTATCAGAGCCTCTGCGGCGCTGGCGACGAAGCGCCAGCGACAATCGCGGCAGGCGGCCCGAGAGACGGGCGTGATCGAGCTCGAGATCGACGGCATTGCCATGCGGGTCGGCCGGGGCGCTGACGCGAAGACGGTGGCGGCTGTCATTCGGGGCACTGAAGGCGACGTTGTGATCGGGCCGACGGCATCTGCGCGACTCCGCCACATAATCTCGCTCGACACGCCGGCGTCGCGGACCGCCTTCCGCCTTCCATGGTCGTGCTGGGCGCTGCGCCACCGGTTCCGGCAAGCTGCAACCCCCGCAGGAGCGAACAGGGATTATGATGCCGTCGCCTCCGCCTAGCTAGTTTCCGTCCATAAACAGCAAGCGATTGATTCTATTGAGTGAATCGTAGCTTTGCGCGAGCAAGGCCCGGCGGTTTCAGGTATCTTGGATCATGCCACTGATTCCAAAGTCCTGCCACCGCCGGAGCCGACAATGCGCCAAGAACGCACCGTCCAAGCGAGTATATTCGATGTTTTCGCCACGCACGAGATCGGACGCGAACTGGAGGCAATGTCGCGCTGGCTGGACGAGCATCGCGATCTGCTTGGCTTGGTGGCGCGCGATTTGGTCCGGGTCGGTGTCAAGGCTACCGTACGGCAAGGCCTGCCTGCTGAAGCAGTGCTGCGTTGCGCGCTTCTCAAGCAATACCGGCAGTTGAGCTATCAGGAGCTGGCGTTCCATCTTGAGGACTCTGCCTCGTTTCGCGCCTTTGCCCGCCTACCATTGTCATGGAGCCCCCAGAAGTCGGCGCTGCAAAAGACGATCAGCGCGATCCGGCCCGAGACCTGGGAAGAGATCAATCGGGTACTGCTGTCGAGCGCTCGACAGGCGAAGCTCGAAGACGGCGCGGTGGTGCGGCTGGACAGCACCGTGACCTCGGCACTCATGCACGAGCCGAGTGACAGCAGCCTGCTTTGGGATGCCGTGCGGGTCATGGTGCGCCTTCTGAAGCGAGCTGATGTCTTGATTGGCGGCACCAGCATGGCATGGCGCGATCACTGCCGCGCAGCCAAGAAGCGGGCTCGCAAAATCCAGTTCACGCGCGGTCGACCCAACCGGGTCCAACTCTACCGCGAGCTGATCGCAATCACCCGTGCGACCTTGGCCTATCTGGAGCAGGCGAGCAAGCGTTTGGCCGTGGCGAGCACACCGTCCATAGCCCTGTGGCAGATCCAGGTTCGCCATTATCGGCCGCTGGTCGAACGGATCATCAGACAGAGCGAGCGGCGGGTGTTGGCCGGCGAGCCGGTGCCCGCCGGCGAGAAGTTGGTCAGCCTGTTCGAAGAGCATGCCGATATCATCGTCAAAGGCAGCCGCGATACCGAATACGGCCACAAGCTCAACCTCACCACCGGCAGGAGCGGCATGATCCTCGATCTGATGATCGAAGCAGGCAACCCAGCTGACAGCGACCGCTTGCTGCCGATGCTTTTGCGCCACATCGCCCTCTATGGTCAGCCACCACGGCAGGCGGCCGCCGACGGTGGCTTCGCCACTCGCGCCAACCTGGCCACGGCGAAAGCGTGGGGCGTTTGCGACATGGCCTTCCACAAGAAAGCTGGCCTGAGGATCGAGGACATGGTCAGAAGCAAGTGGGTCTATCGCAAGCTGCGCAACTTCCGCGCCGGCATCGAGGCCGGCATTTCATGCCTCAAGCGTGCTTACGGTTTGGCGCGTTGCACTTGGCGCGGCCTCGATCACTTCAAGACCTACGTCTGGTCCTCGGTCGTGGCCTACAACCTCGTCATCTTCACCCGCCTCAAGCCGACCTGAACTGCCCCCGGGATCGCAGGTTGCCCCGCGCCGACCCATGCCGGCCGCCACCGCACGCGCCGGTGACACTATTTTGGCGACAAACAGCACTCTTCGACCCGTCCGCACCCGTCAAGGCGCTTTCAATCGCGCGCAACCCATTGTAAACGCACCGAAATACGCACGTTTATGGACGGAAACTAGCTAGGGCTGACGGGCAGCTCGGCGCCAGGCAAACAGTTGCTGCGGGGGAGAGTGCATATCGGTGAGCTACAGCACAAACCGTCTCGCCAGCCGTACCAGTCGAGCTTCCCGATGGCGTCGTCGTGGGTATGCTCGGGCAGATTGGTGATCAGCTTCCAGTCGACCCTTGGCCGATGCTTTGGTTCCTCACGCTCCTGGGCGTACAGCACCGTGAGGTCGAGCGCGGGATAGCGCTTCTGCTGCCGATCGGCGGCAGGACATGGATGCGGCGGTATTTGATCTCGACCGCGACGGTATCAGGCTTGCCCTTGGCATCGCGAACCTCGACCTCATGCAGCCCGCTGATCTCTTCCTCGTTCATCTCCGCGGCGATCGTGTGCTCGCCATCACCCGCCAAGCGATCGACGCAAGTCCTCACCAGGAAATGGGTAGTAGATGTCGCGCTCGCGATCGCCGACGTGGATGCATCGCGCGGGATCGCCGAACAGCGCGATCGACTGGCGCATATTCTCCAGCCAGCGGAAGCTCTCCTTCTCGATGGGCATCCGCATCGGATCAATCTTCTTTTTGAGCGCGGCGGTTCCCTTGAACTTCGTCCGCGTCCAAATTTATGGCGAGGATGGAGCGAAGTGCAAGTGGAGCATGGACCCACAAAAACACACTCGTTTTTGTCATGCCAACCGCAGCGGCGGCTTCTAACAGTCCTGCAGGCACCATCCTGAGGCCACCTCGGATCATCTCCCGAGATACGCGGTGTTGTTAATGGTCAGGACGAAGACTGCGGTCAGGAACGGTGAGATTAAGACCAGATCCCAAAACAGATTCCTCGCAACCAGGTCACCCGTGGCAGACCGTAGTAAAAGAGGAAAGGAACAATGAGGAGGGGCACACTGCAGAATATGAAGATGTACGCCTTCGCGGCGAGCCGAGTTCCAGGCCCTCCATAGACACATGAACAGAATTATTTGCTCCCGAGTCCAATTCCCATCCGCAACTCATAAGCGCTTGTTGTCGTGCCCAATAGCGAACCATGCGCAAATGCAGCTCTAATTGTGAGCGCTGAACGGAAGTTGTCCAGACGGCACGATTTGTCACGCCGCCCGCGCTCAGCCCGAAGAGAAATGTAACAATCGCCCGCACTGCGGTCTCGAAGACGTCCGTTGACCACTCTTCACTCTCCGGCCAAGCTGTCCAGATCACTCGGTCATAGATTTTCTTTCCCTCGCGATGCAGCGCGGCATTGAGATTACGGAATTCAGGATCGGTGGCAATGACTCCCCAGAAATTCACCCAGATTACGCTATCCTCACACTGAGATTTCGACGTCGGTATCGCCGCGCCAAGCAGGGTCGCAAGATCTGTTTCTCCTTTTTCCAGCAGATGTGCGATCTTGCGTTCCATGTTAAGAAAAAGGACGCGCAAGGCAGCTGCGATAATGTCCGCCTTGCCTTCGAAGTAGTGGGTGATCATTCCTGTCGTTACGCCGGCCGCGTTGGCGATATCGATCATCGTAACTGCGGAAATGCCCTTCCCCGCTATCGCCTTACCCGCTGCCTTAGCAATACGAAGTCGGGTCAGCTCCACATCAATGATTTTTGGCATAGCCCTCCAGACGGTTTTCTACCTGAGCTGCAAATTTCAATGTCGTGGCCGCGCCAATTTTCCGTCCGAGGCCATTGATGGCCACGAAGCGCAAACTCGTAGCACGTTTGAGGTCGTGCCTGAATGCTCCATCACCTGCTCGCTAATGGCGATCGACTGGCCAAAGCACCCAGGGTCCACGCTATTGGCCCCATCATTGACGACCATGACGCGTCCGAGTTCGTCGGGCTCCTCGATGATCAGGCGGCTGACGTGGGAGGGAGCGTCAGACAAGGGCTCCAGTAAGCGTATTGGAGGCCTCTCGGCTGGGCCTCATCTCGCAGAAACATATATCCAGCTCTCGACGGGATCAGCGAGGAGTTCTTGGTTCAGGCGATGCCGGTCCCGCATCAAATCCTCCACAATAAGCCAGCGACACTCCGCGATGATATCGGACTGGTCGCCAAGCCAGACTGAGCTTATGGACAAGAAGAATAGCAGTGGCAGGAAATTTCAGGAAGAACTTATTTTTAAATCTTAAATTGCCGCCGTGCAATAGTTTCTTTTGACGGTAAACTTTCTGTAACAATTCAGGTGCATTCGTTCGACTGTTGATATACAATCGAAGGCGGCTAAAGCTATTTACGAGATATTCTGAGCCTCGCACCAGCCGCACGTGAGGCGCGGCCGTCGGCAAAAGCGACGCCTGCTGCTTGGTCTCGTTCAAATCGGCTCGTTGATAATCGCTGCGTTAAGCCCTATGTGAAGTCAAACGAGAACGACATCATCGATGCTGAAGCGATCGCGGAGGCTACAACGCGGCCGACAATGCGCTTCGTCACGGTGAAGGAAACTGATCAGGTCGATCTTCAAGCGCTACACCGGATCCGTGACCAGATGATCGGCTCGAGGACGCGCCTGATCAACCAGATGTGGGCTTTCTGCCTCGAATAGGGTGTCCCTTTGCGCCAAGGCCGCTGGGTTGTTCAAACTTGATCTGCCGCACGCTATGAATGACGAGGAGAACGATTTATCGCCGGCAATGCGCCGGCTGCTGGGCGATTTATACGCCGATTTCTCTCGCCTTGAAGAGCGTATCCGCCAAGTGACGAAGGAGACGTCGCACGCCGACTGATGGCAATCCCTGGTATCGGCGCATTAGATGCGACTGCATTGCTCGCCGCTATTCCGCACAGCCCGCGATCTGGCGCCATGGCTGGGTTTGGTGCCCAGGCAATACTCGACCGGAGGAAAACAGACGTTGCTGGCCATCAGCAAACGCGGCAACCGGCAAAAAAGCGGGCTTTGTGCCCGAACCATTTATTGGGAACGGCGCGCGCGGATCTCATCAATCCACTCGCGAGAGGCCGGATACATTTATGCAACTGAAAATCGTCATTCGCGATGTCGCGACACCTTGCCCGGACGGGGCGGACCATACATTCTTTCCCAGGAGATCCTTCAAAGCTGCATTGTCCAGCATGGCGTCAGCAAGAGCCGCTTCAGACGCGTGTTCTCGCCCCCCGGCTCTTCAGGCGCTTTGCCTCGGAGACGTGCCCCGGAACTTCGCTTTCCATTTGTAGATCGAGGCATCGCTGACAGAATGCTTGCGGCATCGATCAGCGTGAGACCAACACCTTTGGCTCGTGCAGAGACGTCGCCCCTCATCCTTCCTCCCGCACTTTCCGGTCCGAGAAAGGAGGTCGAAAGAACCGGTGCACTGAGTAAGGTGGCGTTGGCATTCGACTACCGGACACGCTCTGGCACGAGAGCCTGGGCGCGGGCCTTGGCCCCCCGGGATTGTTCTGCATTGAATTCACACGGCATCCGATTTGCCAAGTCGCGCAGCCGAAGACGCTTGGTGCGTGGGAACAGCTTGCCGGCGCAGCGAAGCCCATTTATGCGTGCCCAAGCTGCATATTTCTTGTCCCGCTGATGGGGTTGATACAGGTTCAGATCCTCCGGCCCGATGTCGTTTCCAAGAGTTAGAAACCTGGCCGCATCCGCGTCCTGCACTAGCCCTAGTCCCTTCGGAGTGCGAATGATCAGGGCATTCGTCCCGGGATCGCCGTCCTCAATCGTCGGGTCGGGCACTCCGCCCGGCCAGGTATCCGAGACCGCGAGATCCGCTCTTTCGCCTATGCCATCGGGGCAGATTTTGCATCTGAAGTGCATCGGCCAAGATTTGCCATCGGTGGTGAGGAAATCCGTGTACCGTTTGTCGACTGTCTTGCCGTTGGCGGTGAGTATGGTGGTCGGTCCGGGGCAACCGCGCCCCCTGTATCGCATCGAGACGACTTGATCGGGATCAACACCTGCGCGGGCAATCATCCGGTCGACGTCGAGGGACGGGATTAGACCGCCGCAGACAAAGGTCAGGCGGAAGACAATCAGATGACCTACTCTCTCATCGAATTCCGCTAGATTGGCAATTGCCGAAACGTCGCAGGGCCTGCCGATAAAGGCGAAGGGCAGATCCATCTCCAAAGCTTGAGCAAGGCTAGTGAGTGGTGCGGTAGGCCCATAACGAGAACCTGCGGCCTTCAAAACATCTGCTTCGCTAAAGCTCATCGTCGATACGCCGAATGTTGGATGGCTGTCCGACGCTTTTACATGGAGAACAAACGCAACTTTGCCACTCTTCAACAACATCGTCGCCAGCGCAGTTAGTACGCCGCCTGTCGAACCTTCCCACCGATGCAACGGATTACCCGCATGGGCATGCGCCATCCGAAGGTACGGGCCCCAGACGCGATCTGTCTTTTCTCCGTTGGCAGACGTGACTTGCGGCTCAGGCCCTTCGACCCGGAGCCCTGGGCAAATCCGTTCGATCTTGGCTAAATCATTGTTCGTTAGGGTTCCCACGACACAAGGACGCAATTCCTTGTGGTCCGACACCGCCATCCCGATTTTGTGCGGTCCCATTAGGCTGGCGCACAATCCGCAGGAAGTACACATATGCTGATCGGTGATCGCTCGGAAACCTTCTTCAGGTGTCATTGCTTGTATCCTTGTGGAACTGTGGTCGGAATTGGGTGACGAGCCGCAAAGTTCCAGAGAGGACAATGCAGACGGCAGTCAACAGCGCCGGAATCAAAAAGTGATTGAACGACCCAAGCGCGAGGAAACGCCATCGCATAGGGCCGTCCAAGCCCGGCCAGTTTTGGTTGGTGAGTGCAGATCGATTTATTGATGCCATCGCGACCACCCCATCGGCATCACCGGCAACGAGGGCCTATATGCGAAACAAATGCCGAGTTCGAAACCTCCCTATGCGGAATGAATAATTGTCACGGCGCAGATGGGAAACCGAATTCGGCAGTAGCTTTTGCGGTATGTAACAGAGACAGAATCATTACCCCACTCCTCTACCGCGACCGAAAGGAGCGAAGGTTGAGGCAGCACCTCCTCGAGTTCGAGATCTTCCACCGAACCTTCCTTTGCCGCGAGGTGCAGGACCGTATCCTGCGCCTTCGAGTTCAGGATCAGGCGGGTGGAGTCGGCTTTGGGGTCGTAGTCGACGATGAGGATCTTCTGCCCGAGGTCGACAAGTGCGGCGAGCGTATTTTGGGAGGTGGTGGACTTGCCGATGCCCCCTTGCCGTAGAATGCGATCTGACGCAGACCTGACATGTAGCTTTCTTTCCTTCCTTCGTTCCATCGATCGCGGCTGCCCGCGACACGAATGCCGGTTGGCAGCTCTCGCGCCTCACACCCAAAGGGTTTCAAGACTCGTGCCAACTTGGCTGATCGGACCGAAGAAGAAATTTGTGATTGGTTTTCCGCTATTAGCGCGAGGCAAAACAAGAAATTGGCTAAACAAGTTGTGTTCCGGAACCGACAAACCCGACAGACGATGTTGGATAGCGTGACTGCGACGGCTTTACGCCGACCTCGCCAGAGAGCCGCAACGGCTGGAGAAAGACTCTTCTTCCCGTGAACAGCGGGGCTGTTCAGGAAACTATATATTGAATGGAAATGCCGCAGGCGTATGCCCGGTAAGACGGCGAACTATCCACCTTTTGGTAATCGAGGGTCAAAGGGGGGAGGCATTCGTTTCAGGCCTAGGTTCGTGGCAAGTGAATTGAACCGATCAATCAGCGTCACTTCCAGAAATTGTGGGTCGTCACGATGGGATGCCTACGACAAGCTCGTTAAAGAGCCAAGACTCGCTTGCGACTCACTCGCTGTTCGCCCTTCCTTCACGATTCGGTCGTTCTCGTCGACAATCCAGATGGCGGTCTCTCCAAAGACTGTAGAGTATTCGGCGGGGCACGGACCGCTACTTCACCCATCCTTGCAGAGGATTGCGTTGCCGCGCGTCGACGAGGCTCCGCTATGGATGCGAGCACTGTCCATTGCCTGTCCGTTAGAACCGCCGCGGTCAGCCCCCTAGATCAACCAGGGACTTAGAGCACGTCCGGGGATCGATCAATCGATCGTGATGTGACGCCGGACTGTTTGGCTGATTCAACGTCCACTTTGATGAGGTGGACGATGGCAAGGGCAGTGAGCGACGATCTTCGATCTCGGGTCTTGAAGGCTTCGACGGATGGCATGTCCGCACGGCAGGCTGCGGCGCGGTTCGGGGTCGGGATATCGAGTGCGATCCGGTGGATCGCGCGGGCGAAGATCGGGGAGCGAACGCCGCGACCTCAAGGAGGCGGCGGGGTTCAAGCCTCGATGCGCATGCGCGTAGACGAGGTCAGCGAGGCGGCGCTGCGGCGGGTACCAGGAAGGCGGCGGCATGATTGCGCCGGCACCGGGGTGCGCGTCTATCTGGCGACGCAGCCGTGCGACATGCGCAAAGGATGGATTGCCTGGCCGCGCAGGTCCAGAACGTGCTGGCCGCCGCGACTACAGATTCGCGCGAGATGATCATGAGCCGTGGGGATATCTTGAGGAATGTGCCCAAACTGTTGGCTCTTTCTCAATCACCCGACCGCAGTTTTGCAGACCACAACCACCCCTCACTTCATTTCGAAGGACAGGTCCGAAATCCAGCGAGCCGCGCTAAATCAGCGTGCGACAGTTCGCGGGCGATCGGGGCTTTCGCGTGTTCCAGTTTGGAGAAACTTGGGGTATGGAGATACGCTCTGATGAGCTTCGGTGAAGTTCGCCTCTAAGCGCAAAGCCCAGATACTGGGGCGAAATTTTCTAGTTCTTTTAGCTGCGGCGGATCAGGCGCCAGCGCCTCAAAAGAGGTAATGCGCGGCCATTATAGAAATACGAGACTTATAATCTTGCACCAGCGGCAGGTTTTACCAAGATGGCCTCCAACTTATCTTTGATCAGATCCCTTTTGATAGGCCAAGCCGATTACGTTTTTAGAATTGTATAGCTCGATGGAAAAAGTACAATTGGTCTTTTTCACGTATCCGGTGTTGGAGTTGATGTCAATCTCGACGTCCTGAAACTCAAGGATTTCGTTGCATAGTGGGAAATAGGCCTTATAGACGGCCTCCTTAAGAACGAACAGGTCTCGCCGCTGGAGCAGACGTAAGTCGTACATGCCTTGCTCTCTGGACGTTGCAATCAAGTCAATCAAGCCGTCCGGAAGAGGTTCATTAGGTTCAATGTCGATACCCAGCGCCCTGATGGCCTTCTTCTCTGCAATAGCGGCGGCTGCTACTGTATCGTGATGGGCCAAAGAGCCAACAATGCCGGCTGGCCAGGTCGGAACACCAGATTGCGTCTTTAAGATAGGCATCGGTGGAAATCCTAGTTTACCTAGGAGCGTTCGGGCGATAATTCTTGCCGCACCGCTTTGGCGACGGACTTTGGCAACAGCGCGCCCCAGCGCAGCAACTTCGGAATCGAACAAGGCGGCTTCGTCGACGCGTTCTATTGGACGAATCCCGACGAGGATGTTCGGTTGATCAAACCTTATAATATCCACCTATTTGGCCCTTGAGGTTTCCGGATGGGAATCTCACGCAGTTCTACAATAGGGTCCAGAGGACGGAGGATGTTTCTTGGCCGTGTACTAAGCGCGTGCTTTTGCTCGACGAGGCGCAGGCTGGCGCGCAGCCTCATCGCCTCGGACAACCGGATGCCTGTCACTGCGAACAACCCGAACAGATAGTGGTAGGTCCATCGTCGCAGACCGTTTGGAGGCGGCAGGGTCAGCGCCGCCGTCAATTGCGCGTTAATCTCCGCGTCGGTGTAAATATAGGGCTTGGCGCGCTTCAGGGGCGGCAAGATCCCGGCGAGCGGCACCTCCGTCTGCGGATCGATGTTCGCGACGTGACGCGCAAAGCCGCGCACATCGGTCAACCGCAATGCACAGGACGAGTGCCTATCGGCTGGCAAGGTCGCCCAGGCTACAGCCAGCTTCGTGGTGATGGTCGCAGCGTTGTTACGCTCCATGAAGGAGACGAAGGCGGCGAGCCGCCGTGCCTGCTGCTGGTACTTGTATCCGAGTCCTTGGCGCATGCTCAGATACTGCTCGAGTGCCGATCGCAGGGTCATTGCACGCGTCCCGGCCATGGCAGCCTCAATGTCCGGAGCGCCTGGATATCCACCTTCGCGTAGATGCGTGTGGTGTCATGGCTTTCGTGTCGCAGTAATTGGCCGATCTCCGAGAAGGTCGCACCGGATCGGAGAAGCTCGGTGGCAAGGCCGTGCCGGAAGCTATGGGCCCCGTGATGTGCGCAGCCGCTGATTCCGACACGCTTGAGCGCAACGTTGGCGATCATCGTGATCGCACAGCCAGAGGCGAAGCCGACATGGGGCGCCAATGTGCGGAGAAACAGCCGGCGACATTGTGAGCTCGGACGGCCATCTCGCAGGTAGGCAACGATGGTTGGGCCGACATCAGGAGGCATCGGCGCAAATCCCGGCCTTCACAGACCTCAGCCTCGAAAGCTTGACCGCCTTCATCCGCGAGCACAAGCCAATCGCGGCCGCGGCCAAAACGGGAGCCCAAAACAGCTAAGGTCATGACCGGGCGCTTACGTCTTTACGACTTCTCGGACGGTGATCCTTAACGTTCCAGAGACCAGAATCGTCCCTGAAGATTTGACCGGGACCCCTTCTGCGACGACTGCTCGCCAGTGAGGTTCCGTCCGTCGTAACCTGCTGTCCCCTCCACGATAGGTCCACCCTACGCTCTCATCTTCGAACTGCGAATCGATGATGCTCCCGCTCTTTCCGATGTGGTTATTGCGACGGGTCGTGATTACGTCTGCATATTCGCTCATACAGGTCGCCGAACGTCGCCGCCTCAATTATCTCATCCAATTGCGGCGATCTCCAGCGGTCGCTTTTATTCAAATGAGCCTGAAGTTCTGCGGCGAGAAGGCTGTCTCCCCCAACATCGAAGAAGTTGTCGTCCAATCTTATTTCTTTGGCGCCGAGAAGAGTCTTGACTTCATCAAGGAAGAGGCTCCTAGGATCGCCGTGCCGCAACATGTTGTCCTTGCTTGTTCCGACTTCTTCGGGCGGAGATCTTTTCTCTTCGTCTGGCTGCTCGTCTGGCTGCTCGTCTGGCTGCTCGTCGGGCGTGATTGTACGGACCTGGTCGACCCATTGCCCCCCCCTGTGCCGTTCTCGCTCCCCAGGCTGCCGCGGAAGCGTCGGGCCCGCAGGCTGATCGTCCGGCCAGCAACGGTGACCGTCAAATGAGTAAGTTGTAAGGGGAAGGCGCCGGCGAGTACCGAACGGTTCCAATTGATCACTGGCCCGCTTCCAATCCACCGCAACACCCGCGGCCCAGAGTGCCCCAAGGCATTCCAGAAGGACATGCTGGTCAGTGGACTCTTCATTCTCGTCGCGCGCAGCTGGGACAATCGATGGGATGCTGGTCTTGCGATCCTCTGGATTGATCGCTCCATGAGCGAAACGCGCCAGATTACGCCCAGGGCCGAGGTCAATGAGTGCAGTTACACCAGCCGCGACCATGGTCTGGATAGAGCGATCGAATCGGATAGTCCCAGTTGCTTGCCCACTCCAGTGGCTCTCCGGTAAGGGCACTTTCAGCCCATGCAGGGATCCTGAATTCAGAGCAATGGCCACATCCGGCAACCGCTTTTCAACGATTCGGACCTGCGCATCGATGATCTCAGCCGCTGGTTTCATCAGCGGAGAATGACTGGGGACGCCAGCTGTATTAATGACGTGGTTGGGAATCCGTACTTGTTCGAGCCTCCCCTGAAGCCTTTCGATAAGTTCTCGCTTGCCGGTGAACACGACATCGGTATTTGAGTTCACGACACCAACGCTGATCTCGCCAGCTTCAGCTCGATCACGCCAAGCGTCCTCCATAAGGATACGCTCAGCCTCGTCCGGGCCGCATCTGGCCGCAAGCATAGCACCGTCGATACCAAGCTTCGCCATCGCGCGGCTACGAGCCACCGTCAGCCGAATAGCATCTTCAAGTTTCAGTATGCCCGCTAGGGTGGCCACGACGTAGTCGCTCATGCTGTGTCCGACCAGATAATCGGGACGCACTCCACACAGTTCTAGCAAACGCGCCAGAGCGTATTGCACTGAGAAAATCATGACACTGATTTCTTCGAAGGAAGCGGTCGCGTATCCGTCGTCTTCTCCAAACATGACCGTCTCCAGGTCACGATCCAGAACCGGGCGACTAGCGGCCGCAGAAGTCACAAAAGCATTGCGGAAGTCCGGCACGTGATCGAAGAGATCCTTGAACATTCGCGTGTGCTGCACTCCGCAGCCCGGCACCATGAACCCAATCGACGGTGAGGAAAGGGTCCGATCAGCCGCACGATCCCCCTCTTCTTCTAACTTCGCGATGGCCATGTCCAAGTTGCGCGCCACAACGACTGTTCGATAATCGAATTGGCATCTCGCCACGCGTAGCGTGTGGGCGACGTCACCGAGATCGATCTCCCGCTTGCGCCGCAGGAACACGGCTAGGTTCCGGCAGGCCCGGCGTAGCGCCGAGGGAGTCTTTGCAGATAGGCAAAGGGCGTGAGATCCCCGCGCGACCGATCCGGGCCAAGCCCTTGCGTTGTCGCTGTTCCATTCCTGCAGCACGACATGGCAGTTGGTTCCGCCGATACCGAGACCAGTGACTCCGGCAGTTCGAAGGCGTCCCTGCGGACGCGGCCAAGGTCTGAGCTGCTCATTGACGAAGAAGTGCGTGTCTTCCAGACCCAGATCTTCGTTCAGCCGGTTGATGTTGATGGTCGCGGGGATTACCCCGTGCTGAAGGGTGAGAACTGTCTTGATAAAGCTCGCGACCCCAGCGGCGAAGTTGGCATGGCCGATGTTCGGTTTAATTGACCCGAGCGCACAGGCGTTGCCCGTTTCCTCTTGCCCCGCGAAAGCCTCTGCCAAAGCGCGGACCTCGATCGGGTCGCCGACCTTGGTGCCAGTGCCATGCGTTTCGATGTATTCCACGTCTTCAGCGCCGAGTGCCGCGGAGGCAAGTGCTTGGCGCACAACATCGGCCTGGCCTCGCGCGCTAGGCGCCGAGAAGGACGATTTGGCGCGGCCATCGTTGTTAATGGCACATCCTTTTACCACTGCGTGGATCGGGTCGTTCGCCGCAAGCGCATCTTCGAGGCGCTTGAGAACGACGACCCCTACCCCATCTCCGAGCACCGTGCCGCTGGCATCGGCATCAAAGGTTCGGCACACACCGTCCGAAGAATTGATGAAGTCCTTAACAAACTGATAACCCGCTTGAGGGAAGGTGATGCTCGCCCCGCCTGCCAGCGCCATGTCGCAATAGCCGGCCGCGAGCGACTGAGCGGCGACCGCGATCGCCACTAGCCCAGTTGAGCATGAGGTCTGCACGGCAATGCTCGGGCCGTTGAGGTTCAGCATGTAGGACACGCGCGAGGCAAGATAGTCCTTATCGTTGCCGAGCTCCGTCAGGAAAGCGAGCGGAGCGTTAGTGGGATCGATGAGGCCGCCCCCCTTCAAGTGGTGTAGTAGATAGAGGGGGAAGGACGAACCTGCGAACACCCCCGTCCGACCCTCATGCTGAGTGGGCGCATACCCGGCCGACTCGAGCGCCTTCCAGCAGCATTCTAGGAACAGGCGGTGCTGCGGGTCCATCAGCGTTGCCTCGCGCCTTGAGAGGTTCCAGAAATCCGGATCGAAAAGGTCCACATCGTTCAGATGGGCACCCACGCGCACATAATCGGAGCGCTTCAGGA
The DNA here is from genome assembly GCF_007830515.1 of Mesorhizobium tianshanense. Taxonomy (GTDB): domain Bacteria; phylum Pseudomonadota; class Alphaproteobacteria; order Rhizobiales; family Rhizobiaceae; genus Mesorhizobium; species Mesorhizobium tianshanense. The sequence continues at coordinate 20,630 of NZ_VLKT01000072.1, forward strand.
CAACCTCCGGAATGCCCCGGGCCTTGAGTTCCTGCGCGGAGAGCGGGGCGATCGAGCAGACCCCTTGGCAGAGGTTTTCCCAGAGCGCATCGACGGTCTCCGCGCCGGGGAAACGCGCGGCCATACCAATCACCGCAATGTCCATCCCGGGGCCGCGTCGCCCGTCGAACGCATCAATATGCGCCCTGCCCGCTGAGACTGGCGGTGTTCTAGGAAGCTTCCGGATTTGGGGATGTCCCTGCTCGCTGCGGCGCTTGTGGAGAAGAGCCGCAAGTTCTTTGAAAGTCGGATTGAGGAAGATCTCCACTACGCGGAGCTCCACTTTCAGACTCTCACGAAGCTGGGTGCAGAGACGGGCAGCCAGAAGGGAGTGTCCGCCGCAGTCGAAAAAGTTGTCGCCCGGCTCAGCAGCTTCAGCCTGGAGAAGGCCGCGCCAGGCTGCGCGAAGTGCCGATTCGACCTCATCGGCACCTGTCACTGGAGCGCACGCCTCTTCAGCCAGCTCGCCGAGGCGCGACCGATCAAGTTTCCCATTGGCCGCAAGGGGCAATTCCCTCACAGCGATGAAGTCCGACGGCATCGCGTAGTGTGGCAGCTCAGACTTCAAATGCGCCCGCAAAGCAGCCTCCCAGCCCTTGGCCCCATTCCGCAAGACTATATAGGCGATCAGTCGATCAGGCTGGCCGGTGGTCGGATCGAGCTCCGGCAATACGGCGGCGGAGCAGACCGCGGAGTACCGAAGCAAAGCAGCTTCTACAGACCCGGGCACGACGCTGAAACCTCGGATCTTCACCATGAAAGCACAGCGCCCGATAACCTCCAATTGGCCGCCGGGCAGGATGCGGCCAAGATCGCCAGTGCGGAACATCGTGCCACCAGCGCGGAACGGGTCGGGAAGGAACCTTTCCCCTGTCATTTCCGGGCTGTTGAGATATCCATGACCCACTCCATCGCCGCCGACGAAGATCTCGCCCAGGAAGCCCAGTGGTACGGGATCGCGCTGGTCCCCGAGGACATAGACACTGACATTGTACTGAGGTGGACCGACCGGTACGACCTTTTGTGCTGTCGCAGGTTCGATCTCGCTCAAATCAATGTGGGTGGCGTCATGTGTCTCCGCTGTGCCGTAGTTATTGATAATTTTGACATGCGGCAACGCATCCTTCACACGCGCAAGCAACGCTGCTGTTACCACCTCGCCTGATAGGTAGATGAATCGGAGATCCGGAAGGCGGGAGGGGACGTCGAGGAAGCCGCTGCTGAGAAGCACATCGAGCAGGGAAGGGGTTAATAATGTTCTGGAAATTCGATTTCGTTCCAGATAGTCGACCAGCTGGTGCGGATCGTAGATAACGTCGTCCGGGATCAGATAGGCTGGGATCCCGGCGAGGATCGGCCGCATTATCTCCCAGACCAAGAAGATATTAACCGCCTCGCGCTCATCAGGTGCGTATGGCAGCGCGTGATAGTACCACTCGTAAGAGCATACATTGGTTCGGTGGGGGCAGACGATCCCCTTCGGTTCACCAGTCGTTCCAGACGAAAATACGATCTGGGCCGGCGCATCGAGATCCACCGCTTGGGCGTTGGCCGGACTGGCGTTGCCGAGTTTCGCTTCCCAACCATCGTCGAGCGACAGCGTAAGACCCGACCAGTCAGGCGGAAGGCGAGCTGCGAAACGGTTGTTGGTGACAACGATTTCAACAGATGCCTTCTCAAGCATCCGCTCTAGCGCCGCAGCGGGCTGAGCTTTGTCAAGCACAACGTAGGCGGCCCCTGTCTTCAGAATACCGAATAACGCGACGGCGTATTCAGGCGAAGTATCCATAAGGATACCGACGCGCGAACCTCGGCTCTGTCCGAGGAGGTGTCTAGATAGAAGCTCGCTCAGGTCGTCGAGCTCACGGTACGTCAAGATCCCAATCTCTGAGACGACGGCAGGGGCGTCCGGATTGAGGGCCGCCTGTTTACGGAATTGGTCATGCAGTGGCAGTTCGGGATAAGGTAGGGTCTCGCCAATTCGAATGGAGGCTGGGAGTTGCGCCTTTACTTCCCCCACTTCACGCAGGAGGGTAGACACCACTTCCTCCGTCATGGAATGGGTGTAAAAGTGATCGCTATCAAACATAATCTGGGCGAAGCGCGACGTCGTAAGCCGACGCCATTCGTCCAGGTCATCGGCATTGATCGTTTCGTCTTGAACTCCCCCCATTGCGGTGATTGCCGCGCCGAGAGGCGTTGGTAAGTTCCGGTCATAGGTCTCCGCAAGTTCGAAGTCGGCCCGCATTGGCGGCAAGATGAAGTTATGGAGGAGTTCCTCATTTGCCAGCGCCTCCTTGGGGACCAAACCAAGGCTCCGGACCACATCGGTTAACTTGTCATCCGCGTATATATGCATGGGCGGCTCATCCGCCGGCACATCCGCCGACGGGTGAGCAGACACGACAACATGGAAGGGAGATGGCAGACCGACCTTCTCCAGGGAGCGGGCGACCTCGTAAGCCACGAGGGCACCTACGCTATGACCAAAGAAAACAAAAGGCCGGTCGCTGTACCCGCGGAGCGCCTCAGTGACCATGGGTACCAGTACGTCCATGCTGCGGATGGCGACCTCCGCTGACCGTTTGCCGCGCCCGGGAAGATCCAGGCAAACAAGATCAACGTCGTCGGGGAGATAGTCAGACCAAGTACGGAACGACTGGACGCTACCACCTCCATGAGGGAAACAAATTATCCTATACGATGGATCAAGTGAACTCTTTATGACACTAAGAAATGCTTTGGGTTCCTGGTGAACTTGTTCCATTTCAAAATACTCCACTTCTATCCAATTTCAAATTAACGTCTCAATCTGGACGTCAATTTTTGACTGAGAATTTCACAATCAAGTCAGTATACATTGCTTTCCAGAGACTTGAAGGATCCAGTAATGGGCACCCTCCTCCGCGATGTAACTCCCATCGTTTAGACAGTGCACCGCCCCAATGATGCCCGCATTCTGAGACGTGGCACTTCATCTCCAAAGAATGTGGCCTACGCATAGCTCTTACGAGTACTTGTGATACCGAAAGCGTTCGAACGAATGACGCGAGCCAGTTCGCGCGGTCCGCGGCGTCGGACGTGCCCGAGCGTGAAAGCGATGCAGCAGACCGTAATGTCGTAATACGCGGATCGGAGAGGGGCCGGTTGAGCTCCACACCGCCTTTGACATAGCGGCAGACGCGAGTCTGCCGAGCCTTCTCCTCCACCTTATCTGAGAGGTCGAATCCGTCGGGCAACTGAAACCGAGGCGCTTCAGCTGCCCACCGACGAGGCCGGTTCCACACCCAACGTCTACGATTTCCGTGGCTGCACGGTCTTTGGACAAATACTCTGTCTGCACGGCGCTTGCGAGTTCTGCAACTACCGTGGGCGCGCAATACTCCTCGCGACCGACATCCGAATGATCGGACCTCGCCCAACCGTGATAAAAGTGAGCGGCGTCGCTGTCGAGGGCATGGGAAGCCTTGGTGCGCTCTAGCGCGGATTGCCCCAATGCGGTCAGTGGATTCGAAATGCTCATGACACTTCCTCGGTGTAGTCGCCAATCTGGACCAAACTCACTGACAGCGAGGATAGCAGTGACAGCTGACTGCGGAAATAAAATATTCGTTAAACTTAAGTTACGGCGGCTGAATGTGAGTTTTGTGAAGATAAACTTTCCATAGCAATTCACATTCATGAATTCGACTTTTGATTTGGTGTTAAAAGGCGGACCCAAGCTATTTCTAAAATGTTGAGCCTAGCACCAACCGATGAGGCGCCGCTGTCGGCAAGAGCGACGCCTGCTTGGCCTCGGCCAGGATCGGCGCTCGTTGATGATCACTGTGGTCAGCGGCTGGGTTGGTGCAACTCGCTCAATCTATTTTTTGGCGGGCCTCAATGACGAATTCCAAATCCTCCGCGGCAGCCGCACGCCACTCAAGACCCCGTCCGGCCTCGGGAGTTCTCCCTTAGCTCCTTGTGAATCGGCGTGCAAAATTGGCTCTGACGCACTTTTAGTGATGATTGAACCTAACCAGCGCCGATGACGCGCGCCTGAAGCAGGTCGAGCTTTCCTCGGCCATACATTTGGCGTTTCACGAGCTTGAGCCTGGTGATCTGGCCCTCGGTCTGACCGTTGGACCATGGCAAGGAGATCGCCGCGCTGACGGCCGAGCGGTCTTTGAGAACGCCTTTGGCGAACGAGGCGACCAGACTTGATCTGGCCCGCTCCAGCCAAGGTTCGAGATCGGCGAGAGTCTTCTTGCGGATCATGGCCTGGAAGCCTGCAATTATTTCCCGGGCCTCCACCAACAAAGGCACACCGCCCTCGATCGCTGCTACCGTGACAGTTTCGGACCTAGAGAGGCTATCGCGACCGATGGTCATTAGCCGCGCAATGGTTCGGGCCGAGGGCGCACGGCGCAGGGCGTCGCCATTCACTTGATCTGAACGCCGGCGACGCGTGGCCCACTCGGTGACGACACGCAAGCAACCACGGAATCCCTGGTTCTTGAGGAGCCGCCAGAGTGCTGTTGCGTTTCGCTCCCCAGCCGTCCACTGGGCGTCGAGCCAAGGAAGATAAAGCTCCAGCGAGCCTTCTCGGACCCAAAAGACTCAGATCGCTGGCCTCGCAGTACCTTGCGGACTACGCCGCGGCTATGGCCGATGCGGCGAACAATCTCCTTAATCGTAGTCCCGTCTTGGCCATTCCGATCAGGGTGGGATGTGCAAGCATGTCATTCTCCTTCAGTGGTAATAGCGGGAACTGCGGATCTTGGGGTGGTCGATGGGCTCGCGAGCCGTCGCCTGGTGCGACGATGCCCGGTCGAGGTGATTGTCGAGGATTGAGCGGACTGAGCCATAAGTCCGGGCACCGATCTCCAGCCCCCAGCCGCAGGCGGCGTTGACGCGGCTCGCGGCCGAAGCCCTTGACGAGCCGGATGACGCCAAGACAGGCGCGGAAGCCTTGTTCGGGATGCGGCCGACCCGCCACTATCTTCTGGCACAGCAAGGCCGCATCGGGGCCGATCGCGGAAGCTTCCCGGATGATCTGGCCGCCGTGGCCGGGTCGGCAGCACCGAACTGCCATAATGCTCGGCCATGCCGGCGTAGGTGCGGTTTACCTGCGGGTCGTAGCGGCAGGCCTTGATGATGGCGACCTTGGCATTGTCGGGAACCAACAGAGCCGGCGCGCCGCCGAATGCTTCCAGTGCATTCACCCCAGACAGTCCGGAAGTGTCTCACTCCAGCGTGCTTCCGCATACGACAGGCTCGAAGCGCCCAACACGGCCACGAACAGATGCGCCTGGCGCGTCTTGCCCCTCAGCCGGTCGACGATCACCGTCACCGTATCGCCAGCATAGTCGACGAAGAGCTTGTCGCCGGCGGCATGGTTCTGCCGCCTCGTTTCTGGCAGGCCCAGCCCCTGTATAGATCACAAAAGCGACTGTAGCGGTAACCATCGGGGTGGCGAGCGATGCGTCCCACAGGATCTGCAGCGTCACATGCTTGCGCTTCAGCTCGCGATGCACGCAAACCCAGTCCGGCTCCACACTGCGACGGTGCCCTGTCTTCGTCCCGTTTGCCTTGTAGAGCGCGGCCTCCAGGGCCGCGTCGGTGATCTCATCGCCAAGCGGCCAAACCAGCCCCGCAGCCTCCGCCCGGCGAAGCGTTTCGCGCACAGTCGAGGGCGCAGTGGCCAAGGCCCTCTTCAAATCGATATCTCAAAATCTCGCGGACACGCCGCATCGCCAATCTCTCCGCAGGCATTTCATTCCTTCTCCTGGACAACCCAAAAGAAGGAACATTTCACCAGCAGAGCACCACGCCCATACACCCCTCCAAGGGGCGGCATCATTTCGGAATCAGGGGCGGTTAGTTCTCGGAACGAGGGGGCGAGATCATTTCGGAATCGGGGGGCGACATCCCTCGGAATTTGCAGTCAGGCAGCAAGGCGATGGTCTTGCGCCGCTCAAGGTCACAGATGATCGTCCCATAGCCTTGATTTCGTCGCCACGCCAATCGTCGATGCCGATCACGGTCGGCGGGACAAAGCGCGGACTACCGCGCCGGCGCACGATGCGCAGCAACGTGTCGTTGCTCACCGGCAGCATCAACCCTCTTTGCGAAGCTGGCCGCGGGCCTGCCGCCCAGCGCAAGCCCAAGGTGATGGACGATTTGGTCGAGCCGGGCGGTTCGCCGCGCCCACGGCGCCAGAACATCTCCGTCGAAACGCTCGGCGAAGATCCGCCGGCCGCACAACACTGCGCCGCAGTGGAACGGCCGAGCCACGATCCGAACAGACTTGTCCGCCATCGGCAGGTCCGCCAGGCGCCGCCGATACCGACTGTGGATCCGCTGCGACCTCGTTCCGCAGCCCGGACAGAGGCTCGCCGTACTCGCGGGAAGAACCGTGATCAACATCACCTCACCGTCAACGGCGGTGTCGTCCACCACAAAGCCGCGAGGGACGAGGGACGAAGGCCGCAATGCATAGCTTATGATTGCTTGTGTGAAACCAAAGCCAGCCGGCACCCTATTTCCATCAAAAGTGAGTCAGATGGGGTTGTCTAATCGCAATGGTGACGTCAAGTATCTTGCACGTCTTAAGACGCGTGTGCCGGGTGCATGGTTGTCTTCGCGGTCAACATCGGTTGCCGCATGATGGAGCTTCGCGGGGGAGCCTTCAATGTATTCGACGCACTCAGCTGAGCCAGCGGTGCGACCCCATCTAGCGGAATGGCTCTGCCCACGTCCCGGCAGGGACGTCTCAGCGCGCCCAGAGACTGAACGCTATCCGCAAGTTGTCATGCTGTCGCTCCGGCTGTCCGGTCGAAGAGCTCGCCGGTCTTGAGCATCGCATGCATTGTCACCGCCAGTTTGCGGGCTACGGCAACGGCGGCTCGTTTGAAGCCGATCCTCTCCCGGAGTTTTAGACCCCATGTTCGCAGGCCGCTACCAGCCGAACTGCGGGTCAGAATGACCGTCGCAGCTTCGTAGAGAAGCCCTCGCAAATGACGATCGCCCCGTCGGGATATGTGGCCATCATAGTCGACCTCTCCCGATTGGTATCGTCGGGTCGTCAGGCCAAGCCAGGCGCCGACTGAGCGGGATTTCTTGAAGTTGTCCGGCTCCTCAATGGCAGTCACGAACGAAGTCGCGGTGATCGCGCCGACACCGGGGATCGACATGAGAATCTGACACGCTCGGCTTTGACGCGCACCAGCGACAAGCTGACGCCCGAGTTCAGCGGCCCGAACGCGCATGCTGCGCCAAGCTTCCAGCATCGGCAATACGATAGGAGCGAGCCCGTCCTGGTCGACAAGGAGATTGCGGACATTCTTCTCGAACGTGCTTCCTTTGCCGGCGGGAACAAGCAGTCCGAATGTCTTCATGAGCCCCCGGATCTGGTTTGAGAGTTCGGTCGTGATCCTGACCAGCCTGGTGCGTGCCGCAACGAGCGTGCGCGTCAGCATGCTGTCGAAGTCTTTCACCCGTACTTCACGAAAGAACCCCACCTCCCCAAGATGCGCTAAACCGTCCGCATCATTCGCGTCGGTTTTGTTCGCAGCCATGTCGAGCGCTGCTTTGGCATGGCGCGCATCGATGCAGATCGCAGGCAATCCCTCTGCGCGGAGCGCATGATAGAACCACACGGATAAGGGGCCGGTTTCGAACACGACGCGCTTTGCGGCCGGCGCCCGCTTGCGGACAAGCTCGGCAATGACCTTTGGATCAGAGGCGCACCTCCCACGCCAGACGCGCTTGCCTTCACGTCGAATGGAAACTGCTGTCTCTTTCATCGAAACATCGAGGCCGATATAGTCTTCCATGGCTGTTCTCCCTGAGATGCCTGGGCCCGGTGCGAATCGTGAGCCCGTATTTCCATCCTGTCGGGGAACAGCCACCCACTCTCCATAGCTAAGACTTGGGCAACTCGCTCCCGCGATTACCCCATGTATTCGGCTTGAGCCCCTCCTTTGAGGTTGGGTGTAGAGGTGCTGCGCTTCGAGCTGATGATAGAACGTGGTCTGTCTGGAACAGCCACAAGCATCAGGAAAGGAAGCGCAGCATGAAACATTATGCCGGACTAGTGGATTGATCGGAACAAAAGAGTCCGAATTGGGATTCCCCTTGGCTTGATGGCATGCGAGTCTGCTGCATGCGCAGCGACATTTCCTTC
>NZ_VLKT01000073.1 GCF_007830515.1 Mesorhizobium tianshanense
GCCCGGCGAAGCGCCGGAACGACAGCCGGTCGCCAAGCGCCTCCTCCAGTTCGCGATCCGACAGACCATAGAGCGATTGCAGCAAAAGCGCCTTGAACAGCACCAGCGGCGGCCACGCCGCCCGCCCGGGTCCGCCATCGCGCAGCGGGGTGAGCAGCTTCTCGAAACGATACCACTTCACCAGACCCGACAACCGGTCGAGCGGCGAAGAGCCGCCCGACAGCTTGTCGCCCAGAAAAGCCTCTGCCAAGCTCAACTGACCCGTCCGCTTCACCGCCATCGTGATTCCCTCCGAGCTGCCGTCTCACAGAATCACAACCACCGAATTTCGCAACAGTCCCACTTGGGGGGAGATGCCCGGCAGGGCAGAGGGGGGTTGCTGGACGCAAAGCTTCAGGCTCTTTGGACGAAAGACTTCAAGGCCGCACCTGGCCGGTCCCGCGCACGCGGTACTTGAACGAGGTCAGTTGCTCGACACCGACAGGCCCGCGCGCATGCATTTTGCCGGTGGCGATGCCGATCTCGGCGCCCATGCCGAACTCGCCGCCATCGGCGAATTGGGTCGAGGCATTGTGCAGAAGAATTGCAGAATCGATTTCGTTGAAGAAACGTTCGACGGCTTTGCCATCCTCGGCGACGATCGCCTCGGTGTGGTGCGAGGAGAAATTCTCGATATGCTCGATCGCGCCGGCAACGCCATCAACGAGCTTCACCGCGATGATGGCATCGAGATATTCGGTCACCCAGTCGGCATCGGTCGCAGGGCTGGCGTCAAGGAACATTCTCAGCACTTCGGCATCGGCGTGGATTTCGCACCCCGCCGCACGCAGCGCGTCGAGAATCGGTACCAGATGGGTGGCGGCGACGGCGCGGTCGACCAGCAGCGTCTCGGCCGCGCCGCAGACGCCGGTGCGCCGCATCTTGGCGTTGACCGCAATACTGACCGCCATATCGAGCTTGGCCGAGCGGTCGATATAGAGATGGCAGATGCCTTCGAGATGAGCGAAGACCGGCACCCGCGCCTCGTTCTGGACGCGTTCGACCAGGTTCTTGCCGCCGCGCGGAATGATCACGTCGATATTGCCGGAAAGCCCTTTCAGCATCTCGCCGACGGCGGCGCGGTCGGCGGTCGGCACCAACTGGACAGCGTCCTCAGGCAGCTTGGCCGCCTTCAGCCCCTCGACCAGGCAGGCATGGATCGCCGCCGAGGAGTTGAGCGAATCCGAGCCGCCGCGCAGGATCACCGGATTGCCGGCCTTGAGGCACAGCGCCCCGGCATCGGCCGTCACGTTCGGCCGGCTCTCATAGATGACGCCGACGACGCCGAGCGGCGTGCGCACCCGCTCGATATGCAGGCCGTTCGGCCGGTCCCATGCGGCGATGACGTCGCCGACCGGATCGCGCAATTCGGCGATTTCGCGGATGCCGTCGGCCATGGCGCGGATGCGGGCAGGATCGAGCTTCAGCCGATCCATCAGCGCCGCCGACAGGCCTGACTCCTCGCCATTCCTGATGTCGACGGCATTGGCGTCGAGAATGTCCTGCTCACGGGCGATGATGGCGTCGGCCATGGCGAGGAGCGCGGCATTCTTGGCGGCGGTCGTGGCGATGGCCAGCGGTCGGGCGGAAGAGCGCGCGCGGCGGCCGATATCGGCCATCGTTGCTGCGGTGTCGTCCCGGGATTTTTCATGCAGCTTCAGCATGGCTCATCCTCCGCTCGTTACTTGGTCACCGGCCCATACTTGATCACCGGCATGGCTCACCACAAGGTCGTCGCGATGGATCATTGCCGATCGCGCTTCGTAGCCAAGCACCGTTTCGATCTCGGCAGTCTTCAAGCCTGCGATCCTTACGGCATCGGCGGCATCATAGGCAACCAGTCCGCGCGCGACCTCGCGGCCCTCGGGCGACAGGATCGCCACCGTGTCGCCGCGCGAGAAATTGCCGCTGACCAGCTTGACGCCGGCCGGCAGCAGCGACTTGCCCGACAGCAGCGCGTTGATGGCGCCGGCGTCGACGGTCAGCCGGCCGGCTGGTTCGAGCTGCCCGGCAATCCACGTCTTGTAGCCCTTGACCGGATTGGCGCTCGGCCGGAAGAACGTTGCCCGCTCGCCGCGCTCGATCGCCATCAGCGGCGACAGCCGCGTGCCGGCGGTTATGATCATGGCGGTGCCGGCGGCGGTGGCGATCTTGCCGGCGTCGAGCTTGGTGCGCATGCCGCCGCGTGAAAGCTCCGAGGCGGCGGCACCCGCCATCGCCTCGATGTCGGGGGTGATGCGGTCGACGACCGGAATGAACCGGGCTTGCGGGTCGCGCGCCGGCGGCGCCGTGTAGAGCCCGTCAATGTCGGAGAGCAGCACCAGCAAGTCAGCGCCCATCATGGTGGCGACGCGTGCCGCCAGCCGGTCGTTGTCGCCATAGCGGATTTCGGAGGTCGCCACCGTGTCGTTCTCGTTGATGACCGGCACCGCCTTCATCTTCAGCAGCGTCGAGATCGTCGCGCGTGCATTGAGATAGCGGCGGCGCTCCTCGGTGTCGCCGAGCGTCAATAGGATCTGGCCCGATTTCAAGCCGCCCTTGCCGAGCGCATCCGACCAGGCGCCGGCCAGCGCGATCTGCCCGACGGCGGCCGCCGCCTGGCTGTCCTCGAGCTTCAGCGCCCGTTTGCCAAGGCCGAGAATGGTGCGGCCGAGCGCAATGGCGCCGGAAGACACGACAAGGATTTCGGCGCCGCCGTCGGCCAGCACGGCGATGTCGTCGGCAAGCGAGGCCAGCCAGTCGCGCTTCAGGCCCGTCGTGCGGTCGACAAGCAGCGCCGAGCCGATCTTGACGGTGATGCGCCGGTATTTTCTCAGCGACTGCGCGGTCATCGCTATGTGTTCCAACGCGTCTCGACTGGAGCAGCGACAGCTTCACGCGCCTCGGCCACGACAGCCATCAGCGCGCGCAGAACGGCCTCGACGCCTTCGCCAGTGACAGCGGACAGAAGCATTGGCGGGCGGCCGGCGGCACGTTTCAGCGAAGCGACCTTCTTCTTGCGCGCGTCGGCGTCGAGCGTGTCGATCTGGCAAAGCGCTACGATCTCGACCTTCTCGATCAGCCCATGGCCATAGGCGTCGAGTTCGGCGCGCACGGTCTTGTAAGCCTTCCCCGGATTTTCCTCTTGCGCGGAGACGAGGTGCAGAAGGACACGCGTGCGTTCGACATGGCCGAGGAAGCGGTCGCCGATGCCGACACCCTCATGCGCGCCCTCGATCAGCCCGGGAATGTCGGCGATGACGAACTCGCGCCCGTCGACGCGGGCCACGCCGAGGCCCGGATGCAGCGTGGTGAAGGGATAATCGGCGATCTTCGGCTTGGCCGCGGTCACGGCGGCCAGAAAAGTCGACTTGCCGGCATTGGGCAGGCCGACCAGGCCGGCATCGGCGATCAGTTTGAGCCTGAGCCAGATGTTGAGCTCTTCGCCCGGCAAGCCCGGATTGGCACGGCGCGGCGCCTGGTTGGTCGAGGTCTTGAAATGCTGGTTGCCGAAGCCGCCATTGCCGCCCTTGGCCAAAAGGAAGCGTTGGCCGACCACGGTCAGGTCGCAGATAAGCGTCTCGTTGTCCTCGGCGAAGACCTGCGTTCCCACCGGCACTTTCAGCGTCACGTCGGCGCCCTTGGCGCCAGTCATGTTGCGGCCCATGCCATGCGTTCCGGTCTTGGCCTTGAAATGCTGCTGATATCGATAGTCGATCAGCGTGTTCAGCCCATCGACCGCCTCCACCCAGACATCGCCGCCGCGACCGCCATCGCCGCCGTCGGGACCGCCGAACTCGATGAACTTTTCGCGCCGGAACGACACCGAACCGGCGCCGCCGTCGCCGGAGCGGATGTAGACCTTGGCTTGATCGAGAAATTTCATCGGATTGTTGAGTTTCTGCTATGGCTTTGGGGAATTGCTCTAAACCAAGGTGGAGCAAAGGGCGAGGCCGTTTTGCGACTGCGGCGCCGTGCGTCCCTTTTGGACGCGCAAGGATGCGAATTTTGGATTCGCCGCGCTAGATCCGGAGACATGTCGGAATGCAGCTTGTAACCTACAACATCCACTACGGCATCGGCCTCGACGGCCGCTATGATGTCGGCCGCATCGCCAATGCCGTGCGCGGCGCCGACGTGATCGCGCTGCAGGAGGTCTCGCGCAACAATCCCAACAACGGCGGCCGCGACATGGTGGCCGAGCTCGGCGAGGCGCTGCCCGAATACTTTGCCGTCTACGGCAGCAATTTCGAGGCCAATATCGGCTCGCGCCTGGAAAACGGCCGCGCCATCACGACCACCTTCCAACTCGGCAACATGGTGCTGTCGAAAACGCCCGTTCATCTGTCGCGCAATCTCCTCTTGCCGCGCAGCCGCAGTCTCGAAGTGATGAATTTTCAGCGCGGCGCGCTGGAGGCGCTGATCGAGACGCCGCTTGGTTTCATCCGTTTCTATTGCACCCATCTCGACCATCGCAGCCCGGTCGAACGCTTGAGCCAGATCCGGTTTCTGCGCCGGCGCCTGTTGAACTATGCGATCGAGGGCGGCGCGCTGTCGGGCGTCGCCGAGGTCGGCCTGCCGGACCTGCCTTATCCCGAAACCTTCGTCGTCATGGGCGATTTCAACATGCTGGTCGGATCGCCCGAATATGTCGAACTCGCCGGCAGCCCGGATCACGAATTCGGCATGCCCGTGACCGCCGATCTTGCCGTCGATGCCGCCGCGCGCCTTGCCGCCACAGGCGCCGATCTCGTCACCTGGGTCGACCCCAAGCGGCCCGACGACGCCAGCCGCCACAAGCGCATCGACTATGTCTTCACCAGCGCCTCGCTCGCCAAATCGCTGAAGCGCCTGGGGGTCGACCGGCAAGCGGTCGGCTCGGACCACTTGCCGGTCTGGGTCGAGATGGCCTGAGCGGGGTCACCCAGGTAATGGCATATGGGCAAGTGCCCCCTCACCCGGATTGCCAACCGAATTGCGAAGGGCAATTCGGTTGGCAATCCGACCTCTCCCCGAGGGGAGAGGAGGTCGCCAGCGTTGATGCCCGTCTCTTCTCCCCAGCGGGGAGAAGGTGGCCGCGAAGCGGCCGGATGAGGGGGACCCCCATATGCGATTGCCCTGCAGGGCAGCTCATCAAAAATGCACCCAGTTCCGCAGGCTGGTCCAGGTCTTGCGATCGAGACGGTAGCGCTCGACGGGCACCTGGCCGGCGACGATCGAGTTCAGCATACCCTGGCCGGCATATTGGAAACCGCATTTGTGGATGACCCGGCGCGAGGCCGGATTGATGACCCGCGTCGAGGCATGCAGCACCTGGATCGTGGTTCTCTGGAAAGCGAGATCGACCAGCGCGTGTGCGGCCTCCGTCGCATAGCCGCGCTTCCAGTAGGGCTCGCCGATCCAGTAGCCGAGCTCGAGACCGCGATCGGTGGTGTTGAGGCCGGCGCAGCCGACGAAGGTTTCGGTGCCGGCCAGCGTCAAGGCATAAGCGATCCCGGCCCGGCGCGATGCCGCCATGGCGAGGAAGGCGCGTGCCTCGGCCTCGCCATAGGGGTGCGGCATGCGGGCCAGCATTTCGGCGACATGGCGGTTGTCGGCGAGCGCCACCAGCTGCTCGATGTCGCTTTCGCGCGGCGCCCGCAGGACCAGCCGCTCGGTCGCGAGCACCGGGCAATCTATCGCGTAACTTTCACCGTCTGTGTCTTCCGCTTCGGCAACCATGTCAGTCCTCCAGGTACAAAGAAAAGGGGAGATGGAAACCCATCTCCCCTGATCCTTTTCCTGGCTTGGCCAGACACCGGTCCCGAGATGGGTGCCGGTGTTCTCGTGCGGAACCGGCTACTCCGCTGCCTTCGTCATCGGGTTCACCGATACGTAGGTTCGGCCATTGGCTTTTTTGTTGAAGGTCACTGCGCCAGCTTCGAGCGCAAACAGCGTGTGATCCGTGCCAATGCCGACATTGACGCCCGGATGCCATTGAGTGCCGCGCTGACGAATAATGATGTTGCCCGGAATCACGGCTTCGCCGCCGAACTTCTTCACGCCGAGCCGCTTGGAATGGGAGTCGCGACCATTGCGCGACGAACCGCCAGCTTTTTTGTGTGCCATCTAACTACTCCGATGCGCCGCGAGGGCGCCTAAAAGGTCTTATGAACGCGTTCGCGTTCCGTTTCAAGTCCGATCCGGTGACGATCGCGCCGGCTCGCTTTACTTCTTCGCCAGTTCCTTAGCCTGCTCGCGCCAGTCCGTGATCTGGTCGGCGCTGAACGGCATATGCTCGTCGATCTTGGCGATATCCTTGTCGGACAGCTTGGCGATCTGGGCGAAGGTCGTGATGCCCTGTTCGTTCAACTGGCCGGCGGCGACCGGGCCGATGCCCTTGATCACGGTCAGATCGTCCGGCTCGCCCTTCGGCGCCTTGAACAGCGGAGCGGCGGTTTCGGTTGCCTTGGCCTCGGCGTCCTTCTTCGGTGCAGTCTCTGCCTTCGCTTCCTTCTTCGGAGCGGCCTCGGCCTTCGCCTCGGTCTTTGCAGCAACTTCTGCCTTCGCTTCGGTCTTGGCGGCGGCCTTCTTCGTCGGCTTGGCACCATCCAGCAGGATCTCGGCGATCCGCACGGTGGTCAAAAGCTGGCGATGGCCGATCTTGCGGCGCGAATTCTGCCGGCGGCGCTTCTTGAAGGCGATGACCGTGCGGTTCTTGCCCTGTTCGACGACTTCGGCGGTGACCAGGGCGCCATCGACGAAAGGTGCGCCGAACGTCACATTCTCGCCCTCGCCATGCGCGAGCACATGGCCGATCTCGACGATATCGCCGACCTGGCCTTCGACTTTTTCGATCTTCAGGAGATCGTTGGCGGCGACGCGATACTGCTTGCCGCCCGTTTTGATGACTGCGAACATTTTTTGCCTTTCGCTGTTCGGCCTTGATGAACCGCATCACGCGGTTCGACCGTCTTTTTGTCAGTCTGCGGGTTCAAAAAACAAGCGGCGCGGAAGAACCCTCCACGCCGATTGCGCGCTGTCCCTAACCGAAGGTCGGGCGCAAGTCAAGGCGAGCGGGGCGTAATTCAGGCCAGGCGCGCGACGACATCGAGATCTGGACGGCAAGCCTGACAAGAAGCCGGATCGCCGGGCAGATTGGCCCTTGTAACCTGCCTGTCCAGCCGTTATCTAGTGCGCCGCGCCGGCAACGGCGGACCATGACCGCGGAGAGGTGGCAGAGTGGTCGAATGCACCGCACTCGAAATGCGGCATGGGTGCAAGCCCATCGGGGGTTCGAATCCCTCCCTCTCCGCCAACGAACTCCACTAACATTTTGTTTTCGTTATATTTTTCGAATCATCTCCGGATTTACTTGCACCTTTCCTTGCACCTTCGGCGTGGGCTGGCGTGGCGTCAGCCCCTCGACGCTGTGGTTCCGAGCCGTCATCAGCTATCAAGAAACTCAGAACCCAGACTGCCCTGATTGGCTTCCAGCCACGCCTTGGACGCCTCGAAGTTAGGCACGACCGTCCGCAGGAAATCCCAAAACGCAGGCCCATGCGAACGCTGCCGGAGATGGGCAAGTTCATGGGCAACGACATACTCCAGCACCTTCTTCGGCGCGAAAACGAGATGCCAGTTGATGAGGATGTTGCCCTCGGGGCCGCACGATCCCCAGCCGTTTGCGAAATCGGCGACGCGGAGCGAACGCGGCGCCAAGCCGAACCGCGTCTTGTAGCCAGCGGCAATCTCCATCACGTCCCGCCGAACGCGCCGTTTCAGCCACAGCTTGAGTTCGATGGCGATGAGTTGGTCGGTGTCATCGCCTGCCCATGACGGAAGATCGACGATGAAGCCGTTGAGGTAAGTAGTCTCGATCCGCTCGCCATCGCTGCGCCGGACGGTTAGCCGCATCCGGCGGCCCCGGAAGGGTATCTTCGAACCAGTGATGAAGCGCGGCACGGCATGCCGCTCGGCGGTGATCCGCCCCATCTCGCGGACGGTGTTAAATACCCATTGGCGCTTGCGTTTGAGAAACGAGTTGATCGCCGCATCGTCATCGGTGGAAAGCGCTAGCACCTCGACGCAGCCGGGTGTCACGGTAATGCGGCGCTCGGATGCCGTTGCGGAACGGCGAAGCTCATAGGGGATTTCGGCGCGGCCAATGCGAAGCAATGGCATTAATGGCCTCCGATATACGCGTGGACGGCGAACTCCTCCACCGCCTCGCGGATGGGCTTGGTTCCGGCAATGCCACGCTCGGAGAGGATGCGCCGAACCTGTTGGCGTAGACTGCGCAGGTATTCGGGCATGAAAGTGAAGGCCGGCTGGCTCGCCTGCGCCCCGGCATAGATTGCTCCGATTGCTATGGCTGCTTCCTGTAGTGTGCCGTGGCGGGTGTCCGGTGCCAGTGCCTCCATGATGCGCAGGATCGAGAAGGCGCGCTCGTCCATGCCCAGTTCGGCATGAGCCCCCTGTTCGGCATTGATGCCACCGGTCAGGTCTTCGAACTCGCGCAAGCCTTCGGCGGCAGCGATCTGCCCTTCCTCGAAGCGACGGATGATCTCCAGCACGCGCTCGGAGAAACGGCCATACTGGGCGGGGTTCTTGTCGACCAGTTCGCGGGTGACGCGCCGAAGCTCGGCGGATTTTCTGACGAACGCTTCCACCAACTCCGCGTCCGTCTTCTCCTCGGTCGCAAAATCGTCGGCGAAGTTCGGATCGGTGATCGCGCGCAGCCGGATCGTGGTGGACAGGCCGGTCGCATGGACATGCGCTTCCAGCATGTCCCTGATCTTGCCGGTGTAATGGCGATGGTCGAGACTTTCGTCCTTGGCGATTACCTGCGTGGCCAGCCTAAGGAACGCAGCGGCCCATTTCACGTCGTTCGTGAAATGTAGGATCGCCGGATCGGGTGAGAGGTCGCCGAAGACGTTGATGAAATTGCGGGCGAGCCGCTGCAGGTCGAACCATTCATCCTCGCGGCCAGCCGTCACTAGCTTGCCGGCGGCATAGGCAGCCGCCTTCTCATCCATGCCCTCCAGCCCCATTGCGCGCTTCTGCGAACGATAGCGGGCGTGCGCCTCCTTTAAATCGTTGCGCAGGATGGCGATGTCGCGCAACGCATTCTCGACATCCTCGGAGCGATAGGATTGCAGCGCCTCGTCGAGATGACCGGTGACGCCGATATAGTCGACGATCCGCCCATGCGGCTTGGTGATCTCGATCCCGTCCGGGCGCTTCAGCGAACAGGTGCGATTGGTCCGGGCAATTGCCTGCAAGAGCCCGTGTTCCTTCAGCGGCTTGTCAAGGTACATCACCGCCTCAATGGGCGCGTCGAAGCCGGTCAGCAGCTTGTCGCAAACGATCAAGAAGCTGGGTTCCTGTCCGAACGCCTTGAACGCCTTCTTCGCCTCCTTCTCGGCGGCGTCATCGAGATAATGCCGCTCAAGCTCGGTGCGCAAGGCGGCGACGTCCGGGTCTTCCGAAGGTTTGTTGTCCTCTTGGCTCTTGGAATAGACGCAGGCAATCATCGCGTCGGCCTTGGTTCGGGCAGCGTCGGCATCCATCCCGCCCTTAACCAGATCGGCGGCAATCACGGAGGCGAGCGCAGCGCGGTAGAGGATCACTGCCTCGCGGTCCACGGCAACGATCTGCGCCTTGAAGCCGTCTGGTGCGCAAACCTGCTTGAAATGCTCCCAGATGTCCAAGGCGATCAGCCGGACACGCTCAGGGTGCTTGGCGATGGTGGCGAGCGTTAGGCCCTTACGCTTCAGTTGTTCCCGCTTGTCGTCGGGCAGATCGAGGAACCAGCGGTCGAACAATATGTCGATCTCGGCCTCGTTGATCGCCCAGTCGGTTTTTCGACCCTCGTAGAGGATCGGTACGGTTGCGCCGTCGCGCACGGCATCATCGATACCATATTTATCGAGATAGCCCTCGCCCTCGATGCTGAACCGGGCATACGTGTCCTTGTCGGTACTTTTGATCGGCGTGCCGGTGAAGCCGAAGAAGCGGGCGTCGGGCAGCGTCGCCTGAAGGTAGGCACCAAGGTCCTTTTCCTGCGTGCGGTGGCACTCGTCGACCAGCACGATCCAGTTCTCGGAGTTGGGGATCGGATCGCGGGAGCCTGCAAACTTGAAGATGGTCGACAGCAGGATTTGCCCGTTGCCGCCGCGCGCCACGGCTTCACGAAGCTCGGCTACCGATGCCGCCTGTTTCGGGTTGGGCAGGCCGCAGGCGACAAAGGTGCTGCTGATCTGGGTGTCGAGGTCGATCCGGTCGGTAAGTGCGAGAATATTGGGATTGGCGAGCGCCGGCGCGTCCAGCGTCAAATGGGTCTTGAGCTTCAGCGCGAGGAACACCATCGTCAGGCTCTTGCCCGACCCTTGAGTGTGCCAGATCAGCCCCTTGCGGTGGATGCCCTCTGCGACCCGCTGGGCCGCCTTGTTGACCGCTCGGAACTGCTGATAGCGGCAGACTTTTTTCAACTTACGGCCAGTCTCCGGGTCGGTCTCGAACACGATGAAATGGCCCAGCAGGTCGAGCAGCCGAGACGGCTCCGCAAGGCACCACAAATCCTTGGCGAGATCGTCGACGAACTCGGAGCGGGTACGCGGCCATGCGTCGGGCCACGGTGCATAGAAGGATGACGAAGCGCCGGTCGCCCCATAGAGCGTGACAATGCCGTCAGTGACGATGTTGAAGGCGTTGGGTACGAACAGCCGGGGAATGTCGCGCTCATACTGCTTGATCTGCTCGAACGCTTCCCCGGCCTTGGCTGTGGCCTTCAGTGGCGATTTGGCCTCGATCACCACCAGCGGGATGCCGTTCACAAACAGCACGATGTCCGCAACGCGTGGGCGCTGGGCAGCAACGCGAAACTGGCGGACGACGTGAAAGCGGTTGTTCCCCGGAACCTTGAAGTCGACTAGCGCAATGGGTTGGTCGCGGTTCTTGCCGGCGAGGCGGCGCGAATAGCCGCCGCGCAGCTTCCTCTGCCAGTCCTCATTGTCGGACAGGGTGGCGAGGTCGTTGTAGATCGCCTCGGCGTCGGCTAGCGCGATGCCGTTCAGCGCCTGTAATGCCTCTGTCAGCACCGGCTTGAGGATGACGCGGTTCTCTTCCTGCCGCATCGCCAAGGCCGCTTCGGGCGAGAGCGGCTGATATCCCAGCGCCGCCAACACATCGAGCGCGGGCCTCTCGGCGAGCCGGTATTCGCTCATGCAGACGCCCGCACGCGGCCCGAAAGGAGGTCGGACAACAGGGCGACCTTCATCGCCCCGTAATCATCGATGCAACCCTTTGCACGATCACGGGCCGCGGCGACTTCTTCGAGGAGCGACGAGATCCGCCGCTGCTCATCCAAAGCCGGAAATCCGAAGATCAGCTTGCGAAAAGTCCGCTGTTTGATCCCCTTCGCTGTCGATCCGGTAGCATGGGACCAAATCAAGTCCTGCGCTGGTTTAGATAGAAGCAACCACTTCAAGAACTTGGCGTCTAACCGCTTTGTATCGGGAACCAGCGTCAACGTTCGCTGCCCCAAAGCAGCCTTGATGGACGGGAACTCGGCCACGTTACCTAGTGGTGCTTCCGTCGTGAACATGATGTCGCCAGGCTTTGGCAGGCCACGCCGCATCCAACTGTCGTAGTCGCACTCGGCAATGAACTCTCGCGGCTCAAAGTCGAGATACCCGAAACGCACATTTTTTGCGGTCAATAGCGGAATACCGCCATCGGCTTTTGGAGGTGGAACGCCTCGATAGTCGATAATCTTGTCGAGCATCTTTTCCAAATGGGCTTTCTGCCAGGCTGATGCACCCTCGGTCAGCGCAGATGTGAACACCTCATCGGAGATGGTCACAAGTGTTGCGTCGGCCTGCTTTCTTGCGTCGTCTGCCGCCGCAATTGCCTCATCCACCGAGCGCAGCACCTCGGTGATCCGCTGCTGCTCGTCGAGAGGAGGGATCGCAACGCGAAGAGAGCGCAAAATGCCGAGATTTAGACCATTCCTAGCGTCATCGCCGGTAATGTTACGAATATCCTGATATTGGTTGTATAGGCTATGAAACAGGTATTCGGGTAGGAGGCGTCTGCCGTCAGCAACAATTCCGGCTAACGACTGATTGCAGGTCGTTTCGATGCCGAGAAGCGCGACCTTACCCCTCGTCTTTCCTTGGCCGTTCAACGCCATCATCACTGTTCCGGGTGCAAGCAATCTGGCGTTAGAGTTAGCCATGCCTGCCGAAGTTATGCGTTCGGCTACCGATCTAACCACCCTCTGATTTATTTCGCCCGACGACATCCACGGTATGTCGCCGTTCCAATATTCAGGGGTATTCCGACTTGGTGTTCCCCCTGTGAAGATTTGGGCAACGGAACCAAGTGAAAGCTCCTCCCAATCGTCAGGATACATAGCCGAGCCTCCGCAGGTGGCCGAACATCACGGCCTCGGCTTCGTTGCGCTTGGCGATCAGGTCTTGGAGCTTGGCGATTTCTTCCGCGACATCGACGGCTTCGACATCCGCGCTGGTCTGCACGTAGCGGCTAATGTTGAGATTGAAGCCATTGGCGCTGATCTCTTCGACTAGAACGACGCGCGCCAGTTTGTCGACGTCGGCGAAAGCATGAACCGCTTCGGCGAGCGTCTTCACATGCTTGTCAGTCAGGAAGTTTTGCGCCTTGCCGGCTTGATATGTGGCGTCGCCATTGACGATCAGCACCCTGCCGCGCCGATCCTGCGGCTTGTTCTTCCGGGCGATCAGGATCGCAGCCGGAATGCCCGCGCCATAAAACAGGTTGGGCGCAAGGCCGACCACAGCCTCAATCACGTCGGCCTTCAGCATCCCTTCGCGGATGCGTCCCTCGGCCCCACTCCGGAACAGGACGCCGTGCGGCACGACGACGGCAAGCATCCCCTCGGGCTTCAGGCTCGCCAGCATGTGCTGGACAAACGCCAGATCGCCATAGCCCTTGGGCGGGCAGCCATATTCGTCACGACCGAACGGATCGCCGTTGGCCCACACATCGTAGCCCCAGACCTTTTCGGAGAAGGGCGGATTAGCCAGTACCCTGTCATAGGCACCGACGCCCTCGACGAACTCTCGGGCTTTGGGATCGTACCGCTTCGGCGACAGGATCGTGTCACCTCTGGCGATGAAGGCGTCGTCCACGTCGTGGAGGAACAGGTTAATCTGGGCGATGCCCCATGTGCCGAAGTTCTTTTCCTGCCCGTAGAGCGACAGGCTGCGCGCATCCTCGCCCCGATCCTTCAGATATTGAACCGCCTCTAGCAACATGCCGCCTGACCCGCACGTCGGATCGTAGATCGACATGCCGGGGCGCGGCTCGACGATCTCAACCATCAGCCGGACGATCTGGCGCGGGGTATAGAACTCGCCGCCCTTCTTGCCCGCGCCTTCGGCGAACATCTTGATGAGGTAGAGGTAGGCGTCGCCGAGCATGTCGGCCGGCACGTCGGCATTGCGCAGGCGATGCTTCTCGAAATGAGCGAGTAGTTTTTCCAGCAGCGCGTCGGAGAACCGGTCCTGATTGGCGAAGTCGACATCGCCGAACACGCCACGCAGGCGCAGGTTGGCGTCTTCGATGGCGGCCAGCGCGTTGTTCAGCCGCTGGCCGATCTGAGTTGACTGCTTGCGCACCGCGTCCCAGCGATGCTCGGTGGGGATGTGAAAGCGATGCTCGTCCGGATCAGCGGCCTCCTCGCGGTCGCCAGTCTCGGCGAGGAGCTTTTCATACTCCTCGTCCCAAACGTCGCAGAGGCGCTTATAGAAAAGGAGGCCGAAGATGTATTGCTTGTAGTCTCCGGCATCGACCGTGCCGCGCAAAATGTCCGCTGCCTGCCACAAGTGGCGTTCGAGGCTCTGCTGGGAAAGGGTGGGCATGAATTGGTGCTACACTTTCAAACATTCGCGAGACTGACGGCGACGTGCCTATCTCTTAGCCACAGGGTTCCGTTTGGTCCAGATTGCCGGGCGACGATCTCGCGCCCCTGTTGGTTCAATGCGTCTGCGTCAATCTGGGGCCCCACAGGCCACCCCACCCCCGCCTGCCGATTAACCCCGTGCGGGATGGGCGGCATCCCGTCGCCCCGGCAGCGGCGATCTCTCACGCTGGCGCTCTAGGGTCAGGACCGATCAGCTGGCTGCTGCCAATGGCCGAGATGGTGGGAAGCGGACTGGCAACTTTCGGTGACCGCGTGATGCAAGCGGACGTCCGGAGGGCCCGATGCGATCGACTGCTTCGCGCCCCCTGCATATCGGTCTTCGGGAACTCACTGCGGCTTCTCAAGAGCAGACATCGCCTACAAGCCGAGGGGCTGGGGATCGTAACACCGTAAACTATCGTTCTGCTATTGGAGTTCTCCCAACGTCCCTGTAGAAGCGATCGAGCAATTAGGGGCCGAGAGTAGGGACAAATGGTCAACGTAATCGAACGGGTCTCGATAAGCGGTTTTTGGGGAGACAAATCTGTCGACATGACGTTCCGTACTTCCCGGAATTTCCTCATCGGCGTAAATGGCTCAGGAAAGACAACCTTTATCGACCTTCTAAGTGCAGCACTTCGCATGGATTTTGAGACACTGACAAAGCTCGATTTTAACGAGATGAATATTGTACTCAAGACCGTGGGGAAGAATCAAAAGCCATCGATACGTGTAACGAAAACCCCAATAAATGAATATCTGGCTCAGATAAATTATTATCTGAAGGCATCAGCCTCAGAGAAACCGACGAAGTATGAATTTGATGACTTCGCTGACATCAGAATGGCTCGCCGCCGCCGCATGTCTCCAAGCAACGAGGCCCGACATCTGGGACTACAGCAGCAGCTTGCCGACCTCGTGAAGCTATCGTGGCTGCCTATCTGGCGGTCGCATTCGACTTCCGCCCGCGACTTTCCTGAAGAGCGTTTTCTGCCGTCAATTGATGCCAAACTGACACAAGTCACGCGTGACTTCGCGACATATTTCTCGTCACTTCAAACGAAAGCGCAGCGTGAGACTGATCTCTTCCAAGAGAAGATTTTTCTTTCGTTGGTTAGCTCGTCCGACCGACGTAACCTTGGCCTTTCAAGCCTCGCCCACAACGCCTCAACGGATCAGTCCGGATTGGAGGCAGTATTCAATGAGTTCAAAATGGACCGGAATCGTACTCGTCGGTCTATTTCAAATCATTTCGAGCGCTTGAAGGCCGCAACCGAAAAAGTCGGCTCCCATGGGTCGATTACGGCGGACGATCTCGTGGTTATGTATGACAACCAACGACTCGCCAGGATTGTCACAGATTGGCGACGATTGCAGGAGACGAAAAACAGGATTTACGCGCAGCGCGATACCTTCGTCGAGATTATTAACCGCTTGTTTTCTCGTAAGAAGGCAAGAATTACTGACCGAAACGAAATAGAAATTGTTACCCAATCTGGAAAAATATTCACTACGACTGTTCTCTCGTCAGGAGAGAAGCAGATGTTCATTATGCTCGGAGAAGTTCTTTTATATGAAAAGCACCCTTTTGTGTTTATTGCCGATGAGCCAGAGCTTTCTCTACATGTAGGGTGGCAGTCTGAACTGGTTCAAAGCATAGAAAAACTTAATAGCAACGTCCAGATCATTTTCGCAACCCATTCTCCCGACATTGTTGGCGAACACACGAATGATATCATCAAGATCGAGGAAAAACTCCAGTGAGTTTTCGGCGCAGTGACGCGGGTGTCTCCAACTACAAGCATTTTCTCGGTGTGGACCTTGTCGCTTATGTTGAGGGCAAGACAGATGTTGCGTATTGGGAAACTCTCTTTGTTAGGTTCAGACCGGATTTGAAAGTTCGTTATGAGAAGAAGGAGGGTGTCGAGAACCTAGCGGATATCATCGATGCTGTCATATTGGGGAGGATATCGAATGTTGTAGTCTGTAGGGATGCTGACTATGTCCCTCTCATCGCTGGTTGGACTACCAATAATCGTATACTTCGCACTCATGGCTACAGCTTCGAGAATGATTTTATCACGCCGGAGGCTGCAGCGACGGTAGCGCGGCTAATAGCTCCGGAGCAAATTGACGAGACGTTTCTTCAACGGGCGTTTCGTCGATATCTCGCCAAGCTGTCAAAGCTAGGTGAGTGGCTGTTGCGACTAGATGTAGGCTTTTCGGCCACTGGAGAGGGGTTGATAGTGCGCACAAACCCTCGAGACTTGATGACTGGCGACGACCGACGGGGCTATGACTTTTCGGAAAACGATGCACGAGCCCGACTTGCTGGTAGGGGACAGCAAAACGCGGCAGCGGCCATTGATTTTGACCAGCACGGGAGCATTTATCCCCGATACTTCTGCGGACATTCAATGTTGTTTGTCCTGTTTAACTGGTGCCGAGTGATCGTGCAGCGCAGGGCAGGACGCCCACAGAATGCGAGCAACGGCGTGATTATGCATCACTTATTCAGCCACTATGAAAGGCTGGTAGCCACGTCGACTCGTGAGTTCATGGCGAGGCAACTCGCTGCTGTGTGACGGACCTTGCCTGTTTCGTCAACGCGCCTGTTCCAGACGCCATCGAGATTTTCATCAAGCAAATAACTCTACCCGCGCACAGGCCTCTTAGTGACGTCTGCTGTAGCCTTTCGGCCTACCAAGATCAGACTGTCCACTTTTCGGGCCGACCGCCGATAACAGATCACTGAACGTACGGCAGGTTTTGGAAAGCGACAGCAAGAAGTGGAACGTCCACGGAACGAACTCGGTCGTTTCAGAGTGATTTTGGTTTTGGGACGAAAGCGGCCAGCCATGAGGAGGTCCCGGACTGTGAACGAGGATGTCGGTCGGGCGGGCCTGACATGGGCCCACAAGGCCACCCCGCCCCCGCCCTCGGGCAATCCGCCCTCGGGCCGACAGCTACGCATGCACGGTGCAGGATCGCCTAGTCTGTCCTTTTTCTTGATCATGCCCATGATGCGGGTGTTGTGTGCCGCAATCCGCGCTCCGGTCATAGCCGGATGCACATCACCCTCGAAACGGACACACCGCATACAGAGACGTGCCTCGGCCTCGCTTGGGACCGTGGTCGCCCAGCCGCAATAGCGGCAAGTGTAAGGCTCGATTGACCTGCCCGGGCTATGCCTTGCCATCTCGGGGCTCGGCGCGCCGGCGGTCGGCCTCGTGCCATTGTCGATCATGTCGGGAACCCCTCAAATTCCTTGTGCAATTCGGATAGGAAGCTTCAGATCGATCAGCCGAGCCTGCAGGAAGGAGAGTGTGAGTTCGTCCCTTGCATCGACCCACCGGCTGTCGTCGTTGGCGACGTCACCCTCGCAGAATACCAGATGGGGCCCATCGCTCCCGCGCCTGAGCTTTGAGCCAAGATCCAGCTGCTTCAGGAGGCGGTAGGCTCTGGCGCACGGACCGGTCTCAAGATCGAAGCGGGTTTCCCAGAACCACCCGTCAACCTGATTGTCGTAGTCCTCCGGGCTGATCCCGTGCTTTTCCCAGATGGAGTGAGTTTCGGGTTCGGTCCGGTGCCCGATGCCCTCGCTGGCGAAGAACTCGCGCCAGGCCGGCGGCGGTGGGCAGAAGGCCCAAGGGCCGATTGTGAGAAGGTAGCCCTGCTCTCCCCCTTCATACCAGTACATGGTCTCGGCCACCTCCGCAGGCGAGGCAAGCAGGGGCTGCCCAGTCCTGCTAATGAAAGATTGTGCATCCTTTGCGAATGCCGCCGTGAGCAGGCCACCCGCGCCGATCAGAAAACCTCGCCTTGTCAGCATGAAAATGCCCTCCATCGTTTCGCACGCATCTGGAGGGCTGGCGACCTACTGTTGCCCCTTCGAGGCCACATCGTCTTCACCACCGTTGCCGGTCAAGGCTGGTTGGCGGGGCCGAAGCCCTCTCTGGATGCGGGATTGGTCTAACAAAGCGATTGTACTTCGGCAAGCTTTCTCCTCACGGTGGTCGGGGCGCTAAAAGTGAGCAGATCGCTGGGGGCCATCGCCCCCCGCCCCGCCAACCGGGCAAACGGCACCAAGAAGCAATCTGCGACCGTCGGTACAACGGCACCTAAGCGCCAGCCGAAGGCCACACAGGGGCGCAGGCGTTTGTGTCGGTCTCCAAGTCGGCGCGGCCGGAACGCCCTTAATCGCCGCCCAGAGCCGGTTGGCGTCGGCCTCCGGGCGAGGAGAAGGCCGCGCACGGGGGCCTTCAGGCTCCGCCGCCAGCCCGCGCAGAGGCTCGCCAAGCTGATCAACAAGGCGTTGCCGGAGGCTGCAGGCCTTGAACGCACAACGCCGCCGCGCCCTTCGGCGCGCCATGGCTTGTGGGCAACACGAAAAGGTCGTTAGATTACCTGCGTATGTTTGGGAGGGGGACAACATGGCGTTGATGAACAAAGACTATGCAACAATGCTTGGCATGGTCGGGCGCGGCGACAAACATCATGACATAGCTGCGTGGTTCGGAGAAAACCAAGCACGAGTTGCAGAAGTTATCGCCGGTAAGATGGGAAAGTTCGAGGCGGCTGATAAGGCCACCCTCCCACCAAAGGGCGCTCCCGGTGTGAAAGGCCAGCGGCTACTGGCGCATGTCGAGAAGGCACTTGCGGCTTTGGATGACGGCGACGCCAAGGCCGCGAAGGAGGCGCTGGAGGCTGGAGTCAAGCGCTGGAACCTTCACGAATAGTCACTGTCCCGTTCCAGCGATTTCCGACATGGCGGCACCCACATAAGGCGAGGCTGTTCGCCCAGCTTCCTCTTGTCCCAAACGAACCAAGCATAGCCGGTGGCCGTTGATGCCTTGCGGTCGAGGCGACCTTTGACCATAGGCACGCGCTCGACAAATTGCGCAAATGCCGTAGGCGGCCGATGCTGAAAAATGTCTTCATAGCGTCCGATGCTTTCGAGGAAAACTGTTCGGGCGAGGATGGCGACGCCAACTCGTGCGACCGTCAGCGCATGATCGACAAACTGCTCGGCGAGCCGAAATGGCGGGTTAGTGATCACCCAGTCGTGGGAACCCGCTTCGAACGGATATTGGAGGAAATCGCGTATCGATCCATAGCCATACCAGTTAGCGTCTGACGACTGGACCTCAGCGAAATATTCTTTCAGCGGCCTCGACATATGCCCTTGCCCGCACGCCGGCTCGAGACACGTCATACTCTGAAGCTCCGCAATATTTCCGATGACGTGTTCAATCAGGGCGCGCGTTGCCCATGGTGGTGTCGGAAAATTGTCGGTGCTGTCCTTCGCTTCGAAGCGCTGCGACATGACCGCGTGCGAGGTGTTTTGCATATGCCGGCTCCAGTTGTGGATCGACAGTATCCTGCTTTGCTAAAGAAGTTTCCCCGTATTGCCTGCAACGGCTTTATGGCCTCGGATGGCCGCATTCGCTACGATCTCACCAAGGCGTCCACAAGTTCTCGCCGCAACCCAGGTGCGCGCGGCTCAGGGGCCCCACAAAGCCACCACCGCCCCCGCCGCCGACAAAGCCGGGGGTGCCGACCGCTTTCCGGTCCCCGGCGGCGGCGATCTCACACGCTGGCGCTCTAGCGTTAAAACTCTGTCAGCTGGCTGCCGCCAATGGCCGAGATGGGGTGGCGGACGGTCGGCTTATCGGCGGCGAGCAAAGAAAGTGCCGTGTCGGAAATGCAGGGCCATGGCAGCACGCCGTTCATTAAACCTCCCCGCGTAATCTCGCCCCTATGTCCACAAGCGCCTTGCCCACAATGACCAAATGAGCCGGACTATTTAGGTACGGATACAGTTGGAAGCGCGCAGCAAGCAACCCCTGCTCGGGGCCACCCATCGCCTCACCAAGAAATATCTGCAACGTGTGCCCGTCGATATCCTCAATCGGCGCTGTGAATGGATCGTCACCCACATACTCTGCAACGTCATCGGATCGGTTGAGGATCAAATCAGTCAGGAATGGCTCAAACGCATCTAGTCCAAATTTGGCCGCCGCAAAGGCATGCGCAGTTTTCGCGAGTGATCGCAGGTAGTGAAGGCGGTTCACGTCACCGGTCTTTACAGCAACATGGTTTGCGCCTGTTTCCGCTGCGACCTTTCGACATAAAGTGTAGGCAACTTCCTCATCAACGAATGACCATGGACGTCCACTTTCGATGGCTGGGTCTATCGGATCACGGAGGCGTCGTGGCATAGGAGAGGCCCACAAGTGGAATGCGATTGGGGCCTCATTGATGGGTATAGAGCGAAAGCCCAAATCCCTTATCACTTGCCTTTCGGTATTCACCTCGACGAAATGCAGGTCCGCATGGGTAGGCCTTTCTTTCGGTCGGTGTGTAGGTGCGTCAACTTGCGCCCTGAATACGCCCAGCTGCTTTTTTAGGACTTCTTGCTCATATCGCTGGATGATGTTCTGACAGGTTTCGCAGCAGGATTTTTCAAGAATGATCGTATTGGCTGCGAGTGCGTATGGGATGACATGCTCGTTTCTGAGTTTGCCCTGATCGCTTCCGCAGTAAATGCACTTGCCGGGAGATTTGATGCGAAGGGTTTGCCCCTTGTTGAGTTCAAAGACGGATAGTTCCATTTTTAGCTAGTGCACCCTATACTTCTCGATCTGATCGCTTCTTACGCCATTAGGAAGCTTGAACAAATGGCGGATTTAGGGAGATCGAACAGTCCTCGCCAATGGGCGCGCCTGATAGGGGCCCCACAAGTCCCGCCCTCTACCCCACTGCCGACAACCCCCGGCGGCACTCGTCCCGCCGGGCCGCCTTGCGGTTTGGGCCGCGAACGAACTTGCCGCTTGCTGGCAGAGAGAAGGCCATGGCGCAACCTCCAAAGTCGGCTTGGCAATGGCAATCCGCAGGGCTTTGGTAGGTCAGATTTGTTAACGTGCTAAAGGACCTTTACAAGCACGCCGTTCCGCGCCTATAAGAGATGCGCCTTAACGCGCTTACAGGAAAACATCCAATGACCGTTTATGCCTACGTCCGCGTCTCGACTGCCCGGCAGGCCAGCGAGGGCGAGAGCCTTGACGTTCAGCAGCGCCAGATCAGCGGTTACGCGCTTATGCACGGTTTGGCCGTCGACGAAACAATGATCGAAGAAGGCGTGTCAGGTTCGGTCCCGGTCGTGGAGCGCCCGGCGGGCGCGGCGCTGTTTGCCAAGCTGAAGGATGGCGACGTTGTCATTGCAGCCAAGCTTGACCGGCTGTTCCGTTCGGCAATCGACGCGCTCCACGTTCAGCAGGTTTTGCGCGCCAAAGGTGTGAGATTGCATTTGATCGATCTTGGCGGCGACATTGCCGGCAACGGCTTGTCGAAGCTGTTCTTCACAATTGCATCGGCATTCGC
Organism: Mesorhizobium tianshanense; assembly: GCF_007830515.1. Lineage (GTDB taxonomy): Bacteria > Pseudomonadota > Alphaproteobacteria > Rhizobiales > Rhizobiaceae > Mesorhizobium > Mesorhizobium tianshanense. The sequence goes on from NZ_VLKT01000073.1 coordinate 21,329, forward strand.
TGAAGCTGAACGGGACCGCATCCGTGAGCGCATAAGTCAGGTGAAGGCCGACCAGCGCGAGCGGGGCCGATTTCTCGGTGGGGCGCGCCCATTTGGCTACCAGATCGCTGACGACGGCGAACTTCTCGAAGATGCAACCGAGCAGAAGGCCATCTCCAGAATGCGCGAACTTCGTGGCCAAGGTCTGTCTCTTCGCGCCATTGCCGAGGCCTTGGCTGAGGACAGAATTGCGCTCTCGCATGTGGCCGTGAAGAAGGTACTGCAGCGCAGCGGTAACGCGGGAACGGCCGAGCTTGAAGAGACGGCCACAACGGCGGGGCAACCGGCACTCAGCACTCGCTGGTAGCCAACTCGAAAACGGCCTGCGCCGGGCCACCGGAGGCCGCGCAGTTGGTCGAACGCCTTGGTCGGCCTTCGGGCACCGGTTACACCGACCGCACCTCTAGGCAGCCCCCCTAGTTCATGCGCTTTGGCGCGAACTTGGCCTGCCACTCCTCAAGGCTCATCGTCTTGGCCTCGCCCGGCTCACGCATTGGGCGGCGCAGCGTCGTGGCGACTTCGGCTTTATCAACTATCAGCCCGAGCAGCTTCGCCTTCCCCATGACGGCCGTCACGCCAGCCCCCGGCTGGCCGAGCTTCGTGGCCAATTGCAGCATGTGGTCAAGCTCAGCGACGAGGCTGTCGACGGTGACTTCCGAGCGCTTTGCAGCCTTGGCTTGCAACTCGGCTACGAGGGACCGCACCTGAACTTTTCTGAACAACCGTGCGGCAGCCACCTCAGCGGCATTGCCGCGCGCCGTGTAGCCAGCCTCAATATAGGCTCGCGATTGCGGTAGGCCCTCGGCGAGACCAAGACAGAACCGCTCCTGCCTTATGTTCAATTTGGCATGTGGCATGGTCGTGTCAGGATACCGTCCTTATGTGGGGCCGTTTATCATTTCAGCGCGATCTTTCCATACATCCAACAGCATTTTGGCTTTGTCCTCCTCGGAGAGGGCTTTGCGTCCAATCATTTCGGCAATTTCAAAGAACATCTCAACAGTGCGATCGATGCGGCCAAACGCAAGCGCTTCAGCAAGTACCGCCCCGTGTATAATTGGATGCAGGGTCATAAAATCAAGTCCTGATCTGGCAAACTCGTCCGTGAGTTCGCGTTGGACCCGTTGCGCCTCATCGATTGCTTCCGAGGTCGCTCTATATGCGGTGCTAGTCTCTTTTACAGGATCACCCCGCCCATCGACCGAGACTGGCTCATATAAACCACTCCGGATTATTGCCACTGCGCAGTCTTTGGATGAAAGCCTCTCCTTCATTGCTCTGCGACAAATGTCGTCTAGACCTTCTTGGTCGCCTAAGGCTTTAGCAATCTGCTCAAGGTTCAGTCCCGTAATTTTATGGTGCTCCACCACCACGTTGGCCCAGTAGCCGGCGAAATCCCACAAGCGTGAATTCGCAGTGAACGCTCTTCTGATGCTATTGAACATACGCGCTTTCCTCTCGAAATCCGACCATGCTGGAATTGGGTGGCTCTCTCTTCACGAATGCATCCCCGTATGGTGTGTCCTCCTCCGGCTGCGTCTATCAAGACCCGTCTGCCGCCGGATGTGCAAGACGGAAAAACCGGAAAAACCGTTTTTGTCGGACGCCTCTGCCAAAGGCCCATTCAACGGACGGAAAGGACATTTCTCTCAGAAATGTCCGTCCTCGCCGGCCCGTTTCCGTCCATCGAATGCCATCAAGGAGGTCACTCGGCGGTCCAGCCGGGGCACTTGGGGCACTTGCGTCCTATATAGACGTATAGGTGCTGAAAGCTCGCTCGACGACATCACTACGTCCATTATGGAGGGAAGTGCCCCAAGTGCCCCGAAACGCATTTTTCAGTCCCATGTGATGCGAATTCCGAGGTAGCCGCGAATGCCCTCGCGCTTGTGCGGATAGATGCCGGCGCGCCCAGCGAGCGCGCCAACAAGTTGCTTTTGCGTGCCGGGATTTTCGCCAGTCCGCAATGCGAACTCCTTCCATGACGCGAACAGCCGTTGTCGACTTTCAAAGCCATCGGCAACGCGCTCGGTGCATTCGTCGAGCCAAGCGCCGATGGTGTCCTCGCCGTCGAGATATTCCTGCGTGGCGGCCAGCACGGCAGGCGGCGGCGACAGGCCGAGCCGCCGCCAGTGTCCGGCACCCTCGATCATCCATGCCAGAATGCCCGGCCATTCGTCCCTAAGCCGGTCGGAAAAGCCGAGGATGCGCTTGTCGTCCGGAATGCGAACGATGAAAGGGATCATGTGGAAACGCCGCCTGAACGCGTCGTCGACGTTGGTCAGGGCCGGTTTGTTGTTTCCTGCAATCATCAGCTTGAACTGCGGCGTGTATTCGAAAAAGTCCTGCCGCATGTATCGCGCCGAGATGCGGTCTCCGCCGGTCAGCGTCTTGATACGGGTTTCGTCCCAGCTGCGGCCCTTGGCCGTTTCAATCGACGTCACCAGCCGTGCGCCCTGCAGGGCGGCGAGATCGGTAGGGTGGCGGTCGGACGCCGAGGCCGTAAAAGTATCGATGCCGGCGGTCTTGGCATAGTCGCCCATGACGCCGGATATGGTTTCGATGAAGGTCGACTTGCCATTCCCGCCCGGTCCCCACAGAAAGAACAACGCGTGTTCCACCGTGAGACCGGTCAGGCAGTAGCCGCACACGCGCTGAAGGTAGTCGATCAGTTCGCCGTCGTCGCCAGTCACGAGAGCTAGAAACTCCAGCCACAGCGGGCAGCCGTCGCCGGGCCCGACCGCCGTCGACTTGGTCATATAGTCGCCGGGTATGACGCGGCGGCTGCAACCGTCGGCATCAAGCTGGACGACCTCGCCATCGCAATTCAGCGCCATCGGGTCTTCGTCCCACTGGTCGACTACGGCTGCGAGCGCCGAATCCGAGCGGGCAAGCGCGACGACGGCTGCAACGGTCTTGGCCGATAGGATCCTCCCCCCATCTCTGGGCGGCGCGCTGGCGGCATCGTCGCGGCACAGGGCACGCGCATAGTTATACACCGTCAGGATCTCGTCGGGTGCCCAGACGACGCCGTCAAATAACATCCAGCGCGACCAGCCGTCGACGTAGCGGGTTCGCATCGCATGGCGGCGGGCGAACTCGAGCGCCAGCGCCTCGTCGGTGTGTTCTTTGACGGTGTCCAGTTCGGCGACGGCGTGGATGCGGCTTTCGTCCTTCACGTCCACACCCCCTTTTGCCGTCGGCGGTGGCGACGTTCCCTCAAGGTGTCGTCGGTGCCTTCAGGTGTTGCCGGCCAGAACGATGGTTCCTGTTTCGGAAAACGCTTGCCATTCACCGCCCAGTAGCGCCGGCTCTCCTTGCGTGCCGCAGCGGCAACAGCGATGAACAGCGCCGTGACGGTAATGTCGGGCAGCTTGCTGCTCATCGCGATCTCCATCGCGGAACGGCGAAACCGGGCGGTAAGGCAACAAGGCGATGATCGAGCCGCCAAGCGCGGACCGCAGCAGCTTCGATAGAACGCCCTTCGCGTGCCAAAGGCGCGAGCGATGACGCTGGATGCACTGGCACCAGACCAAGCGTGGAACGGCGAGCATTCAGAGCGCAAAAACTCGCCGCTGTTGATCGACGGATGACGTGGCGCGGCTCGCCATCGTCGGGATCGAGGACGGATAGGTCGTGGGGCGTGCGCATCGTGCGGCCTCCTTGAAAAGGCCGGAAGCTTGACGACGCTTAAGTCGAGACTTATGTTTCGGGCTCTGAAGCCCCGAACACCCAAAGTCCCGAACCCGCTGTGGCCCGTCAAGCCCGGCGGGTTTTCGTTTATGCGGCCCGCCTGTTCGGGCCGCTTGGGGCTTCGGGCAGCGAATTGAGGTACCGTTCAAGGTCAGTCCGCAGGATCAACGTCCTGCCTTCCGACTTGCGCGGGATCAGCGCGCCAGACTTGAAACGGCGATAAAGCGTCGTCTCCGAAAGACCCGTCGCCCTGACGGCTTCCTTTACGGTAAAGCTGAGCTTTTCGTCTGACATGAAACTGGCTCCATCCAAATGCCAAGGCCAAAAGAATTGCCAAGGCATGGAACCACATGGCGACGACCGGGTAACTAAACCCATTACGCGGATCGGGTTCACCTCTCCCGTTCACCCCAGCATCGATAGACATATTCACGCGTTAGATGATAGCGCTCGGCAGCTTCGAGGACGCCGGCATCGGTGCCCCGGCCATCGCGCACGGCGGTGTCCACGACGTTGAGGATGGCCGCCTTGGCATAGATGTTCTCACGCGTGCCGCGATCCCGGCCCTTGATCACAGCCACGAACGCATCCGCCAGCGGATGCCCGCTATCGGGAACGAACAGCGCTGCCGTCAGCTGCAAGATGTCCTTCGGCGGATTTTCGGAACGCAGCACCTCCACCAAAGCCCAGCGACATTCGTATTCGAGAAAGCTGCCGTGTGGCGGGAACCAATGCACCGGCAGTTCTCCCTGCACCCGTTCTTCGGGAACGCCGCGCAACAGCAGTCGCGCCTTCATCTCGCGGGATCTCAGGAAGTGATGCGGGTATTTTTGCCCTTCGGCGGCAATGACGGCGGCAAGGTCGCGACCGATTTCCTCAAACCGGTCGAGGTCTTTCTCGCTGCGGGCCTGATCCTGTTGCTTCCGCAAGACGGCGAAATTCGGCGATCCGCCTTTCGGAGCGTGTTTTTTTGCCATGCGCCAGCACCTTGCGCGCACCAACGGAAGGCGCAGGGAGCCCGTCGGTGCAGGCCGGGGTTCGGGCCGTCGCCCTATCCCTGCCCGGTCATCCTGCCACCGGCGCGTCGGCTGATCCAGCGCGACGGAACTCCAGCACCTTGGCACCGCCGCGTGCCAGGAAAGCCGCCCACGCCTCCATCAACTTGCGGCGCTTGGCGAGTGCGGTCGAGCGGCGGTAAGCCTGTTCGGTGGCATCGCCGATGCGATGAGCCAGCGCCGCCTCGGCGAGTTCGCGCGGGAAATTGGTCGCGTCGCCGGCCCAGTCGCGGAAGGAAGAGCGAAAGCCGTGCGGCGTGACCGGCTTCACCTTAAGCCGGCGCAACAGCATCTCGATAGCCGTTGCCGACAGCGGACGGCCAAGGCGCTGGCCGGGGAACACGAAGTCATTCTGGCGCGTCTCGGCCAATTCCTTGAGGATGGTGGTCGCACGCGGCGACAACGGCACTTCATGCGGCCTCCCTGCTTTCATGCGCTCGGCTGGAACCGCCCAAACCGGCCCCGTGCCTGCTGGGTCGAGATCGATCTCTGACCAGCGGGCATTCAGCACTTCGCCGGACCGGCCGGCGGTGAGAATTAGGAACTCCAGCGCGCGAGCCGCCATCGCCTCGGCATTGCCGAGGCGTCCGACGAAGGCCGGCACCTGCGAATAAGGCATCGCAACATGGTGGCCGCGTTGCAGCTTCTGACGCTTCGGCAGCAGCGCGTCGAGGTGGCCGCGCCATTGCGCTGGATTCTCGCCCGAGCGCCAGCCCTTGGCCTTGGCGAAGGCCAGGACGCGCTCGATGCGGCCCCTTAGCCGCGACGCTGTCTCGGCCTTGCCTTGCCAGTGCGGCTTAAGAGCCTTTAGCACATGCTCGGTCCCTATGGTCGAAACCCGCATCGGCCGCAATTGCCGGCAATAGGTGTCACCGAGTGTCATTTCCCATTGCGCCTTGTGCTTTTCGTTCCGCCAGCCCAATTTATTGTCGGCAAGGAAAAGATCGACGCATTCGGCGAAGGTCGGTTCTTTTTCCTTGCGGCTGTCGGCGAGCGGACTCCGGCCGGCGTCGACGGCCTTGCGGCAGGCTTCCGCTTTTTCGCGGGCATCGGCGAGCGAGACAGTCGGGTAGGCACCGAGCCCCATGACAGTACGCTTGCCATCGCTCTTCCACATGAACACCCATGACCGCGACCCGCTCGCTTCAACTTGCAGATAAAGGCCGCCGCCATCGGAATGGCGTCCCGGTTTGGTTTGGGCCTTGACGTTACGGTCGGAGAGCTTGTTGAGGCCACGCGCCATTTCTCTTGCACCTTTACTTGCACCTTTGAAATGGCATTGTATAGCAGAACATGAAAACGTACAAAGCCTTTTGAGGTCAAGAAGCCCGGAAATCCCGGCTTTCTTGATAAGCCGTGAGCAACCCTGAACGTAAGGTATAGCGGACTCCCTCTCCGCCATTGCTAAATTAATGATATCATTGGTTTTAAATCAACGCCATTTCTAGCCAGTGCCCCACACTGGTGCCCCAATCATTTTGTTGAGTGTATCCATTGAACTAGTTCACAGTTACGTCGAGCACCATCAGGGACTCGCCTGATTCATCGAGCTGAAGGTCTCTTGAGTCCCCGGCCCGAAGCCGCTCCACGGGTAACTCAACCAATGAAGTCTGCGCCCCCCAAATTTCAGGAGAGGGTGGCTCTGAATTCTTGATCCCCGCCAAGGCCTCTTAAGCGGTCCGCCTCTGTCTCCGACGCAAATGCAATCAGATAAAGCTTGCCATTAGAACGATGTTGAAACTCATAAAATAACCCGGTTACCGGCAAGGCCTGGCCGATTTTCCCTCGATCTAAGGGAAAGGGCTCCCTTGCTCTAAAATTGATATGATATGCTGAGACATAGAAGAACGTGCCTGCCGGGCTGTCGGCGATGCTGCGCCCCGTTTCTAGTGGACGCAACGGCCGTAGGGAATTTGTGGACCGAATAGCGGAAATAACGCCGGGCAACTTTTGAGCCGTTAGGCCGTGAGACACTTGGACACCTCGAAAAACCTAGCAATCGAGAACGCATTTTGATTCACTTCGCCTGGTGATTTGCACGGAGGCGTTGGATGCGAGGCCAGGCTGGGTTCTGGGATATTGACGAGCGCTATGTCCGGCTGAGCGAGGCCGGCGATCCACTGGAGAAGCTGAACGCGGTGGTGCCTTGGGAGGTTTTCCGGAAACCGCTGGCCAAGGCACTGAAGCGCTCCGATGGCGCCAAAGGCGGCCGGCCGCCCTTTGACGCGGTGATGATGTTCAAGGTCCTGGTTCTGCAGGCGCTCTACAGTCTCTCGGACGATCAGGCCGAGTTCCAGATCCAGGACCGGCTTTCCTTCATGCGCTTCCTCGGGTTGGGGCTCGGCGACAAGGTTCCCGACGCCAAGACGATCTGGTTGTTTCGGGAGCACCTCACGCAGGCCCGGGCGGTGGAGAACCTGTTCGCCCGTTTTGACAAGCACCTCACCAAGGCCGGTTATCTGGCGATTGGTGGCCAGATCGTGGATGCCACGATCGTGGCGGCGCCGAAGCAACGCAATTCCGATGCTGAAAAGGCC
>NZ_VLKT01000074.1 GCF_007830515.1 Mesorhizobium tianshanense
CACCCGCCATGAATGATCTTACGCTGCCGCTGAGCGGTTTGTCATCTGTGGGCGGCAAGGCCGTCGTCGCCCGCTTCGACGGCGGCATGCTGTCGTCCAACGGTGGGGTTCTGGCTCTGGCCGAGGTGGAGAAACGGCTGCGTGTGGCTGACCGTCTGGCGCGTTGCATCGATGATCCGCGCTGCCCGGACCAGGTCGTCCACAGCGTGGCCGATATGATCGGCTTCCGCATGAAGATGATCGCCGCCGGTTATGAGGATGGCAACGACGCCAACCGGTTGCGCTGCGATCCGGCCTTCAAGATGGCCCAGGATGCGCTGCCTTCGGGTCGGGATCTGGCCTCCCAGTCGACGCTGTGCCGGCTGGAGAACCTGCCCGGCATGCGGGAACTGGTCGCTATGGGTCGGGCGATGGTCGATCTTTACTGCGCCTCCTTCCGGCAGGTGCCGAAGCGGATCGTGCTGGACATCGACGACACGTTTGATGCCGTGCATGGCGGCCAGCAGCTTCGCCTGTTCAATGCCCATCACGACGAGTACGGCTTCCAGCCGATCGTGGTGTTCGATGGCGATGGCCGCTTCGTCGGTGCGGTTCTGCGGCCGGCCAAGCGGCCGAGTGGGGCAGAAATCCGCCCCCACCTGCGACGCCTGGTGCGGGCGATCCGAAGCAATTGGCCGAACACCCGGATCCTGATCCGGGCCGACAGCCATTATTGCAGTCCGCCGGTCATCGATTGGTGCCGCGCCAACGGTGTCGACTTCATTCTCGGCGTGGCGCCCACCACGACCCTGCACAAGCATGTCGCGGAGCTGGAAGTCAGCACGCTGGCGCGTTTTGAAGCGTCGGCGAAGACGGACAAGGTCCGCAGGTTCAAAGAATTCTTTGACGGCGCCGGCAGCTGGAGCCGTGTCGAGCGCATCATCGCCCGGATCGAGGTCGGCGCCCAAGGCGCCGACACCCGCTTCATCGTCACCAACCTTGCCGGTGGCAAGGCCAAGGCGCTCTACGAGGATGTCTACTGCCGGCGCGGCGCTGCCGAGAACCACATCAAGTCGTGGAAGACGCATCTCGCCGCCGACCGCACCTCCTGCACAAGAGCGACGGCCAACCAGTTCCGGTTGTTCCTGCATGCCGGCGCCTACTGGCTGATGTGGGGCCTGCGCGCCGCGATGCCGAAACGCTCGAGCTTCGCAGTCGCCCAATTCGACACGCTGCGACTGCGCCTCATCAAGATCGCCGCGCGGGTGGTCGAGATGAAAACCCAGATCCGCCTGCACCTGCCGACATCCTGTCCCGACCAGCGCATCCTGCGCATCGTCCTCGACCGCATTCCGCGGCTCGTGACGTAGCCGACAGGGCGCCAACGCCCCGAAACGAACCCGCCGGCCGCAACCTGCAAACCCCCGCTTTCCATCACGACGGATCACCGCCGGCGCCCAACCAGCTTGTCAAAAAGAACCGAAACGGCGACCAGATCAACACCTCAGGCCGCCAAACGTTCAGCGCTGTGCATAAACCCGGCTAGGCTCATGAAGCGCAAACTCTTCAGGGCACATCCCGCATTTGGCAATGGATGTGCCCTGAATTCCTTCAACAGATTGCAATCCTCAGCACATACGGCCGTTCTTCGTTGCACCTGCTGGCGGCAAGAAATGGCTAAAGGTGACGCGGGAACAGACCGGCTCCCTCCCGCTCTCGCGCCTGAAGGAATCGATGGCGAAATTTAGTTTGATTTACCCGCCCCGGTAGCTGCCGGGATAGGGCCTCATTGGTTCGAGCCCCAAGGCCTGTTCCCATTCGCTGAGGGTAAGATCGGTCAGGCCTTCAGGGCGCATTTGGCGAGGTATCGCGTTCTGCGCCAAGGTGATGTAGGGCACGCAAGCTAGAGCGCAGCCAACGGTTCCGCTCGCAATTTTCAAAGCTTTGTGCCCGATGAATATCTGTTGAACCCTCTACGAAGCCCGTATACCCGGCTCAGGAGGCACGCTTGGATCTGCGACTAACACTGCTCGGCCGGTGCATTCTCAGCGGTAGGCAAGGAAAACAGCTTCGCCTTGGCACCCGGAAGTCCTGGGCGCTTTTTGCGCTCCTGGCGCAATGCGGAGCGGGAGGGTGTACCCGCGAATACCTGGCTGGTAGCCTGTGGCCTACTAGCGGCGAAGAGCAAGCACGTGCCAGCCTGCGCCAGGAATTGGCTGCTCTGCGTAAAACCCTGAAAGAAGATGGTTGTCCGGATCCGTTTGAGACCCATCAGGGGACCTTGACCCTGCGGCACGATACTATTGCTGTCGACAGTCGGGAGTTCGATGACATTGCTCTTTGCGGCGATGTTGAACGCATCCGGAGCATTCCTCAAATATACAGAGGTGAATTCGCCGCGGGCCTGAGCATTCGGTCGGCACCGTTTGCGGGTTGGTTACAGGCTGAAAGAGAGCGTCTTTGCGATCTCGCGGTCTCGGCGCTCGAAACCGTGCTGGCATATGATGAGGAGCATGGTGAGCCCAGCGCTGTGCTGAAGACGGCGCAGGCCATAATCACCATGGATCCGGCGCATGAAGCAGCGCACCGTGGCGCGATGCGGAGCCTCCACTCCCTAGGAAGGAGTGCGGAGGCTCTCATGCAGTTCAACCGTTTGGCACATATCCTTCAGCAGAAGCTCAACGCCGGTCCTAGCCCGGACACGGTCGAAGTGTACCGGCAACTCCGTCAGCATGAACGCGCCACTGTCGCATGCAATTCGCACAAAATTGCCGCAGGTGTTTATGGCACACCAGAAAGGCGAATAGTCACTGTTGCAGCCTTCGGAATTTCAGCCCGAACTGCTGCAAGTCAACGACTTGACGCCGAAGACATCAGCGAATTGGTGGAGCCGATGGAGGCCTTTTGCCGTGATGCCATTGCGAGATTCGGCGGTCAGATCATCGGATGCGTAGCAGACCGGTGCCTGGCCGTTTTTGGCCATCCCAGTGCAAGTGAGTTGGACGCCGAACGGGCAGTCCTTGCCGCAGTGGACCTTCGAAGCAAGTATTTGTACACCGCGACTGCGCAAGAGGTGCAGATCTGCTGCGGCATCGCCAGCGGCGAAGCCCTGGTTCGATCTGGAGAAGCGGGCTCACTCAGCGTTGCTCAGATGTCGGGGCCGCTCGTTACGCAGGCGACCACGCTAAGTTATACGGCAACCGAGATGGGTGTCCTTGTTTGCGGGACCACGCTCGTACTGCTGCGTCGCGTGTTCAAAACCAACGCAGTCTCGATCCCCGGACACAGCACCGGCGCCTACCAAATCCATGGCGAACTGGTTGCAGCCAATCGCTTCGACATTGGCGAGAGACAGAAAACCCTGTCTTCTTTCATCGGACGGGAAAGTGAGCTGGAACATCTTGCAACGCTTTGGAAAAGAGCTTTACAGGGGGAAGGCCAAGCCGTCACAGTAGTCGGAGAACCAGGCATTGGAAAGTCGCGGCTGGTTCACCATTTCCTGCGCAACAAAGTCGTGGAGGTTGTGACCCGCCTCAATTTCAACGGTTCGTTCCATCATAAAAACACTGCCTTTTATCCTCTCATTCAAGAGCTCCGCCGGGTTCTGAGCATTGGTCCGGACGACGATGGAGAAGTGCTGACAAGCGGTCTCTCCACTTGGCTGGCAGAACTTGGCCAAAGATCGGAGCACGATCTGAACTGTCTCAGGGTGCTGCTCGATCCAAATGTCCGGTCCGTCGAATTGGAGGCAGATATTGCCGGGCTTATCGGCACAATTGTCCGCTGCCTGCTACGCTTGACCGAACATAGACCCGTCATTCTAATTTTTGAGGACGTTCATTGGCTGGATCCGAGCTCGCGCGACCTGCTGCGTGCCTTGCAAGAAAGCATCGGCGACAGCCGTGTGCTGCTGATCGCAGTTACACGACCTCTTCTGGAAGCCGATTGTCCGCCGTCGGTGTCTCCATTGGACCTCGGCCGGTTAAGTATATCGCAGACAGCCGCCGTGGCCCGAAGCATCGGGCCCTCATATCTCAGTGAAAACGATACGGCGGAGATAGCTAGACGGTCTGACGGTATTCCGCTCTTTCTGGAAGAACTCATGAACAGCCTACGGGAGGCGGGCCGAGGAGGAGTTGCCCCCGCGATAGTTCCGACAAGTTTGCAGGAAACCCTGATGGCGCGCATTGACCAGATGGGCGATGAAAAAGAAATTCTCCATCTCGCCGCCGTGATCGGCAGGATTTTCGATTATGCCCTGTTGAAGGCCTCGACCGACTATGAAGACGCACAGTTGCAAGCCTATTTGCAGAAGTTGCAGGATCGGGATCTCGTCTTCCGGATAGGACAGATTCCCTATGCACGATACGAGTTCAAACACGCGCTGGTCCATGAGCTGACCTATCGCTCAATCGTGCGAAACACCTGCAGGTCCTACCACCGGCGTATCGCAGATGCTCTCAAATCCAATGTTGCGGGACTCGGCGCTAATGAGCCGGAGGTTACGGCCTGGCATTTGGAGAAAGGTGGAGTTCCGGATCAGGCAATGGACCATTTGGAGATCGCTGGGCGGCAAGCGGTGCGGGTATCAGCGCATCGCGAGGCTGCTCGACATTTCCGCTGGGCCTTGAGGCTGGCCGGCAACAACAATGAGTCCGGCAAACACAACGAACGAATCAAGCAGCTTCTCCTGCTTCTCGGGCCCCAGCTGCTCGCAGAACGCGGGTTTGCCTCGCTAGAGGTGGGAGACGTCTATCGGCGGGCCAAAGCCCTGTCAAATATCTGTGCCGACAAGTCCCAGAACTGTAGGATTGTATGGGGTCTCTGGAGTAACTGCATTGTCCGAGCACAACTCGATCTAGCCGTGGAATTAGGCGAAGAATTTCTCGGCCTTGCTGAAGAGACTGGAGATCAACTCAATACGGTCGCAGGATTTTATACACGTGGCGTGGTTAGCTATTATCTCGGAGCATTTGACGACGCAAAGAAGGCCTTCACAACCGCCACGGCAGTCCATGAAGATCGGTTCGACGAGGAAATGGCTGTTAGGTTCGGTATCAACCTGCAGATCACGGCCAACGCCTATTTGCTCTGGATAGACACGTTGTCCGGGAATTTTGAGAGGGCTGTTCTCGCAAGCGTAGCGCTGATCGGCCAAGCGGAACGGTGTAGCCACGATGCCAGCACCGGATTTGCCCACAATTTCATTTCGGGCATGTATAATTTTATGGGTAATCACTTGCAGGCAGAGCATCACGCAACAGTTGCCGAAGCGCTCTCAAATGGCCAAGGGTTCGCCCAGTTCCGGGCACATGCAAGGATCAATCGCGGTCGTGCATTAGATCGGCTCGGTCACGCAAAGGGGCTGGAACTGCTCAAGCAAGGGATTGCAGACTATGTAGAAACTGGTGCCGAACTCGCCTTGGCTTATGCGCAGGCGTGGTTGGCGGAAGCCTTTCTGGATCAAGGAAAAATGCCTCAAGCACAGGAAGCGGTATCGGTTGGCTTGAGCTTTTCCGCACGTACAGGCGTCCAATATTTCGATGCCGAACTCCTTCGCATCAAAGCGGTCATCCAGGACCAATTTGGTCCAAGTCCGGACAAGGAGATTATTGACATATATGAACAGTCCCTGGCGGCCGCCACAAAGGTTGGAGCGCGGGCGCTCTCTTCGGTGGCCCGGTGACCGCCGCGGACCCTGTATGCCTGCAACCTGGAGCCTGGAACATGACCATTCCATAGCCATCGCTACGATCGCCGCGCAGCATGCCGCAGCGGTTCGCATGTCCCGTTCCGTCCGGAGGTTTGGAAATACGCGGCTCAGTCGCCGTCCCAAACCCGAGGAGGGACTGAGCTTTGGCCGCGTCCGAAAAACAACCCAAAGGGGCAGCACTTCCTGCTGTCGCCCGCGTGCCGGAAGCTCACCGTCATGGACCTGGCAAAGGTCCCCGAGGCGACGGCCTATGGCTGGTTCAAGCGCATTGCGCTGGCCGCAGACTGACGGCGAACCGTTCTGCCCGAAATGCGCACTCGATGAGCCGCGGCCGCTTCAAAGGCTCCGACAGGAGCCTGCAGGACCGTGGTAGCAGGCTGCACGGCGCTCATGCCGATGGCGAATGGGATGTCAGTCATGTTCAGGTTCCAGGCAATACAGCATCTGTGGCGGCCGTCGGGCCACCGAAGAAATCAAAGCTGTATGTGCGCCGTCCCGAACATGGGCGGGCTCATATCTGGAACCCGCAACGGAGTCGATCGGGAAAATGCCGAGATGTGCAGAAATCGCTGCTGCCGACCGTGCATGGCCCATGACAGACCCCAACGCTTGACATTTTCACATTCGTCGCCAAAACATTGTGATGCTACAGCATGAAAACATTGCAATCGCCCATCAAGAAAGCATTGCAATCGCACGACATCAAAACATTGCAATCCTCTAGACCGCAGCGAAACATCAAGGAAATGGCGACACCCGAAAAAGCCAACCCGCTGGCCCGATCCCTGGAAGAATTGAAGAGCATAACCGCCGACGGGAGGAGCACGGTGTTGAAGAGCACCAACATATCCCGCGTCCATCGCGAGCGACTTATCGCGAACGGTTTTTTGGAAGAGATCGTAAAAGGATGGCTGGCTGTCAACTCCAGACCGGGAACCAGACGGCGGGTGGACGATGCTTGGTCGACCGTCTTTTGGGAATTTGTAGAATCCTATTTGAATGATCGGTTTGGCAGCGATTGGTCCTTGTCTCCCGAGGGGACCGTCTCCTTTCTTTCAGGGCAAAGATCAGTCCCAACGCAGCTGGTTGTGAGGAGCCCGTCTGCAGGCAACGAAGTGCTGAATTTGCCTGGCGGGACATCAATCTTTTTTCACAGGACACCGGTGCCAGAAAGCGCGAGCTATGTCGATGGCATGCGCGTAATGAGCGCCGAAGATGCCTTGTGCAATCTCGCTCCCAACTCATGGCGCAGTTTGGAGACGGATGTCGTCAGCGTTCTCGGATCAATCCGGGGTTCCTCTTCGATGCTTCGCAATCTCCTGTCGGAAGGACGCAGCGTGATAGCAGGGCGCATTGCTGGAGCGCTCCGGACGCTTGGACGAACAAAGGATGCCGAAGACGTCGTATCTGCGATGCATTCGGCCGGATATGCCATCCGGGAGGAGAACCCGTTCACGGAGAACGCCGCTTTGCAGGCGGCAGCGGTCAAGGTTGGCGTCCACCCAGCCGCAACGCGGATCAAGTTGCTATGGGCAAAAATGCGAGACGACGGGTTGAAGGTCTTCGACTTGGAATGCCGAAAAATATCGGACAATACCGCCTACATGGAAAGCGTCGACGAGCGATACGTCTCGGATGCTTACAATTCTCTGTCGATCGAAGGCTACTACGTTTCCGAGGAACTGATCGAACGCGTTCGCTCTGACTCTTGGAATCCCGACAGCAATGCGGATGATTGGGACCGCAGGAATGCACTCGCAGCAAGAGGATATTGGCTCGCATTCAATGCCGTAAAGGACGATGTCTACAAGATCATTTCGGGTGCAGCTTCAGCCCCCCTTCTTTGGCAAAGACATCAAGAGTGGTTCCGGCAAATGTTCGCTCCCTCTGTGACGGCGGGCCTCCTGAAGCCGCATGAACTCGCAGGCTATCGCGGGCACCCGATTTACCTGCGAGGGTCAAAACACGTCCCGACACCGCATGGATCGATACCTGATGCTCTGGACTCCCTGTTCGCGTGCGTCTCCGAGGAGAGTGACCCGCGGGTCAAGGCTCTCTTAACGCCGTTCTTGTTCACCTACATCCATCCTTTTCACGACGGCAATGGTCGGATTGGCAGGTTCCTTATGAATGCCCTCCTCGCCGAAGGAGGCTTCCTGTGGACCATCGTTCCCTACGAGCGTCGGAAAGAATATCTGGCGTGTTTGGAAAGCGCGAGCCAGCAGGAAGACATCCAACCGCTCGCGACTTTGCTCCGGGAACTTGTTTCATCGCCACCGCCTCCGCGGCCAACGGAAACGGCCTATGTGCCTTGGGGAAAACAATAGCCTCAAAGCCTACCCTGAGCGGACCAGAGGAACCAAATTCATACACGCTTTCAGCGGCTTGAATCGGAATTGGTGGTCTTTGCCACCTAATGCTGCAGTTTGCGCCGCCGTTGACAAAGTCACCACCTCGTCAAGATGCCAAACACCGTGCCACGAAGTGTCCGGTTGTCGCGTCCGCTACACGGTGATGTTCGGCCGGCGCCTTATACAAACGATGCTGATATTTTTTCTTCAACGATTGGTCTCAATGCGAAAGTGCTAGGCCGATCGTTGCCTGGCCGAGCGCCAGACCGCCGTCGTTTGCGGGAACGCTTGCGTGCGCCAGCCCCTCCAATCCTGCAACTGTGAGCTCGGCGAGTACGCCTTCGAGCAGCAGGCGATTCTGGAATGCGCCACCCGACAGTGCGACCGTGCCGACGCCGTTTTCCTTGGTGAGTCCGATGGCCTTGCGCGAGATGATCTCTATCAGCGTCCTGTGGAAGCGCGCGGCAATCAGCCCGGTTTCGACGCCCGAAGCCTGATCGCGAAGAAGCGCTTCCCACAGACCTTTCCAGGAGATAACCGGCTCCTTCGGCGAGGTTGCTGGCCAAGCCTCGGCCGCATCCATGAACGGGCTGGCGAGCGCCTCCATCTCCATGCCGGCTTGCCCCTCGTAGCTCTGGCGCTCGAAACAGATGCCGAGGACTGCCGCGCAGGCATCGAAAAGGCGCCCCGCCGAGGAAGCAAGCGGAGCATTGACGCCCCTCTCGATCATCCGGTCCAGCACGCCAAGCGGCTTTTCTGCCAAGGCGCGGATGAAGGGCCGATCGGCAGGAAGCTTGGCCAGGAAATCCGGACCGAAAGCCGCCCGCAGATACGCATAGGCATTGCGCCACGGCTCGACGCTGGCCTTGTCGCCGCCGGGCAGGGCGACCGGCTCGAAGTATGCCAGCCTCCGGAACCCTCGATAGCCGCCGAGCAGGAACTCGCCGCCCCAGATCGTGCCGTCATCGCCGTATCCGAGACCGTCGAGGATAATGCCGAGCACCGGCGGTGCGTCGATTGCGCGGCCGTGCTGGGCAAGGCACGAGGCGAGATGCGCGTGATGGTGCTGGACCTGAACAAACCTCGCCGCGGTCTCACGAGCAAGCTCCATGGCAAGCCGGGTCGAACGGTAGCCCGGATGCCGGTCGGCCACAATGAGGTCCGGCTTCGTGTCGAACAGGCTTCGATACAGCTCCAACGCCTGCCCCCACGCGTCCTGGTTCTTCAGATCGTCGAGGTCGCCGAGATGCTGCGACAGCAGCGCCTTGCCGTCGCCCGCTAGGCAGAACGCGGCCTTTAGGTCGCCGCCCGCAGCCAGCGCCCTGACCGGGCCATCGAAGCCCGCCGGCAGCGCCAGCGGCTCCGGCGCGAAACCACGCGCGCGCCGCAACACCGAAATGCCGTGGCCGTCGCGGCGCACCACGCTGTCGTCGAGCCGGTTGACAATCTCGCGGTCGTGCATCAGCCAGAAGTCGGCGATCCCGGCAAGCTCCTGCCGCGCCTCGTCGTTGTCCGTACATTGCGGCTCGCCCGAGCGATTGCCGGAGGTCATCACCACCGGAGCGTCCAGCGCTCGCAGCAAGAGATGATGCAGCGGCGTGTAGGGCAGCATGAAACCGAGCCACTCGTGCTCCGGCGCCACGCCCGCCGCAACACCGCAGCTGTCACGGCGCTTCACCAGCACGATCGGCGCCGCTGAGGCGGCAAGTGCGGCGCGCTCGTCGCCCGACAGCTCCGCGAATTCGGCAAGCTGCTCCAAGTCGCGCGCCATCAATGCGAACGGCTTGCCGTCGCGTTTCTTGCGGGCGCGCAGCTGCGCCACCGCCGCTTCGTCCGTCGCGTCGCAGGCGAGGTGGAACCCGCCGATGCCCTTGATCGCGACGATCCGCCCTTCCCCGATCAGCGCCGCCGCTTCCCGGATCACCGTCTGCGGGCCGCCGCCGACCACGACGTGGTCCGGACCTTCCAGCCAGACGCGCGGCCCGCAGGCCGGGCAGGCGATCGGCTGGGCGTGATAGCGGCGGTCGGCCGGATTTTCGTACTCGGCCCGGCATTCCTCGCATATCGAAAATCGCGCCATAGCGGTCGAGCGGCGGTCATAGGGGATAGCCTTGATGATCGACAGCCGCGGCCCGCAATGCGTGCAATTGGCGAACGGGTAGAAATAGCGCCGGTCCTTGGGGTCGAGCACTTCCGCAAGACATTCAGGGCAGCAGGCGGCGTCGGGCACGATACCGGTCTTCACCTGCCCGCCCGCACTCGCCGCTATAGCGAAGCCGCCCACCGGCCGCGGTCCCTCAAGCGTCGCCGCCTCAATCCCGTCGATCCGCGCCAGCGGCGGGCATTGCGCCTTTAGCCTGTCCGCGAAGGTCTCGAACTCGGCATCGCTGCACCACAGCGCGATCTCCACGCCTGCAGCATCGTTGCGGACATGGCCCGATAGCCCCATAGCGGTCGCGATGCGCCACACTGTCGGCCGGAAGCCGACGCCTTGCACCAGCCCCGTCACCCGGACCAGGCGTCCCTCTACTGCGGGCTCGGCGAGCAGCGCGCCCATCAGTGCACCGTGCACACCATGCACGGGTCGAACGACTGCACGATGTGCTGGACTGCAACCGGCTCGGTCTCGCCGAGCCGCACCGGCGCACGTTCGAGCGCCAGCTCCAGCGGGCCGTGATTGCCGGCCCTGTCGCGTGGCGAAAAGTTCTGCAATGCGTAGAGCAGGTCGATGTGCGCGGGGTGGCGGCGACGAAGCACGATCTGGAGGAAGAGCTGCACCGCGTTCTTCAGCGTGAGCGTGAGGTTTTCCGGATGCCAGGGCTTGGTGATGTACTGGTGGATGCCGGCCTCGTTGATGGCGTCGATGATGGCGTGCGCGTCGGTGTAGCGCGAGATGATCATGCGCACGATGTCCGGCCAGCGGGTGCGCGCCTGCCTCAGGAACTCGATGCCGGAGGTGCCGGCCATGCGCTGGTCACACAGGATGACCTGAATCCATTCCATCTCCAGGATCGAGCTGGCGGCCTTGCTGTCGCTGGCGATGTGGACGTCGAAATCCTCGCTCAGGATGCGCCGCAGCGCCTCCAGCGAGCGGATTTCGTCGTCGACGATCAATATGCCCGGCAGGTCGCTCACGATGCCTTCCTCCTCCCTTCCCGGCCGGCCTGCCAGGCGACGTCGCGGTGGCGGGCGATCGTCACTGGGGTGCGCGACTTCGGCACCTTGTGCACGAAATTATGCCGCGCGACGTGGTAGCTCGGGTCGAAGCCGTAGAAATTGCGCCGCATCCGCGAAAGCTCCTCCTTGCGATAGGCGGAAAGCGGCTTGGCCGCCTCGTCGGCTGCGCGCTGGGCTTGTTTTTCGGCGAGCAACCGCGGAAACTCTGCGCTCCCGGCCAGCGCGGCAGCCGACGCCTTCACTTGCGCCATAAACAGCTCGCTTGCCCCCGCGAACACCCGGTTGGCGAGATTCAGATTCAGCGCCTCCTTCGCGCCCATCGGCAGGCGCGCCGCCGCGATCCGGCGGGCATTCTCAGTCCCGCAGCAGCTCGGCAGGAGATAGGTCCAGAACTCCGAGCCGGAGAGATTGCCCATGTCCTTGTAATGCGGGTTGAGGATGACGCTCGAGCGCATCCAGACCTGGTCGGTGCCGCGGGCGAGAAACACGCCGCCCGCTCCCGCATTTCCGGAAAGCGCTGCTACGGTGATGTGGCTTGTCGTACGGATGATCGCATCGGCGAGGTCGTCGATGGCATTGATGTTGACCCAGGACTCGTCGGCCGCGCTGTCGGCCGCCTCGATCCGGTTGAGGTCGAGCCCGTTGGACCAGAACTGCGGTCCTCCGCACAGCACGATCACCCTGGTCGGACGCTCCGTCGCTTTTGTATAAGCGTCCAAAAGTCTTCGACAGGCGTCCTCTCCCATTGCACCGTTATAGAAGGGGAAGTGCAGATAGCCGACCGCACCGTCTTCTTCGTAGATGATGTCCTGATACCCGCCCGGTGAATTGAGCGGGATCTCCGGCAGGCTTGCAACTTCCTTCGCGAAGACAATGGTCGCCGGCAGCTTGAACGGGTGTGGCGAATTGGGGTGCCGGACATGGCCGATCCACAACGCGCCGTCGACGGTGGCGAGGGCGATCGCCGGCCCGCTTCTGGCGACGACCGCTCCCGGCTCCGGGAGCGATATCTTGCCCAGTTCACCCCGCGCGAGAGGCACGTCACCCCCTGGTTCACGTGCCTCTCGCGCGTCGAAAAGGAAGACCGTTTCGCCGAAAAGGTTGTCCCGCACGCCGGGCGCGCCGTCTGCTGCTGCGATATTCTTCAGCACCGTTTCGGTCGTGTCGGCAGCCCAATCGATCCGCCGGTCCGCCTGTTTGATCGCGTCCCGCCATCGGCCCAGAGACGCAACAGATTGTTCTTCCGGGGCAATCGGCTTTTCGCCCTGCTCGAACCGCGCGATCGCTTCGAGCACCGCCGTCACCGCCGCGTCGGTCACCTCGTTGCGATAGAGGCTCGATTTCGTCGCCTTTCGCATCGCGAAGGTGGCGCTCGCCCAGACCGGCCCGCCATCCATTTCGGCCGCCGCCTCCAGCACCGTGACACCCCACTGCGTCGCCCCGTCCATCATCGCCCAGTCCAGCGCGGAGGGGCCGCGGTCGCCGACGATGCCTGGGTGAACGATCATGCAGCATTGATTTTCATAGACTTTCTTCGGGATTTCCCGCTTCAGGAAGGGGGCGATGACGAGGTCCGGCCGAAACAAATCTACCGCCTCGATGGTCCGCTCGTCGTTGACGTCCATCTCGACCGAGACCTCGTGTGCGTGCTCGCCAAGCTCCACGAAAATTCTCTGACTCAAGGCGTTGAAGGCGGTGACGAGAAGCAGAATGCGCATCTTCAGCAGATCCTCGGAAGCTGTTCCCCGGCGATCCAGTCGACCACGCGCATACCGCCAAGTCTCGTTTTCATCCGCACCAGCGCATGCTGGTCTGCGACGACTTCGCCAATGATTGCGGCATCCCGGCCCTTGGGATGAGCGCGTATCGCGGCGAGCAAAGTCTCCGCGTCTTCCGCCGTGCAGATGGCGATCAGCTTGCCTTCGTTGGCAACATTCAGCGGGTCGAGGCCGAGCAGTTCGCACGCCGCCGCGACCTCCGGCTTCACCGGAACCGCCGCTTCCCGGATTACCATTCCGACCTTGGACTGCTGCGCGATTTCGTTCAGCGTCGCCGACAGTCCGCCGCGCGTGGGGTCACGCAGCACCAGGATACCGGGAATGGCAGCAAGCATCGCCGCCACCAGATCGTGCAGCGGTTGGCTGTCGGAGGTGATTTCCGTTTCAAAATCAAGGTGTTCGCGCTTCGACAGGATAGCCACTCCGTGGTCGCCCATGGTGCCGGAGACAAGGATTGCATCGCCCGGCCGGGCATTGCTTCCGGAGACGTAAGTGCCGTCCGCCAGCACGCCAACACCGGTCGTGGAGATGAAAACGCCGTCGCCTTTGCCCTTCTCCACCACCTTGGTGTCGCCCGTAACCACGGGTACGCCTGCTTCCCGGGCGGCAAAAGCCATTGAAACAACTATTCTTTCCAGTTCGGCCAACGGAAAACCTTGCTCCAGGATGAAGGACGCGGACAGCCAGAGCGGCCGCGCGCCCATCATGGCGACGTCGTTGATCGTGCCGTGGACCGCCAGCGCGCCGATATCCCCGCCCGGAAAGAACAGAGGCGAGATGACATGCGCGTCCGTTGCCATCACCAGGCGTCCGCAGACGGTGCCGAGCAGGGCCGCGTCGTTGCCCTGGGCCAGGAACTCGTTGGCCAGATGTCTTTGAAAAATATCCCGAATCAGCTCGGCCATCGCGCAGCCGCCCGCGCCATGCGTCATGTCCACCACGCCGCGAACCGACGAGGTGGTGACGGCTAGCCTGGGATCGTTCGCGCTCATTATTCCGCCGCCTCCAACGGCTTCAGCTCGCGGAAACGGCCATAGGCCCAGTAGGCCGCGCAGGCGCCCTCGGAGGAGACCATGCATGAGCCAATCGGGTTCTGCGGCGTGCACACGGTGCCGAACAGCTTGCAGTCGGTCGGCTTCTTCACCCCGCGCAGGATCGACGGGCATTCGCAGGACTTCAGCTCGCGGGAAGCCTTGACCGACAGCTCGAAGCGCTTCTCGGCGTCGAAATCGGCATAAGCGTCGCGGATGCGCAGGGCGCTGTAGGGCACGGTGCCGAGGCCGCGCCAGTCAAAGGTCTTGCGCAGTTCGAAGACCTCGCTCACCAGTGCCTGCGCCTTGAGGTTGCCCTCCTCGGTCACGACGCGGGTATATTCGTTCTCGACCTCGTGTCGGTCTTCATTGACCTGCCGGATCAGCATCAGAACGGACTGCATGACGTCCAGTGGCTCGAAGCCGGCGATGACAACCGGCTTCTGGAATTCCTCAGCAAAGAATTCATATGGCTGCGAGCCGATCACGGAGGAGACGTGCGAAGGTCCCAGGAACCCGTCGATCTTGACGATGCCCAGCTCTCGCACTTCCGGCGATTCAAGAATGTGAGAGATCGCGCCCGGCGTGAGCACATGGTTGCAGAACACGCTGAAATTCTTGAACCCCTGGGCTTGCGCCGTCTTGATCGCGACGGCCGTCGGCGGCGTCGTGGTTTCGAAGCCGATGGCGAAGAAGACGACTTGCCGCTCGGGGTTTTCACGCGCGATCTTCAAGGCATCGAGTGTTGAATAGACCATGCGGACATCCGCTCCGTCCGCCTTGGCGCGGATCAGGCTGCGATGCTTGGTGCCCGGCACGCGCATCATGTCGCCATAGGTGCAAAGGATGACCCCGTGCCGCTCGGCGAGTTCCACCGCATCATCGAGGCGAGAGATGGGAAGCACGCAAACGGGGCATCCGGGTCCGTGCACGAAATGCACGTTCTCCGGCATCAGGTCCTGCACGCCGTAGCGAAAGATCGCATGCGTGTGCCCACCGCAGAACTCCATGAAATGATAGCTCTTTTCCGGATCAGCCTCGGTCGCGATGGCGCCGGCGATGGTCTTCGCAAGCTCCTGGTCGCGATATTCGTCGACATATTTCACGCCGAAGTCTCCTCTAGCTCCTCCTCCAGCACGCCCGCTTCGGCCATCAGCTGCAGCGTGCGCTCGGCCTCCTCGGGGCTCACCTTGTGGAGCGCATAACCGACATGGACGAGCACGAAATCGCCGACCGCAACGTCTGCGACAAGCGCGAGCGAGATGCGCTTCCTGACCGTGTCGAACGCGACCACGGCCATGTCGTCATCGAGCAGTTCAACGACGCGGGCGGGAATGGCCAGGCACATCAGGCTGCTCCCTTGAGCTCGGCCGCCAGCGGATGGCCGGCTAGCGCCATGGCGCGGGCCGCCCCGATCCAGGCCGTCCAGTCCGACATCCCCTCGCCCGTGCGCGCGGAAACCCTCAGCACCTTGATCCGCGGGTTCACCTTTCGGGCGTTGGCGATGCAGGCCTCCACGTCGAAGTCGAGATGCGGCAACAGGTCGGTCTTGTTGAGGATCATGAGATCGGCTGCGGCGAACATGTCGGGATATTTCAATGGCTTGTCCTCGCCCTCGGTGACTGAGAGCACCACCACCTTGTGCGCCTCGCCGAGATCGAAGCCCGCCGGACAGACGAGGTTTCCCACGTTTTCGACGAGGAGCAGGCCTCCTTCGGCAAGGTCGAGGTGATCTGCGGCATGGCCGACCATATTCGCGTCGAGGTGGCAGCCCTTGCCGGTGTTGACCTGGATCGCGGGCGAACCGGTGGCGCGGATGCGGTCGGCATCGTTGGAAGTCTGTTGGTCGCCCTCAATCACGGCGATCGGCAACTTGCCCCTCAGTGCGTCGATCGTGCGGCAAAGCAGCGTCGTTTTGCCAGAGCCGGGGCTGGAGACGAGGTTGAGCGCAAGCACGCCGCGCTCGGCGAACATTTTTCTGTTCGCATCGGCATACTCGTTGTTCTTGGAAAGGATATCCTTTTCCAGCTTGACCATCCGCGCCTGGCTCATGCCCGGCGCATGGGTGCCAGCCGGGCCCGAGCCACAATCGTGCACATGATCGTGATGATGATGATGGGGGCCGTGATCGTGGTGGTGATCATGGCCTTCGTGGCCGTGATGATGGTGATGGCCATGCGCCTTGCCCTCGATCCGGACCTCGCCCTCGCCACATCCGCAAACAGTGCACATCAGCTCACCTCCAATTCCCTGATCTTCATTTCCTCGCCGCCGGTCACCTGCAGCTGATGACTTCCGCAGTCGGGGCATGGATCGAAGCGTGCCGCGATCGGCACGCCTTGGCCGCAAGGCATGCACCAGGCCGTGCCTTGCGTCTCGACGATTTCCAGTATTGCGTCTTCCGCCAGAGAGCCACGCATGACGACATCGAAGCCGAACTTCAGCGCCTCGACCTCGACATCGGATAGCCGCCCGATTTCCAGGCAGACGCGGCCCACCTTCCGAAAATCCTGTCTGGCGGCCTCTTCCTCGAGGATGCCACGGATGCTCTCGCATATCGCCATCTCGTGCATCAGCGGAACCTCAAATCGTAGCCGACGCAGGGGTCGATGGCCCGGACCAGGAGATCGGCCTGGACCGCCAGATCTTCACGCCTGGATGCAGCGAGCGCCGAAAGCGAGCGCGCGGCAATGCCGCTCTTCGCGAAATGAATGCTGGTCGGAGCCGTGATGGCGTAGTCGGCGATACGGTCGTCGTTCAAAACAATCCGATGTTCCAGCCGGCCGCGTGCTGCCTCGGCAAAGGCAGTAGCACAGCGGCCCCCCTTCTCGTCGCGAAAGACTTCGCACGTAGGCACTTCGGACCCGTCCGCGACATCCCGCAGGGCCGCGAGCCCTCCGGCGATCTGCCCCGGCAGCTTCGATGCCTCGACCAAGCGGGCGGCCAGCCGTGCGACCAGCCCGGCTCCACCGTTTTCGGAAAGGAAAGCGCGAACGAGCGGCGCACCAGCCTGCCTGGCGAGGCAACTCGTGTCGGCCGACGCTTCCTTCAGCAAATGCCCGTTTCCCCCCTTTGTCGTTTCGGGGTGGCCTATCATTGCCCAGCCCCTTGCCAGGACCGGCGCGATGAGGCGGGCCGCAACCGTGCTGCGCTCCATAGCCCACTGCGCGAAGGCATCGCGATCCATCTCGCCAAGCGGCTTTTCGCCTTCGTAGACCACGGACTGCGTTAGATAGCCCGCCTCGGCGGCCGTTTCGGCGGCTTCCGCGCCCGGCATCCCCACGCATACGCCGGGAACGAACGCATCCCCACCTGGAAAAAGCGCCTGCTTGAGGCACTGCGGCAGGCCCATAGCCCGGCGCAGGGTTTTACCGTCCGCAGGCTCGCCCGCGAGACTGGCAGTATCCAAGCCAATGCGCAGCAGGTGCTCGCGCAGCGTCTCGGCAAGCACAAGAAGCCGCCGCGCCTGTTTCGTGCGCCGGTCCGTCCCGATCTCCAGGGCCGCCTCGGCTGCCTCGACGCTCGCCGCTGACTGCGCAATACCACAGACACTGAACAGCGAGCCGATCGCCGAGACGACGTCCCTCGCCGGCCGGCCTCGCACGACCGGACCAAGCGCAATCGGGCGCGGCGGCATAACGATGGCTTCCACAACGCGACCGCCATCGCAGACGAGATCGATGGAGACGCGGCCATCAACGCTCATGCGGCGGTCTCCTCCTTGTCGCCCAAACCGAACAGCCAGCGGCGGGTCAGTCCCGCCGGCTGAGAGCTCGCGGGTGTTCCGGCTGTCTCAACCTCGTCCAACGCGCTTGCCTCTTCCTCAGGTAGCCGGCCTACCCAGACACGGACCATGTCGCCGTCGTCGTCTTCTTCCGCCTCACGATTGAACAGTTCCGCAAGCACCTGCCGCCCGGCCTCTTGCGCACTCTCCTGGTCGGCGAATTCGAACATCGGCGAGAACAGCGAGCACATGCAGTAGCAGCCGAGCTCCTCTTCATAGGCCTGGATGAACTCGAACCGGCCCGCCGGGAATGAAACGTGCTCCTTCGCGCCCGTAGACACGCGCGGGCGCGCTTGCCCGTCGCCAGAAGGTAGAAGCACGAGGTTCATGAACCAGGGCGTGACGAGAGCCGCGAGCCATTCGCCCTGCCACTGCCGCATGCCCACCGCGCTGACGCAAAGTGCCGGATTGAGGATCGGAATTCCCGCCATGGCCGTCCGTTCGATCCGCTGAAACACGAACTCTAGACGGGCAGCGACGGCTTGCGAATGATCCATGTCAATCGCTCACGACCATGAAGCCCTGCTTGGAGCCGTCGCAGGTAGGGCAGCTCCAGTGCGCCGGCAGTTCGGCGAAGGGCGTGCCGGGCGAGATCTGCCAGTAGTCGTCGCCCTCGGCCGGGTCGTAGACATGCCAGCAAATCCTGCATTCGAGCCGCGACATCGGGTCGATCTTGGCATTGTCGCCGCCATAGGAACCGGCAAAGAAGGAGTCGTTCACTGGTAGACCTCCAGGATTTCAAGGAGCCGCTGGCGGCTGTCGGCAATATCCTCGGGCGCGGCGCGGACCACCTCCGGCAAGGCCGTGACCTCGATCGTGTTGAGGATGAGATCGTCGATCGAATTGAAGAAGCGTACCCACCAGACGCAGCGCGTCGCCGTCGTGGTCACGCGGCAATTGCCGTAGCCACGCGACAGCACGACCACCGGCCCGTGGCCAAGCAGGCCATCGAGGAAGGTCAGGTCCTCTTCAGTGTGCGGCAGCAGCGACAGGTTTATGACGTGCGGCCCGACGCCGGGCCCGACGAGCGGGATGCGGTCATTGAGCTCCGAAATCAGCGGCGGCACGTTGAAGACGCCCATCGGATAAGTCGCCGACGTAGCGAGCATATTGCGGCAGCCGGTGAACGCCCTCTCCAGCACGGCCGAGGGAAAGGCGCCGACCTCGACGAAATCGCGCACCAGCCTGCCATCCGGTCCGGTCTGGCGCACGCGCCAGATACCGGCGAGTACCGACTCCTGAGCCTGCAGGTCGTCACCGCAGATGATCGAGACCTCGCCCTCGCCGAGCGCCTGGTCTATCAGCGCACGATTGGCGCGGTCGAGGCCGGAAAGATCATGCACCGCGTTTTCGCAATCCGGCGAGGACCGGCCGAGGCTTTCGGCTAGCGCGGAGAGCACCGCCAAAGCAGCTTCGAGCCCGGCGACATTTTCCTTCTCCGGCAACACGGGTGCCGCAGAGGTCGCCATGCCCTTCGGCATTTCCATATATTGCAAGTCGCCGCCGTCCTCTTCGCCCGGCTGTGAACCCGGCCCGATGCCGCCGAATAGTGATGCTGCCATGGCGCGCCCTCCCCGGCTGCTTTCGCTCAGTGGAAATGATCGTGGTCGCGACGGTCATGCGTCGCGCAGGCTTCGGGAAGCTCGAAAGGCGGCGGCGCGCTCGACTCGCGCGTCAGTATGCCGGCGATCTCGGTGAGGTAGTCTTCCCAGTCGAGCACGCGCTTTATGGCGCCGAGATATTCGCCCTTCCTCACGAAGACGAGCGCCGGAAAGGCGTTGAAGCGATAGCGGCTTTGCAGCTTGCGCTCGCTCTCCCGCGATACCACGGCCGGCTTGAACACGCCCTGGAAGGCCTGCACCAGCTCCGGCAGGATCACCGCCACATCGTTGCTCTCGGCGAGCCGCAGCCAGTCACCGGGGAAAAACAGCGCGGTGAAGTCGTGGGCCTCGGCGAACGCGTCGATGTTCGCCTCGTCAACCACCGGCATGCGGTGGCGCTCCATCATCATGGTGAGAACTGGTGAAAACATGGGCTCAGGCGTCCTCCGTGCCTTGCGGTGAAAGGGCTTGCGCCGGCCGCAGATGCTCCGGCAGTTGCGGCTCGCGGCCGACCAGGTCGGCGAAGAGGTGGTCGAGGTCGGTGTCGCCGGCGAGCGCACGCTCCGTCGCTTCGATGGCGTCGGCGATCAGACGCGCCGTCTCGGCTGTGACCGTCTCGCGCGCGGTGTCGAGGAAGGCGAGTATCCACGTACCCGCCGGCTGGTCGCCCACCAGCGTCATATCGAGGCGCCGCGTGCCGCTGCGACCGGTGCACAGGGCAATGCCGCCGCTGCATTCAACCACCTGGAAGGGGACGCCGACACACATCAGCCCTGCCCTCCGGACGATTGCAAAAGCGCGTCAACCTCGCGCTCGAAATTCGCCGGGCCAGCGAAGGCGCCATTCGCGAGAAGCCGCGCGTCGCCGTGACAACAGGCCTCTTCCGGCCGGGGTCGACCGCTCTCGTAGATGCCGATGCGCATTTCGCGCGAGGCGAGCGTCTCTTCTTCGGCCAGCGGTTCGGCGCGCTTTGCGATCGTTGCGCCGTGCCGGGCGAGCCACTCGATGGCGATCTCGATTGCAGGCTCGATCTGAGCCTTCACCGCAGGCCGGAGACTGCCGCCGTAGTCGTCCAGCTCGACCGGTTGCACGCCGACGAGAAGGAGGTGGGCGGGATAGTCACCCATCATCTCGGCCATGGCGAGAACTTCCTGAAACCCAGTCTGGTGGAGCGAAATCTTCTTCACACCGAGGAAGGCCGGCACCTCGCCGCCTTCGACGAGCTTCAGCGTGCCGGGCGCCAGGCCGTAGTCGACCGCGTCGAACACGACGAGGATGTCGGCCTCGCGGATGTGTTGGACGAGGTAGATGCCCTGCGTGCCGCCATCCATGGCCCGGACGTTGTCCGCCGTTTCGCAGAGCCGGTGGAACTCCTCCACCACGCGGACGCCGAAGCCCTCGTCGGCCCATAGCAGATTTCCGATGCCGAGCACGAGCACACGTGGCGCGCAGTTCATTGGGAAGCCTCCTCCGTACCTTTTTCTTTCCAGCAGCAAGAGGCGGGCCAATTGGCGGGGGGCCGGCAAATGGTTTCGAAATAAGAGGTGATCTCTGCATAGCGAACGACGCGGAAAGCGCGATTACGATTTACCGCACAGACGGAAAGTATCCTTCCATTGACGGGTGCGGCATCGGCCGGACTGAGAACCGAAATTCCAGGCCGATGAAAAGTTTGCGTTCACTCGCCCACCCCACTCCGCCTCGCTCCGCACCTTTGCCCCTGAAAGGGATAGAGGAAGGGTGCTGGGCGTTGCGGTTGGCACTTCCTCTCCCCGTCGAACGGACGCAGAGGCGAAGCCGAGACGAAATGTGGGTCGACTTGAAGGCAACCCCTCTTGAAGAAGAAAGCCGGCGCGGGCAAACGCCCGCGCCGGCAGGTGAGGTCACGAAAGTCCTAGCGGGAATCAGGCGGGGCACCGTTACCCCGAAAAGTCCGCCAGCCTGAGAACATCGAGGAAATGATCGTCTGTCTCGACATGATGTCCTCGCGCACCGCGACATAGATGTGGATGATGACAAAGCAGATGATCACCCACATGCCGAGATGGTGCCAGGTGTGGACGTCCTGGCTCTGACCGAACAGCGGGATCACCCGGCTCGAGAACAGCGTGTGCTGCCAGGAATCCATTCCGGTCCCTTCGCCGTAGAGTGCGAGACCGGTCACGATCATGAAGATGGTGAACCAGACGAACAGGATGTGCATGGCGATCGTGGCGAGCGGGTTGTGCCCCGAATACTTAATCGGCTCCTTGACCAGCATGGCATACCAGAGCACCTCATGCCAGACTTCCCGCCAGAAGCGGCCGCGCCAGACAGGCGGCAGGAATAGCTGCCGGGCATGCTCGTTGCCGGCGAAGGCCCAGTAGATGCGGAAGGCGAAGCCAGCAATCAGGACATAGCCGGCCGCGAAATGCAGGTATCGTATCCAGCCGAAGACGAAGCTGGCGCTGGCATCGCCGCCGACCGATGGCGGCGGCGAACCGATGAGGTAGCCGGTTCCGGCCAGTGCAAGGATCGCGAAGGCGTTGACCCAGTGCCAGAGGCGCAGCGGCGCCTCGTAGACATAGACCGCCTCTTCGCTGTGAGATGTATGGTTCACGGTCATGGCCGCCTCCTATCGGCCGAAGACGAGCGCGGCACCCGAGCCGGCGACCAGCATGCCGAGGCCGGTTCGCAGCCAGGGCGATGACGCGATCTTGAGGCCGAGGCCGACGCCGAAGAGGTGGAGTGCTGCGGTCGACAGCGTGAAACCGCCGACATAGGCAAATGTTGCTCCTGCGGCCTCGCTGGCGTGCGCATGGCCGTGGAACAGCGCGAACAGCCCGGCAAGGCCTATGCCGGCGATGCCCGGCAAACCTGCACCGAAAACGATCATCAGCCCGAGCGCCAGCACCGACAGCGCGATCATGCCTTCCATCGCTGGCAGGGCGACGCCGACAAAGGCGAGCGCGGCGCCGCCGCTCATGGCCGCGAGGAAGGCGGCCGGTGCGGTCCAGACCCGCAAGGGCATGGCGACCGCCGACCAGACCCCGACCGCCGCCATGGCGAGCAGGTGGTCGAGACCGAGCAGCGGGTGCGCGAGGCCCGCGGCAATGCCGTCCGCATAGCCTGACGCGACATGGGCACAGGCCGGGCCGGCAAGGTTGGCGAGCGATGCTGCTGCGCCGAGTTTCACGACAGTGCGTCTCATCGAAAAATCCTCCCTACCGCACTTTGACATTGGCCAGTTCCCTGCCGTCCGGCCCCATCACGTGAGTCGAGCAGGCAAGGCACGGATCGAAGCTGTGTATGGTCCGCAGGATTTCGACCGGCTCCTCGGCGCGCTCGACCTTGGTGTCCATCAACGAGGCCTCAAAGGCGCCGATATTGCCGGCATTGTCGCGGGGAGAGCCGTTCCAGGTGGTCGGCACGACGCACTGGTAGTTCTCGATGCGGCCGTTCTTGATCCGGATCCAGTGACCAAGCGCGCCACGCGGCGCCTCGGTGAAGCCGACGCCCTTGATCTCGGCCGGCCAAGTCTTCGGGTCCCACTTCTCGGTGTTGGCCGTGGAGGAGTCGCCAGCCTTGATGTTGGCGATCAGCTTGTCCAGGAAGTAGGCCTGCTTGCGGGCCGCCCACTGCGCTTCCAGAGCGCGCGCAGCGGTGCGGCCGAGCGTGGAAAAGAGCGCGCTGAGTGGCGCGCCGAGCACGCGCAGCGTGGAATCGACTTGTTCCTTGATTTCCTCGTGGCCCTGGGCATAGCCCACAATATAGCGGGCGAGCGGGCCGACCTCCATGGCGTGGCCGCGCCATCGCGGTGCCTTGATCCAGGAATATTTTGCCGACTCGTCCAGCTCGATGATGTTGGTGCGTGTGCCCTTGGCATTGGGCCCCAGTTCGTAATGCGGCTCGGTGATGCCGTCCCAGGGGTGCAGGCCCTTGGCCTCGTCCGGATATTTGTACCAGGAGTGCGGCACGAATTCCTGGATCTGCTCGGGATCGCGTACGTCGACCGGCAGCACCTCTTTGAGATTGCCGTTGATGATGGCACCTTGCGGCATCATCAGGTTAGCGGCGGAATAGTCGTTGGCCTTGTCGGGGATATCGCCATAGGCGAGCACGCTCTTGCCCGACAGCCCACCACCGTAGAGCCAGGCCTTGTAGAGATTGCCGATCGCGATGATGTCGGGGATGTAGACGTTGTCGACGAAGGCGATGGTGCGCTCGATGACGCTGCGGACGTAGTTCAGCCGCTCCATGTTGATCGGCGCGCCGGCTGCCATCTCACCGTCGATGTTGATCGCACAGGGCACGCCCCCCACCAGCCAGTTGGGATGGATGTCCTTGCCGCCGAAGATCGTGCGCGTGGTCATGATCTCCTTCTGGAAGTCAAGCGCTTCCAGATAGTGCGTCACCGCCATCAGGTCGGCTTCCGGCGGCAGCAGATAGGCCGGGTTGGTCCAGTAGCCGTTCTTGAATGGCCCGAGTTGGCCGCTCTCCACGAACTTCTTCAGCCGGTTTTGAATGTCACGGAAATAGCCCGGCGAGGACATCGGGTGGCTCGGCGAAACCGCCTGCTGCAGCTCCGACGTCGCCTTCGGGTCGGCTCTCAATGCGTTGACCGGGTTGACCCAGTCGAGCGCGTGCAGGTGGTAGAAGTGGACCAGATGGTCGTGCACCTGCAGCGAGAGCTGCATGATGTTGCGGATCGAATTGGCGTTCTCCGGGATTATGATGCCCAGCGCGTCCTCGACCGCACGCACCGAGGTGAGCGCGTGCGTGCCGGTGCACACCCCGCAGATGCGCTGGGTGAAGGCCCAGGCGTCGCGCGGGTCGCGGCCCTTGAGGATGACCTCGAGCCCGCGCCACATGGTGCCGGTCGAGACCGCGTTGCGGATGATGTTGTTCTCGTCGATGTTGACCTCGCAGCGCATGTGGCCTTCGATCCGCGTGACCGGATCGACGACGACGCGCTGGCCGGAGGTGTCGAGATTGAAGCCGTTCGGCGTCCGGATGCCCATCAGTTGTTCCCTCCCTTTTCGCGCATCCGCTTGACCACGCTCGCCGCCGCATGCGCGGCCGCGGCGGCGCCGACCACGGTCGCGGCCGTCGTGCCGATCCTGTCGGCGTCGGCCTCGATGCCGAAGCCGTGGACGCGGGTCAGGCGGCTGTAGAAATCGCCCTTGTCCCAGAAGCCGTCCTCGGAGCAGCCGATGCAGGGATGGCCGGCCTGGATGGGGAAGGAGAGGCCGCCGTTCCAACCCACCGTCGAGCAGGCATTGTAGGTGGTCGGTCCCTTGCAGCCGACCTTGTAGAGGCAATAGCCCTTGCGCGCGCCCTCGTCATCGAAGGACTCGACGAACTGGCCGGCGTCGAAATGCGGGCGCCGATAGCATTTGTCGTGGATGCGCTGGCTGTAGAACATCTTCGGCCGGCCTTGCCGGTCGAGTTCGGGGAGTTTCTCGAAGGTCAGGATATAAGTGATGACGGCCGTCATCACTTCTGCGATCGGCGGGCAACCGGGCACCTTGATGATCGGCTTGTCCGGCAGGCCGGGGACCTTATGGACGGGCGTGGCCCGCGTCGGGTTCGGCCGCGCGGCCTGCACGCAGCCCCAGGAGGCGCAGGAGCCCCAGCAGATGATCGCCTTGGCGTTGGAGGCGGCATGCTTGAGCTGGTCGACGAAGGGCTTGCCGCCGATGATGCAGAACATGCCGTCCTCGTTGAGCGGCGGATTGCCTTCGACCGCGAGGATGTAGTTGCCCTTGTACTGTTCGACGACCTCGTCGACGATCGCCTCGGCCTGATGGCCGGCGGCCGCCATGAGCGTGTCGTCATAATCGAGTGAAAGCATCGACAGCACGACGTCCTTGGCGAGCGGGTGCGCCGAGCGGATGAAGCTTTCGGAGCAGCAGGTGCATTCGAGCCCGTGCAGCCACAGCACCGGAATGCGCGGCTTGGACTCCATCGCGTAAGCTATTTTCGGTGCGAAGGCCGGTCCAAGGCCGAGGGAAGCCGCCGTCAGGCTGCAGAATTTCAGGAAACTTCGGCGAGTGATCCCCTGCCGGCGCATGACCTCGTAGAATGTTTCTTGCATCAGGCCTTCCTCCACAGGCGGCGGCATCTCCTGGTGCCGCGGATATGCGAAGGCGAAGCAAGTCCGGTGCCAGAGTTAAAAAATCCGAATAAATGCTCGGATGCTTTTCAAGGCGTTGCCTTGTTTCGGTCGCAGGCAATGGAGTGGAAACCGGGCTGGCAGATTGTGAAGAAAGCTTCCGCGATGCGGCGAGACGCGCGAGGAGGCATGGCGACGGAGCCGACGGGATTTCGGCGGGCCTCGACCGACCGCGCCCAGAGGCCACGCGGCTTGTCAGGACGACCGAACAGATCGCGCTCCCTGCGCGGCTGCAGCAAACTCGGTATCGCGGGATTTGGTTCACGGGTTGGATGACGCCGAAGACGTTGCGCTCTTCGGCAGTCAGGTGGCTCCGCTTGTCCGGCGCTGGACCGTGCACGATGAGGCGGCGAGATCTGGCCTGGACGAACGCGGTCTGTGGAGCAATCCTGCTCTCTATCGATCCCCAAGGACAGTTTCGTCGTAACGCCGCCTGACACTACAGCCACAGCATCGCGATGGCGACGATCCCCACTAGAAAGGCCACCGTGACGCCATCCTTGGTGATGCGTGGCGCGCGACATTGGTCACCAAATCAGGAGGTCGATCCTCTCAAGCTTCTGGCCGCCTGCGCGCGGGACACAAGCACTGCCGCAATTGCGAATCTCGGCAATGCGAGTGCGGATGAGGTGATCACGCCGAAAATTCGCGATCGCTTTTAGGATTGTGCGGCAGGCAGCGCGTCGCGCGTTCGTGCCGAGATCGTGCGTCCCGGGCGGCAAGTACGTTCAGCCGCATGAACGTGACATTGACGGATCGCTACCTCTTCATTGTTCTGGACTTCTACCATCTACTCGTTGCGGCTCTCCCGACGTACGCTTACGTTGACCCGCTGTTGTCGCGTTTGTCGCGTCCGCGACACGGTGATGTTCGGCCGGCGCGCCGCCGCACCGGGCGACCCGGCCCATCCCATTCGCGCCAGCGCAGATCTGGCGGCAGATTCTCGAGCTCGCCAGCCATGTGCGCCCAAAGCTCCTCGGTCATGAACGGCATGAATGGATGCAACAGCTTGTAAGTCTCTCCGAGAACATAGGCCGCGCAGGACTGGGCCTCAGCCTTCGCGCTTTCGTCATTGCCGTTGAAGATCGGCCTCATCAGTTCGAGATACCAATCGCAGAACTGATTCCAGATGAAGCGGTAGAGCGCGCTTGCGGCGTCGTTGAAACGGAAGGTCTCCAGCGCCTCGGTGACACCCCGTCCCATACGCGCAAGCTCCGTCCTCCAGCGTCTTGCAGCCCAGCATGCCCTCCAACTCGCGGACGCGCTCTTCGAATCTTGACCTCGGAATTGCCGACGACAGGTTCATCCGAATCCACGGCAGCTGCTCCTCCCTCACTCAGAAGTCTGCGCCACCACCGTCTCGCCCGCCTCGAAACTCTCCTCGATAATCCGCAGCTTCTGCTCGGTTGTCCACCGCCTGCGGAGGACCTCACCAGTGATCATTTCAATTACTCGTTGGACATAAGCCTGGCCTCAAGCCTTTCTGCTTATGCCGACTGTCCGGTCGAAATGGGGGGCAGTTCATCATCCCATTTTTGGGTGATCTTCGCGCCGAGTCATCTGGTTTTGTGAAGCATTTCCGGGCTAATTTCCTTTCTTGCGATTTTTGGGACATAGAGCTGGCTTGGGGAATCTGGACAGAACGATAAGTGGATTTTCCGCCTGACAACGGCAACGTGGTTGCCGCGAATCAGGAGAGACCATGACGAAGCGCACGCGCCGGAACCACACACCGGCTTTCAAGGCCAAGGTGGCTTTGACTGCCATCAAGGGCGAAAAGACGCTGGCCGAGTTGGCTCAGCTTTTCGATGTTCACCCGAACCAAATCACAGCCTGGAAGGCGCAACTGCTTGATGGCGCCGCCGGCGTCTTCGGCTCGGGCGTTGCGAGCGCCGAGGCGCCATCGGTGGATTTGAAGGCGCTTCACGCCAAGATCGGAGAGCTGGCGCTGGAGAACGATTTTTTGGAAGGCGCGCTCATCAAGGCCGGCATGCTGAGCGTAAAGCGATGATCGACCGCAACCACGACCTTCCCATCGTCCGTCAGGCCAAGGCTCTGAACATCAGCCGCGCCAGCGTCTACTACAAGCCGCGGCCGGTGTCGGCCGAGGACCTCGCGCTGATGCGCCGCATCGATGAACTGCATCTGGAATACCCGTTCGCGGGCAGCCGGATGTTGCGCGACCTTCTCAACCGCGAGGGCGTCGAGATCGGCCGCCGCCACGTCGCCACGCTGATGAAGCGCATGGGCGTCGAGGCGATCTATCGCCGACCGAACACCTCGAAACCCGCGCCGGGCAACAAAATCTATCCCTATCTCCTGCGCGGACTGAAGGTCGATCGTCCGAACCAGGTCTGGGCGATGGACATCACCTATAGTGCGCCTCGTCCCGGATGGTCCGGGGTGCATATGACTGGAATGC
>NZ_VLKT01000075.1 GCF_007830515.1 Mesorhizobium tianshanense
CTGATAGATGTCGATGAAATTGAAGCCAATGGCGGTTTGCCGGATTGTCACTTCTCCTTCCTTAGGCGGTGGCACGTTCTCCGAAACGAGTGACATGACCTCGGGGCCGCCGGGTTTCTCGACAATGACCTTGCGGGCGTCCGTCATAACGAATTCCTCCAATCTTTCTTGTGTAGGCTCGATGCGGCTTTCGCGGGGTCTCGGTGCCCGGTTGCGACCTCAAAATCTTTCGAAAGCGAACGGCCGCTCAAGACCACTGCCCATCTTGCCTGTGCCGATAACTGCAATCGTCATGTCCGTCTGTCTCCTTCAATTGATCAATAGGACAGACATTTGACCCCAACCGATTCCGTTTATAAAGAGCGGGATGTGCGGGATGAGCACAATTCTTGAAACACA
Organism: Mesorhizobium tianshanense; assembly: GCF_007830515.1. GTDB lineage: Bacteria > Pseudomonadota > Alphaproteobacteria > Rhizobiales > Rhizobiaceae > Mesorhizobium > Mesorhizobium tianshanense. Next base: position 400 of record NZ_VLKT01000075.1, read on the forward strand.
GAGTTTCTAATGGATCGATTGACCAGCATGATGGTCTTCGCCAAATCTGTCGAAACCGGCTCTTTCTCGAAGGCTGCTGAAGCGTTTTCGATGTCCCCGCAGGCGATCGGGAAGCACATCCGTGGGCTGGAGCAGCATCTCGACGTCAAACTTATCCACCGCACCACGCGACGACAGAGCCTCACCGACTTCGGTCAGGCATATTACCAACGCGTTCGCACAATCCTGGCCGAGATAGACGCGGCGGAATCTCTTGCGCAAGAGAGCCGGGCAGTGCCCCGGGGCCGATTGCGGATAAACGCTCCGGTGACTCTCGGCGCTCACGAGCTTGCCCGCGTCTTGCCGGAGTATCTCGCCAACCATCCCAAAGTCGAAGTCGAATTGACTTTGGCGGATCGGCTCGTCGATCTCGTCGACGAGGGATACGACGCCGTGTTCCGCACTGGGCCACTAGGGGACAGTGGCCTGATCGCGCGACAACTGCGGCCGATGCGTTTCGTCCTTTGCGCAGCGCCATCGTATATGGCACAGCGCGGCGCCCCTATACGCCCAGAGGACCTTCGCCATCACGAATGTCTCGGCTTCGCCTACGGCTCCACGCGCGACCGATGGCGCTTCACAAGCCCGGACGGCGAGGAGGTAATTGAGGTGAAGTGCCGCACCGTTGCCAATAACGGCCAGGCGCTCCTGACGCTCGCACTCGCTGGTCTGGGTGTGCTGATGCAGCCGGAGGCGCTTGTCCGGGAGGCATTATCGACCGGGAAGCTGGTCCCCCTACTGCCTGACTACGCCGTTCCAAGCCGGCCGCTTCACATCCTCTACGCACCGGATCGGCGGATCACGCCAAAGCTGCGGTCGTTCCTGGATTTTGCGGTCGAAAAATTTGGCCTAGAGGAGGGGTGAGGCCCTGCAAAGCACGGACGTCTGCTTGCCTACCGAGCCGGTGACGGCAAAGGGTCGACAACAGCGCTCCGGCAGGGAGGTGGGGGCCGAGCCATTCCGCTGATGGGTTGCACCGCTGACTCAGCAAAGTGCGTCGTCCACATTGAAGGCTCCTCCCGCGAACCTCCATCATGCGGCGACCGATGTCGACCGCAAAAAACCGTGTATCCCGATGCGCGAAAATGGCGATTGTGAAGCTCCCAAGCGGGACCCCATCCATAATACAACATGCCGATTTGGTGAGAAATTGCCATATGGCGCAAGCCCCGATCGATGCCGATCGGGACCCCCGCAAACTGCCAACTAAGCCAAGGAATTGGAGCGGTGGGTAGATCTTGGCGGGGTCCAGCGAGGTTCAACTCGGGTGATTCACAAACGGAACGCCCCGCCTGCGCGAAAATTCGGCGTCGGTCAGCGCCTGTGGCAAATCGTAGTGCAATGCACGCTATGTCGGGTTCATAATTCCGTTACGTCAGCTTCGTAAATGAACGAGACGGCTTAGTGCAGGGCCGTCCACCCAAAAAGGATGGCAAACATGTCCAAGACCGCTGACAAGACCACCGACACCATCGAGAACGCCGCATTTCCGACCTTCGACGCGTCCAAGGCTACCGACCAGTTCCGCGCTGTCGCCGAAAAGGGCGTCGAGCAGTCGAAGGAAGCCTTTTCGAAATTGAAGACCGGCGCCGAGACGACCCAGAAGGCTCTCGGCAACGAGCTGTCGCTCAAGACGATTGCCGCTCTACGCGCCAATGCCGAAGCCGACTTCTCGCACCTCGAAGCCCTGGTTGGCGCAAAGTCGCTGTCGGAAGTCGTGGAGTTGCAGACCGTCTTCCTGCGCAAGCGCGTCGAAATGACCGTCGAGCAGGCCAAGGACATCCAGGCCGTGACCGCCAAGGCCGCCGAGGAAGTGTCCAAGCCGGTCAAGGAGGCCTTCGAGAAGGCTTTCAAGGAACTCAAGGTCGCCTGACATTCTTTTTGACCACGATCATTTCCGAAAACCGGGATCCGCGTTTCGGGGACTGAGGCGATGGGAAAAATACCGGTAGGCGGCACATCCACCCGCCGTCTTCCGGGGCTATCGGCCAGCACCTCCTGCCGCCGATCTTTTTCCTTTTGGCTGGCGGGCTTTGTTCAGCCGGACACGCAAAGCCTGCCCATACCGCCGTCAGCAAGCATCATTTCGTCCAAACGCTTGGAGAACTGTCGCGTCGTGTTCGCGATGACGGGTGACTTGCTGGTTTAGTGCACGAGCATCCTGACGCCACAGAAGCCGATAGCGCGCGCTGGCCTTTCATTCGGCCGCAATCCGTTTCGGAGTCACGGCATCTAACCGGCGGCTCCATGAGTTGACGCTTGTCCGTCATGCCACGCCGAATCTCTTCGTGATTTCGCTGCCGTCAAACAGCCGACACGTGCCGGTGATACGTATCGCTCGAGTTTTCACGGAGGTCCGAAGATGTTGCACGTCGACCCCAAAATGCCGGCGACGGTTCTCACACTTTCCCCTGATCACGGCAACAAAACTGTCACGACACGCATCCGCGGCACGAGCCTCAAGAATGCCGTCCGGTTCGTCATGGAACGCCTGCCGAACGTGGAAAGATCGCGTTCTCTTATCCGGACAGCGACGCATTCACTCTATTTTGCGGAGATTGAAGCGCTCAACAGGCGACCGGAATTTCTCGATGAAGACATCAGCCCGACATCGGCGACGATGGGACCGAATTGACCGATCGAGTCCTTGGCGCCCTGGGCAATCAACGTCTCACGCACGCTGTATTAACAGGCTTGAGGAGGCGCGGATGGAAATCCCGGAGCGTCACCATGACTGGATAGTGGACCTTCTCGATGACCAGATTATCGAGTGCCGGAGGTTGCCGGCTGCACTGCGCCGGGCGCCGGCCTGATCGCTGTCAGCGATGCAAGTTGGCTCTCTTCGCGAGCTCAGCACACTGCTCCCATGATCCGACCGTCGGCGCGCTTGTTGGCGCTGCGGACAAAGTCGAGCAACTCGCGGCGAGCTACGAGGAACGGTTTCGGCTGGTCAGACTTGCCGCGAACGGCAGGAAACGGTCTCGCCAGGAATAGGACGTGCCGCTGATCAGCGGCACCGGCTGCGTATCGGAACTCATCCGCATGGCCGGTTACCACGACGTCTTACAGAAATGGCGAAGGCGAAAGCGGCCAAGGACGCATCGTTTCGCCGTACGACGTCATCGCGGCCGCACCCATATCATTGTTGTCTCTGATGCAATTGCCGCGGCTCATCGGCCTCTTCAGGAGGTAGCCGGCTACCCTCCGCTGCCGGATCTTCGGATATTGAACCGCCATCATGCAGGGGTGAACGATAGTTCAGTCGGGAATGGCATGTGCAGTTGCGATGCGGCTGCGGACGCGACAGCGCCGCCACAAGGGACTCAATGTTCATGTCGCCTGCCGTTCCCAGCTCGGAAAGGGATCGGGCAGGTCGCGCCAGCGGCCGGGCATGAAGTCGCGCTCTGGAACGAGGCAGGCGTCGAGCTCGGAGCGGATACTCGCCTCGTCTATCGGGTCGCAGCCGATGAAGACGATCTCCTGCCGCCGGTCGCCCCAGACCGGATCGAGATAAGGCTTCATGGCGGCGCGCCATTCGGGATGGTCGGGCCATTGGTGCCTCGGCACCGATGCCCACCACACGCCGCGCTTGCCGGTCCTGACCAGCGCGCCGGCCTGGCTGATCTCGCCGACATGGTGGGGCCGTGTCGCCAGCCAGAAGAAGCCCTTTGTCCGCACCACGCCCGGCCACGGCTTGCCCACGAAGGCCTTTAGTCTCATCGGATCGAACGGCCGCCGCTCGCGATAGACGAAGGAGCGGATACCGTATTCCTCGGTCTCGGGAACATGATCCCTGAAGCCGTTCAGCTCCTTGAGCCAGAGCGGGTGTTGCTCGGCCTTCTCGAAGTCGAAGCGCCCAGTGTCGAGCACTTTGCCGAGAGGGACGGCGCAGAAGTCCGTCTTGATCAGCTCGGCACCGGGATTGAGCGAGCGGACGATCTTGCGAGCGAGATCGAGGTCGTGCAGCGAAGCATCGGAGACCTTGTTCATGACGATGACGTCGGCAAACTCGATCTGCTCGACGAGCAGGTCGACCAGCGCACGGTCATCACCGTGGCCGGCCGTCTCGCCGCGGTCGCGCAGGAAATCGTGCGAGGAATAGTCCTTCAGCAGGTTCGCCGCATCCACGACCGTTACCATCGTGTCGAGGCGGGCGACATCCGACAGGCACTCGCCGTCCTCATCGCGGAAGTCGAAGGTGGTGGCGACGGGCAGCGGTTCGGCGATGCCGGTGCCCTCGATCAGCAGATAGTCGAAACGGCCTTCCTCCGAGAGCCGCCGCACTTCCTTCAGGAGATCGTCGCGCAGCGTGCAGCAGATGCAGCCATTGGTCATTTCGACAAGCTGCTCCTCTGTGCGCGAGAGGTTCGCGCCGCCCTCGCGCACCAACGAGGCGTCGATATTGACCTCGCTCATGTCGTTGACGATGACGGCAACGCGTCGGCCCTCGCGGTTGTGGAGGACGTGATTTAGGAGGGTGGTCTTGCCAGCGCCGAGAAAGCCGGAAAGGACGGTGACGGGCAGACGTTTTGTGGGTCTGGCTGTGTCGAGCATGGCGTTGGTTTCCGTTTGAAGTTGTAATGGACGCATCCGGCCCCAGGCGAGCAGGGCCGGATGCGAGAGGTCGCCTTGGGAGGCGCGACTATTCGGTTTCGTGGGTCTGGCCGGAGCCGCCGACGGCAACGATGTTGAAGGGCTTGCCCTCGACGGCGATTTCACCTGCCTTCTCGAACGATGCCGCATCGACCAGATGAAGGACGCCGACGAGCGGGTCGGTCACGACGATCCTGTCGCCGGCAACTGCGACGCGCGGCCTGGGATCGCTCCAGTGCCCATCCATCGAGTACGGATCGGTCAGCTTGAGCGAGTTTGCGATCTTGCCGGTCACGACATCGAGCTGGTGAAGCTGGCCATCCTCAGTGAAGAGATAAGCAAATTTCGGGCGAACCGGATCGGCTGTGAAATACACTCGCCGCGTCGGCAGGTCGACCAGCCGAAAAGCGTCGTTTTCGGCTGTCGGGTCGATCAGCACCACCTTGTCGGCCCCGTAGTTGCCAAGAAAATATTGCAGACCCCTGCCGCCGATCAGCGTCGTTGATTTGCCGTCGGGCAGGCTGTCCGCGTAGGGCAGATGGGTGATCTCGGGTGCGCCCTCGCCATCCGTCACAACAAGCAGTCCGGTCGCGCAGGCGAAGACCAGGATGTTGCCCGATGATGCCTCGCCGTGAAGATCGGGGCAGGCGTGCAAGTCGCCAATCGGTGCGCCGGCTTCGTCAACGACCTTGATACCGATCGGTAGCTCGTCCGGCTTCTCCCTGTTCGGCTCGGACAACAGGACATGAGAGCCATAGGCGACTGCGACGCCGTGCTGCGGCGCGGCCGTCTTCACTTCCCGAAAGTCCGACACGCCCTGCAGCACCGCTTTCTCGGAGATGATTCGGGCGACACCTTCCCCGTCGAAAAAAGCCGCGAAATCTCCGCCGTGCTCGACGAAATGCGACGGCTTCTCGCCTGCGATCTCAGTGCCGGTGAGCTTCGGCGCCGCGACGTCGATGTCGCCATGATCGCCATGGTCGTCGAAGGCGATGCCGCTCGAAATTGCCGTGACCGTGCCGGCGGTCCCCTGGACCGCGAACACGGCCCTGCCGCTCGCGCTGCGATGAAGAGTGGCGGGGCCTTTCACGGGGAACGTGCCGATTTTCTCGCCGCTGACCGCATCGATGGCCGTGATGGTCGGTGCGGCGTGGTCCGAGACGAACACACTCCAGGCCTCTTTCTCGTCGGCCAATGCTTCGTTGGCTCCCGCAAGCAGCGCGAGCATCGCCGCTGCGTTCCTCCATAGTGTTTGCATTTGCTGCTCTCCTTGGTTAAGTAGCATGGGCTTGTAACGTAATAACATAACGGACAGCAAGAGGCATACAGGTGTTGGGCTCGGAAAAGGACCCGCTTGATGCGAGCCAGCCAATTGGGCGAGGAACGGGTGTCGGAAGGAAATAACAGGGAATTCGGCGCGCCCTTATCGGCGCGAAACGAAACTTCCCCCGCACCTGTAGGCGGTAAGTCCATCTCGATCATGCACAGGGATTAGCCCCGGAAAGCCGAGGCGGACGACGACCCGTCAGTCAGGAGACCTACCGACACCGTAACTGAACGCGCCCGGGCGGGGTGTCCGGGAAGGTTGTCGATGACACTAGACAAGGTGGGAGGACCAAGAAGCGCCGAGGCAGCACGTTCATTGTTGACAAGAAAAGTCATGTTATCTAGCAAACCCTCCTAGCCGACCACACCCAGCTCCCTGTCAGGGCAAGGCAAATAATCTTGGTCAATGCCGATGGAAGGGGGCTTTGCATGGAAAAGCGTGTTGGATTTTTTGCCGCGTTGGTCGTGATGGTCGTCCATGAAGCTACTGCGCAGGAAGCGACACAGCTGGAGCGGATCGTGGTGGAGGCGCTGGGTGGTGTGCCGTTGAACGCAACGATAGGCACCCTGCCAGAAGAGTATCCGGGCGGACAAGTGGCGCGTGGCGGGCGAATGGGCGTGCTCGGCAATCGCGACGTCATGGATACGCCGTTCAATATCGGCAGCTACACGGCGCAGACAATCGAGGATCAGGGCGCGCGCACGGTGGCCGACGTGATGATCAATGATCCGTCGGTGAGAAGCACCCATTCGTCCGGGGGGATGCTCGATTCCTTTTATATCCGCGGCTTTCCGATCAACGAAGGCAATTTTGGTGAAATCGCCTTTGACGGTGTCTTCGGCATTGCGCCAGCCTACCGCGTATTCACGGACTATGCCGAGCGCATCGAGGTGCTCAAAGGGCCGGCGGCGCTGCTCTATGGCATTTCCCCCAACAGCAGCGTGGGCGGCACCATCAATATCGTGCCCAAGCGCGCAGGCGATGTCGATCTGACGCGGTTTACGGCCGATTACGCTTCAAGCCTGCAGGGCGGCGGGCACGTCGATGTGAGCCGGCGCTTCGGTGCGGAACGCCAATTCGGCGTTCGCTTCAACGGCAGCTATCATGGAGGCGATACGCCGATCGACAACCAGACGCGCGAGGTGTCGGTTGGCGCCTTGGCGCTTGACTATCAGGGCGAGCGGCTGAGGGCGACGCTCGACGTCATCGGCCAGCGGGAAGATTTCGAGGCGCCGCAGCGTCCCTTCTACCCGCTTGCCGGTTTCGCAATACCGGATGCGCCCGACGCCCGGCTGAACATTCAGCAACCCTGGGAGGGGTCGACCAGCGAGGATCTGTCACTGCTGGGGCGTGTCGAGTATGACCTCACCGACGAGGTCACGCTGTTTGCGGCCGCCGGCGGAGGCAATTCGCGCGTTGAACGGCTCTTTGGAACGCCGATCATCCTGAATTCGGCGGGCGACATTAGCGTCACGCCGCAGAACTACGTCTTCGACGTTGACAGAAGGACGGCGGAAACGGGCCTGCGCGCCCACTTCGACACTGCAGGGATCGACCATTTGGTCACGCTCCAGGCAAGCTATTTTCATCAGGGACTTGACCGCGGCTTCAATTCAGGGACGGCGCAGTTCACGAATATCTATGATCCTGTTTCCCGCCCCGCACAGGACGTGCCGGCCCCGACTTCGGTGCCGACGGTCTCGGAGAACGAATTATACGGGTTCGCTCTGGCAGACACGCTTTCAATGCTCGATGAACAAGTGCAGCTGACACTTGGCGCGCGCTGGCAGCATGTCGGGTCGGAGAACTTCGATGCGACCACGGGCGCCGTTACTTCATCCTCCGACGAAGGCGTGCTCACGCCGCTGGTCGGTCTCGTCGTCAAGCCATGGGAGAACGTCTCACTTTACGCGAATTATGTCGAAGGGCTCAGCATAGGCGACACGGCGCCGGGATTGGCCGTCAATGCCGGAGAAACGCTACCACCTTACAGGTCCCGGCAGTTCGAGCTTGGCACCAAGATCGATTTCGGCCGCGTGGCCGTGACAGTCAGTGCGTTCCAGATTGAAAAGCCCTTTGGGCAGCTTGAAGCCCGCGGCAGCGATCTCGTATTCGTGGAAGGCGGCGAGCAACGCAGCCGGGGGCTGGAATTCAATGTCTTCGGGGAAGTGACGCCGCAATTGCGGCTCCTTGGCGGCCTCACGCTGCTTGTGGGTGAGCTGACGAAGACAGCCAGCGCAGAAACGCGCGGGAACACGCCCGTTGGCGTGCCTTCGGTGCAACTCAATCTCGGCGCGGAATGGGATACGCCCTTCCTACCCGGGCTGACGCTGGCGGCCAACGTCATCCACACCGGCAGCCAATTTGTCGATGCGGCGAACACACAGGAGATTCCCTCTTGGACGCGGCTCGACCTGGGTGCCCGGTATCTCACCGAGATCAACGACAGGCCCGTCACGTTCCGGGCCTCGGTCGAGAACGTATTCGACAACGACTACTGGGCCGGTGTCGCCAGCTACGGCACCCTGGCGCAGGGCGCGCCGCTGACCGTGAAGCTGTCAATGACGACGGATTTCTGATGTCAGGGCCGCGTGAAGCGCTGCCTGTCAAATCGCGTCGTCGACTATCAGGTGGGGCTTGCCCTGCGAGCAGGGTTCGACGCGCGCCCTGATGCGGAAGGTCGCGGCGAGGTTCTCCGGCGTCAGGACCTCGCCCGCCGGGCCGAAATCATGCAAGGTTCCGCCTGACAGGATTGCGACTTTGTCGGCGAATTTCAGCGCCAGATTGAGGTCGTGCAGAGCGATCAGCACGAGCATGCCGGTGTCTTGCGCCAAGTTGCGCACGCGGCGCATGGCCTCCAATTGCCGGTGCATATCGAGCGCGCTGGTTGGTTCGTCGAGAAGCAACACTTGCGGTTCGCGCACCAGACATTGGGCAAGGCCGACAAGCTGGCGCTGACCGCCACTCAGTTCCGAAATGATCTCATTGGCAAGATCGCCGATTTCGAGCGCAGTAAGCGCCCGGTCCACCTCCATCAGGTCTGCGGCTGCCAGACGCCAGCCGCTGACCTGTTTGCGCGCCAGAAGTACAGATTCGAAGACGGTCAGGACCGCGGTGCCCGTCTGGTCCTGCGGCATATAGGCGACGGCGCGATCCGAATCGTGCACACCCTCAAGCCGGCAATCGCCGGGTCCCGGAAGAATGGCAGCGATGCGCCGGAACAGGGTGGACTTGCCTGCCGCATTGGGGCCGATGACGGCCACCACCTCGCCGCCGTGGCAGGGCGGTAGTGTCACATCGCGTAGCACCTGGCGCGAACCGAACCGGGCGCCAAGGCGATCAGTACTCAGCACTACCATATTTCTTTTCCGCCCTTCAGGATCAGATACAGGAAGACGGGCAGGCCGATCGCTGCGGTGACGATGCCGATGGGCAGCACGGCGCCGGGCACGGCGATTTTTGCCAGAACCGAGCTCAGCGACATGATCAGCGCGCCTGTGAGCGCGCTCGCCGGGAGCAGGAAGCGCTGGTCTTCGCCGACCATCATGCGGGCGATATGCGGCCCGACCAGACCGATAAAGCCGATCGTTCCAACAAAGGCCACCGGGATCGCCGACAAAAGAGAGACGAGGATCAGGGTCTCAAGCCGCAGGCGGCGCACAGGTATGCCGAAGCTTGCCGCGCGCGCTTCGCCAAGCCGCAACGCCGTCAATTGCCAGCGCCGGCGCAGGAAGACCGGCAGTGTTAGCGCCACCGCCAGTGCGGTGATGGCCAATTTCGGCCAGGTCGCTTTGGTCAGGCTTCCCATGGTCCAGAAGACGATGGCCGCGGCTGCCTGATCGGCGGCGAAATACTGGATGATGGCAAGTGCTGTGTTGAAGCTGAAGACGAGCGCGATGCCCAAAAGCACGATGGTCTGGATCGAGGCGCCGCGCCTGAGGCTTGCCAGATGAATGAGGCAGGCCGTGGCCATGGCCATCACAAAGGCGTTGGCCGCGACGATGTAATCGCCTGCCATGGGTATCAGCGCGACGCCGAAGGCGAGCGCCAGTGCAGCTCCAAAGCTGGCACCGGAAGAAATGCCCAGCGTGAATGGGCTCGCCAGCGGGTTGTTCAGTATGGTCTGCATCTGCGCGCCGCCGATGGCCAAAGCCATCCCTACCACCATCGCCATGAGCGCGGACGGCATGCGGATCGACCAGACAATGACGCGCATCTGCGCATCGGCTTCAGCCGGTGCGACAAGGGTACGGACCACCTCTCCCAACCCATAGCGAGCTGGCCCAGTCGCGATATCGCCGACAAATGCAGCGCAAAGGCCGACGGTCAGCATGAGGAGAATGGCCTGGCGCCTGAGGCTGAGCGCTCTATAGGCGCCGTGACCCGACAGCGACACTGTTTCGGTCCGCATGTCCGTCATGACGGGCCATCGGAAAGGCTGGTGCTGTAACCGGGATGGTAGTCGATGGGCAGGAACCGGCGATGATATTCGGCAAAGGTGGCGTCCGGGTCGAGGTCGGCAAACAGGTCCGGATGGAACCACTTTGCCATTTGCTGGACCGCGACAAATTCATAAGGACTATTGTAGAACTGGTGCCAGATGCCGTGAAAATTCCGCGCCCTTTGTGCGGCAATGCCGGTATAGGCATCGCGGGTCAAGAACCATTCGAGCTTCTTGCGCGTTGTCTTCGGGTCGGCGCCCGGACCAAGCGGGATCCAGCGGCCGCCGGGCACATAGGCCTCCCAGTCGGCGCCGGTGACAACCACGTGCTCGGGATCGGCGACGATCACCTGCTCGGGGTTGAGCTGACCGAATGTCGTTGGAATGATGTCACTGCCGATATTGTGGCCGCCGGCCAGCTCGACATAATTGCCGAAATTTTCCGCGCCGAATGACAGGCAGCAATCGTCGGAATAGCCGCCGATGCGCTCGATGAAGACGTTGGGGCGGTCCGGTTTGTTTTCGGCAAGGACGTCGGTGACCCGCGCCATGGCCTCGCGGCGGAAAGCGATGATCTCCTCCGCGCGCGTCTCTCGCCCCATGATCTTTCCCAAGAGTCGGATGGTCGGCTCGGTGTTTTCCAGCGGATAGTGGCGGAAGTCGATGTAGAGCACCGGGATGTCCAGCGCCGCGAGCTTTTCGATATATTGGGCGTCTTCATTGGACCGCATGGCTTCAAGGTTGAGCAGAACCACGTCGGGCTTCTCGATGATGGCCGATTCGATGTCGATCAGACTGTCTTCCTGGCCTTTGAAGGCGGTGAGCTTTGCCAGTTCAGGAAAGACTTTGAGATATTGCGCGTAAGTCGCCGGATCGGCCTCGATCAGATCGTTGCGCCAGGCAACGATACGAGCCAGCGGATCTTCGGGCTCCAGAGACGCTATGAGATAAAGCTGACGGCCCTCGCCCAGAAGCATGCGCTTGACCGGCGCGTTAAGCTTTACCTTGCGGCCGGCGATGTCGGTTACGATGAGTGGCGCCTGCGCCTCCATCATCGCCGTTTCCCCGGCAAATGCCGGCGCCGGACCAGCCATCATGACTGCAAGGGCCGCGATCGCGGCATGTAACAGCGGACGATATCTCTTCACGATCAACTTCCTTCGTCAGGTGAACGGCGCGCTCTGAGCCATATGCCGAGCGCCACTAGCAATGATAAGGCGTAGAGGGTTGAGACGAGCGGAAACGCGGCTTCGAGACCAAAAAACTGAGTGACCGCAACGCCGGCAACGATCCCGGCAATCGAGGCGCTTTGCTGGCAGGTCTGCGCAAGACCCAGGATCGAACCCTGTCGGTCATTTTGCGTTGCCGCCGAAATGAGTGAAAGGAGAACCGGCGTTGTTCCTCCCAGCAAAGCGCCCCAGACAAAATAGAGCGCTGCGAAAAAGGCAATCGATCCGGTGATGCCGGCCAAATGAGTGACAGCGAGGCAGCCGGCTGAGATCAGCACGCCCCAGCCAAGCACATAGGATTTCGAGCGCCCCTCAAAGCGCTGCGCCCACAAAGGCGCAGCCACGACAAAGCCCAGAGCCAAAAGCCCGTAGCTCAGGCCGGTGATCCAGTGCTGTGCGCCAAAATGATGCGTCATGTATAGGGAAAACGGAACCTGCAAGACCATGCGGCTTGCGAGCAGCATGCCCATCAGCAAAAGAAGCCCCGGCACCGGCGCACTCCCCGTGGGCGCATGGGCAGTAATTTTCGCCTTTGCCGGCTTTGCGGCAACCGCCTCGCTAGGCGGCACGGGCAGGCTCGCCCAGGCAATGGCGGCACACAGGGCGCAGATCATGCCGGCCGCGAGATTGATGGCGGCGAAAGGCAGCGCATCCAGGATCAGTCCGCCCAGGAATGCTCCGCCGAGCGAGCCGACATTGGTCGCCACCTGCAGCCACGCGAACAGGGTTACGCGATCGCGCCCCCCGGTGACCTGCACGCCATAGGCCTGCGCCGGGGCGATGTAGCCGGCAAAGGCGCCCTGCAGAAAGCGCAGGGCAAGAATTGTCCAGACATCTTGCGCAAAGGCGATGAGCAGTTGCGTGATCGCCAGGCCGGCCAATGCGCGCACCATCATCAGCCGATTGCCGTAGCGGTCCCCCATGCGCCCCCAGAATGCGCTGGTGAGCGATATGCCGAGCATCGGGCAGACATAGACGCCGATACCGGCGAGACCGAAGACGCCTTCGGAGGGGCTCAACGCCTTGATATGTATTGGCCAGAACGGCCCGCTCATTTCCATCGCGCCCATGGATACGAATTGCAGAGCGAACAGCAGTGCGAAAACCGGCCCGAAACTGCGGAGGGCCGCGGAGGCGTCCGTCATTCCGCTTCCACCAAAGGATTGGGCAGTTCGTGCTCGACCCGATAGTCGCGGTACCGCTCCAGATGCATGCGCAGCACAGAGCGTGTCGGCCACGGATTTTCGAGAAAGGCCGCGCGCTCCTGCTGCCAGAACGTATCGGACAACATGCGCGGCCTGAGCGCCTCAAATGCCTTTTCAGTCTCCTCCCGCAGGATGCGCCACAAGCCGCTGCCCACCATCTCATATTGCTCGCTCAGGCACAGGGCGATCTCGTGGAGATGACAGACGAAGCAGGCGTCGATGACGAAAGAACGCACGAGGCTGATGTCATCGTCGAACGTAGTGGGCAAAATCCCCTTCCGGGTGAAGGGTTTCAGATGATAGCCGCGCTCCTCCAACAGGGGCGCGAAGCTGCGGCCGTCACCAAAATCGCGGATCAGCAACTTTCGTGGGTGGCCGGCATGGTCGAACAATACCAGGCTGTTCTGCTGATGCGCCTCAAAGGCGATCCCGTATAGCAGATACATGGCCAAGGTCGGCCGGATGACGGTGCGCGCATAGGCACGGAAGAACGCCGCGACGTCCGCCTCGGTCTCGCTGCCGTTTCTGGCGATCAGTTCGCAAATGAGCGGGCGGTCATTCAAAGGGCCTGCCGTCAGAAGGGCTGCGACGGTCACCGGCATCAGCCCGTCGGTGCGCGCCAGAGCGTCGGTATTGCGGAAGACCACCGACAAGAATCGGCCCGGATGCTCGTCGCCCGTTTCGCGATGGCGCAGGATTGCACCGACTTCTTCAGTGAAAATCTCAAGCGTATCGCGGAGATCCTCCTCCTGTGCCAGGATGCCCGAAATCAGAGCGCTGAGGCGAGGCCCCATATGGATCGACTTGGCCTGCAGGGTGCGCTGCTCACTGGTCAGCCAGATGGCCACAGGCAGTTTGATGAATGGTCTGGGCTCATATGTGTCCGGGAGCATCGTGCGGAACGACATGGACGGCAGCGTCACGATCTCCGGGCCCTCGGGTTCGAATACGCCGAATGCGATCTCGGACGCGAATTCCCGGCGCGCGAAATTCTCCAGATGCCATTCGTGAACCGGCAGAGGGAGCCAGTCGTCCGGCAATTTTCCGCGCTCCTTCAAGCCTTCGGCCCAGTCGCGCCAGAGATCGGGAAAGTTTTGTGAAAACCATTCAGAATAGCTGCCGACATGCGGCATCATCTCCACATAGGCCCAGTCCTTGCGCAGCGCGGCGATGCGCAGGCGCACCCGGGCACCGAACTCGGGCGATAAGGCGCCGACATCTTGCGGCGACAGGCCGGGCTTGGCCTTCCATGTCGGATAAAAGGGATGGCCTTCGAGCGCGCCCCATTGATCAAGCGTCATGGTCGCCAAGTGCGGCGGCAGGCTCTGCTCAAGATAGGCAAGAAAGCCGAGCGCGCCTGCCTCGGCGATTTTTTGGCGCAGTTCGGCGCTCCAGCCTTCCCTGTGGCGCCGCGCCAGGACATCGTTGCCCATGCTGTTGTCGACATCGCGCAAAAGATGCTCCAGGCCGTCCGGCGCAGGCGAAATCGCCAAGGCGGGCGCGACCTCCCTAATGAGGGCGGAAGGATCATCGAGCCGATGCCGGGCACCGGTTCCGTCCAGCACTTCGATGTGTCCGCGATTTTGCAATGTTCCGGCAGGCGCACGGCGCAGGTCGGTGAAATGCAGGACCCGGCGCGAAGGCCAGATGGGTAACCACGCCTGGCGGCCGTCGCCCGCCCACAGCAAAGTCTTCGGTTCAAGAAGACGTTCCGCAAACAGGCAGCGAACCAGCCGAGCGAGCGCATTGCGCGATGCATCCGTCCAAAGCCGCGCATCGCGCGCTTGGCCTTCGGCATCTGCCGCGGAAGAAGTCCTCTCGTCCATCAGGCAGCCTCCGGCCAGTCGGCGGGCACATAGGCTGGTGCACCCTCGGCTAGCCCTCCGTGATAGCGGTGCGCCCAGTGATAGGTCTTCGCAATGGCCGGGATTGCCACATTCAGCCGCGCGGCCATCTCCACGAGCAAGGCCTGACCAACGGCGATATCTTCGTGGAAAGCGCGGCTCTCGCGATCGATGAGAAGACCGGGCCCGTGCGGATTGGGCACGAGCGGCGCGCGAATGCCCGTATAGGCGCGGTTCGTGCGCAGAAGCGTATACATGGTGCGGTCGTACTCGATCTGGCTGCCATAAGCCTCGATCAGTTCCTGCCGGAGCGGCTTCACAGTGCTTAGATCAATACCGAGACGCGCCTCGATCGCACCACGGATCGCCTGGTTTTCCGCGTCACAGGTCTCCAATAGCTCGGCGCCAGCGCGCGGGCAGTCGCTCCACCAGCATATGGGTTCGTCAAAGGGTCTGTTCTGCCACGGCGCGCCAGGGCCGATCAGGGCATAAAGCACGGCTGGGTGCATCAGTGCGTTGCCCGGCGTCAGCGTGATTTCCAGATAATTCTGCAGCATAGCGACGGGCGCGTCGAAGAGCCGGGCGAGCATTTCGGCGAGCACAGCGCGGTCGGCGCTGCTTTCGCGCTGATGAAGGGCGGCAAAGAGCTGCGCCTTGGCGCCACCCATACGCACGCGCCTGCCCGGAACCAGGTCAAAGGCCGTATGGGGAACGTCCTTCATGCCCCAGATCACCACATTGTCGTGGCCCGAAAGGGTTTTCGCCGCGAGCCAGTCGAAACCGCAAAAGCCGGGGATCGCGCCGAGAAACACCTTTTTGCTCTGCGGAAGGTGAGGAGCGATCTGGCTTAGAAGCGCCGGCCGCGCCTGGGCCGGCTGAGTCACGATAACCATGTCCGCGTCTTGCAACGCCTTGGTGGGGTCGGTGCCGACATAGTCGGGCCGCGCGCTCAGGACGTTACCGTCCGGCGTGTGTGCCTGCCAGATGTCGTCGCCGCTTGCCCATCCTTCGGCAACCGCGGCAGAGGCGGTAAAGACGGAAACGGCAATGCCCGGACGCTGCTTGAAGAGCACGGCGTTCAAATGCCCGGTGCGGCCCGCGCCGCAAATCGTCACTTTCATGCCGCGCGTGCCCTTGCGGTCAGCCAGGCATCCAACTGGTCGGCAATTGCCGGATCCAGCAAGCCGCGCTTTGCCATCCATTCATCGTCGAAAACCGAACCGAGATATTTTTCGCCGCCGTCGGCTACCGGCGTGACGACCGTGCCGAACAACTTGCCTGCGGCAATGAACTCCAACGCCTTGTAGATGGTGCCGCCGGTGGAGCCACCCACCAGCAGACCCTTGCGCCGGGCGATATAGCGCGCGGTCTCGAAGGCCTGGGTGTCGGTGACCTGCACACCTTCGTCGATGCATGCATAGTCGAGCACCTTGCCGACTTCATCACCGGCCGGCGTTCCGGTTCCCGACTGGTAGTAGGGATGTCCGGGCTTGCCGAACACGATCGAACCGGCCGGCTCTACCGCGATCGTGCGCACGGCCGGGTTGTGGCGCTTGAGGCGCTGAGCGATCCCCGTCATCGAACCGCCGGTCCCGACACAGCCGACAAAGGCATCGATGCCGTTCGGAAGCTGTGCCATAAGCTCGTCGACGAACCCGGCATAGCCTTCCGGGTTTGCGGGATTGTCGGACTGGTTCATGAACAGCGCCCCGGGGAGCTGCGCGCCAAGCTGCGCGGCCAGACGTTGCCGCTCGACCACGGCCACTTCGTCTTCGGGGAAATCGCCTTCGACATAGCGGATTTCGGCGCCCAACGCGCGCATCATGCGGATCTTGTCCGGGGCGGCGTGATGATCGACCACGGCGATGAAGCGCAGGCCGAACTCCAGTGCAGCCAGCGCTAGCCCGATGCCGGTGTTACCGGACGAGGATTCGACGATCGTGCCGCCGGGGGCAAGGCGCCCGTCCTCGATCGCCGCAAGCACCATGCTGCGCGCCATGCGATCCTTCATCGATCCGCCGGGATTGTTCTTCTCGATCTTCAGCACTAGCGTGGTGTCGCGGTCGGGCACGGCGATCGACATGACCGGTGTCTGGCCGATCAGCTGGGTTGTGGTCGTGCAGAGCATTTATGTCTCTCCAATTGTGTCGGGGACGAGTGCTGGCTGCCCATGTGCATCCTGAACCACGCACAGGCGGCTCGGCATCGGGTGGCGATGGAATTCGTTTTCAAGCAGGTCCATTTGGTAGCCGCCGGTGTTGGCGTAAACCAGAAGGTCTCCTGCCCGCGGGGCCACGGGAAATGTGAGCCACCGGTTGCAGAGCACATCCTCGTCCAGGCAGCTGTGGCCAGCCAGATAGCCTCGTATGGACTTTGCCGCGGCAGACGGCGGCGTGACTGGCACCAGGATGGGGTCGACCAGGAATTCGGATGCGAACCATGTCTCGCAAGCGCTGAAGCTGCTGCCTTCGATAAAGATGACATGGGCGTCAGCGTCGAGGGCCTTCACTCTCGACACCCGGAAGACGGAAATGGCCGCCTGATCCGACAGGGCGCGCCCGGGCTCCATCCCCAGCACCAGGCCCTCATCGGCAAGATAGCTGGCGATGCTGCAGCCTTTGGCCATGGGAGCGCGCAAGAATTGGCGCAGCCAGTCGGCCGCCGAAAGCGCTCCACCATAGGGATAGAACGAGGCTGGCACGGTTCCGGTGCGGTAGTCATCGGGCGTCTGTGCCTTCAAATGATTCTGATAGGCCATTTGATCGACGTACTGGATCGGCATACCGCCGCCGATGTCGATCAAGCGCGGCGAGAACCCAAGGGCCCGCGCCTCCCTGATCAGGCCAGCGGCTTCCTCGAGCGCTTCCACCCTGGACTCCCAGCGATAGCCGCTTACATGAAAGTGCAGCCCGTCGAAGCGCAGCCTGCCGTCGCCGGCAATGTGCGACAGGCAATGTCGGATTGCGTCCGCCGGCATGCCGAAGCGGCTCATGGCTTGTCCCGTCGGCCGCAACCGGAGCAGGATCGGCTGGACATTTCCGTTCGCCGGCAGGCAGTTGACGAGGTCGTCCAGCTCTTCTGGCGAATCCACCGATGTCAGGGCGCTGCAGCCGACAAGCGCACTGTGAAACGCCGCCGTCTTCGCCGGTCCCGTGGCCACCAGCCGTGCGCCGTCTGCGCCAAGTTGCCTGGCGTCGCGCAATTCGTAGAGGCTCGAGACATCAATCCCGGCGCCCGCGCGGAGCGCCGCCTGTATCAGCCCCGGCGACTTGTTGACTTTCGCCCCGTAATAAACCGCATGCGCCACATCGCTTTCTGTCAACACGACCCTCAGTGCCGCAAGGTTCTCCTGCAGCTCATCGGGCCAGATCAGATTGAGCGGCGAGCCATGTCGCGCGACCCATTCCGCAAGACGCTGTGTATCGCGGGCCAACAGTTCAGCCGTAGACGGCCGCAGAATCGGGGGCAGACCCGCGCCAAGCTTGTGGCAATGCAGCGTCATGACCACGCCCTTGGCGCGGTTGCCAACATGTGGTCTACCGGATCGACGCGGCGCAAGCTTTCCAGCGGAACATTGCAACCGGGAAGGCTTCGGTCAAAAATATGCCGCGTCGTTTTGCAGGGAAATTTTCGGCCGCTGCGGGCCATCGCAAATATGCACGCGGGGGTGAATGTCTCGCCTGCACGCCAGCTCTCCACCCGCACCGTGCCGTAGTCCAAAAGGATCACCGGTACCGCCGCAAACCCCAGGCGATGGGCGACAGTCAGCCGGTGATGGCCGTCCATCACGAATAGCGCATCTTTCTGTGCTGTGATCGGGACCGTCCAGCAGCCGGCCAGCAGGATTTGCTCCTGCAGCTCCGTAACTCTGTCCGGGTCAACCTCTTCCGTGGGAACCAAACGGGTGGGGGAAAGGAGGCAATATTGCATCTTGGCCAGCCTGTCTCTCGCAAATCGGTCAGGGCTGGCTTTCTTGACTATCCAAGTCATGATTTAGCTGGCGCGGCCTCTATATTCAGTTGAATGCCGGTCGTCAATACGTCCAATACGTGCTGCGGATCCGTTGATGCAAGCGTTCTACCGTTGGCGCGCCGGTGCCGCTGATCAGCGTGGTGGGAAGCCGCAGTGAGCGGATGAAGGAAAGCCATTCCGCCACGACGAGAATGCTCTCAAGCCCGACTCGGCCGGGGTCAGCTTCACCGGCAAACTCATTGGCGCAGCGACGTTCATATCGGGTCAGGCGAAGCTTCTTGACGATGCTGCTCATCTCGTTGCCCTGGCCCGGTCAATCGCCCTCTCAGTCTCGCGATTGGCAGAGTTGCTCTTGAGGCGCGCGCCGGCGAGCTCGAGGAGCGCGTAGGCTATCTCGTCCTCGCTCCAGCCGGATTCCGCTGCGCGCTCAACCAATTCCTGGAAGGTCGGTTCCAAGGCGAGCTGGCATTGAAGGCCGCGGTCCGGATGGTCGGCTGGGCAGCTTGGTTGCACGATCGCAATGCTTGATCGCTTCATTGCAGGCCATGGGCTCTCGCCCCTCTCCTTTTGCCACACGAGGCGCGCCAGCTCACGGGTCGTTCGTGCGCCCCCGGGCAACCGCTTCATCTTGTCGACCAGCCGCTCCAGCGATCCCGCGCGTTCCAACTCCTTAAAGAAATGATGCGGCGTGACGCTACCGAGCCGGTGCATCTCGGCCAGGTTCCACACATACGGATAATCGACCATGAAATCGGATCGAGGCGAGGCCTTGGACGGTTCAGCCTTGGTCACGATGCCGCCCACGAGCAGATCGGCCTTCTCGATGATTTGGCGCACCCTCGTTGGCGACAAGCCATGTTCCTGCGCCAGGTCGGCGAAGCGCTTGCCCATAGAAACGCTTCGACCAGGGCGACGTTCCTATCGACGGTCGGGGTAAACCCCCAACAGGCGCGCAGTTTTTCCAGCATCATCCCGTTCGTTCATCCGGTTGTTTGCGCCCCTGCAAACCCTAACCGGCCAAATCGGCGCTTGGAAGCCCCACAAACTCTCGGCAGAAACGAGAGGCAATGCGAAGATGAACGAAATTCCTGAGCGTCCCAGTTTTTTTAATCGCTGCGCAGAATTTTTGCTTCGAGCGCGGCTGCCACGAAAGCTCTTCGAGCAGATGGTGGATGAGCTTCGCCACGCAATACCTGCAGACAGGCGTCCATCGCTACCTTCCGTTTCTCGGTCTTCCGGTTAAGATCACGGCGCAAAATAGCAGCCGCGTCATTGACATCGAACACGATACGCTCTGAGCTGTGACGGCTAACCTGAACAACGACCGGCCTCTCAAATTTGCTCAAGCCGGTCATCTCTACCGCCCCCCAAGGCCATCATGCGGCAATAGACATCGTTCTTCTTTGCCCAGCCGAACGGTTCCGCTGCGATCTGTGAAATGTCGACACAATGCCCTCTCGACCGGTCCCGCGCCAGCCTGACATCCGTCGCCTACGCCTACGCTTGCACTTTTCCACTGCCCGAGTTGCAGGCAGCGAGCCACTGCATGGCGGAGGTTGCATCTTCCAAAATGGCCGCCCGTTTCGCAAAGCCGAAAAAGGCGTTGCGCGCTGCGCTTACAGGTTTTCGTCCGTCGTATGCATCATAGCACGCCTTGAGGGCGGCTTCGTGGATCAGATCTCTGCGGTTTTCTGGCCATTCGTTGAGGAAATCGATAGCGTCCGCCAGGCTGGCAATCTCTTGCACGATATACGTTGCACGCTTAACGAAAACTGGGCTGCGGAAAGCCTCAGGGTTCATTCGTTCCTCCCGACCTGCTGAACAGCTAGTTTGCGTGATGAGCCGCCTCATCGACACCCGCCGAGCATTGCAGAATGTGTTGTCAGGGCGATGACAGTTTCAAGAGGAAAGCAGCGGGCTGGTTGTAGTCCTCTGGTGCAGTTTTCGGGCGGGGAGCCCGAGTATCACAGTTCGGCAGCCGACCATTCTGCAGGCTGTCTCGAGCGTGGCTTGGCAGTCTATTGGGCGCTCATATGCCAATGCGGTTTCGCACCCGCAACCGGTCAAAGTTCACCTGATGGTCGCCAAGCCGCCGGGATCTCTTGGATGCGCCTGCCGTCCGCGCGGCATCCGGGACCAAAGCTCCGCCCGCTCCGGCGTTCGAACTAACCGAGATTTTCCAATTTGAACCGAATTCCGGCAGCCCCCGGCTGTCATGTTGTGGCGGACGCCGTGATCACGTCTGCTGTTGACAAGCGCAGCGTGTCGCCGCCCGTTCGCCCTCATCCGCGAACAATTCCTTGTAACCGGTCGTCACCATCCAGTTCGCCCGATCGAGATGGCTTCGCGCGGCTTTCCGCGCGCGCTCCGGTTCTTCCCCCGGATCGATGCCGAGGACGACCTTCGCCATCTCCTCGTAGCTGGCATCGTCGGCGGATGCATCCAGGAACCTCATGTAGGTCGTGAAGTGCTCCTTGTCGTAGGCGGTCAGGCTGTCCGACCAGGGGACTTCCTCTTTGAGACCTGGTTCAACGTCTGGGTATTTCATCACGATATCGGGCTCCGGAAATAAGTAATCGGAAGATCGAGAATTTCGTTTGGACAGCCCGGCTAAGCGGATGGGAAACATCGGTCCATAAGACGACATTCCGAACATCGTCAGCAAGCGCCCGCTCGAGGCGATATGCGCACCTTCCAGGCCATTCAACTCCAGGTTAGGAATGAATTGCAAAAAGCTCAAGACCGTGTGGCTGCACATCGGTTTCCGGAGGACTGTTCGGCCATCAATTTCACGTTCCCCAAGAGAGGATGGCGAAACAGAAATCGCCCGCTTCGTTTCGAGATGACTGATGAATTCTATCCATAGCTTATGGCCGAGACGCGCTTCGCACGACGGCGGGATGCGTCGCTATTACCGCAGTGCAGGACGAGCATCGCAGTAGTCCTGCAGGGGCTTTATTGCTTTCAGCGGCAACCGCCACTATGTAGCGACACTTCGCCGACTGTGTTTCAAACCACCCGGAGAGTTTCATGACAGAAGAAGCCGACAACAACATCGAGACCCTCATCGAGCTCACCGCCGATGTTGTCTCAGCCTATGTCTCCAACAATCCGGTCCCGGTGGGCGATCTCCCTGCCCTGATCGGCCAAGTGCACGCGGCACTGAAAGGCACGGCCGGAAGCGTCTACGCAGAAAAGCCGGAGGCTCTTAAGCCTGCTGTACCGATCAAGAAGTCGGTGACAGCGGACTACATCATCTGCCTTGACGATGGGAAGAAGTTCAAATCGCTAAAGCGCCATCTGTCGACCCACTATGGGGTGACGCCGGACGAATATCGCGCCAAATGGGGTCTTTCGGCGGATTATCCGATGGTTGCGCCGAATTACGCCGCCGCGCGCTCGGCGTTGGCCAAGACGATGGGTCTCGGCCGCAAACCGAAAGAGCCGGAAAAGCCGACGCCGGCGAAGCAGACCCGCAAGAAGGTCGCAGCCTGACTTTATCTCTCGAGGTTCGTTCTGGCGCGCAGCAGCCACCGGCATAGTCTGCGCGGAATATGAAAAGGCGGGGAACCAACCCCGCCTTCCCTTGCAAACAGCCTTGTTTCACATGGAATTCGCGACGGCTTGCAAGCAATCTTCTGCCCCGCCTTCCGGTCGAGCCATGTTCTCACCCACTCTTATCGAGCGGCCGTCAGTACATCCGGGACTTGCCGCGTCCTTCCGGCTCTTGCCGGGACGCAGGAGAAAATTCAGCCAGCTTTGCTGAGGCTGCCAGCAGAGGACTTGCCAGTGCGGCGGTCTTGTTCGATCTCATAGTTGATCTTCTGGCCGTCAGTGAGGGTCGAGAGGCCCGCGCGTTCGACAGCGGAAATATGGACGAAAACATCCTGACTGCCATTGTCGGGCTGAATAAATCCAAACCCCTTGGTGCTGTTGAACCACTTCACCGTTCCGGTCGCCATATGAGTATTCCTTGTAAAGTTCGCAACGCGTTTGGTTCGGCAATCAAGCCGGACCGGTTCATATTGGGTCCGGATATAGACGCAGCAAATGCGAAAGACCGCAAGGCCCGGATCGACACGCCCTGGTCAGCGCATTGTGCATGGACCAGCGACGTCAAAGCGGCGGTCGCGAAGGCAGATGAACCTAACGGACCATGTGGTCGATCCTTGTAATGAGGATGGCGCCTTCAGAGTCTCAGAGCCTGACCCGAAATTCGGGATTGGGCGTGGAAGCGGTTGAGTGGCCCCGTCCGTTGTGATTCGCTTGAGTTGTCTAGACTTGAGCAGGATCACGACATGGGTTGGACGGAGGCCACCCGCCGGCAATATTGCCGCGCGGGGCAGCGGGATGCAAACGCGTTGACGGACAGGGAATGGGCGTTGATCGAGCCGTTCATGCCTGGAGCGAAGGCGACAGGACGACCGCGGACGACCGAGCTGCGGGCAGTCGTGGACGCGCTCCTCTATATCGCCTGGACGGGCTGCCAGTGGCGGGCATTGCCGGACCGCTTCCCGCCGGTTTCGACGGTTCAACGCTATTTCTATGCCTGGCGAGACAATGGGCTGTGGAGGACCATCAACTTCCACCTGGTGGCCGCGGCACGCCTCGCCCTCGGTCGCGAGGCGAGCCCGAGCGCCGGCGTCATCGACAGCCAATCGGCAAAGGCCACGGACGTTGCCGGTCTGCGTGGCTACGACGCCGGCAAGAAGATCAAAGGCCGCAAGCGCCATATCATCACCGACACCGAGGGGCACCTGGTCGGGCTGACGGTGCATACGGCCGATATCCAGGACAGGGATGGGGCAGTCGGCGTCATCGCCTCCATTCGACAGCTTTACCCGTGGTTGCGCCATCTATTCGCCGACGGCGGTTATGCCGGAGAAAAACTGACGCAGGCTCTGGCCGATCTGGGCACGTGGACCATCGAAATCATCAAGCGCTCCGACACGGCCAAAGGCTTTGAGGTGCTGCCGCGACGATGGGTCGTCGAGCGAACTTTCGCCTGGCTGGGACGTTGTCGCCGGCTCGCCAAGGACTTCGAGGCGACCATCGCCAGCGCCGAGGCGTGGATCTTCATCGCGTCGATCCGCCTCATGCTTCGCCGCAGGGCAGCTCCGCGTCGTGCCTAACCGAGTTTCGAGTCAGGCTCTCAGGGACGGCGAGCTTCTTTCTCCCACGGCAGCCATTGTCGACGCGCCGCGTGACGCCTTTATTCGCCGGGCCGCTGGGTCAGCCGGGTGGTTCACGTTGCCACCTTTCGTGCATAACCACCCTGGCAAGGGCTTTGGGGGAGTTTCGAAATTGGATTGTTCCGAGAGGATCGAGGCGTTAATCGATGCGCCCAGCGCGGATGCGATCGATACGGCGCGTGTTTTGCTGGGTCAGTTCAAAGGTGAGTCAGAAACACTCGCTCAAGCCATCGACGACTTCTTGCTCGATCTGATAACCTTGGTGTTTGTTGTAGAAGCCACCCGCGAGGGGTTCCACAATCCGGCACGGCGGTTGGCGCGCATGAGATTGACCAGGATAAGGCTGTTGTTGGCGTGATATACCCGCCTTTGCCCCCCGCCTCATGCTCACGCAAAACCGTGATGATCTGCTCTTCCGTAAACCGCTTTCTCTTCACCTGTCCGCCCTTCAATCGAGGCCGGACGCTAATCTCAGATGGAGGAAATTACCCCGTGGCAGGTCAGTACCGCCGCGCTTCCTGGAAAATGGAAGAAGACCGGCGCGAGGTGCCGGTCTTCCCTAGGCGATCAGCGGAGAAGGTATTGACCTTCGGTCTCGCGTCGCGTGAAGCAGTCAGGCCGCCTTCAGCTCCTTCAAAGCCTTCTCGAAGGCGTCCTTGATCGGCTTGGATACATCCTCGGCCGCTCTCATGGTCGCGGCCTGAAAGTTCTTGGTCTGCTCGACAGACATTTCAATCTGTTTGCGCAGGAAAGCAGTCTGCAGTTCGACGAACTCAGACAGCGACTTCACGCCAGCCAGTGCTTCGAGGTGCGTGAAGTAGGCTTCAGCATTGGCGCGCAGAGCCGCAACTGCGCTCAGGGACACCTCGTTGCCGGTCTTGACCATTTCAAAAGTCGACTCGCGAGCTTTTTGAGTTGTTTCGGCACCCGATCTCAATTCGGAATGGGCTTCCTTTGACTTTTCGACGCCCTGTTCGGCGACAGAGCGCACTTGCTCGGTAGCCTTAGACGGATCGAAGGCGGCGGATGCGACGTTTTCGATCGTCTCGGTCTTGCCGGTGATCTTGGACATAGTTCCATCCTTTTCCTAGGGAGGTGCGCCCCAAAAAACAAAAGCCCTTCTTCTGTGTATGGAACCGTCATAACGGAATTATGAAGCTCACAGGGTTCGGCTCAGCATCGTAGGACTGCGCGAGCGCGCCACGTGACGCCGTCGTACTGCGCACTTATGCTCAATAAAAAAGGCCGGACTGTAAGCCCGGCCAATTATGAAGGTTAAAACCTCCAGAGGGGAACGCGCCGAACGAATGGGAGGAGACATTCGACGTAAAGCCTACATAGGTCCCTGTAGTAGCTGATGACACCCGATTCCGATTTCCGCAGAAAGACGCAACAGTGGATGTGCTAACGTTTTCGCTGCCAATCTAGAAAGGTAATCCTGTAAAGGACTTGGCGTCGCAATGGATCATCAACTGCCTTAAGTGGATGGTCGAAGTCGTCCTTTGGATCATGGGACATGCCATGCGTTCCATAACCCGTCGTGATTCGACATTGCCCACTGCGGCATTCGAAACGATTTGATCCAGCTTTAAATTTTGGAACCCTAAGTTCCGCGCCTGATATCCGCAGGGACTCGGCCAGCACTGCCACATTGTTGAGGTAGCAAACCCCAAGCCATTTCCGTACAGGCGTGATGCCCGGGAGGGCGGCAAAGTCCATATGCGCGGCGCTCGCCGCGCGCAACCAAATCACCGACGTTGAGGGCGATGTCGACACTGGATCGAGCCGCCGCCCACGTTCCGCGGCCGACGGGACAGGCCGTATCGGCTTGGTGGAATCCGGCGCGTGCCACAATATGGCTCGCGTAATGCGACGCAAAACGGTTGGGGTGCGTGTTGGGTACGATTTCCGGGCCGGCATGGGGCAGGGCCAGCCATTCATAGATGCCATTTTCCAGAAAATCGAGATAGCGCGCCGTGTGCACGCACGTCAGTATTGACGCGTCCGTTTGATTTGCCTCCAGTATCTCATATCCGGCGGCTGTTGCCGCCGAGAGCAACAGGTCGACACGCTCGGACTTCGAACACAGACGTCTTCAATCGGACACAAGCTCAACGCGAGAACTTGGACCGTGGAATGACGACGGTTTCCTCTCGTGCCAAACCCGATTGCCCGCACCGGAAGAACGCCAGTGCGGCGCTGCACCACCTAGCCTGAAAAATTCACGGCGGGTTGGCGGATGTGGTTCAAGCCGTTGAAATGACCTAGGATTTGGTTGCTAAGGCCGATCCGAATCATTTCCGGAGACCACACCCGCCATGAATGATCTTACGCTGCCGCTGAGCGGCTTGTCATCAGTGGGCGGCAAGTCCGTCGTCGCCCGTTTCGACGGCGGCATGCTGTCGTCGGACAGTGGCGTTCTGGCTCTAGCAGAGGTGGAGAAACGACTGCGGGTGGCCGACCGTCTGGCGCGCTGCATCGATGATCCGCGCAGCCCGGACCAGGTCATCCACAACTTTGCAGATATGAT
>NZ_VLKT01000076.1 GCF_007830515.1 Mesorhizobium tianshanense
AGTGGATCAGGCGAAGGCTTCGATCCATTGCATGGAAGCAATGGAAGCGCGGGCGCACCCGCTTTGCGGAGCTGCGTCGCCGGGGCGTCGGGCACGAGCTGGCGGCACAAACCGCCGGCAGCGCGCATGGTCCCTGGCGCATCAGCAACAGCCCAGCGCTCGCCATTGCCCTGCCGAACGCTTTCCTCGCAAGCATCGGCCTCGCTTTCCTCGCCCCTGCCAATGCCGCATAACCAACCGAACCGCCTTGTACGGGCCCGTACGCAGGGTGGTGTGGGAGGGGAGGAACCGCAAGGTTCCCCCCTATCCCGATTTCGGCGCCATCCCTCCCTGCCCATACCATCGACGGGATTTCCACCACCCTGCCGGGCTGATAGGCTCGGTCCACGGAGGAGACTGCGATGCCGATCCATCTCGACGAGTTGAAGAACGCCACCAACCTGCGCGGTCCGCGCAAGGACGGCACCTTCGTCGCGCCGGTCGACGGCAGGGCGCATGTGTCGGGCGAGCGCGCCGTGCCGCTGCTGCAGCAGACGATCCCGGCGTTGCTTTCGGACACCGTCAGCAAATACGGCACGCTCGATGCCGCTGTCTTCGTCGACCAGGACAAGCGCTTCACCTGGAGCGAACTGTACGACACCGTCGATGCGCTGGCCGCCGGCTTCCTGGCGCTTGGTTTGGAAAAAGGCGACCGCGTCGGCATCTGGTCGCCCAACCGCTGGGAATGGCTGGTGACGCAGTTCGCTACCGCGCGCATCGGCCTGATCCTGGTCAACATCAACCCGGCCTACCGGCTGACCGAGCTGGACTATGCGCTGAACAAGGTCGGCTGCAAGGCGCTGGTCACCGCCGCCAAGTTCAAGACCTCCGACTATCTCGGCATGATCGAGACACTGGCGCCCGAGATCGCGACTGCGACACCCGGTGAACTCAACGCAAAAAAATTGCCGGCGCTGAAGATCGTCATCCGCATGGGCGAGGAGAATTCGCCGGGCATGTTCAATTTCGCCGACGTGCTGGCGATGGCCGGACGCGACGAGCATGACAGCCTCGACCGCATCTCGGAAGGTCTGAAGCCGGACGAAGCCATCAACATCCAGTTCACCTCAGGCACGACAGGCGCGCCCAAGGGCGCGACGCTGACCCACAACAACATCGTCAACAACGGCAATTTCGTCACCTCGGCGATCAGGCTCACCGTCGACGACCGGCTGTGCATCCCGGTTCCGCTCTATCACTGCTTCGGCATGTCGATGGGCACGATCGGCTGCGTCACCAAGGGCGCCACCATGGTTTTCCCGGGTGAAGGGTTCGATGCCGGCGCCACGCTGAAGGCTGTGGCGGCGGAGCGCTGTACCGGCCTCTACGGCGTGCCGACCATGTTCGTCGGCCTGCTCGATCATCCCGATTTTCAGTCCTTCGATCTCACCAGCCTGCGCACCGGCATCATGGCCGGCTCGCCGTGCCCGATCGAAGTGATGAAGAAGGTGGTATCGCTGATGCACATGGAAGAGGTGACCATCGCCTATGGCATGACCGAGACCAGCCCGGTGTCGTTCCAGAGCAGCGTCGACGATCCGCTGGAAAAGCGCGTCTCGACCGTCGGGCGCATCCACCCCCATGTCGAGGTCAAGGCGATCGATGCCGATGGCGCGACCGTTGCGGTCGGCGCGCCGGGCGAGCTCTGCACGCGCGGCTATTCGGTGATGAAGGGCTATTGGGACGACGAGGAAAAGACCCGCGAGGCGATCGACGTCGACGGCTGGATGCACACCGGCGACCTCGCCACCATCGATGCCGAGGGCTATTGCAACATCGTCGGCCGGGTCAAGGACATGGTCATCCGCGGTGGCGAGAACGTCTATCCGCGCGAGGTCGAGGAGTTCCTCTATCGCCATCCCAAGGTGAGGGAAGTGCAGGTGTTCGGCATTCCCGACCCGAAATACGGCGAGGAGCTTTGCGCCTGGGTCGTGCTCAAACCCGGCCAGGTCGCCACCGAGCAGGAGATCAAAGCCTTCTGCGCCGGCCAGATCGCCCACTACAAGATTCCGCGCTACATCCGCTTCCGCAGCGAACTGCCGATGACGGTGACCGGCAAGCCACAGAAGTTTCTGATGCGCGAGGCGATGGTCGAGGAGCTGGGGCTGGTGGCGGCGAAGACGGCGTGAGCCAAGGTCGCAATCCTGCGGCATCTTCTGGAGCCGCGGTGACGCTGTTCGTGAGGAGTCGAACGCCGGCCGCTGGGGCCTGCCGGTTTTCGCGAGATGCTCCAGGCTTTCCCCCAAGATTCGCGGAAGCGCAAGGGCTGCAATGAGTGGTTTCGCAAGATCGGCGGTTTCTTATGCGATGCCGTTGGCCGCCCTGGTTACAGCCATCGCGGTCAGGGCCAGCGGGCTTTCGGTAAACCAAGATTCCCTCAACATCAGGATCATTATCAGGGCGCTTTCGAGCGCTATCATGTTCACCACCATCTTTGTGGTGCTCGACCATGCCGAGGCGTTGGCCCGGCGTGTAGGGGAGCCCTACGGCACGTTGGTGCTGACTATTGCCGTGACGGCTATCGAAGTATCGATCATCGTTTCCATGATGCTGCATGGAGAGAACAACCCTACGCTTGCACGCGAGTCCGTCTTCTCGACGGTGATGATAACATCCACCGGCGTTGTCGGTACGTGTCTCATGCTTGGCGGCTGGCGTCATCGCAAGCAGGCAATCGTCCGACAAGGAACCAGCGCCTATTTGGCGGTCCTGATCGCACTGACCGTCATGACGCTCGTTCTGCCGACCTACACACGAGCTACTGATACTGGCACGTTTTCGGCGGCTCAACTTGGTTTTTTGAGCGTGCTTTCAGTGCTGCTCTATACGGGCTTTCTGTTCGCGCAGACTGTCCGGCACCGGGACGATTTCCTCGAAGGACAAGCACACGGCGTTTCGACGCGGGCTGCCCCTCATGAGAGTATCTCGGCGAGCGCTCTGCTGCTGGTAATCGGACTGATCGGAATTGTCATGCTCGCCGAGCAAGTCGCCGCAAGCATCGAAGATGCGCTCGTTGCTTATCAAGTGACCAGGCCGATGCCATTGTTGGGGCATTGATCGCGGGCCTGGTCTTGATGCCAGAATCCGTTTCAGCGGTTCGTGCCGCACTCAACAACGAGCTGCAGCGCGGTTTGAATGTCGCGATGGGTTCGGCTTGCGCCACGATCGGCTTGACGATACCGGCAGTCGCAACCGCCAGCCTGCTGACCGGAAGGGGCCTAACCCTGGGGCTCCCCGCGGCTGACACCGTACTTTTGGTCTTGGCGCTTTTCATAAGCAGTGTCAGCTTCAGCAACGAAAGAACGACGTTCCTGACCGGTCTGGTCCACCTGGTAGTCTTTTTTACCTATGTATTTCTGATCTTTGTTCCGTGAAATTTTTTTGCAATCTCGCGACCTTGGAACGATCGGATAGCCGCTGGTCGGGAAACTGCTGTCCACCGAGGAGGAGATCGAGGCCTTCTGCGCCGGCCAGATCGCCCACCACAAGATCCCGCGCCACATCCGCTTCCGCACCGAATTGCCGATGACGGCGACAGCAAGCCGCAGAAGTTTTTGATGCGCGAGGCGATGCTCGAGGAGCTTGGGCTGGTGGCGCAGAAGACGGCGTGAGGGGAAATGGCTGTCTGAAAAGTCGACGGCCGTGGCAGCCGTCAGCTACTGGCTGCGAGCCTGCCGATCGTTCATAGCGCCTTGCGCATCCGCAACAGCGGCACGCCCGCTCCGCCTCTGTTGTCCACGACTTCCTTCACCGCCTCGAAGCCGCAGGCCCGGTAGAGTGGTTCGCCGGCCATCGTTGCCATAAGCTCGACACTTGTGAAGCCTTCGCCCCGGGCAGCGTCCTCGCACAACGTGAGGATCAAACGACCGACGCCGCGGCGGGTGAAGCCAGGATGCGTATACATGGCGCGCACCCGCGCAGCGTCTTTCGCCGGATCAAGCCGCGCCGCATCGCGCCCGGGCGAACGGTCACCTCCGTAGAGGGTTGTTCGCCTGCTCCATCCGCCGCAACCGGCCAGGACCCCATTTTGCTCGACAACAAAGTATGTTCCGTCATCGATGAGCTGCGTGTCGAGACCCATGATTGCTCGGCTCGAAGAAATCTGCTCCTCGGTCAGGAAGGATTTCTGAAGCTCGAGGATGGCTGCACTCATCAGCAGATGCAGCGCCGGCACATCGGCACGTATCGCCAATCGATGGTCCAGATTGATCCGCGGCATTTTCAGCAGGTCCATTAGTGAAACCGTTTTTAGCTGGCACGAGATCGTCGGGAAAGCGGAAAGCGCCGGCTTGAGTCCGGACCATTTGAGCTTCGCGCCTTTCTTCGTCTGTCGTGCCCGCGGAGCCGGCAGGCCCCGCGGGCAGCAGTGTCAGTGGGCGTGAAAATCCTCGGCTTCGGGCGTCAGCATGATCGTGTTGATCGTGAGGCCCGCGTCCTTGAACGTGTCGATGCTGCCGAGCTTCTTGCCCGCCACCAAGTCGATCACCGAGATCGAGCCGTCATTCATGCCGGGGATGTTGATCAGGCTGTTCTGTACGTAGGCGCGGTTGCCATCGGGCGAGAATACCAGGTGGTGGGCGCCACCCGCCGCCTCGGCCGCGTAGAGGTGCTTGGGCGCACGGGGGTCGGAGATGTCGAAGGCGTTGAGATGCCCCGGCAGCGCCGTGGTCACATAGGCACGGTCGCCGGCGGCGTTGAAGTAGACCTCGAGCGCCACGCCCTGGCCGATCGCGGCGAAGTCGAAATCGCCGCGGAAGGAAAACGCCTCTGTCTCCCGCTGCCATTCGGCGATCCAGATGCGGCCCTCGTTCATGTTGGTGATGTAGGCGACCGGCGGCTCGGCACCGGGAACGAAGAAGATTTCGACGGGCGCGGTGCCCGAGGGCGACGGCTTGTCCGAGACTTTGTGCGTCGACAGGACCTTGCCGGTGCTCGGCTGGATGACCACGATCGACTCGCCGGCATCCGTCGGATCCTTCGGGTTGATGGTGCTCGTCACCAGCATCCGGTCGATGCCGTCATGGACGGTGATGCCGTGCGGATAGGGCGCGGGCAAGGCGATCGTATCGAGCATCTCGTCTGTTTTCGCGTCGCCGACGATAACGACCGAGCTTCCCATGCAGGTGAGATACCAGCGGTCCTGCGCCTCGGAGAAGGCGATGTCCTCGCCCACGACGCAGCCCGGCACGGGCACGACCTTCGTCCGGTAGGGGAAGCTCGTCACGTCGAGCACCCGCAGTTCGGGGCGGCCGAGCGAGGTGATGTAGGCCCGGTCGCGCTTGGGATTGTAGAAGATGTGATGCGAGACCAGGTCCGGCGGCAGCGGGATCTGGGCGAGGATCTTACCGTAGTCCGGCGCCTTCGGGTCGAGCTCGATGAAGGCGATGCCCTCCTGGCGGATCGCCTGCTGGCCCTTGGTTTCATAGAGAACGAGGGCTGGCTGCTCCGCCTGCGCGGAAGCGGCGGCCAGAGTGAGGATGCTGGTCGTGAGGATGCTGGTCGTGAGAAGCGAATGGATAAGGCGTTTCATGGTTTGGTTCTTTCGTGTTGGGGTTGACGCCGCGACGCGGCGGTATCGCTGCGCAGGCAGGCCGGGGGCGCGGCAGAAGTCATGAGGCGGTGCAAAATCGCACCACCCCTGACCCCGGCTTGACAATCCGGTCTGATTCGCTCGTTTCTTTTCGCTGTTACAGCCGTGCTTCCAGGACCAGGTTGAACGGTGTCTCGAAAGCGCGGCGGAAGCGGGTGAAGCCGGCCTTGCGGAATACGTCCGCCAGCCGCGCCTCGCCGGCCTGGGCACCGAGCACCAGATGGCCGCCATCGGAGATCGCGTGGGCGCAGCAGATGGTGGTGGAGGCTGCGTAGTACATCCTCGCCACGGGCGAGATGTTGTCTTCGACCCGGTCGTTGGCGAAGGGCTCGACCAGCATCACGGTACCGTCCGGCGCGAGTGCCTTGGCGGCATGCGCTGCGGCGGCGACCGGATCGCCCATGTCATGCAGGGCGTCGAAGAAGCAGATCAGGTCATAGCCCTTGCCGGGATAGTTGTCGGCCCGCGCTGCTGCGAAGTTCGCCCGCTCGGATACGCCCACCTCGGCAGCGCCCTTCCGAGCCTTATCGAGCGATTCCTGGTGGCTGTCGAAGCCGTGGAACTCGGAGGCCGGGAAGGCCTCCGCCATCAGCATCGTCGAATGGCCGTGGCCGCAGCCAATATCGGCCACGCGGGCGCCCGACTTGAGCTTGTCGACGACCCCGTCGAGGGTCGGCAGCCATTCGGGGACCAGGCTTGCCTTGTAGGCGTTGCGGTAGAAGGCCGCGACGCCGCAAGCGAGCCGTCCGTCGTGGTCGCCCCAAGGGATGCCCTTGCCGGTGCGAAATGCCTCGACGGCCTTCTCCTCGTCGGCCCACATCGATGCTGGAACAGCCCAGGCGCTGGGGAAGAAGACCGGGCTGTCCTCGTCGGCAAGCACGAGGGCCTGCTCGGGCGTTAGTTCATAAGTATCGCTGGTCGGATGGTAGGCCACATAGCCGCCCGCAACCTGCGCGTTGAGCCACTCGCGCACATAGCGTTCGGCGCAGTCTGCGCGGGCGGAAAGCTCACGCGCACTCAGCGGGCCGGCCCCGGCCATCGCCTTATACAAGCCGAGCCGGTTGCCGATACTGATCATCACGCCGCCGTAGCCGGCTGAGAGATCCCCGAACGCGCGTGCGACGAGTGCGTCGAGCTTCGCGGAATCGATTGTGTGAGCATGCTGCATGTCCATGTCCATTTTCCTCTCCAGGCGCTCAGGGGATCTGAGGCCGGCCTCTGTTGTTCACTGTCTATTTCATGATGCGGTCGTGCACTCGGCACGTAGGGGTGCGGAGATAGACGTGGCGCGGCGCGCGCGAGAGAGGTAGAATGGCCGGAACCGTGCGAGATGAGCCAAACCGAGAGATAACCGATGCCGAAGCGTGTTAGCATCGTGGTCTTTCGGGAATGCGATCCCTCGATCATCTACGGCGTTTTCGATACGCTCTGGGCGGCGGGAAAGTTTTTCAAGGATCCCCCCGGCGAGCCGCTCTTTGAGCCGCGCATCGTCGCGGCCGAGCTCGGACCGCTCGAGCTCATCACCGGCGTGAGCATTATTCCGCAGGATTCGATCGACGACATCGAAGAGACGGATATCGTCTTCGTGCCAAATCCGGTGGTGTTGACGCCCGAGGAGCTTCACGCCCTCGATCGCCGGATCATCGATTGGGTCGCGAAGATGCACGAAAAGGGCGCTTTAATTTGCTCCGCCTGCGGCGGCTCTCTGGTTCTGGCTGCGGCCGGGCTGCTCTCCGGTCGCGAGACGACGACGCATTGGAGCCATGTACCAGTGTTCCGCCAGGAGTTCCCCGACGTGCTGCTGCATGAGGATCGCATCCTGGTTCAGACCGGCGACGGCCACAACATCATCTCCTGCGGCGGCGCTTCGTCCTGGCAGGACCTCGCACTCCTCCTCATCGCCCGCTACGGGAGCGGCGAGGAAGCGATACGCATTTCCAGGTTCTTCCTCTATCAGTGGCACCGCGACGGACAGCTCCCCTACGCCTCGATGGCCGTCAATGTCGTCCATGCCGACGCCGTCGTTCTCAAGTGCCAGACCTGGCTTGCGGAGAAATACGACCGCCCGGATGTCGTCACCGAGGTGGCGCGGGTATCGGGCTTGCCCAAGCGCACGTTCGACCGCCGGTTCAAGGCGGCCACCGGTTACTCCCCGCTTGCCTATGTCCAGGCGTTGCGCATCGAGGAGGCGAAGCAGATGCTCGAGACCGGCTCCGCCCCCGTGGATGCGATCGGTCGCGAGGTTGGCTACGAGGACGCCTCCTCGTTCAGTCGGCTGTTCCGGCGCCTGACGGGCATCTCGCCCGGCGACTACCGCCGCCGCTTCAGGATTCCCGACTATGTTCGGGCGAGTGCGCAGGGCGCGCGACCTGGAGGTCGAATGTTGAAGGGATCAGAGAGTGGCTGAGGAGCGTCCAGATTGGGTCACAACAGCAGACCTTCGGTTGGATGGGACGACACACCTCACGCCGCCAGCACCGCCGCATCCAGCCCGCGAATGATCTTCGCCAGTTCAACGCATTCGTCGTGGCGAACCTTGTTGCGCCGCCAGGCGAGGCAGATCGTGCGTTGCGGCATCGGCTCCTGGAACGGCACGATCTTCAGGTCGGGGATAGTGCTGGCCGGCCCCGCCGCCATTTCCGGGATGAGCGTGACGCCGAGCCCGTGCGCCACCATCTGCAGCAGCGTCGTCAGGCTGGTCGCGCCGTAGCTTGCCATCGCCACCGGCCGCACGCTGCCGCAGACGGCGAGCGCCTGTTCGCGCAGGCAATGGCCTTCCTCCAACAGCATCAGCCTTTCCAGCGCCGGGCTTTCCGGGGGAACCGGCGGCGAGGCGAAGGCGGGATCGCCGGTCGGCACGGCAAGGAAGAACCGGTCGCAGAAGAGCTCTTCGGTGATCAGGCCGGGCTGATCGAGGGGAAGGGCCGCGATGAAGGCGTCGAGCCGCCCCGTGGTGGTGTCCTCGACCAGCGAGGCGGTCACCGCTTCGCGCAACTCGAGCTGCAAGGCCGGGAAATGCCGTTTCAGTTCCGGCAGCACATGCGGCAGCAGATAGGGCGCAACCGTCGGGATGATGCCGAGCCGGAAGCGGCCTTCCATCGCCGGCCGGCCGCGCCGGGCCGTGGTCTCGATCTCGCGGATGTCGGCAAGAATGCGCTCGATGCGCGGCAGCATGGCCAGAGCTTCGTCGGTCATCCGCACCGATTTGCCGCCGCGCTCGAACAGCCGGCAGTTGAGCCGCAGCTCCATCTCCGCGATCTGCGAGGACAGCGCCGGCTGGCTGACGCCGGCGAGCTTCGCCGCGCGGCCGAAATGCAGCGTCTGCGCCAGCGCCTCGAAATAGTGCATCTGCCGGACGGTTAGACCTATCATAAGGAAAACCTATCAGAACAAACAGGAAAGGCAATTTGTCTTTATCGGCAATGCGGCCTAGTCTGGAACCATTCCAGAGTGGCGCGGCTCGAGGTCCGCCCTGAAAAGTCAGCAAATCGGAGAGAGAACGATGGACGCAAAGACTGATGATCCCAGCGCGGGCAAATGCCCGGTCGTGCACGCAACCATTGCCAGGGCCAACCGCGACTGGTGGCCGAACCAGCTGAACGTCCAAATTCTCCACCAGCAGTCCGCCCTGTCCGATCCTATGGGCGAGGCGTTCGATTACGCCAAGGAATTCAAAAGCCTCGACCTGAACGCCGTGATCAAGGACCTGCATGCCCTGATGACGGACTCGCAGGAGTGGTGGCCGGCCGACTTCGGCCATTATGGGCCGCTGTTCATCCGCATGGCCTGGCACAGCGCCGGCACGTACCGCATCGGCGACGGCCGTGGCGGCGCCGG
Source organism: Mesorhizobium tianshanense (assembly GCF_007830515.1). Taxonomy (GTDB): domain Bacteria; phylum Pseudomonadota; class Alphaproteobacteria; order Rhizobiales; family Rhizobiaceae; genus Mesorhizobium; species Mesorhizobium tianshanense. Next base: position 9,467 of record NZ_VLKT01000076.1, read on the forward strand.
AGCCGGCCAGCAGCGCTTCGCGCCGCTCAACAGCTGGCCTGATAACGTCAACCTCGACAAGGCTCGCCGGCTGCTGTGGCCGATCAAGCAGAAATACGGCCGCAAGATCTCCTGGGCCGACCTGATGATTCTCACCGGCAACGTCGCGCTGGAATCGATGGGCTTCAAGACGTTCGGTTTCGCCGGCGGGCGCGCCGATGTCTGGGAGCCCGAACAGGACATCTACTGGGGTCCCGAAGGCAAGTGGCTGGCGGACGAGCGCTACAGCGGCGAACGCGATCTCCAGAACCCGCTCGCCGCCGTGCAGATGGGCCTGATCTACGTCAATCCGGAGGGGCCGAACGGCAATCCGGATCCGCTCGCCGCGGCGCGCGATATCCGCGAGACCTTCGCGCGCATGGCCATGAACGACGAGGAGACCGTCGCGCTCATCGCCGGCGGCCACACCTTCGGCAAGACCCACGGCGCCGGTGACGCGGCGCTGGTAGGCCCGGAGCCTGAAGCCGCCGGCATCGAGGAGCAGGGCCTTGGCTGGGCAAGCACGTTCGGCACCGGCAAAGGCGGTGACGCGATCGGCAGCGGCCTGGAAGTGACCTGGACCACGACGCCGACGAAGTGGGGCAACAACTTCTTCGACAATCTGTTCGGCTATGAATGGGAACTGACCAAGAGCCCGGCCGGCGCGCACCAGTGGACGCCGAAGGGCGGCGCCGGCGCGCGCACGGTGCCGGATGCGCACGACGCGGCCAAGCGTCACGCGCCATCCATGCTGACCACCGACCTCTCCCTGCGGTTCGATCCTGCCTACGAAAAGATCTCGCGGCGCTTCCATGAGAATCCGGACCAGTTCGCCGATGCCTTCGCCCGCGCGTGGTACAAGCTGACCCACCGCGACATGGGCCCGATCGTGCGCTACCTCGGCCCGCTCGTTCCCAAGGAGGAGCTGCCGTGGCAGGATCCTATCCCGGCGGTCGACGATGTCCTGATTGACGAGCTGGACGTGGCCGCGCTGAAGGCGAAAATCCTCGGCTCCGGCCTTTCGGTGCCGCAGCTGGTCTCGACGGCCTGGGCGTCCGCCTCGACCTTCCGAGGCTCCGACAAGCGCGGTGGCGCCAACGGAGCGCGCATTCGTCTCGCGCCGCAGAAAGACTGGGACGTCAACCAGCCGGCTCAATTGGCGACGGTCCTGGAAACGCTCGAAGCGATCCGCAACGAGTTCAACGCTGCCCAGTCCGGCGACAAGAAAGTCTCGCTCGCCGACCTGATCGTGCTCGGCGGCGCCGCCGCGATCGAGAAGGCGGCGAAGGACGCCGGCAACGACGTGAAGGTTCCGTTCGCGCCGGGGCGCATGGACGCTTCGCAGGAGCAGACCGACGTCGACTCCTTCGCCCCGCTCGAACCGACAGCCGACGGTTTCCGCAACTACCTCAGCGGCAGGCAGCGTCTGTCGCCCGAGGAGGCGCTGGTGGATCGGGCGCAATTGCTGACGCTGACGGCGCCCGAAATGACGGTCCTCGTCGGCGGTCTGCGCGTTCTCGGCGCAAATGCCGGGCAGTCGAAGCACGGCGTCTTCACCAAGCAGCCTGAGACGCTGACGAACGACTTCTTCGTCAACCTGCTCGACATGGGCACGGTGTGGAAGGCGACGTCAGACGCCAAGGAGGTGTTCGAAGGACGCAACCGGGCGACGGGCGAACTCAAGTGGACCGGCACCCGCGCCGACCTCATCTTCGGTTCGCACTCCCAACTGCGCGCCCTGGCGGAAGTCTATGCGACCGCGGATGCCAAGGAGAAATTTGCCAACGACTTCGTGGCGGCGTGGAACAAGGTGATGAACGCCGATCGCTTCGAACTCGCCTGAGCCGGGAGAGGGCCTGAGCTAGGAAAGGCTCTCTCCAAACAAAAAGGAGGCGCGGGGTCCACCCGCGCCTTTTTTCGTCAGGCCAAAGCCTGTGTCAGTCTTTCTCGAAGATGCGGGTCTTAGCGACCACGCCGGCAATCGCGCCGCCGATCAGCGGTGCGGCGATGAACAGCCAGAGCTGGCCGATCGCCACACTCCCAGAAAACAGCGCCGGGCCGATCGAGCGGGCCGGGTTGAGCGATGTGCCGGTCACCGGAATGATGGCGAAGTGCAGCCCCGCCAGCGTCAGGCCGATGACCAGGCCGGCGAAGGCCGTCGCGTGGCTGCCGCTGGTAACGCCGAGGATCACCGTCACGAAGGTGAAGGTTCCGATCAATTCCCACAGGAACGCCGAGCTGACGCCCCATTTCGTCGCGTCCCAGCCATTGGCGCCGAAGCCGCCGGTGTGTCCGCCGACCTGTCCGGAGACGATGATCCACAGCGCCAGCGACGCGATGATGGCGCCGATGATCTGCGCGATCCAATAGGGGACGACGTCCTTGGCCTGCATCCGGCCGGCGAGGAACACGCCGAGCGTCACCGCCGGGTTGAGATGCGCGCCCGAGATCGGGCCGATCGCATAGGCCGCCGCGATCAGGCCGATGCCGAATGCCAGACCGATGCCTTCCTGGCCCAGCGGCAGCGCGCCGCCGAAGCCGCCCGTCACCACCGAAGCCGTACCGATGAACACCAGTAGAAATGTGCCCAGAACTTCCGCCAGATAAGTTTTCATTGCCCTCTCCTCGTATCGATCCGCGGCTCCGCGTTTTCTGCGACGCGAATCACAGCGGGGAGAGTATTCGCAACCGAAAAACTTGGAAAGCAGAGCGTTGCTTCAAGCGACATGCTTGTGCGTGCCAGTTGCGCGCATTAGAGACCTGTCATGTATTGACCGAATTGTTTTGTTTTCCGCGGGCCGACGTCCACCTGGTCGGGGCGGTTCGCAATGCATTGACGGACACTCGCCACCCTCCGCATGGTCGTTTCGCCATCGGGGAAACAGAACTGTTTCATTCACGGCATGAAAAGCTCTAAGAGCAGGGCGGAACTAATTTGCTGAGTAACGGAATAAGAAGATGAGACTGGGCGGACGGCTGGCGGCGGCCATCGAAGTGTTGGAAGATATCGGCCGGCGTCACCGGCCGGTGGCCGATGCGCTGAAGGACTGGGGCCTGTCGCACCGCTTCGCCGGCGGCGGCGATCGCGCGGCGATCGGCAACATCGTCTACGACGCGCTGCGCCGGAAGCGCTCGGCCGGGTTTTTGCTGGGCGAAGACACGCCGCGCGCCGTCGCTTTCGGCGCGCTGCTGCTCGAATGGGACCAGACGGCGCAGTCGCTGAACGAAGCGCTCGATGGCGACAAGTTCGCGCCGCCGCTGCTCAACGCCGACGAGTTGAAGGCGGTCGCCGATGGCAGGCTTGCCGATGCGCCGCCGGCGGTGCGGGCCGATATTCCGGATTGGTGCGAACCGCTTTTCGAGCAGGCCTTCGGCGCCGGTTGGGTCGACGAAGGCGCGGCACTGGCGACCCGCCCGCCGCTGGACCTCAGGGTCAACACGCTGCGGGCCGATCGCGGCAAGGTGCTCGCCGAATTGGCCGAGACCGGCGCCAGGGCTGCACCGATCGCGCCGCACGGCATCCGCATCCCGCCGATCGTGGGCGACGGCAGGCACCCGAACGTGCAGGCGGAACCGGCCTTTCAGAAAGGCTGGTTCGAGGTTCAGGACGAAGGCTCTCAGATCGCCGCCACGCTGGCCGGCGCGGAGGCCGGGATGCAGGTCCTCGACTTTTGCGCCGGCGCCGGCGGCAAGACGCTGGCACTGTCGGCGGCGATGGACAATCGCGGCCAGGTCTTTGCCCATGATGCCGAAAAGGCGCGGTTGGCGCCGATCTTCGACCGCATCCGCCGCTCGGAAAACCGCAATGTGCAAATCGTCACCAAGCCGGCGGAACTCGAGCCGCTCTCGGGCCACATGGACATCGTCCTGGTCGATGCGCCCTGCACCGGCAGCGGCACCTGGCGGCGCCGGCCCGATGCCAAATGGCGGCTGACGCAGAAGCAGCTCGACGCCCGCAAGGGCGAGCAGTCGGCGATCCTCGATGCAGCCAAAGCCTTCGTCAAACCGGGCGGGCTGCTGGTCTACATCACCTGCTCGGTGTTCGACGAGGAGAATGGCGAGCAGGTCGCTGCCTTCCTGGATCGTAACAGCGGCTTTGTCCCGGTTGATCACCGCCAGCTCTGGGACAGCCGCTTTCCGGGCCATGAAGCGGCCGCGCGTATCGGCGCCGCAGGTGGCATTTCGCTGTCGCCGGCGCTAAGCGGTACCGATGGGTTTTACGTCTGCGCGCTGCGCAAGCGTGGCTGAGCCATGCCGGCGGACCTGATTGCTGCAGTGCAGCAATAGCGATTGCCTGCCGCTCATGCCTCTGCGATAAGCTTTTCTGACAGGAGCGTGACAAGCCATGGCAGCAAAGATCGTACCCGCCCCCGACTATGAGGATCGCGTCAGGACGTCCTTCGCGCGCCAGAACGCCATGGCGACCATCGGCGCCGAACTGACGCTGGTGACGCCCGGCATCATCGAGATCGAAATGCCCTATTCGGCGGCGCTCACCCAGCAGCACGGCTTCCTCCATGCCGGCGTCATCTCGACGGCGCTGGACTCGGCCTGCGGCTATGCGGCGTTCTCGCTGATGCCGGAAAGCTCCAGCGTGCTGACCATCGAATTCAAGGTCAATCTGCTGGCGCCGGGCAGAGGCGAACGCTTCCTGTTCCGCGGCTCGGTGACGAAGCCCGGCCGCACTATCATCGTCGCCGACGGCCAGGCCTATGCCTTCGCCGCCGATGGCGAGGCCAAGCTGATAGCCACCATGACCGGGACGATGATGACCGTGGTCGGCCGCGACGGCATTCAGGGCTGACCCGATGCGCAATCTCGTCCGGATCGCAGGCAGGGATGTCCTTTTCGCCATGGCCGCTGAGGCCGAATACGGTCCGCATCTGCAGCGGCTTTTCACGCCTGTCATGACCGGGGTGGGGCCGGTCGAGGCGGGCGTCAGGCTGGGCGCGGAACTGTCGCGGCTGAAGTCTGAAAAGGCGCTGCCGGACCTCGTCGTGTCGCTCGGTTCGGCGGGCAGCCGGACACTGGAACAGACGGAAATCTACCAAGCCGTTTCGGTCGGCTACCGCGACATCGACGCCTCGCCATTGGGCTTCGAGAAGGGTGCGACGCCGTTCCTCGACCTGCCGGTGACGGTGCCGCTGCCGTTCAGGATTCCTGATATAAGAGAGGCGACGCTGTCGACCGGTGCGGCGATCATTTCCGGCAGCGCCTACGATGCGATTGCTGAGGACATGGTCGACATGGAGACCTTCGCCTGCCTGCGCGCCTGCCAGATGTTTGGCGTGCCGCTCGTCGGCCTGCGCGGCATTTCCGACGGGCCCGCCGATCTCCGGCATGTCGGCGACTGGAAGGAGTATCTCCACGTCATCGACGAGAAGCTGGCGGACGCGGTCATGCGTCTGGAACAGGCGATCGGGTCCGGCGCGCTGGAATTCGATTCATCAGGTGAAGACGCGGAATCGCATTGAGAGACGCCTCGCAACCCATTGCGCCGACTCATTTCTTTCTCTAAACGCTCGCCATGAAGACAGCCAATCATCCCGACACCGTCCTGATTGTCGATTTCGGCAGCCAGTTCACGCAGCTCATCGCTCGCCGCATCCGCGAGGCCGGCGTGTTTTCCGAGATCGTGCCGTTCCAGTCGGCCGAGGCGGCATTCAAGCGCATCGATCCCAAGGCGGTGATCCTGTCCGGCGGCCCGGCCTCGACCAGCGACATCGGCAGCCCGCGCGCGCCGCAGATCGTCTTCGACGCCGGCGTGCCGGTGCTCGGCATCTGCTATGGCCAGATGGCCATGTGCGTGCAGATGGGCGGCGTCGCCGAGAGCTCCGACCATCGCGAATTCGGCCGCGCCTTCGTCGAGATCGAGAAGGATAGCCCGCTGTTCGAGGGCTTGTGGGCGCCCGGTCAGCGCCATCAGGTGTGGATGAGCCACGGCGACCGCGTCATCTCCTTGCCCAAGGGGTTCGAGGTGTTCGGAAAATCGGAAGGCTCGCCCTTCGCCATCTTCGGCGATGTCGAGCGCAAGATGTACGGCATCATGTTCCACCCCGAAGTGGTGCACACGCCGGACGGTGCCCGGCTGCTCCGGAACTTCGTCCATAACATCGCCGGTATCGAAGGCGACTGGACCATGCGCGCCTACCGCGAGCACGCGGTCGAGACGATCCGCAGCCAAGTCGGCAAGGGCAAGGTTATCTGCGCGCTATCGGGCGGTGTCGATTCCTCGGTCGCGGCGCTGCTGATCCACGAGGCGGTCGGCGAGCAGCTCACCTGCATCCTTGTCGACCACGGGCTGATGCGCAAGGACGAGGCATCAGGCGTGGTGGAGATGTTCCGCCAGCACTACAATCTGCCGCTCATCCTGGTCGACGCTTCGGACCGTTTTATCGGCGCGCTTGAGGGCGAGTCGGACCCGGAAAAGAAGCGCAAGACCATCGGCCGGCTGTTCATCGAGGTGTTCGAGGAAGAGGCCAAGAAGCTCGGCGGCGGCGATTTCCTGGCGCAGGGCACGCTCTATCCCGATGTCATCGAAAGCGTCTCCTTCACCGGCGGCCCGTCGGTGACGATCAAGTCGCACCACAATGTCGGCGGCCTGCCCGAGCGCATGAACATGCAGCTGGTCGAGCCGCTGCGCGAACTGTTCAAGGACGAGGTGAGGGCGCTCGGCAAGGAACTCGGCCTGCCCGACAGCTTCATCGGCCGGCATCCGTTTCCAGGCCCCGGTCTCGCCATCCGCTGCCCGGGCGGCATCACCCGCGAAAAGCTGGAGATCCTGCGCGAGGCCGACGCCATCTATCTCGACGAGATCCGCAAGGCCGGCCTCTACGACGCCATCTGGCAGGCTTTTGCCGTGCTGCTACCGGTGCAGACCGTTGGCGTGATGGGTGATGGCCGCACCTATGAATTCGTCTGCGCGCTACGCGCCGTCACCTCGGTCGACGGCATGACGGCGGATTTCTATCACTATGACATGGCATTCCTGGGCGCCGCCGCCACCCGTATCATCAACGAGGTGCGCGGTATCAACCGCGTCGTCTACGACGTGACGAGCAAGCCGCCGGGCACAATCGAGTGGGAGTGAGCGGAAGTATAATTAGCGGTAAATAGTCGGCCGTGGAGAATTCGGAAGCCGCTGATATTCCATAGGAATCGCCCGATTTGCAGATTTCGGAATTGCAGGTAACGGCCCGTTTGTGGATAGTTTTCTTGCAATCCAGTTTGCGATTTCCCTGCTTGGCGAAGCGTGATTCACTGCTTTCATCGCAGTGAATCGGAGCCAGGCGATGGGCAGGCCACGCGAACGGCACGAGGCGGGAGAACAGGATCTGTTCCGCGCCCGCCTTGATCAGATACTCAACATGAACCACGAGTTGGTGAGGCTGGCCCGCACCATCGACTGGCCGGTGCTGGAGGCGCGCTTCGGCGAGGTCTATTGTGACGGGCCCGGAATGCCACCGCTGCCGACGCGGCTGATGGCTGGGCTCGCCATCCTCAAGCACACCTTCAACCTGTCGGACGAGGTGCTGTGTGCGCGCTGGATCGAGAACCCGTATTTCCAATATTTGTGCGGCGAGGAATTCTTCCGTCACGAGCTGCCGTTCGACCGCTCCTCGATGACGCGTTGGCGCCAGCGCATGGGCGAGGAGCGGATCGCCGCGCTATTGCAGGAAAGCCTGGCGGTGGCGGTCAAGACCGGAGCGATGAAGCCGCAGGACACGCGCCGGGTCATCGTCGATACGACGGTGCAGCCCAAGAACGTCATGTTCCCAACCGACGCCAAGCTCATCCATCGGGCGCGCGAGCGGCTCGTCCGGCTGGCCAGGAGGGCCGGGCTCGACCTGCGTCAGTCTTATGTTAGGGTCGGCAAGCTGGCGCTGATCATGCATCAGCGCTACGCCCACGCCAAACAATTCAGGCGGGCCAACAAATCCCTGCGCAAACTCAGGACCTATCTGGGGCGCACCGTCCGCGACATCTCCCGTCAAATTGCCGGCGACGCGGCGCTGGACGCGATCTTCAAGTGGCCGCTCTACCAGGCCTCGACGGTTCTGGAGCAGAGGCAGCGCCAGCGTGGCCGCAAGATCTACAGTCTCCATGCCCATGAGGTGGAATGCATCGGCAAGGGGAAGGCTCACGCGCCCTACGAGTTCGGGGTGAAGGTGTCGGTTGCGACAACGCTGAAGCGATCGAGGGGCGGCCAGTTCGCCCTGCACGCCATGGCACTTCCCGGGAACCCTTACGACGGGCACACGCTCGAAAAGATCATTCCTGCGATGGAAGACACCATCGGTGCCGAGATCGAGCGCATCCTCGCCGATGCCGGTTACCGCGGCCACAACGCGCAGCAAAGCCACAAGTTCAGGGTCTTCACCGCCCGTCAGAAGCGCCGCGTGACACCGGCCATCAAGCGCCAGATGCGGCGGCGATCGGCCGTCGAGACGGCGATCGGCCACATCAAGAACGAACACAGAATGGGCCGCAATTACCTCGCTCACACCCAAGGCGATGCGATCAACGCCATCCTGGCCGCAGCCGGCTACAACTTCTCCCTCTTGCTCAGGTGGCTGAAGGCGTTTTTGTGGCTCTTGATCGCCGCGTTCCTGAACCGGCCGAAGCAGCTTGCCGCTTAGCGGTCAAAATTGTTCACGGTCGACTAAATATTTGAACATTACTGCTGTTATGCGAGGTATTCTTCGACAGAATCTGAAGACACGTTAGAAATTTTGGACTCATATTCCAAGGAAATGTAATTTCCGGCAGGACTCATGCCGCCATGTCTTGCCCGCTGGTGTCGGTTCCGTTCGCGTCGCTCTGTTGGAGGATGCGGGTACGCGTTTCCGTGAAGCCGATGAGCCCGGTTGCGGTGAGCCGTTGCAGCATCTGCCAAGCGGCGCGATCGAGGATCTCGACCTGCGGTGTGGAAGTGGCAAGCCGCGCCAGCTCGGCGTCGATCAGCGAGGGTTCGGTATCGAGGACGAGAATGAGACGCTGCGCCCTGAGCTCCGCATGCACAAGCTGCGCGCCGTGGCGCGCCTTGATCTCTTCAACGAGCGCCTCCTCGGGCGGAAGGGACCTGATGCGGATCTGCTCGCCATCGCCAAGCACGGCTTGCATGCGCTCAATCAGCGCGGCGCGCCCTGACGGCATTGTGATCTTCGAGAAATCCTCCGTGCCGTCGAGTACGCCGTCCGCCAGCGTCTGCTTTTGGGTGAGTAGATGGAGGATGGAGTGCTCGATGGAATTCTCAGTGACAAAATTAACGACCGTCACCACTTTCTTCTGGCCCTTGCGCCAGGCGCGCGCAACGCGCTGCTCGAGCTTCGCCGGATTCCAGGGCAGATCGAGATTGATGACCGCACTCGCCATCTGAAGATTGAGACCGGTGGCCCCCGCATCCGAGGAGAGGAACAGCCGGCATTGGGGGTCCTCGCGAAAACGGGTGATCTCGGCGCGGCGCCTGAGTTGCGGAACATCGCCCGTGTGCCAGGCGCAATCGACGCCCATTTCGCCTGCGAGCTCGCGCACCAGCTCCAGCATTTTCACCCATTCGGAAAAGATGACGACCTTGCGCGCAGGCTCTTCCAGGAGCTCGAAAAGCACGCCCTCGAGCTCTTCGAGCTTCGGGCAGACGCGGCAGTCGGGATCGAGGATGGCCGGCGTGTCGCAGATCATGCGCATGCAGGCGAGATATTGCTGGAGGCGGTCGAACTCTTCCTTGGTGAGCGGGCGGCGCTGCGCCACGGCGGCAAGCCTGCGGGCCAGATACTCGTAATCACCGTAGCGTTGTGCCTGATCCTCTACCATGGGCACGAAGAAGGTCTGCTCCGTGCGGCCCGGCAACTCGTCCTCGACGTCGCGCTTCCTGCGGCGCAGCATGACGCCGGACAGGCGCCGGTGCATCTCGTCGAGGTTCTTGTAGCCTTCGGGCCGACCGCGCGCGTCGAGCGCGTAGAAATCGCGGTTGAAGCGGAAAAGCGGCCCGAAGAGTTCAGGATCGAGATATTGCACGATAGAATAGGTCTCATCGATCCGGTTCTCCAGAGGCGTCCCGGTGAGAACGAAGGCGTAAGCGGAGGCGAGCGATTTCACGCGCCGCGCGGTCTTGGTGTGCCAGTTCTTGATGCGCTGTGCCTCGTCGAGGATGACGACATCGGGTTTGAGCAGACGGTTGATGTCGTCGGCGTCCCGCACCACCTGCTCATAGTTGACCAGGGTGAAGAACGCGGGTGACTGGTAGAGCTTCAACCGCTCCGGATAAAGCCCCGCCACGAAGCGGATATCCCGGTCGGTAAAGCGGGCGATCTGCTCTTCCCATTCTGTCTTCACCGAGGTGGGGGAGACGACGAGCACGCGCTCAATGCCCTTCTCCCGGGCGAGAATCTCGCACGCCGCGATCGCCTGTATGGTCTTGCCGAGCCCCATCTCGTCGGCAAGGAGCGCGCGCTCGCTGAAGGCCAGATGCGCAGCACCCTGCCGCTGATAGGGCAGGAGAGGCACTTTGACCACATCGAAATCGGCGCCCCTGGCCTCGGCCGCGGCGAGAAACTTCGTGCGCGCCTGTTCCCGTTGAGCGCGCCGCTGCTCGCACTCGATCCACGGACCGAAATGGCGTGAGATCCGAAGGCCGACCGGCGCGCCCTCGAGCAGTCGCGCGACGGCTTCAGGATCGGAGGCGAGCAGGCCGTGCCTGGCAAGGAATGGTTTGAGAAAAGCGCGCATGTCGGCGCTCAAGGCCGCCCCTCCCAGTGCGGGCGCCGGTTCTCCGTCGCGCCGCAGGAAGACTTCGGCACGTGGCGAGCTCTTGGCGGCCGCCGCTACGAAAGCGCGCGCACCCATCTTCTTTTTAAGGGCAAAGAGCACGCCTTCGATGTGCTTGCAGGTTCCGAGACCATTGACCCGATGGTCGATGCAGCCGCAGGAATTGGTCCGGCTCTCGAGATCACGGATCTCGACGTCATAGAGCCCGCCGGTGCCCGAGTGCACGCGGAACGCGCCATAGGGTCCGAACCGCGGCTCCAGTGCCTCGACGGCGGCAATCTCCGTCCGTCCGCGCCACTGCCGTATCTGGGTCTCATCCGCATCGCTGGTGTGCCAGCCAATCACCTGCGGCTTTTCCAGAACCTTGCGGGCTTTGGTCTTCCGTTTCGCCATGGCCGAATCCCGTGCGAATCAACAGCGATTATGGAGAAGGATGGCTCAAGGTATTCGCCCTGGCGAGGGTACAATCGCCTTTCTTGAACAGGTTTGGCAGTCCAGCTGAAAACTCGCTATCGCGGGCCGCAAATGGCACTTTCCTGCGCTCAGATGCTGACGTAGGCTGGTGCGAGCATTTCCGTCACGCGCCAGATATCATAATGGCTCAGATCGGCACCTTCACCCGCGGTGATGAGGGGCGCATTCACTGGCACGATCTGCACCCTCAACATCAACGTCAAGGCGCCGCCCATCCCCGTTACCCTGGTCCGGCGAGACCACGGCGAGCACAAGCTTATCTTGCCGCGCTGACCGACCTGCGGCGCCCAGCTTCAGGCGGAGCGCCGCTACTCGATCATGTAGCCCAGGGCGCGATAGCCCGCGCGCCGTTTCGCGGCCATCCGAGCGAGAACCGGAACGCCCTGATCGACGTAGTCCACGACCAGGACATCCCTTTTTCCGTCGTGCAGGCGATGGAGACGGCCGACATATTGCGCCAATGTCCCCTTCCAGGCGATCGGCATCGTCAAAAACAACGTGTCGAGTCGAGCGTCATCGAAGCCCTCGCCAATGTAGCGACCTGTCGCCAGTATCAGTCGCTCCTGATCATCCGATACCCGCATTGCTGCGTCGGCCATTTTGCGATCGCCCGCAGACATGCCACCGCGCAGCACGACGAGATTCTTCACGAAGGGCGAGAACCGCTGCCGAAGATAGTCGAGGTGATCCTTCCGCTCGGTCAGCACAAGGGGCGATCGTTTCGCCTCGAGCGACTTCAGCACGTCATCGAAGATAAGATCATTCCGCCCACTGTCCTGGGCCAGAGCTGCGTAGATCGCAGGCATCGAGGGGCGGTCGACCGACGCCAGGGACGGCGGCAGTTCAAATTTCGTCGAGCGATCACGCACGCGATGGCGGATGCCGCGTTCGGCAGCCTGAACTTTTGCATCCACCCGATGGCGAACGGGGCCGCATTGCATGAAGATGATGGGATGGTGACCGTCCTTGCGGGCAACAGTCGCGGATAGGCCCACGACGTATCGCGCCTTCGACCGCCGGGCGACAAGCTCGAAGCTTGCCGCGGACAAGTGATGGCATTCATCGACGATCAGATGGCCGTAGTCGGCGACGGCATCCGCAACTTCCCCCTTGCGGACAAGGCTCTGGATGAGCGCGATATCGATGACGCCCGTCGGCTTTCTTTTCCCGCCACCGATAGCGCCGATCTGCTTCGGGTCTATGCTCAAGAACGATCGTAGACGTTCCACCCATTGATTGAGCAGCTCCCGTCGATGGACGAGAATGAGCGTGTTTCGTGCGCGGTGCGCAATGAGCGCCGCCGCGACAACCGTCTTGCCAAAGGCGGTTGTCGCGGCAAGCACACCGTTTTCATGGGTGGCAAGAGCATCGAAGGCCTTCAACTGCGGCCGTCGCAGTTCGCCCTGGAGGGAAACGGTCGTAGGAAGTGCCGTGCCGATTTCACGACAATCTTCCAGATCGGCAACGGCGCCATGGCTTTTGATGAGATCGGTCACCTCGTCGAGACAGCCTCGGGGTAGTGCAACATGCTGGGGATAGAGCTCGGCGCATGAGACAACCCGAGGCTTTCCGAATGTCGGCAACCGCATGGCCTGGGCACGATAGAACTCCGGGTTTTGGAAAGCCGCCAGACGAATAAGCTGCGCAATCAGAGCCGGCGGAAGCTCCGTCCGGTCGATGTAAACCTGATCGGCGACCACGATCTTGATGTTCCGCGGGATCGCAGCCTCAATATGCCGTGGCGCACTGCGACGCGACGGCGACATCTTCCACGGCTCGTCGGCATGTTCGTCGTCGACCGGCATGCGGACGCCCAAGACCCTGCCCGACAGTTCCGCCTCGTCCGCAATCTTGAAGACCACGTCCGCCGATAGCCTGGGCAGAGATGACAGATACGCCCATTGGTCGTCGTAAGGCTGCAGATCCTTGTCGACAAAAACGCTGTTGCCACTCTCGCGTGCCTTTCTCTGTAACGGCAGTGCAATCAGATTGCCAAAGCCCCCAACGGGCATCGTGTCCTGATTGGGAAAGAAGCGATCATAGGACGTGAAGCCGATCTCTGGGCGTTTCTCCATCGTCTCGGTGATCAGGGCGGACCCCATCTGCCTGGCGGTCCTTGCCGGCACAGGTTCGGAGAAGAATATCCAGACATGGCCACCGTTCCCTGATCTCGATCGTTCCAGCGCCGCGACAATTCCTTTCGCATGACAGATATCCAACAATGCCCTTGCGTCATCCGCCCAGCTTTCCTTGTCGAAATCGGTGGCAAGGAACCAGCACGTCTCGTCGTGCAGCAATGGATACACCCCGGCGACGAAGTCACCGGAGCGGACATTTCCTCCGCGCAGATGCTTTTCGATGATGTCCTCGGATGGCGGGACGAATGCCTGATGCGGGCACTCGCCGCATTTCACCTTCGGCTTGCCGCAAATCCCCTTCGCCCACTCGTTGGAGCAGGCCGGCGAATATCCTGAACGCCCGATCTTTCTGTTTTCCCATCGAAGCGGAAAGACATCTGGACGCCCAGCAAATAGACGGCGGAACAGCCCGATTTTCTCGGCCGATGACGAGTTGTTGGTGACAGGGGCATCGGCAAAGGACGGCCGCTCGCAGGGACGACTATCAGATGTCCGCTTTTGCTCAAGTGTCTCCAGCTCATGCTCAAGCCTCCCGCGTTCAGCATCCAGATCGGCCAGCCGCCGCCGAATGCGCGCGATTTCCTCCGAAAAATCATTCTCGTCCACCAAAGCTGCAGCTCACGCTCCAAGTTCATACAGCCACTCAACGGGTGAGGTTATGCGGAGCAGCATCTGGCGCAAGACCCCAGAGAATCAGCCTTCAGAAATCGATACGCTGCATAATCCCGCTCTCCGCATAATCTACATATGCGGTGCACCACATAGCGTCGAGCTTGGCGTCGCCTGGAAGCCGCGATCCGGTGGTGAGGAGCTGCAGGACTATCTCAACGTCGTCCTCGACGTTCTGAGCTTCCCGGAACCCATCCGCACCGCGCTCTTCGAGGAGGACAGCGCGGTATTCTGGTATGGAACCGGCGGGATAGGTAGATTTGGGTTGCTTGGACGCCACTCCTTGGTGTAACGAAGTGTCGGAAGATGCGACCATATACCGACAGTTTGTTACATGGCCGATCGCCCTGAAGCAGCCCAGCGAGACCTTGCCGTGAGCCTGATTGCGCGGCACGGCATCATGCGCCAGTCGGACCTGAAAAGCCATGGCGTCAATCCGGCCACGCTTGCGCGCCTAGTCGAGCAAGGCGTCCTGCATCGCCCCTCGCGCGGGCTCTATGAGCTCGCCGACGCCGATATCGAAGCCGCACACGCTCTTGCTGAAGTCGCCAAGCGCGTTCCAAAGGGCGTGATCTGCCTGATTTCGGCGCTCCAATTCCACGAAATCACACTCCAGCTTCCCCGCAGCGTCTGGGTCGCCATTGGGCAGAAGGACCGCGCGCCGGCGATCGACTATCCGCCAGTCCGCATAGTTCGCTTCAGCGGAGGAGCGCTCACCCTCGGTGTCGCAACGCACCTGGTCGATTCCGTGCCGGTGCGCATCTTTGATCCTGCGAAGTCAATCGTCGACTGCTTCCGCTTCCGCAATACAGTCGGGCTTGATATCGCGCTTGAAGCCCTGCGCATGGGCTGGCGATCCCGCAAGGCGAAGCCCGACGACATTGTGAGATACGCGCAGGAACTGCGCATCTGGAGCGTTGTACGGCCCTATCTCGAAAGCGTGGTAGCTGATGAAGGATAATCCGGCCAACCTCCGCACTTCGGTGCTCGCCCGGTTGCGCAATGTGGCACAGGCGAAAAACTCCGACTACCAAGCTCATCCTGCGTCGCTACGCTATCGAGCGGCTGCTTTATCGGCTCAGCATCTCCCCGCAACGGAACCAGTTCGTCCTGAAGGGCGCGATGCTCTTCACGGCATGGCTCGAGGATCCGTTTCGTCCAACGCAGGACCTCGACCTGTTCGGATATGGGGACCCCGCACCGAAATCAGTCGAAGCAGGTTTCCGCGCGATTTGCCAGACGACAGCAGAGGACGACGAACTGAGTGTCGAGCCGATCCGCGAGGATCAGCAGTACGGCGGTGTTCGTGTGAAGACAAAGGCCTTCCTCGGCAAGACCCGAATACCTGTGCAGGTCGATATCGGCTTCGGCGATGCCATCACGCCGGCGGCGCAGGAACTGGAGTTTCCGCCGCTCCTTGCACCTGAAGGCCCGCGGCTGAAGGCATACCCAAAGGAAACCGTCGTCGCCGAGAAGCTTCAAGCAATTGTCGCGCTCGGCCGTGTGAACAGCCGGATGAAGGATTTCTATGATCTGCTCGTGCTGTCGCGCCTGTTCGACTTCGATGGCCCCGTCCTCGCCTCGGCCATCCGAGGGACCTTCGAGCGGCGCCGAACGGCTATACCCGTGACGGCGCCCGAAGGCCTCGATGACAACTTCGCGCGGGATCAGGAGAAGCAGCGACAATGGGCGGCGTTCGTTGGACGCGAGCCGTTGCTGATTGCAGCGCCGGACCTCAGAGAGACAATCAACGAGGTCGCAAGCTTCGCGCTGCCACCGATCAAAGCAGCGGCTTCGGACGTCGAACTCTATTTCAGATGGGACGATGGCGGACCGTGGGCATCTTTAAACGCATGAAGGTCAAGTCCTGTCGCTCAAACCCCCGGCGGAAAGGCTTTACCGTCATTTTTCGTCGCTTAGAGAACGCATCTACCGGGTGGCTTTTCTGTATCGTTGCAATAGGTTACGGGTCGCTCGCCGCGGATTCGAGGTCTAATTGATGATGTGTCGAATCGGGCCTCAGCGGGTGAGAGGCTTCGGAGTGGCGTAGAATAATCAGTGACTTATCAGTTTGTTGTTACGGTCGACGGACGATGTGGAGCTTGAAATGAATGCTGGGTTTTCCGGCTCAGGATTCCTCATGAAATCACGTCACTGCAATTTGACGGTAAAAGCGACGGTATTTTCAATCCCTGCGATCTAAAAAGCTATTTAAAATCAATGCCTAAGCCATCTCGTAAATGATGGAGTGGGAGTGAGGGATACAAGCGGCGGCAATATCGTAATTTCGGCGGACTTCAGCCGGTTTTGGAATGCCCGGCGGGCCTCGGCGCCAAAATCGCAGCAGGGGTGGAGCGCTCTGTTCGGAATTGCGGATATTTTAGTCTCTCATGTTCCCTGTCAAGGCTGAGCGCAAGACGGATGGTCTGCTCGGCGTGGGCGAAGCAGTTGGATCGGCTGAAGCTGCACAGGGCTGGGGGTGGAGCTCAGAGACGACGGTTGATCAGACTCTCATCCGCGGGTTGGATACCGCCTTCCGTGTCTTCGTCTCGGGGCTGTCCTCTGTCTAGAGGGCGGGCGTCGAGCGGGTTGGCTCGGCCACATAACTAGCGACGGGAGTTCCCCACCGTGGCCCCACCCCCAACGCTGTGCAGCGGGTCGGGTCGAGACCTGTCTATGACGGTGCGACCTCCCGACCGATAGCCCACAAGAAGGCGG
>NZ_VLKT01000077.1 GCF_007830515.1 Mesorhizobium tianshanense
CGCCGATCGACAATCGTCACCAGTCAGCTGCCCCTGGATCGCTGGTACGAGATCATTGCAAACCCAACCCTGGCCGATGCCATCCTGGACCGCCTCGTTCACAACGCCTATCGCATCGATCTCACCGGGGAAAGCATGCGAAAACAGCGCTCGCCGAGAGCGTCTGAAACAGCGCAAGCTTGACCTGAAACGAAACCCAATCCAAACATCAACGAGACCCAGGATCAGCCCGAAAAATGGCCGGCTTCAAATCGGAACACCGGCCGGAATGAAATCGGAATGACTGGCCGGCTTCAAATCGGAATCGATGGCCGGCTTCGTCGGAATACGCACGCACGACAATATGGCGATCAGGACGGGCTTTCGGCTCCGGCCTCCCGCATCCTGATCCGGTCTGCTCGCCTGACTTCCACTCCGTCTGGCCGGATCTGTTGCTTGGGGGTTCCGCCCCCCCCGCGCGGCGCAAGGGATCGCTGACGCTCGGCGGGGGTCTCCCCAGCCTTCCGCACGGATGCGTGCTCCCGCACTCCTCAGCAAAACCTCGATCCGCCTGCGCAGGCCGGGTAGTCCTCCTCCGACCCGGTCGCCCTTGCACCTTGCAACCCCGGTCTCGCCGAGGCGCTTGGTTGCAGCGCAGCGCTGCGCTCCAACCAAGCCCACAGGAGAAAGCCGAAAACGTTTCCTCCCGCGTAAGCGCCTCCGTCAGTAGAAAAGAATTCTGTTACCGAAGTCGGTGTGTTACAAGTATCTCACAGATAGGGAGATAACAGTTTGCCGCGTGCCAGCTCCGAGGATAAACGCTCCCATGTGACACGCATGGTCCATGTCCGGCTTGATCCGGAGCTTCACCGACGCCTTCGGGTCGTCGTGGCGGCGGAAGATACCTCCGTCCAGGAGTGGGTTGCGCGCGTCATCGAAAAGGCAGTGGGGGAGAAATGGTCGAATATCTCGAACTGAGCATCGATGAGCTCCTCCTCGACGAGGACAATCCACGCCTCGGCTCTGTAAACACCCAGTCGGCAGCGCTGGAAGCCATTGTCCATTTGAACGAAGCGCATTTCCGCAACCTGATGCTTAGCATCAAAAACAATGGACTTGATCCCGGAGACAACCTCTACGTCATAGAGGCTGATGGCGAGGACGACTTCACTGTGCTGGAAGGCAATCGGCGCCTTTCGGCGCTCATGGTGCTGAACAACCCCGATGTTTTGGACGGCACCGAGGTTCCCGACACCATTAAGAAATCTCTCGTTCGCGCAGCGGCAGGGTTTGATCGGACAAAGATAGAGCCAGTTCGATGCGTCAAGTTTGAACACCGCGAAGACGCCAACGAATGGATATATCGACGGCATACTGGAACAGCGGACGGCGAGGGCAGGATACAGTGGGGACCGCTGGAAATTCAGCGTTTCTCTGGCGACCGATCGATACTCGATGTCATCGACTTTGTAGGCCGCAACGCCGACTACTCGGACGACGAGTGGGAATCGACGAAGTCAGTAATTGAAAGCCGGAAATCCAGCAACCTTGCTCGCTTGCTCGAATCCGCACCGGGGCGCAAACATCTCGGCATTTCGATATCAAATAACGGCGACGGCAAGACCCCTGTGCTAGGCTCGGAGCCCAAGTGGGCTCTCAAAGTCTTGCGTCGGATTATTGACGACGTGCGGGACGGAATAGTGGACTCGCGTGATCTCAATAAGGCATCGGATATCGATGGTTATTTTCAGGCCCTTCCCAAGGACCTTCAACCGCAAAAGGGCAAATCCGGCATCCCACGTCCCTTCAAGGACATTGACATCAAAAAGCGACCGGCACCCGGTGCCGCCACGAAAACCTCGGCAAAGCAGAAGACAAAGAGCAGCCCAAAACCGCGAACCACGCTCGCACCGAGACGGCATGCTTTCAATGCACCTACTTCGACCAAAGGGAAGATTCTACTACGAGAAGCAGGAACCTTGGACGCAACCAAGTTTACAGTCTCCGCAGCCTTTGTGCTCCGCAGTTTCGTGGAACTTGCGATCAACGACTATATGGACGCAAACCAGATTCCAAAATCTGAAACGAATGCGAAGGGAGCCGTTGTCGAATTGGACCTCACCCAGAAAGCGGACAGAGTCTTAAAGCGTATTGTGGCGGCGGACAGTTCAAAGAATGCTGACCTTCGCGGCTTCCGCAATAACATTCTGACGAAAACGTCTGCGACCTCCATCCAGTCGCTTAACGGGTTCGTTCACAACAAATTCCAGATTCCGACCGCAGACGCGCTTCGGGCAGGTTGGGATTGTTCTGTCCCAATCTTTATTGCCGCCTATGGAAGTGCATAATGCCAGATGCTCACCCATCACTTACTCAAACTGGTCGCTACTCCCCACTTCGTTATCCCGGTGGAAAAGGAAAACTCGCACGCTTCATGAAGGAGATTGTGCGCTCAAATGGCTTGTCAGATGGCCGCTACGTCGAGCCGTATGCGGGCGGCGCTGCAGTCGCTTGGGAACTCCTGCTTACTGGCGTGGTGCGTCGCGTTTCGATCAATGACATTAGCCTGCCGATATTCGCGTTCTGGCATAGTGTCCTGAACTCGACAAACGACCTTTGCAGGATGATCCATGATTGCCCACTGACCATGGACGAGTGGGATAGGCAAAAGGAAACATTCCGACGACCGGATGAGGCCGACAATCTCAGTCTAGGTTTTTCTTTCTTCTTCCTGAACCGCACGAATCGATCTGGAATCCTGAATGGTGGCGTAATTGGCGGTCGTGACCAGACCGGAAAATGGAAAATCGACGCCCGCTTCAACAAATCTGACCTCATTTGTCGCATTGAGAAGATCGCGTCACTGAGAGCACGGATCGAGTTGACCAATCTCGATGCCGTGAAGTTCATTGAGACCAACGCCAAGCGGTTCGGCAATAAGACGCTTCTTTATATAGACCCCCCTTATTTCGACAAAGGGCGCTTCCTATACCATGACGCCTACCGCGCTGAGGATCACGCTATTGTCGCAAATTCTGTAGTAAAACTGGAAGGACTGAATTGGGTCGTTTCCTATGACGATGTGCGACCGATTCACGATCTCTACGCGGCGTCGCCTTGGCTCCAATATACGCTGAACTATAGCGCTCGTAACGTCACGAGAGGGCGAGAGGTCATGTTCTTTAGCCGAAATCTCTTTATTCCAGAGGTGCGCACACCTTTGCATGAGATTGACCGTGATATTTATAAGCGACCGAGGCCGGTTTCCGAGCGCGAATTTGCCGCCTAATGATGATGGCGTCCCCCTTCGGGTCGCGCTTTCGGCTGCGCGGAATCACTCCTGCGGCGCGTCCTCGTCCTTCACCGGATGGATACCCAATCGCCGCAGCGCTCATGAATGGCGGTGCAGGGAGTTTGTTTTGAAAAGCGCGCACTGCTCAATTCGTCAGCTGGCGAACAATTCCTTGTAGCCGTTGGTCACCATCCAGTTCGCACGGTCGAGATGACTGCGGAGAGCCTTTCGGGCGCGCTCCGGTTCCTTTGCCGGATCAATGCCGAGGATCAGATGCGCCATTTCCTCTTCGCTGGCGCCGTCAGCGGACGCGTCTAGGAGCCGCATATAGGTCGTGAAATGCTCTTTGTCGTAAGCCGTGAGGCTGTCCGACCAATGGACTTGGTCGGCAATCGGCGTATTCGCTTTATGCTGCAACATCGCTGGACTCTACCTCCGGACAATCGGCTCCGCGAAGCCGCTCCGCCCGCTCAATGTGGATTACATATTATAGTTGATAAACTCAAGCTGCCTAATCCGGTGGCTTGCGTGCATGGATATGCGCAAGTTGGTCGGACGGAACGTGCAGAGGATCAGGCTAAGGAAGCGTCTGACGCAGGAGGAGCTTGCCGAGATTTCCGGGTTCAGTCAGCAGTACATCAGCGGCTTGGAGAAAGGCCGAAGAAATCCGACGATCATAACGATCTATGAACTGGCATTGGCCCTCGGCGTCAGCCACACGGATCTAGTTCGGCCCGACAAACAGGCCTGACACACGGACCTCCAAGTAATTGCAACGCCGCCGGCTGCTCGTCAACCGAGCCCGCTCTCCTTCGGCAGGCTTCAGCGATCTTGGCCATTCGGCTTCTCGCTCCTGGCGGGAGGCAGCCTGTCGGCTGCTACCGCCATGTTGCCGAAGGCTGCTCGGCGAACCGCGGCTGCAGGCGGACTGGAAAGATCCGCCCCATCTGCGTGGCCGCATCAGGTGCGCCATTCGGTGCGACCACGTTCTCACGAATCGGGCACAGAGGCTTTCTAGCGTTTGATGCCAGGCTGTGATAGGCGTCCTTGTCTCGGCTTTTACCCTTGGAGCGTCAGCCACCGGGGAAAATAGACATTGCCTAGGCAGGGCCGACGGCAAAAGGGCCCACGAGGCGCCCTTCGATTTAGCTCGGCTGTCAGAAGGCCGCTTCGCCTTTGTATCAGAAGCGGTAGGTGACACCTGCGCCTATCAACCAGGGATCGAGCGCTGCCTTCCCCGTCAGCTTCGCGCCGTCCACCGTGACGTCGAAGTCTGGCTTCAGGAAAAGCTTCTTCACGTCGAAGTTGACGCCCCAGTGCTGATCCACCATGTAGTCAAACCCGACCTGCAGCGCGGTGCCGAACGTGTTCTTAACCCTGAGAGCATCGGCGCTGCCGGCATCCTGGTTATAGAAGATCGTGTAGTTCACGCCGGCGCCAACATAGGGCTTGAACGCGCCGAAATCGGTAAAATGATACTGCAATGTGAGCGTGGGCGGCAGGAGCCAAACCTTGCCGATGTTGCCCAACCCGCCGATCGTTCCTTGGCCGTCGATGTTCGCATAGGTGGTGCCGAGTATGAGTTCGGCGGCGATGTTGTCCGTGAAGAAATAGGTGATATCGAGTTCCGGCGTCACCGTGTTCGAATAGGAAAGACCGGAGCCAGGCACCGCATTGACGTAGCCAGAATCCTTAGTGATGACCCCCAACCCACGCAGGCGGATCTGCCAAGGGCTTGGCGCTTCGGTGACCGAGGCTCCTGCCCGCGGGACGCTTGCGGCTTGCGCAAGGTCCGCCGCGACGGCCTGCTGTCCTACCACGATGAGGATGACGGCCGCCGTTACTCCCCGCGCCACGCCAATTCGCTTTGTCGCCATGATATTCTCTCTCCTTTATCTTCAGAAATGATGCGATGTACTATTACGAATACTGCCAGAATTACTTGAGATTACGGATTCTAACGCTCCTCTTACCTGAGACTGCGTTTGCGCGTTCCCGCAATCACCGACCTGTGCTCACTTTATTTGAAGCGTTGCCTTTGTCCGGGTTGTGCCCACCTATCGAACGCGATCGTCTTGCCAGCCGATCGCACTGCGAAGGAAATTGTTGCCCAGGGCAATGAATGCGGCCCGCTCGCGATTGTCCTTGCCGTAGCCGTGCCCGCCCGCGCCGGGCTCGTAGAAGTAAGCGGGATAGCCAAGAGCCTGCAGCTTTGCGGCCATCTTACGCGCGTGGCCCGGGTGGACGCGGTCGTCCCGCTTCGTGGTGGCGAGCAGGATCGGCGGATAGGGCTGTCCCGGCGTCGCGGCGTGATAGGCGGAGATTTCCTTTAGGAAAGTCCAATCCTCCGGCTTGTCGGGATCGCCATATTCGTCAATCCAGCTCGCGCCCGCCAAAAGCTTGGTGTAGCGGCGCATGTCGACAAGCGGAACTGTGCAGAACAGCGCCCCGAAACGCTCGGGATAGCGGGTAAGCATATTGGCGATCAGGAGGCCGCCATTTGAGCCGCCCTCGGCGGCAATCCGCCACGGCCGCGTAATGCCCCTTCGCACGAGGTCGGCGGCAACGGCAGCGAAATCGTCGTGGGTGAGGCGCTTGCCCTCCCTGCGCCCGGCCTCGTGCCAACGGGTGCCAAACTCGCCGCCGCCCCGGATGTTTGCCACTACGCACGTGCCGCCGCGTTCGAGCCACAGCTTGCCGATTGAGGAGTTGTAGTAGGGCAGGAGCGATATGCCGAATCCGCCGTAGGCGGTGAGGTGAACCGGGGCATGCCCGTTCCCGTCCGCCGGGCCGACCTGCGTATAAGGGATCATCTCACCATCGGTCGAGACTGCCTCGTGCCGCGTGACCACCAGCCCGGATGCGTCGAAATCCTCCGGGCTGCGCTTCAGGATTTCTGGAGCGCCGAGAGGTGGCGCGGCATTGAGGTCGAATAGGAGAAGCTGCGGCGGCGTGATCGGGTCCTGAGCCCAAATGAGGACCTCTCCATTTGTCTCGTGACGTTCCGCATCGAGCGGCCAGAGGCGAACAGTCCCTTCGGGGGGCATGGTGTCCAGGGCCCGGCGCGTCCATTCCTGGCGCCCGGGGGTGAACATCTCGAAACGCGGAACGAGGTTGACGAGGTAGGAGATGATAAGGTTCCCATTATTCCAGAAGAACGACTGCAGGGAGCGCCTGTCGCCTGGTTCAAACAGCGTGCTAAAACCGCGCTCGCCCGCGATGAACGAGGAGAGGGAGATGCCGATCAGCGTGTCCGCGTCATGGGTCGTCCCTCCCACCGTCCACGGCTTGCGCGGCCTTACCGCCAGCCAGTCGCCGAAGTCATTCCATCGGGCGTCCTGAGGAAGGTCGATCTGAATCTTCGGCCCGCTCCTGTCGCCGATATGAACTATCATTTCGAAGAAGGCCGGCGTCTCGATGAACCAAAGGCGCTCGTTCTCGGCGGTGCGGTCCAGATGACCAAACACGCCAACGGATTCGGAACCGGTCTCGAAGATTACCGGCGCGGTGAGCGGATCCGCGCCACGCTTCCACAACCGCACGGTACGCGCGTAGCCGGAGCGGGTGGCCATGCCATCACCAAGCGCACTGGAAAGCAGAAGCGTGTCGGGGTCGAGCCATTCAATGCCGCCCTTGGCCTCCGGGAGATTGAACCCGTCCGCGACAAAGCTCAGGGACCCTAGATCGAATTCGCGATGCACGACCGCATCGCTGCCGCCGCGCGACAGGCGCAGAACGGCTCTTTCCCGTCTCTCCGGCTCGATCGACGAGCCGCCCCAGATCCAGTCCTCTCCATCGCTAACGGCGCGGGCGTCCAGATCGAGCAGTACCTCCCATTTGGGATCCGCCTTCATGTAGGCGGCAAGGGTGGTCCGGTGCCACAGTCCGCGCGGGTTGCGGGCATCTTGCCAGAAATTGTAGACGTACTGACCACGGCGCGTGATCAGGGGAATCTTGTCGGGACGGTCGAAAATCGCTGTCAGGGCCGCGCGGTCTC
Source organism: Mesorhizobium tianshanense (assembly GCF_007830515.1). Classification (GTDB taxonomy): domain Bacteria; phylum Pseudomonadota; class Alphaproteobacteria; order Rhizobiales; family Rhizobiaceae; genus Mesorhizobium; species Mesorhizobium tianshanense. The sequence continues at coordinate 7,269 of NZ_VLKT01000077.1, forward strand.
GCTCGAACTGCGTTCCACCGAAGTGCCCTAGTGTCCTCGCCGACTGGCTGGCGGCCCAGTCAAGTGCCCGTTCACCTTCTACATCTTCGAGCCAAAGATGGGGGTCATCGTCGGGGGCATTCAGCGTTGGGCGGAAATCGAATGCGGTCATGTCCTGATAACCTGCAGGGTGATGTCGACTGGAGGTTTTCCTTCGGCTCGGGAAAGCTCAGTGTTTGCGGCGGCGACCGCATGCTCGGCGAGCGTGATCATGGGATAAGTTCTTCTCAGTTGGTGCGGCGCGGCAGTGCGTTTGCGCATAGGACTGCATGCGTCGTGCCAACCAGGAAAATCGTTTCAGAACAATGCGATCGCTCTGATAGCGGTGTGTCTCATGTCCGACATTGTCGAAGATCCGACAATGACCGCTACCGTAAGCGCATTATCGATCTCGTGTGCGAGCTCGCAGGACCACCTGCAAAACTCAAGCAGTGAAGGTCACAGCGAACTTGGTTGGGACGCAACATCTTCACTCCAACACGCTTCTCGTCTCCGGCTGTCGATGGACAGCCACCCATGAGTTGACGGACGATCTGAGCGACACAGACCGGCTGCGCGTCTCAATCTACACGCCGCCAGCTGAAAGAGTCGGAGATCCGAGGAAAAGGGGATGGGGCACCGGTTGGCTGACCTGATGGTTGTGCAGGCCCTGCCAGCTGGGCTTCACCGTCGGCTTGACGTATTAGAGGTCTATCCATCGCGCCAGCAATCTGCGTCCGAACGGACGCAGGCGACTGGTCCCTGTGACAACTTGGCCTGCAGGCGGCCCGTCACCCGATATGCAAGGTACGATGGTTCAGGAGACAGGGTGCTCCGGCTCGGTGGAGTATCTCGGCGAGACGGCCATCTACGGTGTGTCGCTGACGCTGCGCGAATTGGTGTTCCTGCAATGGCCAGTGCGGGGCAAGTCTGCCTGGGAAATCGGCTGCATCCCAGGGTCAAGCGGAGCACGGCCGCGCTCCATCTCGATACCGTCCGCAGAGAAGCCGGCTTGAGCACCACCAAACAGGCGATTGCGCGTCTCGCCGGTTCGGTTTTTTGGGTTCACTGATAGTCGACTTCACCTGTGCAACTGCACAGGCTGCCACAGTGTGAAGGTTCGTCTCCAATGGCGGGGAAATTCCCCCGAGGAGGCCTTCGATGATCCAGCTATTGCGCCCGACGCTACGAGAACTTTGCCGACAAACGGCGTGCAATCCACCATCCGCTCTACTGAACCTTCAAGGAACGTCTGGAACGGGACGCAGGAGTCGATAGCCGCTATGAAATCGATTCCCTTGACCCGCTCAGGCCGCGCTGGCTTTTGCTGCGCGGTTTCGACGGTCGGGCTGTTTCGTGCGTCTACTGTCCTCGACAGTGCCAACGGCACACGGTTCGACGAAACAGTGGCATTGATGGTCCGGTTCTTTCGGCGCCGGTGCTTCGCCAAGTGGCATGACCTTGGACGGCCTCGGGGCAGGGGAGCACAGCCATGCCTACAGTTCTTTTGAATGGCGCTGCTCAGGCTGAGTGGCAGGATGAAAGATCATACGATTACACCGCTCGTCTGACGCTGCGCGGCTGGGCCTGGGAGTTCTTGCGCCGCAATCCGGCATTCCAGCGTGATCTTCTCGCTGCGCGCCAGCAGGTCAATGCCCTGTCTCGCGAATCCTTTCTCGACGTGATCGCGTCGGCCGGCGACCTGTCGCGCTGGGGTGTTCTGTTTCGCGGAGTCTTACGGGCGCAGTGCGGCCGTGTTCTGGTGTCCGCGCCGGTGCGTCCATGTGCTGCCGGTCATTGCGGAACAGCTGTCTGCATCCTCGACGACATCGCCGTTCGAGCTCGCGGCATTGCCATGTCATTCGACGGTACTGCTGGCGCCGGACAAGAGCCAAAATGTGCTCCTCGGCAATGCGGAGCATACCCTCCAGCTCGCCGTCTCGGGCGCGGATATCTTGCACTCTGTTTGCCTGCGTACCGAGGCGATTTGGCCCGCGATGCTTTCGAAGCATCGCTTGAGGGCGCTCGAGTGCCTCAATGCTCTTAGTCTGGGTCAACAGCTGCCCGCCCGCTTGTTTCCGCCGGAAAAACGTGGCCCCCGTTTGACCTTCGTTCTTCGTGCGCTGGACGGATCGCTCGCCGGAGCGTCTCATCGAGAGCTTGCTGAAACTCTGATCGGTCAACGGCGCGTCCGCGCCGACTGGCGGGATCCGCGCGATCATCTGCGCGACCGCATCCGCCGTGCCGTCTCTCGTGGCCGCGAGCTCATGAATGGCGGATACCGGCACTTCCTCGTCTGAAGAAGCTTGGTCGTCCGCAATCCTTCGTGGCCAAGTACGAAGGCGGAGAGCGGCGTCTCGATGTCATTGAGTTTCTCAACGTAACTGCGGCGCTTGACGCCGATCCCTGCGAGATTCTGTCCAGCCTCCGGTCGTAGCGGGCGCCCCGCGCGCCTGACGGCGCCGCCGGGTGCTCGTGAACCAAGCCCGCTTTTCTTCGGCAGGTCAGGCGGTTTCGGCCATTCGGCTTCGCCCCTGGCGCGGCTCGTCAGACGCGCGCAATTCTTCTCTGTAACGCCTTTCCCGGTGGCGAGGGGTGGGCTGCTCTCCCTTCTAGGCCCGCCGCGGCATCCCGCAACCCTTCGCTTGGCGCTTCGGGTCCTTCTCTTCGTTCCGGTCCTTCGGATGCGGTCCGCCTTAGACGGCGGGCCTTTCCGGTCGCTATTCGCCGCCCACCCTGCATCCGGGGAAAGGCGCGATTGGCGAGCAGAGGACAAAACGATGCAGGCAGGGACAGAAGCGTACCGCCAGCGGGGAGGCAGGCAAGGGCGGGCGCTCGGGCGCCAGAAGCTCGTGCCCGATCGGGCCACGCTCGATGGAGCCTGGACTTCGTCTCGGACACGTTCACCGACGGCCGTCGCTTCCGGGTGCTCGTCGTGGTCGATGACTACACGCGCGAATACCTGGCGCTCGTCGCCGATACCTCGCTCTCGGGCCTGCGTGTCGTGCGCGAACTGGACGCCATCATCCGCCGGCGCGGTCGGCCGGACACGATCGTCTCCGACAACGCACCGAGCTAACCTCGATGGCGGTTCTGCGATGGTGCCAGCAGACGGGCGTCGAATGGCACTACATCGCGCCGGGCAAACCTACCCAGAACGCCTCCGTGGAGAGCTTCAACGGGCGCTTCAGGGACGAGTGCCTCAATGACACGCTGTTCTCGACGCTGGCCGAGGCCCGCAGCGCCATCACCTCATGGAAGGAGGACTACACAAACGAAACCAAGGACTCTCCCTCAAGCCGGAGGAGAAAAGGGTCTCAGGTCACGACACACATTCTGCTTAGCGTTGCCGAACGCAGAGCGCGCTAAGGGATTTGCTGGAGGTGCGCTCATGACCGTCCAAGTCGACGTCCACAAGCTGCCGGTCATGCTCACGGCCCTGCGCCTGCCGAGCTTCCAGGGCCACTGGCAAGAACTCGCCGAACGGGCCGATAGCGAGGGCTGGCAGGCGGCACGCTTCCTCGCGGCCCTGGCCGAACTCGAGCTCGCCCAACGCGACACCCGCTGGATGGGAGGATACATGGATGCCGTGGCCAGCCTTCTTCGTTGCGTCGGTCGCTAATCGAGAGTCCGAGCAGGTGGGTCAACCTTATCCCTGAAATCCAGGACGCACGGTTTCAGGTTTGTCGCCAGCCGGCGCGCAGCCTGGATCGAAGCGACTGCGAGCGTAGGATCGAAGCTGTCGTAGTCGTGGGTTGCCCTGTGTCTGAAGCGCCTGGACTCGTCCACGTCTCGGGCAACTTCTGGCGGAAGGATCGCCGGACGAACATGGCCGGGTGTCTTCACTTCCCTCGAGACCCGTTTAACAAGGTCCGAATGTGAATGCTCGCCCGCGGGCACTTCCTCCCCCAAGATCTCCAGTACCCGTTTCAAAGCGCCTTCGAGGGAAGCGTGGGCGGACTGCATCGCGTGGAGAAGCGCCATTGTGGCTCTATATCCCGCGATGTCATCGGCATCGAATCCGCCCTCGTCGTAAAGCTGCGCCGCATTGCCGAAGTGGCGGCATGCGGAATCGAGGTTGTCCTCGACTTCTATCCAGCGCGCATCGGTCATGACAGGACAAGCCCCCTTGCATGAACGCGCTCGACGAAGCTCGCTTTGGTGGTGCGGGCATCGTGGACGTCCAAAGGGACTGCAAGCCTTGCGCAGACATCCTCCACGAACCGCCAGGCATCCCCTGTGCGGTCCGCAGGAAAGTCGATCAGCACATCCAAGTCGCTGTCAAAGCGCATTGTGTCCGTTGCGTACGAGCCGAAGATGATAAACCGACCGCCGTACTTTCGGGCGTACTTATCAAGTTCTCGGACTACATCATCGGCCGCGCTCTTGCGGCGCGCCGCCTCGGCAGCCTTTCTCTCGGATAAGATCGTAACTCTCATCGGAATACACCTAGACCGGGCATTCTCATTCCCCGCCTCCCGCGTTCGTGAAGTTTGAGGCAATCCTGGAAGATATATGTATTCATTGATCGCTCGCCAGAAGCAACCTTCTTGCCAGTCTCAGACCCTTCCACATTTCGGTTAAGGGCTGGGATGAACCACCGCCCCTTCTAGCTGAGTCGCTGGTTGCCCGTGGAGCTCGGTCGGAAGGGCTATCGCGGATTGATCCAGGACGGTCGTGGCCGAGCGGCAAGAAGCCAGTAGCCCTGACTACTCGGATGGCTGCCTCACCCACATCGGATTGATGCCCTTTCAGGTCGATGTACGCGACCGAATTGCCTGCAGAATTGGAAGCGTTTTCGTCGACAATGCAGACGCTTGCCTCGTCAAGAGAGTCAAGAGATACATCCAGCCAGGTTAGCACTTCAGAATTGCGTCTGCACGGGTTGCGGAGCCGCCTGTCGGCTTTACATCGAGGAGCAATCCTACATTGGCATAATCGGAGATCGCTTGCTCGATAACCCGGTCTGCGAATCGCGCAAGCAGATGTTTCAGATCCCGCCCACGCAAAGGTATTTCATTGCGAGGTAATTCCTCGAGGCCATGGCGGGAACCCTCCCGCCCGATGCCGGACTGCTTGATCCCGCCGGAGGGTGCCGCTTTCGAGGACATGCGTCCCGTGTTGATGCCAACCATGCCATATTCCAAAGCCTCGGCCACACGCCAGACACGCTTCAGGTTCGAGGCATAAAAATAGGCGGCGAGGCCGTAGATCGTGTCATTGGCCTCACGCACGACCTGATCCGCATCGTTGAAGCGAATGATCGGCGCCAGCGGCCCGAATGTCTCCTCCTGCGCAGCTGCCATCACGCCGGAAATCTCAGTCAGGACCGTCGGTTGGAAAAACGTTCCATTCGTGCCGATGCGTTTGGCCCCGCATCGAATTGTGCCGCCTTTGGCAACGGCATCGGCGATATGGGACTCGGTCTTGGCCAGAGCATGCGCTCGCTTGTTTCCGCCGGAAAAACGCGGCCCCCGTTTGACCTTCGTTCCTCGTGCTCGACGGATCGCTCGCCGGAGCGCCACATCGCGAGGGCGCGGACCGGTTCAACTGCTGGGTCGATGCCGAGAATGAGTTCAGCCATTTCCTCTTCGCTGGCATTGTCAGCGCAGGCGTCCAGGATCCGCAGGTAGACCTTGAAATGCTGCCTGTCGTAGGCCCGTGAGGCTCTCCGACCAGGGGACTTCGTCGGCGACACGCGGCGTTCCGTCAGTTACGTGACATGGGTTCTTACCTTCACAGTTCTAAGCTTACACCCATGCCGTTTGTCAGAATACTCCGTGGCGAGATGCTCTACAGGAGCTGGCCTCTCATGCATGGAGACGAGAAGTCATTGGCCGCAATCTGCGACAGCATCTACAGACAAAGAGGCTATCACAGGAGGCGTTGGCTCATGAGGCTGGCGTTGACCGGACTTACATCAGCACGCTGGAACACGGCGTGTACGGCGCCACTATCGATATGATCGACAAGCTTGCCAAGGTACTTGAAGTTGAGCCGGCAGTTTTGTTGGATCGGCGGTCGCAGACAGACGCGAAATAATGATGCGCGGGAAAGTTTGCCAGCGCTACGCGCCGTCCCCGCATCGACCGACAGCTCGCTCGACCTGGATGTCGCATTCGATGCTGAGAGCCGTGGCGATTGATAATCGTGTGCCTGGCGTGCAGCAGGTCCCGGTTGCCCGGCGCTGTCTCGAGAAATAGCGGACACAATCCCCGCGGGAAAGCACCCACCATTCAGCCACGTTCAGCGTTGTCCGATACCCGACAATGTCGGATACGTAACAGAATCTGATCCATCAGTTGTTTTTAAATGCTTTTTTGCCTTGGCACGGTACATGCAACGCTTGCGGCAAAGGCGTTCGGACTGAGGAGAAGTCGTCTCATGGCCCCGAACAGCCGCTGACTTACGCCACCTCCCAAGGCGTACCCGGCCCGGCAGCGAGCTCAGTCTCCTGCCGGGCATCCGATTTCAGGGTGTATCTGCCCCTGGCGTTCAGCCGCGTTGGTACCCCGTGAACGCCTACGGTCCGTGACGGCTTTTCCGGCGCTGTACTCTGCTGCTGGCCACGGACTGCCCGGGGTCGGTCGAGATCAGGAATTTCCTCGACCGTGTCTTCGCCGGCTGCGCCGGGGTCCCGGCACGGTGACGGCCGAAGCCGGGGAAGGCGACTGAGGCCGAAGATTCTGAAATCATGAAACGTGAGAGGCGCTCGAAGCCGTTATCAGTGAGCTTGAGGAAATTGCCGCCGTCGAAAGTCAGATAGCCTTCTTGGATCAGTCTGTTGGTGGCGCCGCCGTATTCTGTCACACGGACACCGTGTTTCAGACCGAGCTGGATTTGCAGGTCCGTGACGTTGGCTGCAATTTCGCCGGAACGGGCGCCGGGATTTTTCTCTCGAATATAGTCAAAAATCCATTCCTGGACTTCTTTCACTGTCGGCTCTTTCGCGCAATGGGCCTTCGCACCCAGCCTCAGAAACTTGCCACCGTCCCACGCGAGAACCTCTGCTTCGACGAGCGCCTTCACCGCCTCCGTGTATTCGTCGGCGCGGGCGCCGAATTTCCTTGGCGGTACGCAGCTGCAGGCTCAAGATGTCGGTGACGATCTCGCCGGGCCGAACAGCCGAATGATCGTTGCGAATGTATTCCTGGATGGAGATCTAAATCTCTTCCGTAGTCGGCACCTTATCAAATGCAATCAGTAGGTAGAGTTCGTCGCAGTCGCTTATCTCCCTTGCTTGGCCTGCGTGTCGCGGCTTGCGGGGCATACAGCCGCGAGGCGCAAGGGAGAAACCGTCGGGCCGACCGGGTCGCCGGTTTCGCGAGAGTCGCCGACGATTCGCGGCGGAACGCTCTGGGTCAAAACCCAATCACTCGGTGGGCATTTTGGCTACCGTGTCCTTTGCGATCGCGGCAATTCGGCACGGGGCAAGCCATGTGCTCCGACTTCAGGTGCTGTCCCGGTCGGCGCAAGACCCATCGCTCAGCGGCGAATCAAGCCATCGGCTTTCGGAAAGACCGGCGACGCTTCGTCTCAACGACTATTCCGGTCGAGCCATCGGCAGCATACGGCCGTTTGCTTCGGTTTCCGTTTGGGTGGCGCTTCAGGCTCTGCGCTTGGCTCCGGCATTTGCTTGGTCTCTTGCTTGTCCTTGCGAGCGCACAGCAAAGCCTTGGCGGTCGCCGCGTCCGCATCCGATACCTCACCGGCCGGCTTGCCGTCGAGATCGACCCGCGCGGCGCCGGCATCCAGTCTGGCCAAGTATCTGGCCATTCTTGTATAGGCGCGCAGGGCTCTCCTCAATTCATCATCAGACAGTTCGCCATCAAGCACGCGAATGTCCTGATGGATGCCGATCTTGAGCGGCTTGGGGGCTTTCGGATTGAACGCCGCAGGCCACTTTGCCGATAGATGGCGGAAAAGCTGTGCGGGCGATTTCGCTCGGCTAGCGGTCGACATGATCAAGCCTCGCCCGTTTTGTTTTCGTTCCCAATTCTGACCCTTCGTAGCACGCATATACGCAATGATTATGAGCGTCTGAGAAAAATGGGCATTCGTCCCGCAGGGCAAAGCAGCGGGCCCTGGCTCCTCCGGATCGAGTACCGTTGCCCGGATTCCGAGATACATGAGATGTCGCTTCCGGCACGCGGGCGACAGCAGGAAGTGCTGCCCATTGGGTTGTTGTTCGGACATCGCCAAAGCTCAGTCCTCCCTCGGTTTGGACGGCGACTGAGCGGCATATTTCCAAACCTCCGGACGGGATCGGGACGTGCGAAACCGCTGTGGCAGCACGCTGCGCAACGGTCATGGTGAAGGCGAAGGGGTCGGTTATGTCAGGGCTCTTGGTTGTACGCATTACAGCACTCGCGGCGGCCGATGCCGCCGAAGAGATCAAAGCTGTATGTGCGCTTTGCCTGAATGGGGCGAGCTCATAGTTAATCGCCGCCTAGACGCACGCGCGGGCTCATTAAGGACTTTTCCAGCATTAGGCAGCAAAGACCACGAACCGTATTGTCCGCTGTGCACCACCCTTCGCTGTCTGGGGTTTGGTACCTAATGGCGAAACGAATGGCAGCTCAGCAAACTGAGCGAGCGTCCGAGTGACAAAGCTGCTCCCACCTGTTATGTTCGACAAAACACACGACTTGGCTAACGCATAGGAGATATCGATATGACGAAGACGCTGAGAATGCGGTCGTCATCGACTGCTCCGCAACAGCGCCTCGTTGCGAAAAAGAAGCGCATGCGGAGTCTGATCCGTAAGGACGCCAACAAGGACATGCCGGGCGAGCAGAAGTTTGTCGTTCGGCAGACGCTTCGTGCTGCCATTCGCAAAGGCCTGATCGGCTCTAAAGACGAGCGGATCACAGCACGTTTGAGCCATGCCCTCATTGAGCAGGCTAAGCGCCAGACGGGCATTAAGGGTGACACCGAGTTGCTTGAATTCGCTCTCGCGAATATTGCGCTCGAGGACAATTTCCCCGCGACCATCAATAAGCTCGCCGGAACCATCGATCCAGACATCAAGCTCGGCTTCTGATTGAGGTTTGGGTGTCAGAATTCGACGTTGAAACAGCCCTTCGCTCGCTCCGTGGCTTTCCAACCAAAACACTTGCTCGCAGACCTGATGATCAGCTGCCCTTCGTGAACGAGGGCGAGCTCGGCGGGCAAGCCCTATTGCTCGACACCTGTGTGTACATCGACAGGCTCCAAGGCAAAGCTCCTGCGTTGGTGAAGCAGATCATGGACGGTCGTCACAACAACCATTCAGCCATCTGCATCCAGGAGTTGGCTCATACGCTTGGTGTCCTGAAGCCCGACGATCCCCGCACCGCGGGCGTGCATAAGGCTGTGTCAGAAGTCATCCGATCGATGCCCGGACACCGGATTGAACCGCCCGATGCCGACGTCCTTGGCCGCGCTGCTGTTCTCAATGGCGTGCTCTGTCGCCTGCAGGGCTACCAGGACGACCAGAAGCTGCGCTGCCTGCATGACTGCACTCTGTATCTACAGGCATCGAAATCGGGGCTTGTCCTGTTGACTCGGAACATCGCCGACTACGACTTCTGCCGACAACTCATTCCTGGTGGCAAAGTCCTTTTCTATAGGTAGCGACTCCTCGGTTCGTTACCCTCTGAGACATTGAAATAGCCATTCGCGATCAACGGGTTGAATAATGATCGGTGGCTTTTGCTGCCTAAAGCCGGAAAATCTCCTGGTAGTGAAAAACTTTTGAACGTGAGCTCCGGGTGGTTCGACCCCCATATCGGCCCAGCGATCCGTCCCCCGGGAGGATGGGTCCCCAATCGGTTCGTCGGTAAGCTGAGGCTGGGTAGCTAGGGGCAATGCAAAAAGATGAGCAATGAACTGACTACTGGGCTCCTGTCGGGGCTTGGAGGAGCGGCCGACGATCTTGACGCTTCGCCGCTCGGTTCTCAGAAGATCGCAGAGGCGCGGACGCATTGGAACGAGTTGCATCGCAAGCTGAGCGTCGAACTGAATGCTGTTTTCAGCCGGATGGCAGGCTCTGGCAATGCGCGCCGCACCTGCCGCTCATCGGCCGACGCGACGCGTCAGGTCCTGAAGTTTCCTAGTGCTTCCCCCAAAGCGCGCCAGCCTTCTTTCTGAAGAGCGTCTTCTAGATTGTGTTAGCGGATGTTAAATTTAGAGCGTCTCAGCTTGCCGGAAATTAGGATCTCGGTGGCATAAGCCCGCATAGCTTTTGGGGTGTTGGCAGGAAGACCGATGCGCGGGCGGGGATGGATCAAGGCGTTGCGTCAGGACGAGGCGCGGCAGGTGCGTGCGCGCATTGCCGAACTGGAGCGCGACCTCATGGTGACCACACCTATGGGGCGCCAGCTTCGTTTCGAAGCCGGACATGAACTTCGCAATGCGACGTTCCGCCTGGAGCGTCTTGAGGAATGCATCGCCGAAATATCGGAGAAATGCGGGCGTTAGCGGAAGCTTCGCCGCTCTCAATCCTTGCCACGCGGTCGGCTGGTCGGCGGGGAACAGATGCCGATCGTGCGGGTACACGCGTCGATGATGCCTTCAGACAGAACGCGGTAACAATGCGAATGCAAGTTCAGGCCGAAATGAAAGACTCCAGCTAGGAATGAGCGGGGCCTTGGGCCGTTCGACTCCTCGGAGGTGGGTCCCATTCGCATTTTGTAATGAAATCGCCGGCTTTTCCGGCTGGCACAAGCGTTGCAGAGCCATTTGCGAGAACATTTCGCCCAATGGGAGGAACGCATGACTCGCTGCAACAAGCTGCCCGACGTCGGCCGCCGTCAATTTCCAAAGGGAGGAGCGTTTGCCGCTGCAGGAATGGCCATAGCCGTGGCGGCGCAGGCTCAGACTAAGACTAAGACTGCACCGGGGCTGGCACTCGTCGAATACCCATCGAAGAGGCTGGCCAACTTAGGTGACCTGAAGCCGAACGAACCCCTCGACGTCAGTTACCACGACAGTGCGGGACCGGACTGCGACATTGTCGGATTCTCGACCACTTGCCCGCACAAGGGATTCCCATTGAACTACAACGCCGACGACCCCCCCCTCAATTGTTCCGGCCAATACTCACATTTTGACGCTGATGCCGGAGGGCAGCAGATCTGGGGCCAGTCGACGGCCAATATTCCCCAATACGCGCTGCGCATCGACGCCAAGGGCGAAATCTGCGCCGAGGGAGTCGACGAGCTCCTTTACGGTCGCCTGAGCAACGTACTTTAAGGGAGGATCGGAGCATGGCTTACAAACATATCGACCGCCTGCCGTATCTTCAATCGGGGAGTTCCTGCGTGAAATATCTGTTCGTCGGTGCCACAATGGTTTTGGCGATACTGCCTCCGGTCGCCCGGGCCCAGGCCCAGGATATCGAGGGAGGCAAGGCGGTCTTCAAAAAGTGCGCCGCCTGTCACAACGCTGATACCGAAGCGAACAAAGTCGGGCCAACCTTGAAAGGCGTCGTGGGCCGGACAGCGGGGACCGTGCTTGGCTATTCTTATTCGAAAGCCATGAAGGATGTGGGCGCTGCGGGCCTCGTATGGGATGAGCCGAACCTGATGGAATATCTGGCAAATCCCAAGGCGAAAGTGCCGGCGAACAAAATGGGGTTCCCTGGCCTCAAGAATCCCGACGACGTCAAAAACGTCATCGCCTATCTCAAGAGTGTGTCAGGTTAGAATCCTTTGGCCATTGCGTTTCGAGAACAACGCAAAGGAGGGAGCGATCATGTTTCACGCCGTGAAACCTGTTTTGAAAGCCGACTGTTCTGCCGGGCAGAGTGGCGAAGCTATCCCGTTCGAGACGACGGTAGCCAAAGCCATCGCACTCGCCAAACCTGTTCGATATAGGGTCCCACCAGGACGCGGCTCCGCCGTCTGGCTGCGCCGGCCAAGGCAGGCCGAGCGCCGCCGCTGACCTGTCTGTGCTGCCTGCATCGGCGTAGTCAATGTTCACTCTGCCCGTACAAGGAGTGCCAGTGGGCGAGGTGGACTTTCGGTCCCGACTGCCTGAGCCAATCAGGCGGCGGGCTTGAATTCCTTCAAAGCCATCTCAAAGGCATCCTTGATCGGCTTGGATACATCCTCGGCAGCTTTCAACATCAAGGCCTGGAGAGCCTTGGCCTGCTCGGCGGATTTTTCGATCTGTTTGTGCAGGAAAGCGGTCTGCAACTCGAGCAACTCGGACGGCGACTTCACGGTAACCAGTGCCTCGAGGTGCGTGAAGCCAGCTTCGGCATTGGCCCGCAGAGAGGCGATCATGTTCAGGGACACCTCGTTGCTGGTGGTCTTGGCCATTTCAAAGGTCGACTCAAAAGCCTTTTGAGTCGCTTCGGCATCCGAATTCAATTTGGAAAATGCCTCCTTCGATCGCTCAATGCCCTGTTCGGCGACATCGCGAGCTTGCTCGACAGCCTTGGACTGTTCGAAGGCAGGGGAGTCGGCGTTTTCGATTGTTTCGGTCTTTCCGGTGATCTTGGACATTTTTCCATCCTTTTCCCAGGGGCGACAGCTAAACAAAGCCGCCTCCCTAATGTACGAAATAGGCGCAACGGATTTATGAAGCTGACATGAATTTGCGCGAGCAGACTTGGCCCGGTGCTGCGCCAATTTCTGGTCACCGAAAGCATGACCACAGATAAGCGGACTTGCGGCTACGAGGCTCGGAAGGTCAGAAGCGGACGACATCGTCCCGGCGCAGTTGCGTGTGATCGTCGTGCGCCGGCCCAAATATGCCTGCCGCGCCTGCGAGGACGTGGTCGTTCAGGCTCCGGCGCCCGCCCGGCTGATCGAGGGTGGTCTTCCGACAGAGGCGACGGTCGCCCAGGTGCTGGTCTCCAAATATGCCGATGTCTGCCGCTCTATCGTCAGGCGCAGATCTACGCCCGGCAGCATCAATCTCGATCGCTCCACGCTCGCCGACTGGGTCGACCGCGCCGCCTGGCATCTGCGTCCGGTGCATGAGCGGCTGCATGGCAAGCTGAAGTCCTCGCCAAAACTCTTCGCCGACGAGACGACCGCGCCGGTGCTCGATCCCGGTCGCGGCAAGACGAAGACAGGCCAACTCTGGGCCTATGCCCGCGATGACCGACCATGGGAGGGAGCGACCCGCCGGGCGTCGCCTATGTCTATGCGCCGGATCGAAAGGCCCAGCATCCGATCGCTCATCTCGCAGGCCCGGAATCGTGGAGGGGTGGCAGATCGACGGTTCCGTTCTATCTCGAAGAGCTGAATAGTGCTTTGTACTGCCATGTGTTGCACAGATGCAGTCGGGAACTCGTCAGTCTACAGATCGGTTCCTGCAGAGCAGGCACCGTGCGAACCTTGTGCTCTGGAAAGCCCAGAGGTGATCGCGCCTGTTTATCGGCTGTCAGCATCATGAGCTCACCTCGGAGGACGAGAAAAGATTGTTGGGGCACGGGTACGAGCTGCCTCGGTGGTTCGTTCGATCGAAAGCACTGTGTGTGGGGGAAGCTCTCCATCATGCAGTGCCAGGAGATGATGGCCGACTTCCTTATCCGCCGCCGTAAGCCGATGATTCAGGCGAAGAAAGTCCATCCAGGTTGGCGTGCGGAACGTCTCTGTCCAAAGTGAAGGCGTTTGGAGGTTGCGCTGGAGCGTCCAGTTTCGTGCACCGGCACGGCTAAGAGCGTGACGCTTTGCGCGCATGCAGCCGAGAAAGGCGTCGATATTCTTCTCGGTTATGGAATAATCGACCTTGGCAACGATCGGGCCACTCCTGGGCTTGAGATCGAGTGCCAGCTCCGGTGCGGGAAAATCCGAACTTTCTTGATCCGTTTCCTCCCATGGACGTATTGGCAACAGTATCCCCGCTGCCGCAACCAGCAACAGAGCCCCTGCGGCACCCTCCAAAGCCCAGGTCAAGGAGTAGCTCTGCGCGACGGAACCCCAGATCCAGCTGCCGGCAGCCATACCGCCAGCGCTCAAGGCGTAGTAGATCGAGAGCGTGCGGCCGACAACCCACCTTGGGCTCGCCAGTTGCACCGACACGTCAATGCCCGTCCAGGTGATAAGCCAACCCGCGCCGCCGAGTGCCAGCGAAATGGCCGCCACAGGGACCGACGATGTAAGGGCAAGGGAAAGGCAACATGCCGCACAAGCGACAGAAGCGAAGGCCACCAGCCTGTTTTGAGACGTGATCCGCCTCAGGAAGCCGTTGCTCATGCCCGCGATGAAAGCCCCGGTGCCGAAGCCAGCCAGTAGAATGCCGTAGACGATCGGCCCGCTCATCAACTGATCTCGGACGACGAGAGGGAGCAGCGCCAGGATGGAGATGCTTGCCAACCCGAAAAGGGTTGCACGGGCGACCGCCGCCCTGATCTCGAGGGACATCACGGTGAAGCGCACCCCGTCGTGAATTGCCATCGCCATCCTCTCGCGAGGGAGAGGCGAAGAGCGAACTTTCCAATTGGTGCGCCATATTGCGCCCAGAGGCGCGAGATCACTCAGCGCGGCCAAGGCGAAAGCGGCCAGCGGTCCAAAGAACGCCAGGATCACGCCCCCCAGAGCCGGGCCAACGCTGCGCACGATGTTGTATCCGACCGACATAAGCGTCACCGCAGCCGGAATGTCGCGCTTGTGAAGGATATCGCCAACGGAAGCGTGCCAGGCCGGATCAGTTAGCGCGAAGCCGCAGCCGGCCAGGAAACCCAACGCGAGTATGAGCCAAGGATGGACAAATCCCAGACCCACCGAAATCATCAGCGTCGTTGATGCCAATGCTATCAAACAGTGCCCGGCAAACATCACCCGTCGGCGGCTGAAATTGTCGGCGATGGCGCCAGCGAGAATTGAGAGGAAGAACACCGGTAATGTGGAGGCAGCCTGCACGAGTGCGACCATAAGATCGGACGACGAAATGGTGGCCATCAGCCAGCTGATGGCCACCGTTTGCACGAGCCACCCGAGGCTCGAGATTTGTGTGGCCGTCCAGATCGAGCGAAACACCGGATTTCGAAGCGGTGCAAGCGTCGTTGGAGCGGACGGATGAGGATCTTCGTGCTGCACGTTTTTTTACCTTCGACGAGCCGATTGTTTAATTCACGCCCGCCACCACTGACTTTTTGTCTTTACGATGTTGTGTAATCGGTCAGTACTTCCAGGGCATGACCCAGCACCCGCTTCCGCATGCTCCACGAGCATCCTTGGGGCCGAGATATCGGTTTACGGTGACGCGCTCAATCCCAAGTTCTTAGCAGAGATCGGAGTCGGATGTGCCGCATTGAGTCATAGCGGACTGCGCGGGCGAATCTCGGTTTGGTGATCGCGAATTCCTGCCTCCTTTGTGGCCGCGCGCCCCCTCCTGCGGCGTGCCCGGCTAAGCGCCGTCAGCCAGCCATCGTGACAAGGCCGGGAAACTCCACCTTCCGCGGTCCAAAGAATGGTATTGGAGCGGTAACGGGCTCTCCAACCGCGGCTGGATGACAGTTCAACGGCAGGTCATGTGGTTCACACGATTTTGGTGCGGCTGGCCTTCATGAAGGTAGCCAGCGCCATGTGGCCGTAGGACGGTTTAGCGCCGTTTAGCTTGGCCGCGATGTACGTCCTGCGGTCGTTTTCGCCTGGAAAGGCCTTCTCGAATAGCGCGGCATATTCATCGGGAACCCCTGTTGAGGGAAATCGATCGAGGCCGTCGATGAAGCTTTGGAGCGATCGGCGGACCGCCGGATTTGCGAGGTCGGCAATGGTCTTGGTGAGACACGGCGTTGACTCACATAGAGCTGCTGCTTGAATTCCCAGATCATGTCCCAAGCCGTGGAAATGCCGGCTGCTGCAGACGCTCCAGCCCGAGCAGCCACATTAGGCCGCCTGGGCGCATTGAAAATCGGCGCGCAAAGTCGTCGGCGGCGACAATGGGGTAGGGGCTGTCGGTCATTTCGCCTCCCAGACTTTGCGCCAGGCTGCGAACTCAGAGGGTCGGATCTGATAGCGCGCGAAATTGCCTTCATGCAGTCCCGTCAACTCAGTTTCGGTAATCTCGACGAAGCGCTCACGGTCTGCAGGATCGACCCTCTCGGCTGCCCAAGCTGCTATGCGCGCGGCGGCCCCCTTGCGTCCGGTGCAACCACGGATGAGGTCAGCGACGAGTTCACGCAGTTCGGCGCGATAGCGAAGCCTGAACGGGTCAGGCTCGCCCAGCGACTGGCGAACAGCGGCGTAGCGCGCCGCCGAGCGTTCATAGGCCCATACAAAAAGGTCCTTGAGGAGGTCAATCTGGTTCAGCTCGTAAACCCCGAGCACTGCCTCAGTATACGCCTGTCGCGGCACATCGGCGAAGGAGAGCGGCGAAAGGTTGTTCTTGATGAGCGGGATGTTCGCGGCAAGACGGGACACGCGCTTGTTTACGTCGTCGAAGGGCTGGAGATAGGGCAGTTGCACCATGACGAAGAACGCTTGCTCGAACGGGTCGACGATGGCGTCGGCAGTCGCCAAGATCTTGTCGAAAGCTTCCTCGATGAGCTGCGGCACTTCCAGAGGATGGAAAGCGGACCGCTCGATCCCGACCGCGATGTAGCGCAACCTTCCAGCGGCTGACGGATCGACAAGCAGGTTATTGGCCAGCAGGCCATGTAGAACGAGGATTGTGTAGCGATTGAAGCCGATGTCATCGGCTGCGCTGACCAGGAACTCAATTGCGTCCTTGTGGTTGAGGATCATCTGCGCTTCGAGATGCGCTCGGCCCTTGGCTTCTTCACCGAACTCAATGAGGCGCTTGGTGTCGAGTAGCGAATAGGTAGTCGTCCGTGAAGAACTCGGAATGCTTTGATTCCATTTAACAATTTTCCCTGATTTCGGTTTTCAGATTGCCGAATTTCGTGGCTTTGGGCTGCGGTTTCCGGCAAATTGGATGCGCTTGTTCTGCGTGATTCGAGGCGATGACGAAGCAGCGAGGGAAGCGAGCGATGCGACCGAAGGAACGGCGCGAGAGCGGCCAGACGGACCTGTTGCGATCCCGGCTCGACCACATCCTCAATATGGATCATGCGCTGGTGAAGCTGGCCAAGACGATCGACTGGCGTTTCCTCGAAGAACGGCTGGGCGAGGTCTATGACGACGATCCTGGCCGGCCGCCTTTGCCGACCCGGCTGATGGCGGGATTGGCCATCCTCAAGTCGATGCACAACCTGTCCGACGAAAGCCTGTGCGAACGCTGGCTGGAAAACCCCTATTACCAGCTGTTCTGCGGCGAGGAGTTCTTCCAGCACCGCTTGCCCTTCGACCGCACGTCATTGACGCGCTGGCGCCTGCGCATGGGCGAAGAGCGGCTCACGGCTCTGCTCCAGGAGAGCCTTGCGGCGGCGACCAGGTTGGGGGCGGCCAAGCCGTCGGACTTCCGCGCGGTAATCGTCGACACTACCGTGCAGGAAAAGGCCATCACCTTCCCGACCGACGCCAAGCTGATGCATCGTGCCCGCGAGCGGCTGGTCAAGCTGGCCAGGAAGCATGGCATTGCCCTGCGCCAGTCCTATGCGCGGGTCGGCAAGATCGCGCTGATCAAGCATCAGCGCTATGCCCATGCCAAGCAGTTCAAGCGGGCCAACCGGCAGCTCAAGCGGCTGCGCACCATGTTGGGCGCGGTGATCCGCGACATCACCCGCAAGCTCGCCATGCGGCCAGAGCTGATGCAGGCCTTCGCTCTGCCGCTGTCGCTTGCCCGGCGCGTCAGGGACCAGCGCCAGCGCGAGCGAGGCAAGAAGGTGTATTCCCTGCACGCTCCGGAGGTCGAGTGCATTGGCAAGGGCAAGGCCCACAAGCCCTACGAATTCGGCGTCAAGGTCTCCGTCGCCACCCCGCTGCAGCGCAGCCGTGGCGGCCAGTTCGTCGCCCATGTCAAGGCGCTGCCCGGCAATCCGTATGACGGCCACACGCTGGCGACCATCATCCCGGCGATCGAGGAAACCATCGGCGTCAGCCTCGGCAAGATTGTCACCGATGCCGGCTACCGCGGCCACAACGCGCCGAAGGACAAGATGTTCAAGGTCCATGTCGCCGGCTACAAGCGCGGCCTCACCCAGGCCGTCAAACGGGCGCTGCGACGCCGGGCCGCCGTAGAACCCGTCATCGGCCATCTCAAGAACGACCACCGCATGGGCCGCAACTTCCTGGCCTTCTCTGAGGGCGATGCCAACAACGCCGTGCTTGCCGCCGTCGGCTATAACTTCAGCCTCCTGCTCAACTGGCTGAGGCTTTTGTGTGCCTTCTTCCTGGTACTGCTCACGTCCGCTGCAGTGCCACCACTCCGGCCGCGATCAGCCTGACGCCATATCAGCTCTGATATGGCGGGTGGGAAATGCTCCCGCTTCGCCTCCGATCCCGAAATCAACCTTCTTCACAGACGACTAGTGGATTGATCGGAACAAAAGAGTCCGAATTGGGATTCCCCTTGGCTTGATGGCATGCGAGTCTGCTGCATGCGCAGCGACATTTCCTTCACCGTATCTTCCGCCGAGCGTCGGCGATTGAACGCCATCACCGCGAACCCCAAGAGCCCGCAGAAACACGTCTGGCGGGCGCGGATCGTCCTTCTGAGCGGCGACGGCGTGGGCACCACGGCAATCATGGCCGAGACCGGCAAATCCAAGACCTGCGTGTGGCGCTGGCAGGAGCGGTTCATGCATGAGGGCGTGGATGGCCTGCTTTGCGACCGCTCCCGTCCGCCGGGAAAGACGCCGGTCCCGCCGGAGCGTGTT
>NZ_VLKT01000078.1 GCF_007830515.1 Mesorhizobium tianshanense
TCTTGGAGAAGGTTGAGTGGTCAGGCACATCACCCTCGAGGCCAAGCCGGCAGAACCACCGATAGGCCAGGTTCAGATGTACCTCCTCGCACAGCCGGCGCTCCGAGCGGATGCCGAAGCAATAGCCGACGATCAGCATGCGGATCAGCAGCTCAGGGTCGATCGAGGGACGGCCGATCGGGCTGTAGAAGGGCGCCAGATGCTGGCGGATGGCGGAAAGGTCGACGAAGCGGTCGATCGCTCTGAGCAGGTGATCCGCCGGCACATGCCGCTCCAGGCTGAAGCCGTAAAACAGCTCCTCCTGCATCACACTTTGCTCGCCCATCATCGACTCAATCCCCTCTTACGACGAAGATTGAATCAGTGCTTCAGGACTGCTGCAACCCGGACTTTTTCAACACAATCGGTCCGAACTCGGTCGTTCAGGTGATTGGGTTTTGACCCTAATGCAGGGCCTTCGCCAGCGCCGCCACCATCGTCTGCGGCCGGTAGCCGAGCTTGGCCGGCGTCAGGCCGAGCCGTACCACCACCAACTGCTCCGAGGGAATGATGGCGACCGTCTGCCCGTCATGGCCTTCCATCCAATAGGTATCCCCAGGCAGGCCAGCGGCAATGCCGGCGCCGGCGCTCTCCTCGTCGCCCGGCCCCTCGATCCACAATTGGCCCTTGCCGTAGACTTTCGAGGCGGATGTGGCTTCACGCATCCAGCCGACGAAGCCGGCAGGCAGGATCTCCTGGCCGTTCCAGACGCCGTCCTGCAGCAGGAACTGGCCGAAGCGCGCCCAGTCGCGCGCGGTGGCGTAAAGATAAGACGAGCCGACGAAGGTGCCGTGCTCGTCGGCCTCCAGCACCGCGCTCTGCATGCCGAGCGGATCGAACAATGCAACCCTTGGCCACGCCAGCGCCTCGTCGCCGATCGCATCCTGCCAGAGCCTCGACAGCATCACCGCCGTGCCGCTCGAATAGGAAAACATCTTGCCCACCTCGCTGGTCAGCGGCTTGGATCCGGCAAAGCCCGCCATGTCGGGCTCGAGATAGAGCATCCTCGTCACGTCGGCGACATCGCCATAGTCCTCGTTGAACTCCAGCCCGCTCGACATCGCCATCATGTCGGCGAGGCTGATGGCGGCGCGGCCGTCCGTTTTCCAGGGTCCGAACAGCCCCTGGTTCGTCATCGCCATCTTGCCGTCCTTCACCACCGTGCCGACGACCGCGGCGTTCACCGTCTTGGTCATCGACCAGCCGAGCAGCGGCGTCCTCTCCGTAAAGCCGCTGCCATAGCGCTCGGCGATGATGCGGCCGTTCTTGACCACCACCACCGCGCGCATGCCGGTGCCGGTGAGCGCCGGATCGTCGAGGATATCAGCGATTTCGGGGTTCTGGGAGGCATCGACCCTGTCGCCTTCCGGCCAGAGTGCGTCAGGCGGCGGCGCCGGCGTCAACGCAGTTCCGGTGACAGTCTTGGCGGCAGCAATATTGCCGTCCGGAACCGAAGCACAGCCGAGCCCGTCGCGAACGACCGCGACGCTCTTGCCGAACACGCCGAACAGCCCGGCCGAAACCGTGCCCCGCTCCTTGTCGACGGAGATCCTCATCAGCCTGAGCAGCGGGTGGCCCGGCGCCTGCACGTCGACGGCGAGAACCTCATCGGCATCGCGTCCGGCGATAAAGACATTCGAGCAGACGATCTTGGCCGAATAGCCCGAGCCGACACGGATCAGTTCCGGCGGCGCGATGTAAAGCCACGCGGCGAGTGCTGCGAGCGCCAGCATGGCCAGCCCGAGTAGCCATTTCACGAGCGTCAGAGCAATCCGCATTTTTCCAACTCCCCCGGACGCTGATTTATGTCATCGATTTGCCGCCTTTGCTTCGGCAAAATCGCGATTCCTGTCGAGCGCCGTGAACGGAATATCAACCATGATCGGCGATCACTGATGCATGTCGCCCAAAAGCATGCCCCAGGCCCGAACGAGGGGCGCCTAGCGGTTTTGGGATAACGACATGTATAAGAACAAAGATTAAAGCGCGTCCACGCGACGCGCTTTAAGATTAGGAGCGGTCCTGTGGGGCGATCGCGTGAGGGTACGGTCGAGGGGCCACCTGCAGCAACAACCCATCAGCGGCCGGCTGAACCCGGTTCAGGAGGTGCGATGCGCCGTTTCGCGGTCTTCATCATGCTGACGCTGCTGGGCGCCTGCTCGACCGTCGACGATCTTGCGCCGTCGCTGCCTTCATCTGGCGCCCCGACCGTTGCGGTGCGCGCACCCCGCTTCGACGACTCCGACCCGCATGAGTGGGACAGCGGCGCGCCGTGGAGCTATGCCGTTCACGGCACCGACGTCTCCAAATACCAGACATCGGTCGATTGGCCGGCGGCCAGGGCCAGCGGCATTTCCTTCGTTTTCATCAAGGCGACGGAAGGCGGCGACCGCTTCGACGAGTATTTCAACGAGCATTGGAGCCGCACGAAATTCGCCGGAATTCCTCGCGCTGCCTATCATTTTTACTATTTTTGCACACCAGCCGCCACGCAGGCGCGCTGGTTCATCAGGAACGTGCCGAAAGACCGTTCGGCAATGCCGCCGGTTCTCGACATGGAATGGAATCCGCAATCGCCGACCTGCAAGCTGCGGCCCGATGCGGCGACGGTTCGCAGCGAGATGAGTACATTCCTCGAAATCGTCGAAAACCACTATGGCAAGAAGCCGATCATCTACACCTCGATCGATTTCTTCGACGACAACGGGCTGTCGGTCTTCCGCGGCTATCCCTATTGGCTGCGTTCTGTGGCCGGCCACCCGCGCGAGAAATACGGCAGCCACCCCTTCACTTTCTGGCAGTACACCGGAACCGGCGTTGTGCCTGGCATGAAGGGCAACGCCGACATCAATGTGTTCAACGGCTCGGAAGCCGCATGGAACAAATGGCTGCGGCAGAACACCCGTTGACACTGGGCCTGCGGCCTGCTTTTCGACACAGCCAATGAAGGACGCCTGCAACCGCTGGCGATCTTCTTGGAAGGATGGCGATGCGATTGCGCTTGGAAATTCTCGCGGCGATGCTTCTGGCCGCCACGGCGGCGCCAGCGGCGGCACAGCAATGCGGCGGCGATTTCGAGGCATGGAAGCAGGGCGTGGCGGCGGAGGCCAGGAACGCCGGCGTCGGCGATGCCGGCCTCGAGGCGCTGGAAGACGCCACCGCCGACGAAAAGGTGCTGGCGCGCGACCGCGCCCAGGGCGTCTTTACCCAGACCTTCATCGAATTCTCGAACCGCATGATCTCGGCCTATCGGCTGAAGCAAGGCGCCGCAAATCTCAAAAAATATGCCGACGTCTTTGCCCGCGCCGACCGGGAATTCGGCGTCCAGCCGCCGATTATCGCGGCCTTCTGGGCGCTGGAAACCGACTTCGGCGCCGTGCAGGGCGATTTCCACACGCTGAACGCACTGGTCACGCTCTCGCATGACTGCCGTCGCCCGCAGCTCTTTCGCCCGCAGATCGTGCCGCTGCTGACGCTGATCGATCGCGGTGTGGTGCCGACCGACGTCACCGGCGCCTGGGCGGGGGAAATCGGCCAGACGCAGATGCTGCCGTCCGACTATCTCGGCCGCGGCGTCGACGGCGACGGTGACGGGCTGGTCGACCTGCGCGGCAGCGCGCCGGACGTGATCATGACCACGGCAAACAAAATCATGTCGCGGGGCTGGAAACGCGACCAGCCCTGGATCGAGGAAGTCCGCGTGCCCGACGACCTGCCGTGGGACCAGACCGGCCGCACCAACAAGCTGCCGCTGACGCAGTGGGCTCAGTGGGGTGTCACCAACCCGAACGGCACGCCTCTTGTCAACAACGGCCTGAAGGCAGGTCTCGCGCTGCCCATGGGGCGCAAGGGGCCGGCCTTCTTCGTCTACGACAATTTCGACGTCTATCTCGAATGGAACCAGTCCTTCACCTATGCGCTGACTGCGGCAAATCTTGCCGCGCGGCTGGCGGGCGCGCCCCAATTCGATCCGCGCAATCCCGAACCCGGCCTCAACGGCGACCAGATGAAGGCGCTGCAGACAAAACTCGAAGCCAAAGGCTATGACGTGGGATCGGTCGACGGCATCCTAGGCACCAACACCCGCGAGGCGGTCCGCAAGGAGCAGACCAGGCTCGGCCTGCCGGTCGACGGCTGGCCGACACCGGAGTTGCTGGCGAAGCTGTAGCGCTTCTTCCCTTCTCCCCTTGTGGAAGAAGGCAAGGGCTCTAATCCGCCATCGTCTCCAGGCTGGCAAATCCTTCCGGCGCGTCGCCCTCATCGAACGGCGTCGTTACCTCGACGAAGGTGTCGGGGTAGAAGCCGTTGAACCGCGTCCTCAGCGACAGCGAATAGGCGCCGATATGGCCAATCTCGATCCAGTCGCCGGTGTCGACCGTTTCCGGTAGCCAGAACGGCCGCGACAGGATGTCGACGGAATCGCAGGTCGCGCCGCACACCTTGAACGGCACGATGCTCTTCTCCTCGCCATTGCGCGAGCGGATCGCCGGGTCTGGAATAAAGCGCGCCGGCAGCGTGATCTTGCCGGTCCACGAATCCGACAGCGACGCCCAAATGCCGTCATTGATGTAGAGCCGCTTGCCCTTGCGCAGCAGCACGCGCACGATCAGCGACAGGCAGCGCGCCACGATCACCCTGCCCGGCTCCGCCACCAGCGGCATCTGGTCGAACTGGTATTCCTTCAGATCGCCCGACAGCCGCGACATAATCTGACCGAGCGACGGCATCTCGACCTGCTTGCGGTTGGGATCATGGCCGTATTCGGCGGGAAAACCGCCGCCGACATCGAGCCCGGCAATGTCGAAACTGACCCGGTTGCGCACCCAGTCGGCCGAGGCCAGCGCCCGCTCATAGGTGTCGGGATCCTCGATCTGGCTGCCGACATGGAAGCACAGGCCGACCTTGTAACCCGTCCGGTTCAGCCGTTCGGCCAGCTCGACCGCGTTGGCCGGCCCGGCGCCGAATTTCTTCGACAACTCGTAGGCGGCCGATCCTTTCGTCTGAATGCGCACGAACACGGTGATCGCACCCGGATCGATATCGAGCGCCCGCACCACGCGGGTCAGCTTGGTGATCTCGTCCTCATGGTCGAGCGAGATGACGCGGATGCCATATTTCTCCAGCGCCAGCTTGATGTCCGACTGCGCCTTGACCGGATGCATGTAGAGCATCTCGGCGTCGGGCGAGACCGCGCGCACGGCGGCGAACTCGCCGGGCGAGGCCACGTCGAAAGCATTGACGCCGGCCTCGACCAGCGCCTTCAGCACGATCTGCTCGCCGTTTGTCTTGACCGCATAAGCGGTCTTGCCGGGAAACATGCCCATGAACTGCCTGGCGTCGGCCTTCAGCACCTGCGGACGGAAGCAGTAGACCGGATCGTCCGGACGAAGCGCCAGCGCCGCTTCGCGGGCATTTTCGAATCGCTGCATGGATGAATCCTCAAACTGAGCCCGCGCACAATTAATCCAACCTATGCGTGAATGAAAACAATTCTGTGTCTCGCACCCCTGACGCCGCGGCGCTACGCCAGTTGACAGGCAAGACGACAGAAGTGCTAGCCCACCAATCCGGTTTCGGGTGGCCCTTGCCGTCGAACAGGATATGGCCTGAACAGGCGCCTGATTGGCTTAGCATCGGAGCCATCTGGGAGGACGATCCATGGCGATCACAACCACGACTGCAATGCGCGGACCCATGGTCCTGAAGGACTGGGCGCAGCTCCTGCTGCTCGGCGCGATCTGGGGCGGCTCGTTCTTCTTCGCCCGCATTGCGGTTGCCGAGATTCCCCCGCTGGTGCTGGTGCTGTTTCGCGTCGCCATCGCGGCGCTGGCGCTGCAGCTTTATCTCGGCCTGCGCGGTCCCTCCTTCCGCCTCGCCTTGCCGCATGCCGGCCTGTTCTTCCTGCTGGCGCTCGCCAACAACGTCATTCCCTTCTCGCTGATCTTCGCCGGCCAGACCGAGCTTGGCGCCGGCGTCGCCTCGGTGCTCAATTCGACGACGCCGTTCTGGACGCTGATCCTCGCCAACGCGCTGACATCAGACGAAAAACTCTCTTGGAACAAGCTTGTCGGCATCGCGCTCGGCATCGCCGGCACGGCGGTGATGGTCGGTCCCGGCCTGCTTGCCGGGCTGGGCGGCCCGGTCTGGGCGAAATTCGCGTTGATCGGTGCGTCGCTGTCCTATGCGGTTGCCCTGATGATTGCCCGCCGCTTCAAGGGCGTGCCGTCACCGGTCATCGCCACTGGACAATTGACCGCCTCGACCATCGTCATGATCCCGGTCGTGCTGCTCGGCTATGGTTCTGCCAACCTGTTTTCGGCCTCGCCGACGGTCTGGGCGGCGGTGCTGGCGCTGGCCTTGCTGTCCACCGCCTTCGCCTACATCCTCTATTTCAACCTCGTCGCCTCGGCAGGCGCCACCAACGCCTCGCTGGTCACGCTGATCGTGCCGGCCAGCGCCATCCTGCTTGGCTTCCTGTTCCTGGGCGAACGGCTCGAATTGTTCGAACTCGGCGGCATGGCGCTGATCGCGTTCGGCCTCGTCACCATCGACGGGCGCCTGTTCGGCCGCCGGCGTTAGGGCGCCTCGTCCAATTGGCCGCGCAAAAAAGGATGCTCCAACTCCTTGAATTTTCCCATCGAGCCGAGAAATCGATTCCGATTTTCGACGGCGGTAGCGCTGCCATGCTTATTGTTGCCCCGGCTTCGACACAATTTATTCACAGGTCCGAGGCCGGCTTTTGCCGAAGAGTTTCAATGCCTAACGGCAAAGAGCAGGTCGCAAATTCCACAATCTCGTCGCATTGCAGCACATTTTCCGCTTGCCTGTGGCACAAATGAACCTAGACTCTGAACATAGCTCTTTAAGAGGAGGCTATGACATGGGACTCACGAGGCCAATCAACGCATTGATGATCTGTGCTGCGTTCGCATTCATCGGAGCCCTGATTATGGGCTTTCTTCCGTAGACCCGCCAAAGCGACGGAAGGCCAGCACCGAATAGTCCAAGTCATTGAAAAGGCCGGGTTTTTTGCCCGGCCTTTTTGCATCTTAAAACCTCGCCGGAGCTTACGCCGCGGCAGATCCGGCGGCTTCAGCCTCATGCGAGCGGATGCCGATCATGTGGCAGATGGCGAACGCCAGATCGGCCCGGTTCATGGTGTAGAAGTGGAAATCGCCAACGCCGCGCTCGACCAGGTCCAGCACCTGCTCGGCCGCCACGGCCGCCGCCACCAGCGCATGCGTCTGCGGGTCCTTCTGCAGCCCGTCGAAGCGTTCCGCCAGCCACGCCGGCACCAGCGCACCGCAGCGCGACGAGAAATTGGCGACCTGGGTGAAATTGTGGACCGGCAATATGCCCGGCACGATCGGTATGTAGATGCCGGCCCGCCGCGCCCGTTCGACATAGCGCTCGTAGAGATCATTGTCGAAGAAGAACTGGGTGATCGCCCGTGTCGCGC
Source organism: Mesorhizobium tianshanense (assembly GCF_007830515.1). GTDB lineage: Bacteria > Pseudomonadota > Alphaproteobacteria > Rhizobiales > Rhizobiaceae > Mesorhizobium > Mesorhizobium tianshanense. The sequence goes on from NZ_VLKT01000078.1 coordinate 7,499, forward strand.
CATTGTCGACCTTGCGCTTCAGCATGTCGATGTCGGTGGCGAAATCCGGGCTCTCCGGATGCTTTTCCGGATAGGCGGAGACCGAGATGTCGAAATCGCCGACCCCCTTCAGCGCGCCCACCAGTTCGGCACCATTGGCATAGCCGTCCGGATGCGGACGGTAGGCGGCGCCGACGCCCTCGGCCGGATCGCCGCGCAAGGCGACAAAGCGGGTGACGCCCATACCGGCGAATTCCTGAATGACCTCATCGACCTCGTGGCGCGCCGCATCGACGCACGTCATGTGCGCCGCCGGCGTCAGCGTCGTCTCGGTGAGGATGCGCTTGACCGTGCGCGCCGTGCGCTCGCGCGTCGAGCCGCCGGCGCCGTAGGTCACCGATACGAAGTTCGGCTTGAGCGGCTCCAGCCTGGTGACGGTATCCCACAACCTCGCTTCCATCTCGTCGGTCTTCGGCGGGAAGAACTCGAACGAAACCCGGATCTTGTCGCCAATGTCAGGGCGGCGGGAAAAGCGGAACTGGTTCATCAGGCGGTTTCCCCTATCGAATATGCATTGGCTGGTTGCGTGTCGTTGGAAGGATCGGCGATCAGCATGCGCTGGTCACGGCCGAGCCACAGTTTTACGGTGAGCCCGGCCTCGTTGCCGCCGCGCGGCTCGAATTCCTTGCTGTCCTCCATGTCGAGCCCGGCCTCGGAAAACCAATCGGCGATCTGCCGGTCGGAAAAGCCGAGCCGCATATGCGCGTGCTGGTCGCGCAGGAATTCCAGCGCGTGCGGTGCGAAATCGACGATCACCAGCCGGCCGGCCGGCCGCAGCAGCCTTGCCGCCTCGCGGATAGCGCGGGCGGGATCGTCGAGATAGTGCAGCACCTGGTGGATGGTGACGAGATCGAAGGCGTCGCGCTCGACCGGCGGCGCAAAAATGTCGCCCTGGCGCACCTGCGCATTCGAAATGCCGGCCTTGTCGAGGTTGGCACGCGCCACGGTCAGCATCTCGCGCGACATGTCGATGCCGACGCCGCGCCGGTAGAGCGGCGAAAAGATTTCGAGCAGCCGCCCGGTGCCGGTGCCGAGATCGAGCATCGACTGGAACGGCCGTTTGCCGACGAGTTTGAGCAGCGCGGCCTCGACGGCGCGGTCCGGCACATGCAGCGAGCGGATATGGTCCCAGCTTGCCGCGTTTTCGGAGAAATATTCGGCGGCGCGATCCTGCCGCTTGCGCTTGACCGCTGCCAGCCGCTCGAGATCACGCTCGACCTGTGGGTCGGCACCCCGGATGCCGGAAACCAGCCTGAGCACGAAATCCCGCGCCGCATCCGAATCCGACAGCCGGAAGAAGGCCCATGAGCCCTCCTGGTAGCGGCCGATCAGCCCCGCCTCCAGCAGCAGCTTCAGGTGACGCGAGACGCGCGGTTGCGACTGGCCGAGGATTTCTGTGAGATCGGAAACGGTCAGGTCGCCGCGCGACAGCAACGCCAGGATGCGCAGCCGGCTGGATTCGGCCGCCGCCTTCAATGTATCTACCATAGTGTCGAGTGCGACATGCATGCGGGCATTCTCTTTGAAAGAGATATAAACATATGTTTATGTCGATTTTGACAGCCTTGCAAGCACTATGTCGCTTCCGGACAAGAAAATGACGCATGCGTGGCGGATCGCGCAAAACCGGTAGCATGATCGAGGCCAAACCATGTTCGAAACGCGCGACGGCGAAAAGCTTCTGGAAACCGATCCGGCCGATATGCCGCCGGACGGCCATGTCGTCTTCATCGGTCGCATAGCCTCACCCTGGACCACGCGGGAGACTTGCCCCAAGAACATGAAGGCCGCGCGGGAAACGGGACGGCCGGCGGTTCTCACGATCGACCAGCGCTATCGTAACGGCCTGCCTGGCCTGGAACGCGCCAGCCATATCATCATCCTGACCTGGCTGCACCACGCGCCGCGTCGACTGATCGTGCAGAAACCCCGCCATGCGGCCGAACTGAAAGGCGTTTTTTCGCTGCGCTCTCCTGCCCGGCCAAACCCGGTCGGGCTGCATATCGCAAAGCTCGTCGCCCTCGACATCGACACCGGCCGCATCGATCTCGACGCCATTGACGTGCTCGACGGCACACCGGTGATCGACATCAAGCCTTATTTCGCTTCGACCGATGCCTTTGACGAGGCGACCATGGCCGGGCGCGACGAACGATGAGAGCGCCGACCAACCGCCGCCGCGCCATCGCCAAGGCGCTGACTGCGCTTTTGCCGTTGGCGCCCTATGCCGATATGGAAAAGATCCGTGCCGACGCCGGCCGGGCGCATCTGCACAACCTGCCGCCGACGATTGCCGTGTGGCTGGCGACGATCGCCCATATCCGCCATGTGCACACCGACTACGAAAAACTGCTGGCCGAAGGCTATGACCGCGACTCGGCGCGCTTCTTCGTCATGGAGCAGACCAACATTGTGCTGACCCGCTGGCGCGCCACGCGTCTGCTCGAAGACGACGAGGAAGAATAACTGCCCTTCAATGGCCCAGCGGCAGGACCAGCCTGTCTCTTGTACCACCCGCCGTGCCGCTCTATCCCGCCATCTGGTCGGCGGAAAAGCGACCTGACGGAGGACATGATGAGCAACTCTATCGATCCGCAAGCCAATCCACTGCCCTCGCTTGCCGCCCATCACATGGACCCGCACTCCTATCCGGACGGCGTTGCCTTCCTGGACGGTCAATATCTGCCGATGTCGCAGGCCAAGATCTCTGTGCTGGATTGGGGCTTCCTGCATTCCGACGCCACCTATGACACGGTGCATGTCTGGAACGGCCGATTCTTCCGCCTCGACCTGCATCTCGACCGCTTCTTCGGCGGGCTGAAAAAGCTGCGCATGACGATCCCGCTCGACCGCGAAGGCGTGGCCGAAATCCTCCACAATTGCGTGGCGCTGTCGGGTCATCGCGCCGCTTATGTCGAGATGCTGTGCACGCGCGGCACGTCCCCGACCTTCAGCCGTGACCCGCGCGACGCGGTCAACCGTTTCATGGCTTTCGCCGTTCCCTTCGGCTCGGTCGCCAATGCCGAGCAGTTGCAGCGCGGCCTGCATGTTGCGATCAGCGACAAGGTGCGCATCCCGCCGGCTTCGGTCGACCCGGCGATCAAGAACTATCACTGGCTCGACCTGGTACGAGGCCTCTACGACGCTTATGACCGCGGCGCGGAGACGGCGCTGGTTCTCGACTTCAACGGCAATGTCGCGGAAGGCCCCGGCTTCAACGTCTTTTGCGTGGACGACGGCAGACTGTCGACGCCGGCTGTCGGCGTGCTGCCCGGCATAACCCGTCGCACCGTCTTCGATCTCTGCGCGGAAGCAGGGCTTGCCGTCAAAGCGGCCGATGTCAGCGTCGCGGCGCTGCGTCGGTCCGACGAGGTTTTCATCACCTCGACTGCCGGCGGCATCATGCCGGTGACGGTGATCGACGGCGCTCCGGTCGCGGATGGCAACGTCGGCGCGATCACCAGGCGCCTCATGGCGGTCTATTGGCAAAAGCACGAGGATCCGGCCTGGTCGAGCCCGGTGCGCTATTCCTGATCCGGCCGGCTGCTGCGGCGTCGGCTCTCATCAACAAAACGTGCTCGACCTTGGATAAACGGAAAACGCTTCGTATATGCCGGAAGCGGAGTAGCCTCCGTTTAGACCATGACCTCCAACCGAAGGACCGCGTCAGCGAAAAGTGGAATCCGGTTTCGCTGAAGATCATGGTCGAACAAGAACTCAAATCAAAGCCCCGCATGGGCAGGAACTGGTGGATCATGACACACAAGGTTTGGTTTATTACCGGATCGTCGAAGGGCTTCGGCCGCGTCTGGGCGGAAGCCGCCCTCGCCCGCGGCGACCGTGTCGCGGCGACGGCCCGCAATGTCGGCACGCTTGCCGATCTCGTCGATCAATATGGCGACCATATCGCAGCGATTGAGCTCAATGTCACCGACAAGAAAGCCGTCGATGCCGCGATCGCACAGGCGCATAGCCGCTTCGGCCGACTCGACGTCGTCATCAACAATGCCGGCTATGGCCATTTCGGCGCTATCGAGGAGGTCAGCGAGCAGGAGGCGCGCGACCAGATCGAGACCAACGTGTTCGGTGCCCTTTGGGTGACCCAGGCCGCCCTGCCGATCATGCGGGCGCAGCGTTCGGGCCACATCATCCAGATCTCGTCGATCGGCGGCGTCAACGCCTTTGCCTCGCTCGGCCTCTACCACGCCTCGAAATGGGCGCTGGAAGGTTTCAGCCAGGCGCTCAGCCTGGAGGTCGCGGAGTTCGGCATCCACGTGACGCTTGTCGAACCAGGCGGCTTCTCCACCGACTGGGCCGGACCGTCGGCCAAGGTCTCGAAGCCGATCGCGGCCTATGAGCCGGCCCGCGCCGCGATGGCGGAACGCCGCAAGCGCTCGGTCGCAGGCGATCCCGCCGCCACCGGACCGGCGATGCTTGCGATCGTCGACGCGGCCGAGCCACCGCTGCGGGTATTCTTCGGCGATGGCGGCCTGCCGATGATCCGCCAGGAATACGCCAACCGCATCGCGCTCTGGGAAAAGTGGGATCACGTGTCCGACATGGCGCAGGGGACGAACAAGAACCGCAAGGCCGCCTGAGGCCGATCCGGAAAATCTACGCCGCCTCATGGCGGCGTAGCCCTCAGGCCACGCTCCTAGGCCCGATAAATCCACTGCTCCGGCACGCGCACCGATATCTCCTCGCCGGCCGTGATGCGGCCTGGTTTTTCCACCCAGGCGACGAGGCCGCGCAACCGCTTTGCCGCCTTCGGGAACAGCAGTGCGCCGGCTTCATGGTCGGCCATTCCGGCATTTTCGGCGACCGAGCGTCCGGCGATGCGGCATGGTCCGTTCTGCGCGTCGACCTTGATGGTGACGCCGCCTTTGAAGAACAGCAGCGTGCCCGACGGCAGCATGGAAAGATGAGGCAGACCTTCGATCAACAGGTTGGCGCCGATCCACTCCGGCTTGACCTCGGCGATGCCCATCCGCCCTGCCACGATCGCCAGTTCGTCGGCCGCCACGACAGACAATTGCCGCTCGTTGCGCATCTCGGTGCCGCGTGGATACCAGGGCTCGCGCCCGCCGGAGCGTCGCGTGAGGCCAGTGTGGAAATCTCCGGCGATGCCGTCGAAGCCGAGCCGCAGTTCATCCACCGGGCGGGTCTCGAAATGATCCGATGGCGCGACGTAAAGCGCTGCCACCTGCGCGGCGAGTTTCCGCGCCGGGATGATTTCGACCGGAATTTCGGCCTCGGGGAAGAGATCCAGCATAGGCGTCGCTCCTTGCGTGATGCGCGCAATTAGCCGCAGTCAGCTCATCAGGTCCAGTCGAAAGCGCTGATGCACCAATCAAGGAGGCTGATGCGATTATGCCTGCTGGTGCCGTTCGCGGTGGATCAGAGCATGCGCAAAAGCGCGCCGCCGATCGAATAGCCGGCGCCGAAGGCGCAGAGCAGGCCATAGTCGCCGGCCTTCATGTCCGTGTGGTTCTCCGACAGCGCGACAATCGCGCCGGCGCCGGCGGTGTTGCCGAGGCGCTCCAGCACCATCGGCGCGCGGTCATGGCCGACCTCATGGCCGAACGAAAGCTTCAGGATCATGGCGTTCATGCGGACATTGGCCTGGTGCAGCCAGAAGCGCCGGATCGCTTGCGGCGTCAGCCCGTGCTCGGCCAGGAACTCGACGATGAACTTGTGCCCGGCGACGGTGACTTCCTTGAACACCTTGTTGCCGACCTGCTTGATCAGATTGCCTTCCAGATCGATCATATACGGATCTTCCTGGGCGGTGCGGGTGTGGTAGCCGAGATTGGTGCGGATGTTGTTGGACATCTGCGTCCAGGTTCGCGTGTCGAGCACCTCGAAACGTCCCGGCCGCTTCTCACCCTGGGCCAGCCCTTCGACGACCATCGAAACGGAGGCATCGCCGAAGATAAAATGCGTCTGCCGGTCGCGGAAGTTGAGATGACCGGTGATGATTTCGGGCGTCGTCACCAGTACCCGCCTGTGTGCGCCGGCCCGCACCAGATTGACCGCGATGTGCAATGCCGCCGCCGCCGACGAGCAGCCAAGCCCCATGTCGAAGCCGGCGCCTTTTGTGCCCATTGCCTGCTGCATTTCGATGGCGATCGCCGGATAGGGCCGCTGGTGATGCGAGGCCGAACAGATCACCAGGTCGATATCCTCAGGCTTCAGGCCGGCATAGTCGAGCGCTTTCCTGGCCGACGCGATGCCGAACTCGGCTTCCAGCGACAGCGCATCGTCGGGCCGCGCCGGAATGCGCGGGGCCATCCGGGTCGGGTCGAGAATGCCTTCCCGCTCGATCACATGACGGGTCTTGACGCCCGAAGCATGGACGATGAAGGCACTGTCGGATTTCTGCAGCAGGGTCTCGCCCGAAGCCTGGCGGCGGACATTCTCCGTCTCGACCCAGGCATTGAAGCTGTCGACCAGTTCTTCATTGGTGATCGAAGGCTCGGGGATTTCAACGCCGATGCCGCTGATGATGACGCGATGCATTTCCAGACCGTCCCCGTGCGCAGGCGTTACGGCTTCATTTGGGCGCCGCGAAGGCTCGGCGCAACATCTTTCGCACCTAGCCGGTTTATGCCGGCTTAAAATCAAGCGCCTGAGATAAAAGCCCCCGATCTTGCACCGCTGAAATAGCGCATGGCGGCAAAACCGCGTCAAGCGCAGGCGAGCACTGCCTCTCGGTGGCTAAGCGGAGCGCCGCGCGACGATGAAGAGGCGCGGGAAACGCAGCAGCACCTTGCCGTTCGCCGTCTTCGGATAGGCTTGCGCGATCGCTGCCGTATAGCGCTCGAGGAAAAGCCGCCGCTCGTCCGCGTCGAGCGGATCGAGAAACGGCTTCAGTCCGGTCGACTTCAGCCATTCGACGATGGCCCCGGCATCGGCCAACGGATGATTGTAGGCGGTGTGCCAGATGTCGAGCCGGTCTGAGAACGGCGACAGAAGATCGTAGTAGAGCGATACCGGCGGCAGCGGCCCGCGCGCCGCGCCCTCGAGCTTTTCGGCAAACGGCATTTCGGCCGCCGTCTCCCGCATCAGCCGGTGCGAGGGCTCGCCCATATTGTCGGGCATCTGCACGGCGAGCGCGCCGCCGGGCGCCAAAAATCCCATGAGCCGCTGAAAGATCGCCGGATGCTCCGGCAGCCACTGGAACACCGCATTGGCGAAGATCACGTCGACCGGCTCCGCCGGCTGCCACGCCGCCGCATCCGCCAGCTCGAAGGTCACATCAGGCAGACGTGCCCTCGCCTTCTCGATCATATCGGGCGATGTGTCGAAACCGCTGACCTGGGCGCTCGGCCAGCGCTCGACCAGCAATTCAGTCGAATTGCCCGGCCCGCAGCCGATGTCGACCACCCGGCGTGGCGCCTCCACCGGCACCTGCGCGACAAGATCGCGCGACGGCCGCGTGCGCTCGTCCTCGAATTTCAGATATTGGTCGGCGGACCAGTCAGCCATCTCAGTTCCTCAGATCATTTGAGAATTCGCCGCCCCCGATGAGCCCTACCTTGTCAGCCGCTTATACGTCATCCTGTGCGGATTGACGGCATCCGGGCCGAGCCGGCGGATCTTGTCCTGCTCGTAATCCTCGAAATTGCCCTCGAACCATTCGACATGGCTATCGCCCTCGAAGGCAAGGATATGCGTCGCCAGACGATCGAGGAACATACGGTCGTGCGAGATGATGACCGCGCAGCCGCCGAAATTCTCGAGCGCGTCTTCGAGCGCGGCCAGCGTTTCCGTGTCGAGATCGTTGGTCGGTTCGTCGAGCAGCAGCACATTGCCGCCGGTCTTCAGCATCTTGGCCAGATGAACGCGGTTGCGCTGACCGCCGGAAAGGTTTCCGACCTTCTGCTGCTGATCGCCGCCACGGAAATTGAACGACGCGCAATAGGCGCGGGTGTTAGCCTCGAACTTGCCGAGCTTGACCACTTCGGCGCCGCCCGAGATTTCTTCCCACACGGTCTTGGTCGGGTCGAGTGCGTCGCGGCTCTGGTCGACATAACCGAGCTTGACCGTCTCGCCGACGCGGATGGTGCCGTCATCCGGCTTTTCCTGGCCGGTGATCATGCGAAACAGCGTCGTCTTGCCGGCGCCGTTCGGGCCGATGACGCCGACGATGCCGCCTGGCGGCAGCTTGAACGACAGGTCGTCGATGAGCAGCGTGTCGCCAAAGCCCTTCGACAGCCCGTCGACCTCGATCACCACATTGCCAAGCCGCTCGCCATGCGGAATGACGATTTGCGTGTCGCTCGGACGCCGCTTGTCGGCTGCATCCAGCAGGTCCTGGAATGCCTGGATACGCGCCTTCGACTTGGTCTGCCGGGCTTTCGGGCTGGACTGGATCCACTCGCGCTCGCGGCCGATCGCCCGCTGGCGCGCATCGTCCTCGCGGCCTTCCTGCTTGAGCCGCTTGGCCTTGGCTTCGAGATATTTGGTGTAGTTGCCCTCATAGGGGATGCCGCGGCCACGATCGAGCTCGAGGATCCAGCCGGTGACATTGTCGAGGAAGTAGCGATCGTGGGTGATGATCATCACCGCGCCCGGATAGGCGCGCAGATGCTTTTCCAGCCAGGCTGTCGTCTCGGCGTCGAGATGGTTGGTCGGCTCGTCGAGCAGCAGAAGGTCGGGCTGGCGCAGCAGCAGCTGGCAGAGCGCGACGCGGCGGCGCTCGCCGCCCGACAGCTTGGTGACCTCGGCTTCCTTGGACGGACAGCCCAGCGCCTCCATCGCCATCTCGACCTGCTGTTCGAGATCCCACAGGTTGAGCCGGTCCATCTCGTCCTGCAACTTGGCCGACTCGTCGGCCGTCTCGTCGGAATAGTTCATCATCAATTCGTTGTAGCGCTCGATGATGGCGGTCTTGGCGGCAACGCCTTCCATGACGTTCTCGAACACGGTCTTGCTCGCATCGAGTGCCGGCTCCTGCGCCAGGTAGCCGACGGTAGCACCCTCGGCCAGCCACGCCTCACCGCTCCACTCCTTGTCGATGCCGGCCATGATCTTGAGGATCGTCGACTTGCCGGCGCCGTTCGGGCCGAGGATGCCGATCTTGGCGTCGGGATAGAAGGAGAGGTGTATATTCTCGAGCACCTTCTTGGTGCCATAGGCCTTGTTGAGGCCGGCCATGTGATAGATGAACTGGCGTGCCACGCGCGCTTTCCCTGAAAAGTCGACTGGAATGTCGGATTGAATGGAAGTTGCGCGCTATGTAGGCGATGCAGCGCCGAACGGCAAACTGTTTTGGCGCTTCAATCCTGTCTCCGAGCCGGAAGCACTCATCGAAGCGGCGACGTTTTCGGTTCGCCGCATGGCCCGGCGAAAGCTCCGGTTAACCATTCCGCGTCAAAAACGTGTTGGATGGGGAATCGCCGACGAGCCACGATTTCTGTAGAGAAATCGGATCGACGGCGTTGCTGAACAGTTTCCTGCTCCTTGCCGAAGCGGTCCTCTATTTCGGCGTCATGGTCACGCTTTTCCGGTTCAGGCACCGCATCGGCCTCGGCGTGTTTGTCTGCGCGCTGGGCGTCATGCATTTTCTCGAAACCTACCTTGCCAGCGTCTTCTACGTCGCGCTGCCATTCGGCATGGTTTCGCCAGGTTCCGCGGTGCTGTTTTCCGGCAAGCTGGTGATGCTCCTGCTGCTCTACATCAAGGAGGACGCGGCGACCGTCCGGCAGCCCATCTATGGCCTGCTGCTCGGCAATGCCTTGATGATCGGGCTTGTGCTGATCCTGCGCCTGCATGGAATCTCGCCGCTTCCCAATGGCAAGCTTCCCGACATCGGCTTCATCGACCAGATGGGCTGGCTGATGGTGTGGGGCACGACGCTGCTCTTCATCGACGCCATCCTGATCATCCTGCTCTACGAAAGGCTTGGGCGTTATCTTCGCAAGGCGTTGTTTTCTCGCATCCTGATCTCCGTCGCTTGCGTGCTCACTTTCGACCAGGCTGGTTTTTTCACCGCGCTGCATTTCGTCGCCGGCGCGCCGATCGCGGTTTTCTTCGGCGGCTGGTTCGCCAAGATGGCGGCCGCGCTTGCCTACAGCATCATGCTTGTCGCCTATATCAGATGGTTCGAGGCACGGCAGGTCCCGGCGCCGCGCGGGCTGTCCGACATCTTCGACACGCTGACCTACCGCGAGCGCTATGAGGCGCTGGTCAAGCATGTCGGCCGCGACGGCCTCACCGGCCTGCTGCACAGGGGACGTTTCGACAGCGACGGCGAAGCCGCCGTTGCCGCCAGCCTGCGGACGGCCAAGCCGCTCAGCCTCTTGATCATCGATGTCGACCACTTCAAATCGATCAACGACCGCTTCGGCCACGCCGAGGGCGACAAGGTGCTGAAGTCCATCGCAGGCCTGCTTGGCGAGATTGTCAGTCCCGAGGACCAGCTGTTTAGGATCGGCGGCGAGGAGTTCGCCATCCTCTGCTTGCGTCCGCATTCGGTCGCCACGCTGCTTGGCGAAAGCATCAGACATGCGGTCAAGGCATCCGCAAACACCAGCCGGTTCGACATCACCGTCAGCGCCGGCATCTCCACCGTCAGCGAGACGACCCGCTGCCTCGCCGATCTTTCGCACTGGCCGACCAGCGCCTCTACAAGGCCAAATCGACCGGACGCGACCGCGTCGTCGGCGAACCAGGCGGCCACGAGGCCGACGGCCTCGCTGCACGGGCCAGACAGGATCGCGGCCTCGGCGGCTGACGCGAAGCGGCAGCCCGGCTCGGCTTGTTACTGGAATCCCACGGGATCGACGAGGCCTCTCGGACAACCGGCATTGTTCGTCGGCACTGACGCCGCCAACAGCTCACTGAGCGACCTGTTCGGGCCGATCGGGCCGGTCAGGCCAAGCGTCAGCTCGCCGATCAGCCGCCTGCCGCTCGAACGGTCGTTCAAACAGGAGACGCGGACCCGCTCGCCGGCGCCGGCGCCGAAGGCACTGTCGAAGGCGCCGCGGATCTGGTCCGACGTCAGATCCCGACCGGTGTTCTGGGTGAAAGGATCGCGCACCGGCGAAGCGTTCACCGCGCGCATCAGGTTCAGCGCATCGGAAAAATACTCTTGCTGGCTTTTGCCGTAGCAGGTGCCATGCTTGATCCACTCATGCCTCTCCAAGCCGGATGCGGTGCCTGGCATCACCTGATCAAGCTCCGACCGCGTGTTCGGGTCGAGCTCGACCGCCGGCAGATCCCGCCAGTGCGCCGGGTTGTCGTTGGCCTTATCGGCCGTTGCCACCTGGCAATAGAAATTTCCGTTCGGCTGCGGCCACAACCCGTGCAGGGTGAAATGCGTCGCGTCGAAACCGGCCGCGGTCTGCGCCTTGCATTCGGTCTTGCCGGGCTTGGTTTCGCAAAAGGCCGGCTGCCAGCTCATCGCGAGAACATATTCGGGTTTTCCCGAGGCCGCGGGCCTGTCCTGGTCGGTCGGCGCGGCCGGCATCGTTGACGCGCTGCCGCCCGAAACATGGCCGCAACCGATTTTCACCCAGCGGCGCTCCGGATCTGCTCCCGGCACGCGGATCAGGTAATGCGTGGGGGTGTCCTTGTTGCCGGCCAGAAGCTCATAGCTCTGTCCCGCATCGGTCGAAATATTGCCGGGATTCTCTCCGCTCTTGATGGCCTGGGTCGCCGAACAGGCGTCATCGGCCACGAAAGAACCGCTCATCTTCACCTCGGCCCGCGCAACACCCGTCAGCGACACGGCGACAAGCGCAAATCCGAAAACGAGACCTGTCCGCATCCGCATAAAGGCACCCCCGGCTGAAAAAAATCAGCGGCAACAGATTGCCGCTGTCTCTCGGTATCAAATTCTCCATGTCAGAATTGCGATACCCCACGTTGCGACTCAAGAACATCGCTGCGAAAAACACGGATTGACGCAAAACCGGCGTCGACGCACACAAAAGCCTGCGACACGAAAAACGCGCTGGAGACCACGCGACAATGTCATTCAGCCAACAGCGCGTGCTGCGATCGCCGACCGGGGCCGAGCTCAACCTCTATGTGAAACGCGCCGAGGGCCGCCCGCGCGCCGTGGTTCAGATCAATCACGGGCTGGCCGAGCACGCCGCGCGCTATGTCCGCTTCGCTACCTTTCTGGGTGAGCGCGGCTTTCACGTCTACGTCCATGACCATCGCGGCCATGGCGCAACCAGGGCGCCCGATGCCCCACTCGGCAGGTTCGCTCAATCAGATGGCGGCGCCAAGGTCATCGCCGATGTCGCCGCCGTGCACGACCTGATTGCCGGCAACCATCCCGGTCTGCCCGTCATTGCCTTCGGTCATTCGATGGGCGGCCTCGTCGCGCTGAATTTCATGCTTGCCCATTCGGGCCGGCTGCACGCCGCCGCCATCTGGAACGCCAATTTTTCCGCCGGGATCGCCGGTCGTGCCGCGCAAGCCATCCTTGCCTGGGAAAAATTTCGGCTGGGCTCCGACACGCCGTCGCGCATGCTGCCGAGACTGACCTTCCAGGCCTGGGGCAAGGCCGTCCCCGATCACCGCACGCCGTTCGACTGGCTGTCGCGCGACGCAGCCGAAGTCGACAAGTACATCGCCGATCCGCTCTGCGGCTGGGATGCCTCGGTGTCGATGTGGCGCGACCTGTTCGGTTTTGTCTTCGACGGTGCCGACGACACCAATTTTTCCGGCGTCCGCAAAACCCTTCCGATCTGCCTGGTCGGCGGCGAAAAGGACCCCGCGACCGATGGCGGCAAGGCGGTCAGCCATCTCGCCGGCCGCCTGCACAGGATGGGCTTTTCGAATCTCGTTTCAAAGGTTTACGCAGAGACCCGCCACGAAAGCTTGAACGAGGTGAACCGGGATGTCGTCATGGACGATTTCGCCGCGTGGGCCGACAGCGTACTGAAACAAGCATGATCAAGATTGGTGTGATCGGCATTGGCACAATCGGATTGGCCTATCGCAAGGACCGTGACAGCGGCACGCGGGATTGATACAGGCTGCGCTTCCGACCCATCACGGTGATCCATGACTGAGCCTCCGCTGAAAGGCATTCGCGTAATCGAACTCGCCCGTATCCTGGCCGGACCGTGGGCCGGGCAGCTGCTTGCCGATCTCGGCGCCGACGTCATCAAGGTCGAGAGCCCGGATGGCGGTGACGACACCCGCAAATGGGGTCCGCCCTTCGTCATGAGCCATGACGGCGAAAACCTTTCAGCCGCCTATTACCATTCCTGCAATCGCGGCAAGCGCTCCATCGCCGTCGACTTCTCGACGCCCGAAGGCGCCGAGACGATCCGCCGGCTGGTCGCCACCTCGGACGTGCTGATCGAGAACTTCAAGCTCGGCGGCCTGAAGAAATACGGGCTCGACTATGACAGCTTGCATAAAATCAACCCGCGGCTGATCTACTGCTCGATTACCGGCTTCGGCCAGGACGGACCCTATGCGCCGCGCGCCGGCTATGACTTCATCATCCAGGGCATGGCCGGCATGATGTCGATCACCGGCGAGGCTGGCCGCGAGCCGCAAAAAGCCGGTGTTGCCATATCAGACATTTTCACCGGCCTCTATTCGGTCGTCGCCATCCAGGCCGCGCTTCGCCACGCCGAGAAGACCGGCGAAGGCCAGCACATCGACATGGCGCTCTACGACACCCAGATCTCGACGCTCGGCAACCAGAACCTCAATTATCTGGTCTCCGGCAAATCGCCCGTGCAGATGGGCAATGCGCATATGAACATCGCGCCTTACGAAGTGGTGCCGGTGAAGGACGGCCACATCATCCTGGCCATCGGCAATGACGGCCAGTTCGCCAAATTCTGCGCGGCCGTCGGACTGGGCCTGTCATCGAACCCCGATTTCGCCACCAATCCCGCCCGGGTTGCCAACCGGGCGAAGCTGCGCGAACACATCATCGATGCGCTGAAAACCTTCGATCGCGATCCGCTGCTGGCCAAACTGGAAGCGGCAAGTGTGCCCGCCAGCCCGATCAACAATATCGGCCAGATGTTCGCCGACCCGCAGACCATCGCGCGCGGCATGCGGCTCGACCTCGACGACGGCCATGGCAATCTCTTGCCCTCGGTGCGCGCGCCGATGGTCATGTCGGGCACGCCATTGGTCTATGAGCGGCCCTCGCCGCGTCTCGGCGAACACACCGAAGAAATCCTTGCCGAACTGGAGAGGTCAGGAAAATGAAGACCGGCGGACAACTGATCGTCGATGCGCTCGAGGCCAACGGCACCGACCGCATCTATTGCGTGCCCGGGGAATCCTATCTTGCGGTGCTCGACGCGCTGCACGATTCGACGATCCGCACCATCGTCTGCCGCCAGGAAGGCGGTGCTGCGATGATGGCGGACTGCCATGGCCGCCTGACCGGCAAGCCCGGCATCTGCTTCGTCACCCGCGGCCCCGGCGCCACCAACGCCTCGGCCGGCATCCACATCGCCATGCAGGATTCGGTTCCCGTCATCCTGTTCATCGGCCAGGTCGCCAGCCACGCCAAGCAGCGCGAGGCTTTTCAGGAGGTCGACTACGTCAGGTTCTTCGGCGACATCGCCAAATGGGTGGTCGAAATCGACGATGCTTCGCGCGTCCCCGAATTTGTCACCCGCGCCTTTGCGGTGGCGACATCCGGCCGGCCCGGCCCGGTGGTGGTCTCGCTGCCCGAAGATATGCTGACCAGTCTGGCCGAGGCGCCTGCCGCCCAGCACTACACGCGCGTCGAAACCTCTCCCGGCGAGGCCGAACTCGACCGGCTCGAAGCGCTGCTCAATGCCGCGAAAAGACCCGTGGCAATTCTGGGCGGCACACGTTGGGATGCTAATGCTGTTCAGGAAATGCAGCGCATCGCCGAAGCCTGGTCGCTGCCGGTCGGCTGCTCGTTCCGCCGTCAGATGCTGTTCGATCATCTCCACCCGAACTACGCCGGCGATGTCGGCATCGGCATCAACCCGAAGCTGGCCACGGCCATCAAAAAGGCCGATCTGGTGCTGCTGATCGGCGGCCGCATGGGCGAAATGCCGTCGTCGGACTACACGCTGCTGAAGAGCCCGTACCCCGACCAGACGCTGGTCCATGTCCACGCCGACCCCGGTGAGCTCGGCCGTGTCTACTGGCCAACGCTGGCGATCAACGCCTCACCTTCCGCCTTCGTGCGGTTATTCGCCAGGAGAAAAGGACCCACATCGCCGAGCTGGGCCGAAGAAACCCAACGCCTGCATGCCGCGTACCTCGACTGGTCTACACCGCCGGAAACCGGCCCCGGTTCCGTCCAGATGGGGCCGATCATGAACTATCTCGAAACGGTGCTGCCCGACGACGCCATCCTCACCAATGGCGCCGGCAATTACGCCACCTGGGTCCACCGTTTCCACCGCTCCCGCCGCTTCGCCACCCAGGCAGCCCCCACTTCCGGCTCGATGGGCTACGGCACGCCGGCCGCGGTCGCCGCCAAGGAGCTGTTCCCGGATCGCGACGTGATCGCCTTTGCCGGCGACGGCTGCTTCCTGATGAACGGGCAGGAGTTCGCCACTGCCGTGCAATACAATCTCCCGATCGTCGTCATCGTCGTGAACAACGGCATTTACGGCACTATCCGCATGCACCAGGAGCGAGAATATCCCGGCCGCGTCGTCGCCACCGATCTGCGGAATCCCGACTTCGCGGCGCTAGCCCGCGCCTATGGCGGACATGGCGAAACGGTCGACAAGACCGCCGATTTCGCTCCGGCCTTCGAGCGTGCGCGAGCCAGCGGCAAGCCGTCGATCGTCGAGATCAAGCTCGACCCCGAGGCCATCACGCCGACCCGCACGATGACGCAGATTCGCGACAAAACCTGACAAACAGGGCGGTTGCCCTGTTTGTTGCTATTCGGTCTTTTCGATCTGCCCGCGGATCTCGCCATCCTTGTGGGCCGCGGTGTGGATGTTGACGTAATATTTGCCGGCCATCAGATCGGCACCCTGCGCGTCGGTCAGCACCGCCGCCCCCTTGAACGGGCTTTTCGGAGCGCCCTTGAACGGTACGACGACGCCGGCATTTTCACCCTTTGCCGCCGGTCCGTGAATATGTCCGGCCGTCGCCGGCCCACTGAGACCTGAATAGGTCACGTTCCAGCTGAGCTGTTTCGTGGCGGTGTCGAAGCCGAGAGCGGCCTCGCCTTTGCCCTCCGTGGTGACGGGCGGATTCTGCTGCGCCCCATCGAGCGTCGCCTTCATCTTCATCATGTCGGCCAAGGCCGGTGAAGCGCACAGGAAGGAAGCCGAAACGGCCAGCGCCGAAAGCATCGGCGAGAAGGATTGCATGCGCATGGAAATCTCCGTTGTCGCGGTGACATCCGCTGAAGCTGGATGCACCGGCACAACGGTTGTGCGAGCGGATGTTTCCACGGATAACGGCTAATTTACGTCCCAATCGGGATAGGGGGGAACCTTGCGGTTCCTCCCCTCCCACACCACCCTGCGTACGGGCCCGTACAAGGCGGTTCGGTTGGTTATGCGGCATTGGCAGGGGCGAGGAAAGCGAGGCCGATGCTTGCGAGGAAAGCGTTCGGCAGGGCAATGGCGAGCGCTGGGCTGTTGCTGATGCGCCAGGGACCATGCGCGCTGCCGGCGGTTTGTGCCGCCAGCTCGTGCCCGACGCCCCGGCGACGCAGCTCCGCAAAGCGGGTGCGCCCGCGCTTCCATTGCTTCCATGCAATGGATCGAAGCCTTCGCCTGATCCACTGGTCGAGGCT
>NZ_VLKT01000079.1 GCF_007830515.1 Mesorhizobium tianshanense
CCATCGCCATGGTCGAGACACGCATCGAGACGGGTACCGAGGTCAGGGTCGAGCGGCGATGCTACATCTCCTCCCGTGTCCTCTCCGCGAAAGCCTTTGCCGAGGCCGCCAGAGCCCATTGGGGCATCGAGAACGGGCTCCACTGGGTTCTCGATGTCCAGTTCAAGGAGGACCAATCGCGCCTGCGCCGCGGCCATGGTGCCACAAACATGGCGATGGTCCGCCACCTCGCCCTCAATCTCATCCGCGCTATGCCCGGCAAACAATCCATCAAGGGAAAGCGAAAACTCGCAACCTGGGATACCGGCTACCTCTTGGCCGCCCTCCAAGCGCGTTAACCTGGACTCGTTGCCCTGGCGCGATCCCGCCGCGTCAATGCCTGTATCCAGTGGAAACAGGTTTATCCGGATCAGGAGAAACTTTGCGCGCCTCGCCGGGCGAGGCGCAACAATACGGCTTTCAGGAGCCGGATAGACGGAAGAAAAGTCCACCTGCTTTCATTTGGGAACAGCTTACTTCTTATCGTAGCCGGTGCGGATTTCCTCCATGGCCTCCTTGATGCGGTCGCGCAGGATCTCGACCGATTCGGTGCCGGATTTCCTGGCCAGCTCGGCAACCTCACCGGCATTCTTCAATGCGGTCTCGAAGGATTTCCTGGCGAACGCCGCTTGCTTGGCCATCAAGTCCCGAGGATCGCCCGGCGCCCTGTAGCCCTGCGCCATGTCGGCGATTTCGTGCAGCGTGTCCTGCAGCATCTCGCGCTGCCTGGAGAGCAGCGACGACGCTCCGGCGGCACTTGCCCTGGCCGATTTTTCCAGTGCTTCGAGGTTCTTGCGATGATGGTTGAGGATCGCCTCGACATCGACTTTCGGCAGCTTCAGGTCGCGGCCAAACCTGCCGAACATGTCCATGAAGGAGTCGGAATCCGGTTGCTTTGCCATGGTGGTTCTCCCCTGTTGCCGCGAATGCGGTGACCGGAAGGGAGAATAGAGCACTGGAGCTTCGCGGTCCATTCGCACGCGCAATGCATCGTGGCTCAGCCGACGAGGAACAGCCGTTCCACCGTATGGAGCCCGACGCCGGCAAGGCCGCCGATGAGCATGCCGTTGAAGCGGATATATTGCAGGTCCCTGCCGATGTTCATCTCGATCAGCCTGGTGAGCTGGGCAAGATCCCAGCGCTTGACCTGATCGGCGATGAATTTCGACACGCCGCTCTTCTGGCTTTCGACGAAGGAAGACAGCGCCACAACGAAACCCTGGTTCATGTCGGCCCTGATCTGCGCGTCACCGGCAAGATGACGGCCGACCTCGACGAACATGTTGGCGAGATGCGCGCGGATCATCGAATTCGGCGCCTTGGCGTCCTGCTCGATGAACAGGCTGAGGCTTTCCCACATGTCGCCGGCCAGCGCCTTCAGCTCCGGCCGGGCGAGGAAATCGCGCTTCAGCTTCTCGGCGCGCTTGGCGTATTGCTTGGACGTCCTCAGCCGCTCGACGAAGGTCAGGACAAAACGGTCGAACTCGGCGCGCATCGGGTGATCGGGATCGGCCCTCACCTCGTCGAGCAGCGAACCGGCGGAGGCGACGATCTTCTTCAAAAGATAGGCGTCGGCGCGGAACAGGTTGAACAGCGACGGCAGTTCCTCGCGGATCTTCTCGCGCATCGTCGCCAGCGCCTGCTCGTCGCTCAGGAAGCGGCCGACGACCTTGGTGAATTCGTCGAACAGTCTTTGGTGTCGGCGGTCGTCGGTCAGGGCCGACAGCAGCTCGGCGGCGAGCGGCGCCAACGGCACCTTTTCGATCTGCTCCAGCATGCGGCTGGTGACGAAGCCACGTAGGCCGGATTGCTCGACGGCCGCCAGCGTCTGCGGCACCAGCCGGCCGACGAAATGCGACAGATCGGCGGCGCGGTTGGGGTCGGCCAGCCAGTCCGCGACGAGCGCGGAAAAGTCGACCTCGGCGAGCTTTTCGCGCACCGGCTCGGGCGCCAGGAAGTTGACCTCGATGAAGCGGCCGAGATTGTCGGCGATGCGGTTCTGGTTCTCCGGGATGATGGCGGTGTGCGGGATCGGCAGGCCGAGCGGCCGCCTGAACAGCGCCACCACCGCATACCAGTCGGCCAGCCCGCCGATCGTCGCGGCCTCGGCGAAAGCGGCGACGAACCCCAGCCACGGATAGTCGCCCTCGAACGACTTGGCCACCGCAAAGATGAGGACGCAGAGCGCGAGCGCTGCGGTGGCGACGAACTTGGTGCGCCGAAGCGCCGAAAGCTTGGCGTCCGCGTCGGCGTCGAACCGGGCGGATGCCAAAGTCGGTGCTGATTGTGACATGGATGAACTGCTCCTGGTCGATCTCGCGGACTTAACTTAGTGATGCGCTCACCCGAATGCCCGCCAGATCAGGGTCATGGTTTTGCGCGACCGCGCATACAAACTTGACAAAGAAATTCACCTATTGTGCGGTGCTTGTCTGGAATTATTCCAAGGTATAGGCCATATTAGGCTTGAGCTAATGCTTCGTGAGGACAAAATGCGGCTGACACGCCAGACCAACTACGCCATGCGCATCCTGATGTATTGCGCCGCGAATAACGATCGGCTGAGCCGCATCCCAGAGATCGCTGCCGCCTACTCGGTGTCTGAACTTTTCCTCTTCAAGATCCTGCAGCCTTTGGTCGAGCATGGCCTGGTCGAAACGGTGCGCGGCAGGAACGGCGGCGTCAGGCTCGGCCGCCCGGCCGAATCCATCACCCTGTTCGACGTCGTGCGCGTGACCGAAGAGAGCTTTGCCATGGCCGAATGCTTCGAGAACGACGCCGCCGAATGTCCGCTGGTCGACAGTTGCGCATTGAATTCGGCGCTGCGCGAGGCGCTCAACGCCTTCTTCGCCGTGCTCGCGCGCCATACGATCGCCGACATGGTGGCGGCGCGCCCAAATGTGCGCCACCTTCTCGGCATCGACATGCTCGAACGCCGGGCGCCGGCCGCCTGATTTTGCTTACGCCGCCGACTGCGGCAGCACGAACGGCACATTTCCGGCTGGCAGCGCGCCGACCCTGAGCCGGCAATCGAACACTTTTTCGATCAGGTCGTCGCTCAGCACGTCCCGCGGTGAGCCGGTGGCGGCAAGCCTGCCGCGATGCATGACGAAAATCCGGTCGGCATATATGGCTGTCAAATTGAGGTCGTGCAGGATGGCGACCACGCCGCCGCCCCGTCTGGCGAAATCGCGGGCGATGTTCATGATGATCAACTGGTGCTTGATGTCGAGGCTGGAAACCGGCTCGTCGAGAAACAGATAGCGCGGTTTGCCGTCGAGGACCGGCGCCCAGACCTGGCAGAGCACGCGGGCCAACTGCACGCGTTGCTGCTCGCCGCCCGACAGCTCCTGATAGAAACGGCCGGCAAAGCCGTCGAGATCGACCCGCGCCAGCGCCCGTTCGGGCAGGCGCTCGTCCTCGCCGGGCAGCGCGCCCGAGCGCCCGCCGAGCAGGCCGAGCCTGACGATCTCGCGCACCGTGAACGGGAAGGACAACGTCGTCGCCTGCGGCAGCACGGCGCGCAGCATAGCTGCCTCGACCGGCTTCATCGCCGACAGGTCGCGGCCGTTGATGGTGACCTCTCCCGAATAGGCAAGATCGCCGGAGAGCGCCCTCAAGAAAGTCGTCTTGCCCGAACCGTTGGGGCCGACGATGGCCGCGATTTCGCCGGGCCGCATGTCGAAATCGACATTGGCGACGATACGCTTGCCGTCGATCGCCACCGACACATCCCGCGCTTCGATCATGCCCGCACTTCGATCTTGAAAAGCCCTCTCACAGGTCCCCTCTCATAGGTCAATGACTCCCCGCTTGCGCAGCAGGATCCAGAGGAAGAACGGAGCGCCGGCGATCGCGGTGACGATACCGATCGGCAGCTCGGCCGGCGCCACGATGGTGCGTGCAACGGCATCGGCCAGCAGCAGCAGGCAAGCGCCAAGCAGAGCTGAGGCCGGCAGCAGGTAGCGGTTGTCCGGGCCGATGGCCAGGCGCAGCAGATGCGGCACGACGATGCCGACGAAGCCGATGCCGCCGCTGACGGCAACAGATGCCCCGACCGCCGCCGAAACGCCGATAACGGCCGTGTATTTCAGCCGCTGCACCGGGATGCCGAGATGGACGGCGGTGGCTTCGCCCAGCGCCAGCGCGTTGAGGCCGCGCGCCAGGAAAGGCATCGCCGAAAGCGCCAGCACGATGATCGGCCCGACGGAACCGATCTTCTGCCAGGTCGCGCCGGCAAGCGAGCCGAGTTGCCAGAAGGTCAGGCCGCGCAACTGCCGGTCGTCGGCCATGAAGATCAGGATGCCGGTCAGCGCCATGGCAAGGGCGGCGAGCGCAATGCCGGCGAGCAGCATGGTGGCGACCGAGGTTCGACCGCGCCTGGTGGCGACCTGATAGAGCACCAATGTCGTCGCCAGCCCGCCGCAGAAGGCGGCCAGCGGCAAGGCCAGCGTGCCCAGCACCGCGGTGAACGGCGCCAGCACCGTGGCGCCAAACACGATGACGGCCACCGCGCCGAGGCTCGATCCAGCCGAAACACCGATGAGACCGGGGTCTGCCAGCGGGTTGCGGAACAGCCCTTGCATGACCGCGCCGGAGACGGCGAGCGCGGCGCCGATCAGCACACCGAGAATGACGCGCGGCAGGCGGATGTCGTAGACGATCAGGCGGTCGCGGGCGCTCAGCGCCTCATTGCCGGGTGCTGCACCCAACAGCCAGTCGCCAACGACGCTGACGGCCGAGGCATCGGATGCGCCTGATGTCAGCGACAACAGGACGGCAACGGCAAGCCCCAGGCACAAAAGCAGGATGACGACGCGCGCGCGCCCCGAACGGTCGCCGTCGGATGCTGTCGCCATAATGCCCGCACCAGCGATCGATTGATCGGCCATCCTGCTCAGTCCGCGGTCTGCCCGCTATAAAGCGAGGCGGCGAGGTCGTGGATGACGTCGGCGGTGCGCGGCCCGAAGCCGAGCAGATAGCCGCCATCCATGCGAACCACCTTGCGCGCGGCACCCGCCGGTGTCGACAAGATGGACGGGTTCGCGAACAATTCGTCATCCGACGCTGCGGGACCGGCATTGTTCATCATCAGGATCACGTCAGGCCTGGCGGTGATAACAGCCTCGTCGGACAATTGCTTGTAGCCGGAGAAGCCGTCGACCGCGTTGACGCCGCCCGAAAGCTTGATGATGCCGTCGGCGGCGGTCTCGCTGCCGGAAGCGAGGATCTTGCCGCCCTGCATCGACAGCACGAACAGGACGCGCTTGCGGTCCTTGATCGAGGACGTCCGCTTTTCAGCGGCCTTCAGCTTGGCGTCGATCTCGGCTGCCAGCGCATCGGCCTTGGCGTCGGCGCCAAGCGCCTTGCCGACGATGTGGATCTTTTCGAGGATGCCTTCATGGTCGTAGCGCTCGGGCACCTCGATGAACGGGATGCTGGTTTTCTTCAGCACGTCGACGGCTTCCTTCGGGCCGCTGCCGTGCAGCGCCAGGATGCCCGACGGATTGACCGAAAGCACGCCTTCCGGCGACAGCTGGCGCATGTAGCCGACATCCGGCAGCTTGAGCGCCGCCTCGGGATAGCGGCTGGTCGAATCGCGGGCGACCAGCCGATCCTGCTCGCCGAGCGCAAAGACGATCTCGGTGATCGAACCGCCGATGGCCGCGATCTTCGAGGGATCCGCGAAGGTCTCCGTCTCTTCGGCGGCACGGGCCGGAAGCAATGCTGCAATCGCCAGGGAAAGGCCGATCGCCAGCCCAAGCGCCATTGTGAAAACACGCGCCCGTTTACGCAAAGGAGCCATTGTCGTTGTCCTCAGGCTGCGGTCGGGCTTGGAATGCGCGGCAGGTTCTCTGCCAGAAACCGCCAGTCCTCGCGCTCGCTCTCGCCTTCATGGCGTTTGCCGAAGAACTGGATGAACATCTTGCCGTCGGCGCCATAGGCTTCGAGCGACGTGACATGGCCGTCCTTGGTCGGTTTGCGCACGGCCCAGACTTCATGGATGTGGTCGGTTCGCAGATGCAGGTGGAAGGTTTCATCCAGCACGTTGATCCATGGCCCCATCGGCTTGATCGACTTGATCGGGCCGGAATGGATCTGGATGCAGCCGCGATTGCCGACAAAGCACATGATCGGCATTTCGCCCTCGGCGGCATGACGGAACATGGCGCTGACGGCATCGTTGTCGAGCAGCCAGGCGTAATCCTGGCCGACCATGCGCATCGCCTGGCGGCGGTCGAGCTTCAGCGTCTTCAGCATGCCGAAGAATTGATGCACGTCGGTCAGCCGGCTCCAGCGGTCGCGCAGATCGTCGACATCGGCGGAATCGACCGAAGGCTCGGCCTCGTCGGCAAATCCGCCCTCCGAAACCGCAACCGTCGGCTCCTGGTTCGGCGATTCGAGTTCGGCCACCAGCTTCTGATAGGCATAGAGGTTGGACGCGGGCCTGAGATGCACCTTGTGCACCGCCTCGCCCGCCGTATCGAAGAACTGCAGGCTGCGCCTGATATCGCCGCCGTCGCGCTTTTCGACGGCAAAGCCGTGCGCCCAGACTTTCGGGAAGATGCGCAGGTCGATGTTCTCGCCAAGCACCATGGCATTGTGGTTGCCGGTGACGACCTTGTCGTAGACGCCGATCTTCTCGTGCACGGCGCTTTCGTTGCGGGTCAGCGCCATGACCTCGCCGACTGCGTCGAGGCCGGTCAAAAGATCGTTGACGCGCGGCTCGACGCGGACGACGCCGTCGCCGCAATGCGCGGCGACCAGTTCGGCCTCCGAAATGCCGAGCTGGGCGGCGAGATCGCGCTCGCGCATCTTCGGATTGTCCGCCCGCGCCCGCCGGATTTCATGCGGGGCGGGTTTTACGCGCTGGTCCATATTCTTGATACCTACTTGTTGAGGATGAGCTTGCCCTGACGGGTGATCTTCAGCCGGTAGAGCGCTCCGTGGTGCTCGATGCCGATCTCGTGCTCGCCCTGGAACAGCGTGTTGCTGGACAGCGTCCTCACCGCTAGCGGGACCCTATCGAAACGAGCCGAATTGTCGTCGGAACGGCGGACGCGATAGCGAAAGTCACTGGGATTGTGCGTGTTCATTGGTTCGATCCCTTTCCTGTGCCGGGCGTCTGGCTAGGCGTTGCGTAGATGCCGATTCATTTCTTGACTTGAATAATCATGTTTACTAGTCAGTGCAATACCGGACTAAGTGAGTCAACATTTAAGACGCCGGACACGATCAAAAATGCCAGCGAGCGTCAGGCCAGCCAGCATCGAACCTGGATTTTTGGAGTTGGGGGCATGGGGTTGGCGAATTGGGGAACGGCTGGGTCTGGCGAATAGCAGCCCAGGTCCGGCGCATCGATCGATGGCAAAGGGGCGGTCTATGGCAAAGGGGCGGTCTATGGCAAAGGGCCGGTCTATCGCAAAGGGAGTGGCCGCATTGCTGGCGGGTGCCGCGGCGATCGCGCTGCTCACGCCGCCGGCCAATGCTCAACAGGCCCAACCGACAACAGACCAGCAAGCCGAACAGGCGCAGACGCCTGAAGAGGCCGGGCCGGCCCCGGCAGGCGTAACGCTGCTCGACCAGATCCTGGTCGTCAGCCGCACCGGCGAGACGGCAATCGAATCCCTATCTTCGACCAGTCATGTCGACCAGGAGCAGCTGGACCGGCGCATGGCGACGACGCCCAACGAAATGCTGTTGGGCGTGCCGGGTGTAGCGGTCCAGGCAGACGCAAGGCGCGTCAGTTCCTCGATCAACATCCGCGGCTTGCAGGATTTCGGCCGCGTCGCGGTGATCGTCGACGGTGCGCGCCAGAATTTCCAGCGCTCCGACCACGGCACGCAATCCACCTTCTATGTCGACCCAGAGCTCATCAAATCCGTCGACGTCATCCGCGGGCCGGTCGCCAACACCTACGGTTCGGGCGCCATCGGCGGCGTTGTGTTCTTCGAGACCAAGGACGCGGACGACTATCTTCGCGACGGCGAAACCTGGACAGCGTCCGCGACCGGACGCTACGAGAGCAATGGCGAAGGTTGGACGACCAGCGCCGCCGGCGCCTACCGTTTCAACGAAAACTGGGATGTGCTGGGCAACATCGTCTATCGCGACTACGACGACTACAAGGATGGCGGCGGCGATACGGTGAACGGCACCGGCTTCGACGTCTTGAGCGGCCTTCTCAAGACAACCATCCGCCCCAGCGAGAACAGCGAACTAAAGCTGGGCTGGAACGGCACGAGCGACGGGTGGAACGAGGTCAGCGGCGGCACGCCGGTGAATGACGTCGACCTGGAGGCGAATACCTTCACCGCCCGCTACAACATCACCGATGAAGACAAGAGCTGGCTCGATCTCCATATCAACGCCTCCTACAACAAGACCAAGCTGGACATGACAAGCCTTGTCCCGCAGAACCGGTTTGATCCCGTCACCGGTCTTCCCATCGTCCTACCGGCGGGTTCGATGTCGACTTTCGATGTCGGCACCTCGGGCATCGACATCTGGAACACCTCGCGCTTCGAGACCGCCGGGATCGCGCACGAGCTGACCTACGGGGGCGACTGGGTTGGCGACGACGTCGAGACGGGTGGCGCCGCAGGCGGCGACAGTTTCTATACCCCTTCGGGCAAGCGAAACGTTTCCGGCGCCTACGTCCAGGACAAGCTCACCTGGGACTGGCTCGAGGTAATCGCCGGCCTGCGCTACGACAGCTACAAGCTCGACAGCGATGTCGGCGAGACCTCCGGCGACCGGCTGTCGCCGCGCATCACCGTCGGCGTCTCGCCGTTCGAAACCGCCAGCCTTTCGGGACTGCAATTCTACGGCACCTATGCGGAGGGATATCGCTCCCCGTCGCTGTCGGAAACCCTCATCAGCGGCAACCATCCGGCAGGCGTCAGCTTTCCGTTTCTCCCCAATCCCGATCTGAAGCCTGAAACCGGCAAGACCGTCGAATTCGGCGTCAACTACAAGCACGACGACATCCTCGAAGCCGGCGACGCGTTTCGTTTCAAGGCGGCCTACTTCAACAACGACGTCGAAGACTACATCGACGGCGTCACCCTGTCGGCCTTCGATCCGACCAGCGGCTGTCCGTTCGGCCCCGGCATCCCGATCTGCTTCCAGTACCAGAACTTCGCAAAAGTCAAGATCCGCGGCTTTGAAATGGAGGGCGTCTACGACGCCGCCTGGGGTTTCGCCGGGCTTTCGGCCTCGATCATCGATGGCCACACTATCTCCTATGATGGCGAGCGGGCAGACCTCGTTACCGTTCCCTCCTCCCAGGTCACCGCGCAACTCGGCTTCCGCTTCCTGGAGGACAAGCTGACCGTCGGCGGCGAGGTGCAGTACAATGGCAAGCCGAAGGGCAACGCGATCGCCAAGGACTACACGCTGGTCAATGCCTTCGCCAGCTACCAGGCGACCGACAATTTCAAGGTCGATTTTCGCGCCGACAATCTGTTCGACGTGAAATACACCAATCCGTTGAATGCATCGGCCACGAGTGTAGTTTACGAACCTGGCGTCACGCTGAAGCTGGCGGCCACGATGCGATTTGGAGGCTGACGACAATGGCAAGCTTGACGGCATCGCTTCGCCTGCTGACCTCGGCGCTGGCAATGCCGCTTGTGATGGGTCCGGCGTGGGCGCAAGAGTCCGCGCCGGTCCCTGCTCTCACACTTGAGCTCAACGGCGCACAACCCTCCGAAAAGGGCTGCCGTTTGACGTTCGTGGTCAACAACACCCTGGGCGCCGACCTCTCGAAGGCGGCGTTCGAAATCGCGCTGTTCAACGAGGCCGGCGTCGTCGATCGGCTGACCGTGCTCGACTTCAAGGACCTGCCGGCGGGCAAGACCAAGGTGACGCGTTTCGATCTTGCCGGCGCCGACTGCGCCAAGGTCAGCCGCGTGCTGATCAACAGCGCGACGGAATGCGCCGGCACCGGCATCGAGCCGGACGCCTGCATGCGCGGGCTGAAGACCGAGACCAAGACCGGCATCGCATTCGGGGTCTGAGAAGACAGTGGGACTGGAGCCCGCACTCGGTCGAAACATTGTGGCACGGCCGTTGGCCACCTCCGTTCTGTGGCCGCTAGATGCCAACGATCTTGATTTGACAAGTCCGCGCCGGTCGCGGCAGGTCTCGTCGCGAGCCATGCAGAAAATCAGTCCCCTCCCCGACGCCAATGGCGAACTGGCGATTGCGCCGACCGAACCGCTTGCGCCGGCCCGGCCGTCAGCCATGAGCCGCAAATGGACGGCCGCGATCATCGCCTCCTGCCTGTTTCATGCCGCGGTGGCGGCCGCTTTTCTCATCACACCTGCCGGCACATTCGATTCCAAGGATGCAATCCAGATGGAAGGCACCGATCAAACCGGCGCCAACGTGGTCGGCAGCGCCTTGGATGGTCAGGCCCCGGGCGCGATAAACGTTACCTTGGTGCCCGACCCGCAGCCGGCCAAGCCTGAGGTCAAGCCAGAGCCGCCTGCCGACCGGCCCGCCAGGGAAATGGCCGCGCAGCCCCCCGCGCCCTTGCCGCAGATTGTCAAACAACCCACCGCCGCGCCAGACATACTGATGGCCGAGACCCCACGCCTGGACGAACAGAGTGTGGCTCCGAAGATTGAAACGCCGGCAGAGCCGGCCGCTCCGGCCGAAAGCACCGAGGCGCTTCCTGCCGATGTCGGACAGCCGCCGATCCCGACCGCAAGGCCAAGCGTGGCAGCAGGTCTTGGCGGAGCGGGCGAAACGAACGAGGCCCGCGGCGCAGCGGATGGCGAGGAACGCGACGCGGTGACTTCCAGCACGGGCAAGAAGCAGGCAGCGGCAGGCAATGCGATAGAATCCCGCTACAGCGGCGAAGTTCAGAAGAAGCTTGCCCGCGCCAACCGTCGTGTTTCGAAATCGATACAAGCGAGCGCTCGCAACAATGCCAGGGTCGTATTCGTTGTCATGGCCGACGGCAGCATCAGCGACATACAGCTTGCCGAAAGCTCAGGTTCTGCGGAACTCGATCAATTCGCTTTGACACTGGTGCGCAAGCAAGCACCGTTCCCTCCCATTCCAACCGAAACTGGCAAGTCAAGTTGGGTATTCAAAGCGCGGATCGGTCCATTTTAACAGCCTGCGCCTCAGCGTTTCAGGCAATCCACCAAGCATCATAATCCGCAATCCCGAAAGGACAGCCAATGTACATCGCCATGAACCGCTTCAAGGTCCAGAACGGCTCTGAAGAGGCCTTCGAGGACGTCTGGAAAAACCGTGATTCCAGCCTTTCGGAGATGAAAGGTTTCAAGGAGTTTCATCTGCTGCGCGGTCCGGTCAACGAAGCCGAAGGCTACACGCTGTTCGCCTCGCACACCGTGTGGGCGAGCGATGAGGATTTTGTCGCCTGGACCAAGTCCGAGAATTTTCGCGCCGCGCACCGCAATACCGGCACCACCAAGGTGCACTATCTCGGTCACCCGCAGTTCGAGGGCTTTTCGGTCGTCGAGGGCGTATGACATGGCCTCGCCCGGTGGCCGGATTTGCAGCGCGTGTTTATTCGGGCGAAAGCCGGGTTGACCCTTAAGCCGCGGCCAGCAGGCTGGCATTGCCGCCCGCAGCCGTCGTGTCGACGCACACGGCGCGCTCATGCGCATAGGCCGCCGGGTTGAGCACTTCGCTGACCAGCGGCATGATCGGGCCCGCGCGGTCGGCGATGACTTTCCGCACGATGCGCGCGGCCTCGGGCGTGCCGGAAAAGGCGACGACGTCGACACGCAGCGAGCGCGCCTCGACCGGGTCGGGACGGCCGTCTATGGCCGCCAGCGGCAGGCCCTTGCCGGTCAGCGCCGAAAGTGCCGCCGGCGCACCCGGCGCGACGGCCAGCACCGCATTGCCGGCCGCGAGTGCCTGAATGGTCTGGGCAAGCAGCGTGTCGGCGTCCGGCCCCAGGCAGAGCACGCGGCCGCGCGGCGACAGCGACAGCGTGTTGGCTTCGCCGGTCGGTCCGGGCAGGTCGACCTGGCCGAAATCGATGCCGGCGGCGGCACCGATGGCCGCGGCACCCTTGCCGCGCAAATGCTTTCTGAGCACCGCC
The DNA here is from genome assembly GCF_007830515.1 of Mesorhizobium tianshanense. GTDB lineage: Bacteria > Pseudomonadota > Alphaproteobacteria > Rhizobiales > Rhizobiaceae > Mesorhizobium > Mesorhizobium tianshanense. The sequence continues at coordinate 12,128 of NZ_VLKT01000079.1, forward strand.
ACGCGGTCCGCCCGAATCGACCAGCCGCCCAGCGTGGGGTCTGGCAGATTGTCGGCGAGTTCGGTCGCCGTCACCTTGCGGCCGTCAAGAATAGGCGTGCCGGCCTCCGGCCCCTTGCGGAACCGCCTGAGATAGTGCGGCCCGCCGGCCTTCGGCCCGGTGCCTGAAAGCCCTTCGCCACCGAAGGGCTGCGAGCCGACCACGGCGCCGATCTGGTTGCGGTTGACGTAGATGTTGCCGGCATGGATGCCGTCGACAAAATGCTGGGCGCGGCCCTCGATGCGGGTATGCAAGCCAAAGGTCAGGCCATAACCCTTGCGGTTGATCGCGGCGATGACCGTATCGATGTCGTCGGCGTCGAACGTGGCGACATGCAGCACCGGCCCGAACACCTCGCGCTCCATGTCCTCGATGCCCTTGACCCGAAAGACATGCGGCGCGACGAAGCGGCCGTTCTTCGGCGGTTCGAGCTTGGCGATCAGCCGGCCTTGCAGGCCCATTTTGGTGCAATAGTCGCGGATCGATTCCTGGGCCTCTTCATCGATGAGCGGGCCGACATCGGTGGAGATCTGCCAGGGATCGCCGACGCCGAGCGCTTCCATCGCCCCCTTCAGCATCTCCAGCATTTTCTTCTCGACGTCCTTCTGCACGTAGAGCACGCGCAACGCCGAGCAGCGCTGGCCGGCGCTCTGGAAAGCCGAGGCAAGGATGTCACGCACCGCCTGCTCGGGAAGCGCGGTGGAATCGACAATCATCGCATTCAACCCGCCGGTCTCGGCGATCAGCATGGCGTCGGGCGCTGCGGTCTCGGCCAGTTGCTTTTCGATCAGCTTGGCGACCTCGGTCGAGCCGGTGAAGCAGACACCGGCAATGCGCGGGTCGGCGGTCAGCGGTCCGCCGACCGCCGGGCCGTCGCCGGGCAGAAGCTGGATCACGTCTTCCGGCACGCCGGCCTCGCGCAGCATTTCGACGGCGCGGAAGGCGATCAGCGGCGTCTGCTCGGCCGGCTTGGCGATCACCGAATTGCCGGTCACCAGCGCGGCGGCGATCTGGCCGGTGAAGATGGCGAGCGGAAAATTCCACGGCGAGATGCAGGCGATCACGCCTCGCGCCTCGGTTCCCGGTTCGGCATTGGCCGCTTCGGCCGCGTAATAGCGCAGGAAATCGACGGCCTCGCGCACTTCGGCAACACCGTCGGCCAGCGATTTGCCGGCCTCGCGGGTGGCGAGCGCAAAGAACTCGACCGCGTTCGCCTCATAGAGATCGGCGGCGCGATTGAGGATGGCGGCGCGCTCGGCAACGGCACACTTCGCCCATACCGGCTGCGCCTCGACGGCGATGCGCACGGCGGTCGCGACCTGCTTGGCGGTGGCCTCGGTTACCCTGCCGACCACCTCGTCAGGCCTTGCCGGATTGACCACCGGGCGCTGCTTGCCATAGCCGGCGGCCCGCGTGATCGGCTTGGCGTGCCAGCGATCCGGCCCGGCGAACTCCGCCCTTGCCGTCTCGATCGCAGTCAGCGTGACGGCGTCGGTGATGTCGAACCCCTTCGAATTGCGACGGCTGGCGCCGAAGATCGCCGACGGCCGGGCGATCGCCGGATTGGCGGCGGAACCCTGCTTCTCGACCGTTTCGAGCGGGTCGCGGGCGATCTCCTCCGGCTCGACCTCCTCATCGGTAAGCTGGTGGACGAAGGAGGAGTTGGCGCCGTTTTCCAGCAACCGGCGGACCAGATAGGCAAGCAGGTCGGAATGGGCGCCGACCGGCGCATAGATACGGCAACGCGTGCCCTCGGCCCGGCGCACCGTCTCGTGCAGCGCCTCGCCCATGCCGTGCAGGCGCTGGAACTCGAAGGAATCGCGGTTCGTCGCCATCGACAGGATGGCGGCGACCGTGTGGGCGTTGTGGGTGGCGAACTGCGGATAGATGCGCTCGGTCATCGACAGCAGCTTCTTCGCACAGGCCAGGTAGGACACATCTGTGTTGGCCTTGCGGGTGAAGACCGGATAGCCGTCGAGCCCGAGCGTCTGCGCCCGCTTGATCTCGGTGTCCCAATAGGCGCCCTTGACCAGGCGCACCATGATGGTGCGGTCGTATTTCTTCGCCAGCGCATGGAGCCAGTCGATGGTGAACGCCGCGCGCGGGCCATAGGCCTGGACGACGACGCCAAAACCGTTCCAGCCGGCAAGCTCCGGCTCGGCCAGCACGCGTTCGATGACGTCGAGCGACAGGTCGAGGCGGTCGGCCTCCTCGGCGTCGACGTTGAGGCCCATGCGCGAATGGCGCGCCGCCAGCGCCAGCGACAAAAGCCGATCGGCCATGACGGGCAGCATCTTTTCCTTCTGCGCCACCTCGTAGCGCGGATGCAGCGCCGAAAGCTTGACCGAGATGCCGTGGTTCTGGCGGATGTCGGGGCCGTTGGCGCCGGCATCAAGCGATGAGATGGCGTCGGCGTAGGCCTTCAGATAGCGCAAGGCATCGGCCTCGGTGCGGGCTGCCTCGCCCAGCATGTCGAAGGAATAGAGATAGCCCTTCTGGGTCATCGTCCGGCCGCGCCTGACTGCCTCGGCGATGCTGCGGCCGAGCACGAACTGCTCGCCCATTTCGCGCATCGCGGCGGCGACCGCCTTGCGGATGACCGGCTCACCCAGCCGGCGCACCATGGCGCGCAGCGTGCCTTCGATGCCGCCTTCGCCTTCGTCGAGCACCCGGCCGGTCAGCATCAGCGCCCAGGTCGACGCATTGACGAAAATCGAGCTCGAGCCGCCCGAATGCGCCGACCAGTCGTGCGGCGCGATCTTGTCGGCGATGAGGTCGTCCATCGTCTCGGTGTCGGGCACCCGCAGCAGCGCCTCGGCCAGACACATCAGCGCCACGCCCTCCTTGGTGGACAGGCCGTAGGCGGACAGGAACACTTCCATCAGCCGCGGATCGGACGAGCCGCGCACCGCCCGCACCAGATCGGCCGCGCGGGCCGAGATTGCCTTCCGCTCTTTGGCCGAAAGCGCTGTCGCCTCGGCCAGCCGCTTCACGGCCTCGCCTTCGTCAGGCAAGTAATTGGCACGGATCTGCTGTCGGATGGCATCGAGCGCTGGCATGGCGGTCCTATGGAGCGAGCATCAGGGAGCGGGCCGGCGGTCACCGGACCGAATGGCGCAAGCTAGCACAAAGCCCGATTTCAGTCGGTCCAAAGAAATCGACAGTACAGGTCGATTGGTCTATCGTGCGGCCTGATTTTCTCCAACTTGACCACGAATTCGATGACAGAAGACCAATTGGACCGCATCGACAGGAACATCCTGTCGGCGCTGGGCAGCAATGGGCGGCTTTCCATGTCGGAACTGGCGGCAAAGGTCGGCCTGTCGAAGACGCCGGTGCAGGCGCGGGTCAAGCGGCTGGAAAAGGACGGCGTCATCCGTGGCTACCAGGCGATCATCGACCGTGAGCGCATGGGCGAAGGCCATGTCGCCTTCGTCCAGGTGAAATTGTCCGATACCCGCTCGGCCGCGCTCGATGCCTTCAACCGTGCCGTACAGGCAGTGTCGGAAATCGAGCAGTGCCACATGATGGCGTCGAGCTTCGACTATCTGCTGAAGGTCCGCACCACGGACATCGCCGCCTATCGCCGCGTGCTCGGCGAGCGCATCTCCGCCCTGCCCCACGTCGCCCAGACCTCGACCTTCGTGGCGATGGAGACGGTGAAGGACCGGTAATTGAGCCTGCTGCGATGGCGAACCTTCGATGTCGGCGCGAAGGATCGCTACCGAGCAGCCCTTATTCGAGTCGTAGCATCCCGCCAACTTCACTCCGCCAGCGTTTTCAGGAATGCCACCAGCGCCGCGCGCTCGCGGTCCGAAAGCTGCAGCGGGTGGACCTCGGACGTGCCCTCGACACTCGCCGGCGCCTTCGAATAATGCGCCACCACCTCGTCGAGCGAGGAAAACTGCCCGGCATGCATGTAGGGCGCACGCGTGGCGGCGCCGCGCAGCGACGGTGTCTTGTAGGCGCGGACGAGTTCCGGTCCACTTTTGACCATGAAGCGCAGCTCGCCGCAGGCGCTGGCCTCGCCATCGCGAAACGCGCCGAAACAGTTGAATGGGTCAGCCTCGACCTGCGCCACCGCGTCGACGCGGCCGCGGTCCGGCGGCAAATTGGCAACCGGCGGCACGCCGGTATTGTGAAAACCGCTGTCGGTGAAGCGCGGCCCGGTATGGCACGTCACGCAATTGGCCTTGCCGATGAACAGCTTCAGCCCGAGGATTTCCTCGGGCGAAAAGGCATCGTCGCCCGGCTGTATACCGGTAGCCAAGGCGGCGGCGAACCGGTCGAAGCGCGTCCGCGGCGGCGCGATCGACCGCTCGAAGGCGGCGATCGCCTTGCCGATATTGGCGAAGACGCGGTTGACGGCCTCGGCCTGCGCAGCGGGCATCGCGTTCCACGCCGCCTTCTGGACATCGCTGCCGAGCGGACTGGCATTGGCCGGCACATCGGAAAGATCGGGCAGCGGCCCGAAGATGCGCTCGTAGCGCTCGCCGAAGCGCGCCTTGATATAGTGCGCGTAGGCGGCGCGGTTGCCGGCCTGCTCCAGCGGATTTTCCAGCGGCGCCAGCGCCTGCGCCCAAAGACTGTCGCGCCGCCCGTCCCAGAAGAACCATGGATCATGCGCGACGCCGGCCAGCGGCATGGTGCGCCGGTTGGTGCGTCCGACGCCGACCGCTCGCGGCAGGTCGTCCTGGAACTGCCGGTCGATCTTATGGCAGGTCGAGCACGAGACCAAGCCGTCGCCGCTCATCCCGGTGTCGAAGAACAGCGTCGAGCCGAGGGCGGCGGCGGCCGGCACATCGGCGTAGCGGTTGGTGGTGTCGGTCTTCAGCGGCGGCAGCGCCGACAGCGCCAGCGAGGCGATGGTGTTCTTCTCGGCATCGGAAAAGGCCAGCTTGCCGCAGCCGGCAAGCACGGCCATCGCCAGCAGCGCGAGAAGGCGTGAAAGCCGGCTCACAGCAGCACATCGAAGACGACCGTGTCGGATCCGGCCGCCGCGGAGATGGCGAAATGCAATTGCCACAGTCCGCTCATCGTGAATTTCACCCCGTCGATGCGATAGCACCCGTCGCCCAGATAATCGGTCGCCTGCGGGCTGGTCGGCAGGCCGTGCCTGTGCTGCGGCATGCCGCCGGAAATCGTGATCGCCGCCGCTTCCACCGGGACTCCCGCATCTGTCTTGAGGGTCAGCAGCCAGGATTGCAGCTCGCCTTGCCGGACATCGCCCCGCTCCGGCTCGAAACTGGCCACGAACAACCCGTTCGCCGTCTTCTTCGAGCGTACAATCTCTGAGCCGGCACGCTGCGGCGCGTGCGGCGCGGTCAGATAGACGGCGGCGAGAACGCCCGTCAATAATGCAGCCAGACCGAGCCCTGCCAGAACATAGCGCCATAACGATGCCAAACCGGTTCCCTCTTCAGGATAACGTCTCGCTAAGCAGATCGCGTCCCGCCGCGCCGTTGAGAAAACGCATCTGGCGCAAAATCCGTTGACGCCAAGCATGGCGCTGCCGGCCGCAAAAAGCTACAGCAGCGGGTCTTGGTTTTGTGCATGTCGTTATCCCAAAACCGCTGCGTACCCTTGGGTCAGGCTCAAGGGCAAGCTTTGGAGCGACATGCACCAGGAGAGAGATTCATGACAGGAAACGGCGTCGCCTCGATCGGTGAATGCATGCTCGAACTTTCAGGCCAGGCGGGACCGAACTGGCGGATGAGTTTTGCCGGCGACACGTTCAACACGCTGTGGGCGCTGCACGCGCTGAGCGGCGACCGGCCGGCGACCTATGTCTCGGCCTTCGGTGACGACCCGTTCTCGCGCGACCAGATCGATTTCTTCGCGCAAAACGGCATCGGCATCGGCGCCAGCCCGGTCATTTCAGGGGCACGGCCCGGCCTCTACGCGATCACGCTGACCGGCGCCGAACGCTCCTTCACCTACTGGCGCGGCGATGCGGCCGCAAAGCAGCTTGCCTCCGATCCGGCAACCTTGGCGAAAAGCCTTGAAAATCAGGCGCTTGTCTACTTTTCCGGAATCACCTTGGCAATTCTGGATGATGCCGCGCGCAAGACGTTGCTGGCAGTGGTCGCCAAGGCCCGCGCCGCCGGTTCGCTTGTCGCCTTCGATCCCAACTACCGGCCGCGGCTATGGCGCCAGCAGGAGGAAGCGCAAGCTTCGATCTTCGATGCGCTTGCAGTCACCGACATCGCGCTGCCGACCTTTCCCGACGAGCAGATGCTGTTCGGCGACGCATCGCCGCAGGCAACCGCGCAACGGCTTGGCAAATTGGTCGGCGAAGTCGTCGTCAAGAACGGCGAGGAGCCGGCGCTGATCGCCGCAAACGGAACGCTACGTTCCGTTCCGGCCATCCATGTCGCCGCCCCCGTCGACACGACCGGCGCCGGCGATTCCTTCAACGGCGCCTATCTCGCCGCCCGGCTTGCCGGCCACGCCCCGGCCGATTCCGTGCTGCGCGCGCATCGCGTCGCAGCAAGCGTCGTTCAGGTCCGCGGCGCGCTGGCGCCGTTCGAGACGTTGAGGGCGGCGTTCGCAGATTAGGCAGGGGCTGATGAGAGCGGAGGTCGAACTCCGCTTCCGCCGGCACAAGCCGTTGCTTCTAGCGCACGCGTGAGTACTCCGGTCGGAAGTGCTTGAGGTTTTCACGTCCGCCGGCGTGCAGCCCAAGGCGGTCGCTACCCGCGCTTTTCGATGACGCCGTACAGGACGTTGCGGTTCTCGCCAAAGAACACCTGCGCTTCGACGGTGTTGCGGTCGACGCTGGCATTGATGATGTTCCACATGTCGGCCTCCGAGCGCTGCAGCAGCGCCCAGTTCATGACCGTCTCCATGAAGCCGTCGTCGATCATTTCCGGCGAGAAATTGGCGAAGAGAAAGGTCCCGCCCGGCTTCAGCTTGCGCAGGCAGCACCGGGTGAGCTTAACGGCTACCTTGTGGGTAAGGTAATCGTAGAGACCCGCCGCATAGATAAAATCGAACCGGCCGAGTTCGTAGGCGTTGGTCAGCAGGCCACTAACGGAGCCGTCGAGCGCCTCAACGGCGGTTCCGCGAAAGTCGCGCGCGACCGATCCGACGCTCTGGGGATCCTGATCGAGTGCAATCCACCGCTTGATCCGCCCTTCGCGAAGGGCGACGGAACGATCGGCTTCGCGCAGATGTCCCGCGGCGATGGTGAGGATTTCCGTCTCCCGCCCTTGAAGAGCCGCGGTTTCGTCGACATGCCGCGCCAGGAGATCGCGCCGCTCCCTCACGGCGTTCGAGGAAAGGGAATCCTTCGTGCTGTCGTAAAGCGCCTTCCCGAGCGGGCTGGCGCCGGCGATCTCCGCCGCGACGCTCGGATGGCCGTAGATGAAGTCAAGCAGATGGGCGTCGCCCGAATACCCCCTGGGCTTTTCGAACGACCAGCGCGTGAAAGGATCCTGCAGGAAGAACTCCAGGGCCGGGTGGTTCTGGGCGATCGGGATGAGTTCCTGCCAGACCGCCGGATGCACCTTGCCGCGCAATGCATGCAGATCGACATTGGCGCGATTGATGATCGCGGCCGTGTCGCTCTCCCGTTCGAACCTTTGCCCGGCAAACCCCAGGACCAGCGCCAGCTCGGCCTTGCCAGCTTCGAACTGCTCGTCATGCCGACGGGGGCGGCGCGGGGAAACCAACGCGTCCGCGATTGCTTTGGGAGTGATAAGACTTTCCCCGTCGAATGACATTTGATTCATACTGCAACCTTTATGTTAATACTCCATTAACCTTACGGCTAAATGAAAGCGTTTGCCAAGGAGGACGAAAGCAAATTCTCCTGTAGGGTCGGCGTGTGTGCAGTCGGCGCCCGTTGCCACCGAATATTTGATGAAAATTGGCGGAATGCCGAAGAACCTTAGGTAATGAGGCATCTGCTATGGTGGTCTCGTTGGAGCCTGAAACGAGTTGCGGTCGGGTCGGGGGATCAGTCTGTCTAGTGTGCGACGAACATCGAGGTCGAACGCCGTCCAACCGAGAAGTGTAACAAATCGCGTTGCGCGAGGGGGCAATCCGCTGGGTCAGTCCGTGCCAGAACCGTCGACCGATCGTGTCGAAGAAGGTCTGCCGCAGCGGCGCCAGCTGTCGCGGGACGAGCTTCCCGTTCTCTACCAGCAGTACCACGACGAACATGGAACGAAGGCGACCAGGCTAGGGATCTGGTCCTCGTTTTTCGTCTACATGCTCTTCTCGATCACCGATATCCTGCTGGTGCCGGACGTCGCGGCCTACACCGTCGCCGCGCGCTTCACGTTCGGCGTGGTGATGTTGTCGATATTCGAGTTGCTGTTTCGCTGGAACGGCAGATCCGCCTGGTTGGACCGGCTCTGCGCCGCGGCCGTCTTCCTCGGATATTTGATCTGGCTCGTCCCGTCGATGATGACCGAGCACACGGTAAACATGTCGTACTACATGGTTTTCGGCGCCATTTTCATGATGGGCGCGAACCTGTTTTTCAGCTTTCAATTTCAGTTGTCGGTCATAACCTCGAGCCTTGTGTTTTCCGTTTTCTTCCTGGCCATGATGGTCCTCTATCCGCACGACACGTCGTATCAGATCGCTTTCGGCACCTTCTATCTCTCATGCTTCGTTTTCACGTCCTACGTGAACTGGAAGCTGAACCAGGAGCGTTACAACGTCTTCCTGAACGCCCTCGAAGCCAAAATCCAGCACAAGGAAGCCACCGAACGCGGACAGGCGCTGTTGAACCTGTCGAGAACCGATCCGCTTACGGGGCTGGAGAATCGGCGTGCGATCGACGAGAAGCTGCGGCACTACTGGAGCGACTGGCAAAGGTATGGCAGCGGTTTTGTGGCGATCCTCATCGACGTGGACTTCTTCAAAAGGTTCAATGACTTCTATGGGCATCAAGAAGGCGACCGCTGCCTGATTCTTGTCGCCAATGCCCTTGCCGATATGGTCAAGCAGCACAATGGCTCAATCGGCCGCTACGGCGGTGAAGAATTCATTGTCCTGGCTCACATGGAGAAAAGAGAACAGGTCGCGGATATCGCGGAAGCCATTCGAAGCACGGTGGAGAACCTCGCGATTGCCCACGAGCACCGCAGGGACGGCACCTCGGTTGTGACGGTGAGCGTTGGCGCTGCATTCACCAGGCCGCAGACCAGCGCCAAGCTGGAGAAGATCATCCACGAGGCCGATCGCGCGCTCTATCTGTCAAAAGCAGGCGGTCGAAATTGTGCTCGGCTGTTCGATCCAAACGATCCCCAGAGCAGCGACGAGAGCGAGAACATTGCGGCTTTGCTGAAGATCGCGATCGGCCAGGATCTCGTTTCGCTCGTCTATCAGCCGATCCAGAATGTCGCGTCCGGCCGGGTTGAAGCCGTCGAGGCTCTGATGCGCCTCAAGATGCTGGACGGTACATCGGTTCCGCCGAGCCTGTTCATTCCCGTGGCGGAACGAACCGGCGCGATCCTGGCGCTCGGGCGCTGGGCAATAAGGACGGTGTGCGCTGAGCTCCTGGCGCAGGATCACGTCCGTGTCGTCAGTGTCAACGTCTCTCCAATTCAGCTCAAGACGCCCGGCTTCGCAGCTTCCGTTGCGACCATTTTGAGCGACACTGGCGTAGCCGGCGGCAGGCTGGCCTTCGAAATCACCGAAGGGTTGGAGATGGAGATACACTCCGACATTCTTCGCTGCATCAGCGACCTGAAGCTGCTAGGGATCAGGATCTGGCTCGATGATTTCGGGACCGGCTTCGCGGGCCTCTCATGGCTTCGTCTGATCGATTTCGATACGGTGAAGATCGACCGCTCGTTTCTTCATGACTGCGGCGCCCCGAGGGGCAAGGCGATGCTGCAGGACATTATCGCCCTGGTCCGAAATCGCGGCCATAAAATCTTGGTCGAAGGGGTGGAAACCGACGAGCAGATGTCCCTTGTACGCGAACTCGGCATAGATGAAGTCCAAGGCTTTTATCTCGGTCGTCCTGCTCCCGCCGCGAGGTTCCGCACGAGACCGGCTGCCCACAAACGCTCACTTTCACTTGTCAAGTCCGCATGAACAGCGGCGGAGCGACCGTCGGATCCACCGGAACCGGCCTGGCTCATGGCTTGGTGCTTGCCTCCCGGAACGCCGCCTCTCCGGCTTCCGACACCTCGGCCCACTTCTTGTCGGCTGCTGGATCCGCGGCGTAGCTGTCGTGCCAGTTCCACCACTTGTAGGTCGGGGTCTGGGGATAGCCTTCGGGCGAGTCCTCCCAAACCTCCTGGCGGCCGAGCGGCGTCGCGTCGAGGTAGCTCCAGACCGTCCCCATCGCCTCGTCGCCGCGGCTGTTGATGAAGTAGGTGCGGAACACCCGTTCGCCGTCGCGGATGAACACGTTGTGGCCGTGCCACTCGTCAACGCCGAAGTCGGCATCGAAGCTGTCGGTGATGGTGTACCAGGGCATCTCCCAGCCCATTTGCGCCTTGAGGCGCACGATGTCCGCCTGCGGTGCGCGCGAGGCGTATACGAGGGTGGTGTCGCGGGCATTCAGATGGGCGAGGTTGCCGACCTGATCGGCCCCGAGCGAGCAGCCGCGGCAGGCGTGGTCGGGCCAGCCGAACACTCCGGGCTCGAAGAAGGCGCGGTAGACGATCAGCTGACGGCGGCCGTCGAACAGGTCGAGCAGGCTGGCCTTTCCGTCAGGTCCCTCGAAGGCATACGTCTTCTCCACCGCCATCCACGGCATCCGCCGCCGCTCGGCGGCCAGGGCGTCGCGGGCACGGGTCTGGGCTTTTTCCTTCACGAGCAGCTGCTCGCGGGCCGCCTCCCACGCCTGCGGCGACACCACCGGTGGTGTGTGCATGGCAGGCTGTCCGCCTTTCCGTCCGTTCTCGGCTGATGTAGTCATGGCTTAACCTCCTGATTTGGGCGAATGCCCGCGCCTCACCGCTGAAGCGCGATTCCATTCGCTGTTCATCGCTCGTCGTTGGTCGTGAGATAGTTTGGCACCGGAAAGCGGACGGTGGGAGTAACAAGTGTGGCGCTATTTTGGATGGAGTGGCTGCTGGTAGCCGCGGCGCGTGCGTTGGAAGCGGCCTCGGCGCTATGACCGCGTTTCGAATAGGAATGTTGCGCCAAAGCTGTCCTTACCGAGTTGATCTCGAAGTGTCGCGTTTGGGCCGGAGAACGAACATGACGTAATCGCGGGAGCGGTGGCCACCAAAGCTGTGGCGGCGATGTTCGGAGCTCTAGCCGGCTGGCTGTCCCCCGCTAGGATGAAGAACGGGCTCACGATGGACACCGGGCCCAGGCATCGAACGGAGGACAGCCATGAAGCAGTATATCGGTCTCGACGTATCCATAAAAGAGACGGCAATTTCGATCCGGCAGGACGGCAAGAGGATTTGGCGGGGCAAGTGCGCGTCCGACCCGCAACTGCTCGCGGCGGTGATCCGCAAGCGCGCACCGTATGCCTGGCGGGTCGTGTTCGAGACGGGGCCGCTGTCGGTGTGGTTCTAC
>NZ_VLKT01000080.1 GCF_007830515.1 Mesorhizobium tianshanense
AAGCGCCTCCTCCAGTTCGCGATCCGACAGACCATAGAGCGATTGCAGCAAAAGCGCCTTGAACAGCACCAGCGGCGGCCACGCCGCCCGCCCGGGTCCGCCATCGCGCAGCGGGGTGAGCAGCTTCTCGAAACGATACCACTTCACCAGACCCGACAACCGGTCGAGCGGCGAAGAGCCGCCCGACAGCTTGTCGCCCAGAAAAGCCTCTGCCAAGCTCAACTGACCCGTCCGCTTCACCGCCTTCGTGATTCCCTCCGAGCTGCCGTCTCACAGAATCACAACCACCGAATTTCGCAACAGTCCCACTTGGGGGGAGATTGGCTGTCACCGCCGCCTTCGCCACATCGCGGGCAAGGCGGCCACCGTTCTCCGGTATGAACTCAATGCCAGCAGCTTCGAAGGCTAGGCGACTTGTGCTAGTCGTCGAGTTCTTCAACGGCTCACCACGTTTCCAACCGCGCGATGGTATCAGGCGATACATCGGCCTTTCGAGCGAGATCCCGTGTCCCCAGCCTAGAGATACGATTTTTGTTGATCTGTTGGTTTGTCGGAAATGCTGTCGGGCCTGGAACTTCTTCGCAAACGACAAGAGAGACGTCGCTTCCATCACTTCACGCAAATGGGAACAGGTCAGCCTTTAATGCCGTTGGTATTACACGTACTTTCAATCTCATCCTGAATGTCAGCGACCTTCGATCAACCGCTTCCAGTCTTCGATAAAGGTCCGTCGCTGGATTTCGTCTTGAGCCGCTAGCAGGGCGGGTCCTATGCGGATCGGCCGGCCGATACCTGATTCCATCAGGGACGTAGGCCCGTCAACCTCCGCCGGAAGCGGTCCATTTTCGGAGAAAAAGAAGGATTTTTCACGAGAGACCGCACGGCCGCGTGGCGACAGAAGGTAATCCAGCAACAGCTTGCCAAGCACAGGATTCGGGGCTGTCGAAGGGATCATCGCACCGCGAGAAAGCACGAGCGTATAATCCCTCGGCAGAACGATGCCGAGATCGGAATTGGTGCGGGAGGCGGCATAGGCGTAGGATCCGAGGACATTGTAGGCAAGGCGCACATTACCTGCGGCGATCTCGCCCAGCACCTCATTGTTGCAGCAGCGAATGACCGTCTGCGTTCGGCTGAGGCTTTCGATCAGCCGTCCATACGAGGTCGGTGCCTGACGCGAATCATTGAAGGCAAGCAAATAACCAACGCCTGAGGCCTCGATGTCATAGGTTCCGATACGGCCCCGATAGTCGTCCGGCTTGCTCCGCAGCAAATCGGCTAGTTCCTCATGACTGCGCGGCACATCTTTCGCCGGCACGACGCGGCGATCATAGACGAAGACGATCGGTTCGAAGGTGAAGCCGAAAATCTCGTCGCGCCAATTAGCCCAGTCAGGAGCATTGACCGTGTCGCGGGAATTATGCGGCTGGGCGCATCCGTCATTGGCAAGTCGCACCAACTGGTCGACGGAAGAGGAGAGCAGGATGTCACCACCTTGGACCCGGCCGGCACAAGCATCGATTGCCTCCCTGAAGAGGTCATTGGTGACATAGTCGACGAACTCCACTGCAAGGCCGGGATACTGGCTTTGGAAATCGAGAACCAGCGGGCGCATCGCCTCGAGGTCGGTTGCCGCGTGGACGACTAACTTGCCGGTCTCGGTGCCGCTCGCGGGAAAAAGCTCCTTGTCGCCTTCGATAGCGCCGGCGCTCCGCGGTGCCATCGCGAGAAGGCAGATCATTACGAGACGGGGAAGTAACATCAGCCCTTATCCTCCTTCACAAGCGGGAGGTCGATATAGACGCAGAAAGGCAGCCCGGCGGTCTTCCCGCGGAAACCGATTTGCCCGCCGAGCTCGAATGCGACTTCCGAGGCGATCGCGAAGCCGAGGCCGGATGAACCCTTTTCCGTGCGGCTGGAATAGAAGCGCTTCGTCACATTGGCCCAATCTTCAGGTGGAATCCCGGGGCCGTCGTCGCAGACTTCGATCCGCCCGAGATCACCGAAACGGGTCGCGCGCACCTCCAGCCGCGAGGTGGCGCCGTGGCGCAATGCATTGTCGATGACGTTGGCGATCGCCTCCCGGAGGCTCAGCAGATCGCCAAGAACGGTCAACTCCTCTTCGGAGGCCTCGAAGGAAACGACCATGTCCGGATCGATGGTGATCGGGACCGTGGCGCGGAAGGCTTTGCGCGCGACATCGTTGAGCGAGACGGGGGCGAGTTGGGTCGAATCGAAGCGATGGATGACCATGGCGTGGTTGAGCAGTTGATTGGTGAAACGCGCCAGTTCCGCCGTGCGGTTGCGCACGCGCTCCAAGTGACGGCGATCGTCGGGTGACAAGGTATCCTCGTTGATCAAGCTCACCTGAGCGGTGAGCGCCGTCAGCGGTGTACGGATCTGATGTGCGCTGTCGGCGATATAGCGCTGCAGAAGCCTCACGCGTTCGTCGAGACGATTGATGAAGTGGTTGATCGAGGTCACGAAGGGCAGGAGTTCGCGCGGCACGGTCGCGGCAAGCGGGGTAAGGTCTTGGGGATCGCGCTGCCGCAGGATGTCTCCCAATTGATCGACCGGCCGCAGCGACAGGCGGATGGCAAGCGCTGAGCCGATCAGGGCCAGAAGGCTCATGGCGGCGACCAGAATGACAGCGCGCGTGGTCAGTTCCGAGGCCAGCGCCTGACGTGCCTCGGTCGTCTGGGCGACGATGACATAGGCCCAACCGGTGCCCGATTGCGAAGTGACGGCGCGGGCGGTGGTCACGGTTCGCACTTCGACGCCGCGATAGGCCATGTTGGCAAAGACTGGCGCAGCCCTGCTTCTCGACAAGTCGGCCGATGGCGAAATATCGCCATAACCGGTCAGCGTTTCGCCGGAAGGATCGACCACGCGGTAGAAGATGCGGTCGCGCTGGGCTAGGCCGAGCAGTTCGAAGGCCGATGGCGGCAGGACGAAGCTAAGGCGGTCGTCGGCGACGACGAGACTTTCCGCCATCTGGAATGCAGCCCCCAGCAGCAACCGGTCATAGGCCTCATCGGCAGCAGCGCGAGCGTAGAACCAGGCGGCTGTGATCAAGGTGGCAGCGCCCAGTGCCAGCACCACGGCGACGCGGCGCGCAAGGCGGGAGAAGAGCGAACTCTTATGGGCCGTCATCTGACACCAATTGGTAGCCGACGCCCCTCAGCGTCACAATCCTTGCCTTGGCTCCTTCCAGCTTCTTGCGCAGGCGCCCGATATAAAGCTCGATGGCGTTTGCGCCAGCGGCTTCGTCGAATCCGAACAACTGGTCAAGGAGTTCTTCCTTGCTGAAGACCTTCCCCGGCCGCGATGCTAGGATTTCGAGAAGCGTCATTTCACGGCGCTTCAATTGCACTTCGCGCTTGCCAACCATGACGCTTCTGTTCGTGCGGTCGAGGCTGATATCGCCGCAGGCGATGACATTGGTGGCCTCACCGCCACTGCGGCGCCTGAGCAGCACGCGAGCGCGGGCTTCCAGCTCGCGAAAATCAAAAGGTTTCATCAGATAGTCGTCGGCGCCCAGATCGAGCGCGCCGACCCGGTCGTCGATCTCGGAGCGCGCCGTCAGCACGAGGACCGGCACGCCGCTCTTGGATTGCCGCAGTTTGCGAAGGATTGAGAAACCGTCGAGCCCCGGCAGCATCACGTCGAGGATGACGAGGTCATATTCGGTATAGGCCAGAATGTCGGATGCAGCCGATCCATCGGTCTCCCAGTCGACGGTGTGACCCGTCTGCTGAAAGCGCCGGCAGATTGCTTCGCCAACGTCGTGAGTGTCCTCGACCAATAGAATGCGCATGCCGCATGGTCACATGCCGCAAATGGCCGATCAAGCGGTCAACGGGGCGTAAAGACTTGCGGCGGAAGTTTGACAGGATGGTGACAGGAAACTGTCCTAGCTTAACTCTCGCCGGTGGAGGGAGAGAGACGCTGCCGGCACGGGAGGGGTTCCCAACAAAGAGATGCCAGCGTTGCGAGACTGCTCGCGAGCTCTGGCCATGGTGTCGTTCCGGCACTGGACCCGTTCCCGATTGCTTTAAGATAAACGGGAGATATTCATGATCCGATATATTAGCAAGAGCCTGATTGGCGCCGCCTTCGCGGCTGTTGCATTGGCGGCTGCCGCCCATGCTGAGCCAACTAAACCTGAATGCCTCGCTGGCGCAAAGCCGGGTGGCGGCTTCGACCTGACCTGCCGCTTGGCTGCCAATGCCCTGCTCGAAACCAAACAGATTTCCGAGCCAATGGCTGTCACCTACATGGAAGGTGGCGTCGGCGCCGTTGCTTACAATCACGTGATCGGAAAGCGCGGCAAGGACGCAAACCTAATCACGGCGGCTTCTTCAGGTTCCGCCCTGCTGATCGCACAGGGCAAGTTCGGCAAATATGACGAGACCGCCGTACGATGGCTCGGCGCGCTCGGTGCAGATTATGGCGTGCTGGTCGTGGCCGCCGATTCTCCGTACAAAACGCTGGGTGAACTTGTCGAAGCCTACAAGGCGTCTCCGGCGGATTTCTCCATTGCCGGTGGCGGTGCCGTCGGCTCGCAGGACTGGATGAAGGGTTCTTTGCTCGCGAAGGCGGCAGGCCGGGACCCTAAGTCCATGCGCTATGTCGCGCTTGAAGGCGGCGGCGCCGTACTCACGGCGCTCGAAGGCGGCCATGTCAAGGTCGGTTCCGGCGACGCGGCCGAAATGGTCAAGCACCATGTCGCCGGCAAGGTGCGTATTCTTGCCGTCATGGCCCAGGATCGCCTGCCGGGCGAACTTGCCGGAGTGCCAACCGCTCGTGAGCAGGGCTTTGACATCGATTGGCCGATCTGGCGGGGTTATTATGTCGGCAAAGACGTTTCTGATGCCGACTACGACTGGTGGGTACAGGCCTTCCAGAAGGTCGCCGCCACACAGGAATTCGCCAAGGAACGTCAAGCCCGCGGCCTGTTCGAGTTCACTCTGCTTGGCAAGGATTTCCAGGACCGCGTGAAAGCTGATGTCGTCCGCTTCAAGGTCCTTGCCAAGGAAGCAGGCATGTAACCTCGCCCCGCTAGCGAAATCCTCCCAAGACGAAATCCTCCCAAGGCACGGAGGCGGGCCACCTTCCACCATCGACCAGAGGGCGTTTGCGGAAGGAAGCGAGAACAAGTGAGCCCGGTGGCGGTCGATCAATCTATGGCCGGCCGCGATCGTAAGAACGAACTGCAGGGGAGACATCCATGTCAGACCGTCATCCGTCCGCAAAGACCACGCAACTGATCAGCCGTGGCGCGGCGCTTTGCCTGCTTGGCCTTGCCATCGCCTACGGCATCGGCGGCAGCGTGATCGAATATGCCTTCGCGTCCGATCCGCTCGGCCCCAGGGTCTTTCCCGTCGCACTCGCCGTGATCCTCGGGTTACTGACCACCTGGTATTTCTTTTCACCCGGCACGGCGGAAGGTTTCCCGACGGGCAGGCTGCTCTGGCGCGTGCTCGGCATACCGGTCCTGCTGGTCGTTTCGGTCCTGCTGTTCGAACCAGCAGGCTTCGCCATATCGATCTTTGTGCTGACGCTCGGGACGGCGCTCATTTTCGAAGCGCCGCTCAAAAAGGCGTTGCTTGGTGCGATCGGCCATGCCGCCTTGTGGTGGTTTATCTTCTCCTTCGTCCTGGAGGTGTATCTCCCGACCGGCGCCCTCTTCGGCCACTGACGAGAACCTATCCGGAAAGGGTCATTCCCATGAGTTTCGACTATCTCTGGCACGGCTTTGCCGTCGCGCTCACCTGGCAGAACCTGCTGATCGGCTTCATCGGCTGCTTTATCGGCACCATGGTCGGCGCGCTCCCCGCCATCGGCCCTATCAATGGCATCGCGCTACTCATGCCGATTGCCTACACGATGGGCCTGCCGGCGGAAAGCACGATGATCCTGCTGGCAGCCGTCTATTGTGGTGCCGAGTATGGTGGCCGCATTTCCTCCATCCTGCTCAACGTACCGGGTGATGCCGGCGCGGTGATGACCGCGATGGACGGCTATCCCATGGCCAAGCAGGGTCGTGCAGGAGAAGCGCTCGCGCTTTCGGGCATATCCTCCTTTATCGGAGGCATTCTAGGAACGCTCGGCCTTGCGTTGTTCGCTCCCATGCTTTCCGGTCTCGCCATCGGTTTCGGCCCGGCCGAATACTTCGTACTGATGATCTTCGCCTTCGCGACGCTCGGTTCCATGGTCGGCAGCCAGCCGGTGAAAACGCTGATCGGTTGCGTGCTCGGCCTAATGCTGGCCACGGTCGGTCTCGATGCGACCTCGGGCGCTTACCGTTTCACCTTCAATGAGCCGGAACTCGGCGACGGTATCGAGTTCGTGGTACTCGTGATCGGGCTCTTCTCGGTATCCGAAGCCATGATCATTTTGGAGCATCAGGGCAAAGGGGTCACGGTGATCCGCGAGCTCGGCCGCATGACCGCGCGTTGGGCCGACGTTGTGAAGACGACGGGTGCCACGCTTCGTGGATCACTGATAGGCTTCGTGGTCGGCGTTCTGCCCGGAACGGGTGCCTCGGTTTCAAGCGCGGTTTCCTATACCACCGAAAAGCGAATTTCCGATACCGAAGGTACCTTCGGCAAGGGCGACGTGCGCGGCCTGGCCGCACCGGAAGCAGCGAACAACGCGACCGCCTGCGGCGCCTTCGTGCCGATGCTCACGCTCGGTGTGCCCGGTTCGGGTACCACGGCCGTCATGCTCGGCGCCCTGATGCTCTACAACATCCAGCCAGGTCCGATGCTGCTGACCGAGCGACCGGAAGTGGTCGGGGGCCTGATCGCCTCGCTGTTTGTAGGAAACTTCATCCTGCTGGCGCTGAACCTGCCGCTGGTCAACATCTTCGCACGCGTGCTGACCGTGCCGAACTGGCTGCTCGTGCCGGGCATCCTCGTACTGTCGGTCATTGGCGTCTACTCCACCCATGCATCGGTATTCTCGATCTTCCTCATGCTGGGCATCGGCTTCGTCGGCTGGCTGATGCGCAAGGCGGGTTTCGACATGGCACCGATCATCCTGGGTTTCGTGCTGGGCCGGGTCATGGAAGTGAACCTGCGCAACGCGCTGGCGATCAGTGGAGGCGAACTGTCAATCCTGTTCAGCAGCACGATCTGCAATGTGCTATGGGTCATGGCCGCGGCGGTCGCGATCCTGCCCTTCTATTTGTCGCGTCGCTCCAAGCGTCGCATCGCTGCAGCCCTCGCGACCGCGGAATAGGGCACGCGTTCTTCTTTCAATTACGAACGGCCGGGTATTCTGCTCGGCCGTATTGGGGTCGGTTCCCGTGGGGAGCGAAATGACACCCTAACGCGCTTCTCTCACCGCATCTGGCGTTAGGCGGCGTTTTGGCCCGGCCAGGCGCTGGCATCGCGCCCCGACCTCGAAGGCGAGCGCAACGTTAAAAAGGAAACGGCTGCCAGCGAAGCTGCCAATCTCCCCCCTCGATATGTCCGGCAGGACAGAGGGGGCGCTGTCCCTCCGGCATCAAAGGTTCTGCACCGCAGCAACGGGTGGACCGTTACCGCGCTCAGTTCGAAGGCCGTTTGCGCGCCGGATAGCCGTTGGGATGCGGCGGTATGGCCTTCAGATAGGCTGATATCGCCGCCCGGTCCTCAGACGTCAGCTCGGCCATGTTTCTCTGCACATCGACCATGGCGCCACCCACGGAATCGAAATCCGGCGTGAAGCCGGTTTCGAGATAGTAGGCGATGTCGGCCTCCGACCAGTCACTGAGCCCGCCTTCGCCCGAGGTGATGTTTGGCACGATGCCGCTGCCCTCGGCGGCCGTGGCCCCGGCCAGCCACTCGCTCTTCTTGGTCCCGCCGGTGAACGCACGCGGCGTGTGGCATTCGCCGCAATGGCCTGGCCCTTCGACCAGGTAGCGGCCGGCCATCACCGGATCCGGCGTGCCATCGGGAAAGGAAACCATCGGCTGGTCATTCAAATAGAGAAATTTCCACAGCCCGATGCCGCGACGGATGTTGAACGGAAACCCCAGCGAATTGGGCGGCGCCTTGCCGGCGACAGCGGGGAGCGTCTTCATGAAGGCATGGAGGTCGGCAATGTCGGCCGGCTTCATACGCGCGTAGGATGCATAGGGAAACGCCGGATAGAAATGCTCGCCGCTCGGCGACACGCCCTTCAGCATGGCGTTGGCGAGGTCTTCGACCGACCAGGCGCCGATACCGTCCTCGGCATCTTGCGAAATGTTCGGCGGCACGAAGGTGCCGTACGGCGTCTTGAGTTCGAGACCGCCGGCCAGTTGAAGGCGGGCGTCGCCTTGCGAGCCCGGCTTCGCATGACAGGATGTGCAGCCGCCGGCATAAAAAATGCGCTTGCCCTTGGTGGCATCGCCTGGGCCGAGTTGCGCCAGGGTCGCAGTGTCGGCCTTGACCGGTGCCGACAGCAGCCACCCGGCAAGCGCGCCGACACCGCCCAGAACGAGGGCGGTGCCGACGAGTTTTTTCAGCAGGCGCATCGCCCGCTATCAGTCCTTTTTTATCCGATAGGTCTCATGACAGGTGCCGCAATCGCCGCCGATGGTGTTGAACTGCGCCTTCAAGGCATCGACGTCCGCGGGGGCGGCGGCGACCGCAGCCTTGACGTCGGCGAGATACTTGTCGTGAGTTGCCTTGAAACCGGCCATGTCTTGCCAGATCTTGGGAGCAGCCGTGGTGTCGCCGGTGTCGCTGCCGGCCGGGAAAAGCGCGTCGATATCGAGTTTTTCGGCATTAGCCTGAAGCGCCTGCAACGACGTCATCACGGCTGCGGCATCGAAAGGGTTTTCGCCCTTGACCACTTTCGACAATCCGCCGGCGATCTTGCCACGTTCCTTCATCAGGGCCTGCCGATCCAGGATCGGATCGGCAAGTGCCACTGACCCGGCGAAGGCGAGCATCGAGATGGCGAGGATAAGCTTTCTCATTCAACTGGCTCCATGATGAAGACGTTTCGGGGTGAAGGTATTTTCGCAACGCATCGATAACGGCAAAGGTGGCTTAAAAATTCCGGAAATTCGCCTCACGCCTGTGTGAATTTCTGTGACGGTCGTTCTTGCGCTGGAAAAAGGCGGCCGATGCTGATCCAAAAAAGCCCCGGTTTTGCCGGGGCTTTTCTGCAACTCGATCAGACCTTACGCCTTTTCATAGAGCTCAAGGACATGGTCCCAGTTGATGAGACTGTCGACGAAGGCTTCGAGATATTTCGGCCGGGCGTTGCGATAGTCGATGTAATAGGAGTGCTCCCAGACGTCGACGCCCAGGATCGGCGTCGCGCCATGGACGATCGGGTTCTCGCCGTTCGGGGTCTTCGAGATCGCCAGCTTGCCGTCCTTGACCGAAACCCAGGCCCAGCCCGAACCGAACTGGGTTGTTCCGGCGGCGATGAAGTCCGCCTTGAACTTGTCATAGCCGCCAAGGTCGCTGTCGAACGCCTTTTGCAGTGCGCCCGGCAATTTGTTGCCGCCGCCACCCTTCTTCATCCACTTCCAGAAATGGATGTGGTTGTAGTGCTGGGCGGCGTTGTTGAAGAGCCCGGCATTCTTGCCGAAGGACTGTTTTACAACGTCCTCGACCGACAAATCGCCCAGGCCAGCCTCGGCAGCCAGCTTATTGCCGTTGTCGACATAGGCCTTGTGGTGCTTGTCGTGATGGTACTCCAGCGTCTCCTTCGACATGTAAGGCTGCAAGGCCTCGTAGTCATAGGGCAAGGCGGGCAGTTCAAAAGCCATCGGTCGTACTCCTCGTGGAAAAAAATCCGGTGTCGATACCGGACTAACATAGGTCTGGATTGATGTGGAACAACTCCGGAATGAAGCTCCGGTTCCCTTCTAAGCAGGTTCCGGAAAAGTGTCACACGGTTTTCCGACAAGAAGCTGCGTCAAGACAAGAGGCCAGTCAGCCGACCGAAGTTGAATGCGCCCAATCCCAATAGAGTTCGCGCGCCTTCTTGGCCACAGGCCCGGGTTGGAGATTGCGGTCCTCGATGCGGGTCACCGGCACGACTTTCGAATGGTTTCCCGTCGAGAATATCTCGTCCGCTTCGAGGAACTCGCGCACCGACAGCGCCTTCTCGGTGGTCTTGAACCCATACTCGCCAAGCAGCGTCATCGTCCGCGAGCGGGTGATGCCGGACAAGAACGTGCCGTTCGGCGCCGGCGTCATGACGTGACCGTCCTTGACCAGGAAAATGTTCGAGGTTCCGGTCTCGGCGACATTGCCCAGCATGTCCAGCACCAGGGCGTTGTCGAAGCCGCGCATCTTGGCTTCGAGGATGGCACGGCCGTTGTTGGGATAGAGGCAGCCGGCCTTGGCGTTGGTCGGCATGGTTTCGATGGTCGGCCGCCGAAACGGCGAGACGGTGACCGAAAAGCCCGCCGGCGAGATCATCGGCGATTCGTAGAGGCAAAGGCAGAAACGGGTCGAGGCCGGATCGGCCGGCACGCCCATGTAGCCACCATGCTCGGCCCAGTACATCGGCCTTATGTAGACTGCCGTCTTGCCGTCGAACTTCTTCAAACCGTCCCAGGTCAGCCCGACGATCTTTTCAGTGCTCATGGACGGCTTGAGACCAAGCGCGATCGCCGAAGCGTTCACCCTTGCGGCGTGGCGGTCGAGGTCGGGGGCGACGCCCTCGAACCAGCGGGCGCCGTCGAACACGCTGGTGCCGAGCCACATGGCATGGCTGCGCGGCCCCAGAATGGCGACGTTGCCTTCATACCAATCGCCATCCACGAAGGTCCATGTCGCGGATTGCGCCGCAGTCGCCAGTGTCATCGCTTGGTTCCGCGTTTTTAGAACTGTCCCGTATCGCCATTGGAAGATGCTTTGGCGTCTGCCGTCAACCGGCATGGCCGAGATTTGTTGAGGCCAGCGGCATGTGCATTGCAATCTGTGCTTGCGCCTTGCCTTGCCACGCCGCAGAACTGTCACCATGCATCACGCGGCTTACGTTTTCGACGCCTACGGCACGCTGTTCGACGTGCATGCCGCCGTACGCCGTCATGCCGACCAGATCGGACCGGACGGCCAGCTCCTGTCGGAGATCTGGCGCGCCAAGCAATTGGAATATTCCTGGGTGAGGACGCTGATGGGCGCCTATGCCGATTTCTGGCAACTCACCGAACAGGCGCTCGATTTCGCCCTGCGCAAGGTTCCCTCCGCGGACAAGGGGCTTAGAGCCAAGCTGCTCGACGCCTATTGGCGGCTGGACTGCTATCCGGAGGTGCCGGCCGTGCTCAAGGCGCTCAAGGCATCGGGCGCGAAATTGGCGATCCTCTCCAACGGCTCGCCTGAAATGCTGGAAGCGGCGGTCAAATCCGCTGCGCTCGACCAGGTTCTGGACGACATCTATTCCGTCGATGCCGTCAAGCGCTTCAAGACCGATCCGTCGGTCTACGACATGGTTGCGACAGGCTGGCGCCTCTATCCGGGTGCTGTGTCCTTTCAGTCATCCAACCGCTGGGACGTCGCCGGCGCCACCAAATTCGGCTTCCGGACAGTCTGGATCAACCGCTCCAACCAGCCCGAGGAATACCGGGACTTGCCGCCGGCCCTGATCCTGCCCTCGCTCGAAGGCCTGCTGGCCACGGGCTAACGCATGACCCCAAAAATTGATTCCGATTTCTGGAAAGGATCATGCGCAAAGCGAAAGTGCTAAAGCGTCCTTTACGCGTCCAAGTGGACGCGCGGCGCTGTAGGCCTGTTGCCCCGGCGCAACAGCGATGGTGCCGTCACAGCTTTGCCTTTGTTTGTCCACCCTCAGGCCAGAATCGGAACCGCCTATCGCGCCGGGTATTGATAGGGCTGGCGCCGTACCGGTCAGCGTATTCATGTTTTGTTTCGACTTGAGACTTAAAAAAGGCAACCATGTTCATAACCGAAATCGAATCCCGTCGCCTGAGCCGTCGCGGCTTTCTCAACGCCGCAGCGCTCGGCGCCGCCTCGATTGCGGTTTCGGCCTGCACCACGACGGCACGGCGGCCGCTCGAGCCTCCGTTTCCAGCCAATGTCGAGCCGCCGCTCCTGGACTATGCAACGATGTACGCTCCGGTCAGCGACGGAGGGTTCGATCTCCCGGGCATACCCTTCGAGAAAATTGACCCGCAATTCCTGCGCCAGATCGTTCCCGATCCGACCGGCGAGAAGCCCGGCACCATCGTAGTCGATACGGCCGGCCACCACCTCTATCTCGTGCGTCCGGGCGGACAAGCCATCCGTTATGGTGTCGGGCTGGGTCGCGCCGGCTTCGAATGGTCGGGAGACGCCGTCGTCCAGTGGAAGCAGAAATGGCCGAAATGGACCCCGCCGGACGAAATGATCGCCCGCCAGCCCGAGCTCGCAAAATACAGCGCCGACAATGGCGGCCAGCCCGGCGGGCTCACCAATCCACTCGGCGCGCGGGCGCTGTATCTGTTCCAGGGCAACCAGGACACGCTTTACCGACTGCACGGCTCGCCGGAGTGGAACTCGATAGGCAAATCGGTATCATCCGGCTGTGTTCGCTTGATAAATCAGGACATCATCGATCTCTACGACCGTGTGCCCAACAAAACACCGGTAATCGTTACCGCCGGTGTCGGCCAACCAGTGCCGGCAACGAACCGGAAGGCAATTCCGATCGATGACGGCGTGCCGGAAGGATCGATTCTGCTCGGCGCGGCAAGAACGATCTCGGACTCGATCTTCTGAACTGGTCGAACATAGGCGGACGCGGGCCACCGCCCCTCCGGCATAACTTGTATTGAAAAACGCGCGTCTGTGCGGTGTTAGAAATCGATCTGTATCGGCACTCCGTTCGAAACCGTGATGCGATTGCCCCGTTGCCAGCGTTGGATGATCGGCGTGATCGCGTGGATTGCGGGGTCGTACTTGATCGTCTTGTTGCTGCGCCAGGCCTCATGCTGAATATCGCAGTCCTGTGCCGCCACCGTCAGGTAGACGTTGATCTTGCGGTTGCCGGTGCCCTGTTCCAGCATCTCGAGCGAGGCACGGTCAGGGTTACCGAAATGGCCGTTGGCCGAGATGATGTAGTGCTTGGCCTCAATGATCTCGAAGAAGCTCGTCTCGAGGTCGCGGTCCGAGCCGTGATGAGGCACCTTCAGCACATCGACCTTCAGCTTGCCGTTCTTGATCAGGCCGGCCTTGTCGCAGGCCTTGATGATCACATCGCCTCTCGCATCGCCTGTCAGCAGCACGGTGGTGCCGTCGCGATCGAGCAGGGCGACGATGCTGGCGAGGTTTGGAATTGAATCGTCGAGGTACTGCGCAAGCGCTGCCGGGCCGGCGCCCGCGGGGCCGAGCTTCTCGTGCCACTCGATGCGGAATTCCTCGATCTGCTCGTCGAGTGGTCCGAGTATGCGCAGGGTCGCGTCGCCGATAGACATCGGCGCGCGATCGCCGGTGAGGAGGGACTGGTCAGGCGGGTTCCGCGTCACTTGCAGGAATGAGGCGAGCGATCCTAGCTTCAGCGCTTCGTTGTAGCTCTGGAGCACGGCCGCAGCCACCGGATCGGGCTCCGTTGCAAGTGCGAACGGTCCAGGCCCGCCGAAACTGGCGAGCGAGGCTGGACCGCCCACGTCCCGTGCCGCGGTCCCTTCACCGTCGCCCAAGATGGCGTCAAAGCCATTGTGCAGGAGCCATATCGGTTTGTAGGGCCTCGGCACGTTCTGTTCATCCGCGTCGCGCATGGCGTCGAGAAGCTGGATGATGCCGTGGATATGGTCCTGATCGATGTGGCTGACCATGACGGCATCGAGCTTCAGCGGAACCTCGTCCGGGAAGGCCTGCTGCTCCTTGCGAAGCCTGATCTTGAGCGAGGCGTTGAACACGCCAGGAGGACCGCCATCGACCAGGATGCGGGTGGGGCGATCGCCGCCATTGCCAAACGTCAGGAACAGGCAGTCACCGTACTTGGCTGGCAATGCCTCGATGCGAAATACCACTATCGGTTCTCCTACCGGGTTTGCAGTGCACGCAGGACATCGACCAGTCCGGCGCCTTGAAAGTGCCGCTCGCGTTTCAGATCGGTCGCGGTCTCGACAATCACCGCCTTTACGTCGCGCGGCTTCCCGACCAACTCCGCGTTGCGGGCCATCAGCAAGGCCGCCGCTCCCGAGACGTGCGGCGCCGACATGCTTGTGCCGTCCAGTCGGCCATAGCCCAGGTCGGGCAGTGGCCCGTCGATGCGCTCACCGGGAGCCACCACGTCGGGCTTGGACCTGCCGTCGCCGGTGGGGCCGCGCGATGAGAAAAAGCTGACCCCATATTCGTGCGGACGATCGCGATGCGTCGAGCCGACGGTGATCACCGACTCGGCGTTGCCGGGGTCGGCGATGGAGGCGTCGGCATAGCCGTCGTAGACGGCACCGCCATCGAGCACGAACTTCTGGGCGCCCCAATTGCCTGCAGCAGCCACGACGACGACGCCGCTGTCCACCGTGGCTTCGCACGCCAGGCATACCGGTGTCCGGCCGCACGCATAGTTGGCCTTGTCGTGCACCAGCCCGATCGAGAGGTTCACGCCGTGGATCGTCATGTAGCGGTTGCGGGTGTTCAGCCAGCGCACAAACTCCAGCGCGCCGATCACGGCGAACTCGGTATCCTCGATCGTCTCCGCGATCACCCTCAGGTCGTACAGCATGATGTCCGGGCAGACGCCCTGGAAGAAGACGTCGTCGCCGTTGCGCCAATCGGCCGCGAGGACCCCCGCCACGTGCGTGCCGTGACCGATGGGACGGTCTCCCTGGCGCGGCGTCGGCAGACGGTCGGGCCTCGTCTGCAGCAACTGGGACAGGATCTCCCAGTCGTACGGACGCCCGTTGTCCGCGGCTTCCCACAGCCGCTGGACCGCCGAGCGCGCCTCCGCCTCCCGCAGGCCGAGCTTCGTCATCATCATCCCGGCGAGGTAGTCGCGCTGCTGCGGCAGCGCCATTGCATCATAGGCGACGAGCAAGCGGAGTTCGGCGAAGTCATAGGCCTTCTTCACGCGAATGGAGAGATCGCCGGCGGCATGATCGATGAATGCGGGGTGCGCGCCGTCGATGCCGGAATCGATCACCGCCCAGGTCACGCCCCGGCAACTGATATCGAACACACGGCGAGCCGCATCGGCCTTGATGGTGTTTACCGACGAGGCCATCATCGGGTGAACATGTCGATTGCGGGACACGCGGTAGATCAGGGGCTCGGCTCGACGCGGCAGATCGTCGAGCAACTTGTCCAGGTCCATGGCGGCCCGTGATCGGGTACCGCTGGCTGTCGTCGGTTCCGGTGCCAGAATGAGTAAGACCAGCAAGGCGGTCCGCAGGTCGGGGGCCAGCCTCCCAAGGATCCTGTTCTTGAGGTCCTCCAACCGAGCAAACGTTACCCTCCGGGCGGGGGAGATGCGAGACCCAGGCCCCGGCACTACGTCCAGCTCTGATTGGGCTAGGGGTGGTAGACCCAAGATATCCTTTAGCGTGCGCACCGCCTGGTGGATATCGAGCCCCGTGCTGGGCACAACCGTGATCAGGAAATCGATGAAGGTCAGCCGGACCGCGACGATGCCCTCGAGCGGTGCGATCCGTCGCGCCGGACGCCACCGCCCATCGTCCTCGCGCGGATAGGCCTCGGTCGAACGGTCTGCCAGCGCCGCGACGAGATGCTTGGCGATCGTTGATGCCTCGATACTGTCCATCGGCGTCAGCAACAGGTCGACCGGCGCATTGGGGCTAGCCGCATAAGCCCTCCAGACATCGAGTTGTATAGAGGTCTCATTTAGACTGCGCCGGCCTGCTCGCCCGGACAAGAGGATGTCGTCGACAACTGAAAAGGGAAGAGTCGCCATGTACCCGCAGACCTTCCGTGCAAGCGCTAGTCGAGCACAAATTTAGCCACATAGTCTGTCACACTCAATTGCCATTGTGATTTCGCGCGGGCGGATCGCTGAGCTGTGTATGTGCGTGTAGGTGAGGAAGGACTGTGTTCCTGGGGGATGCGCTTTCTGCACCCTCGCGCGCGCCGAACATCTTTTGCACGAGTTACTTGATGTTGGCGCCATGGCCGGCTTTCCGATGTCTGGGCCACGATACATTGACGATGATGCGATCGGCGACCACAAAACGGCGGGTGTGGGGTGATGTGGGTCACCTGTGCGAAATTGCAGACCCCATTGATGCGAAGCGAGCCGAAGGCAGGGCACAGTCGAGATCAGTCGGCCGCGATGACCGGTTCGGCGCAAAGCTGCCGTTCGCAGCCCCCAAATCAGGCTAGTGGTAGCTGCTACACAATTCCGGGATTTTTCCAGAGCCGGCGCCCATTTTTGAGTCCGATGCGCTTTAACGCCCTCTAGACAGGCTGCCGAGAATGCCGCGCACGATCGCCCGTCCCACGGACGAGCCGACCGAACGAACCACCGATTTGATCGCCGCCTCCGCCACTGTCTGGCGATTGGACGGTCTTGGCGCCGGTGCCCGCCTGCCGCCGGTGGTCTGGGGGACGGGATCGTCATTGCCGAAGCCTGGAATGGTCCAGCGTGAGCGGCCGCTCTCCTGTTGCTGCGCCTCTGCCTCCTGAGCGTCCTTGGCTTTCTTCTGCAGCATCTCGAAGGCCGATTCACGATCGACGGTCTGGTCGTACTGCCCCGCGACCGGGCTCTCAGCGATCAGCTTGCGACGCTCGTCAGGCGTGATCGGGCCAAGACGCGAAGACGGCGGCCGAATCAACGTCCGCTGGACCATGGACGGAGCACCTTTGGCTTCCAGCGTCGAGACCAGCGCCTCGCCGGTGCCGAGCTGCGTGATCACGGTCGCACAGTCGAAGTCGGGATTGGGCCTGAACGTCTCGGCGGCCGTCCTCACTGCCTTCTGCTCCCGCGGCGTGTAGGCGCGCAGGGCGTGCTGCACCCGGTTGCCGAGCTGGGCCAGGACCGTTTCAGGGATATCCAGCGGATTCTGGGTGACGAAGTAGACGCCGACGCCCTTCGAACGGATCAGCCGGACCACCTGCTCGACCCGGTCGATCAGCACCTTCGGCGCGTCGTCGAACAGAAGGTGCGCCTCGTCGAAGAAGAAGACCAGCTTTGGCTTGTCGGGGTCGCCGACTTCGGGGAGTTCCTCGAACAGTTCCGACATCAGCCACAAGAGGAATGTCGCATAGAGCCGGGGATTCATCATCAGCTTGTCGGCGGCCAACACGCTGATCGCGCCGCGTCCGTCGCGGGTGGTGCGCATGATGTCGGCGATCCGCAACGCCGGCTCGCCGAAGAAGTTCGTCGCTCCCTGCTGCTCCAGAACCAGGAGCGTGCGCTGGATCGCGCCGACCGAAGGTTTTGTGACATTGCCATAGCGAGCGCCGATTTCTTCGGCGCGTTCGGCGATGTTGGCAAGAAGCGCTTGCAGGTCTTTCAGGTCCAACAGCAACAAGCCTTCCTCGTCGGCGATGCGGAAGGCGATGTTCATGATGCCTTCCTGCGCCTCGGAGAGATTCATCAGGCGCGACAGAAGCAGCGGCCCCATCTCCGAGACGGTGGCGCGGATCGGATGGCCCTGCTCGCCGAAAAGATCCCAGAAGATGACCGGAAATTCCTGGAATTCGTAAGGATCGAGCTTGACCTGCTCGGCCCGCTTGGCCAGAAAATCCTGCGCCGTGCCCATCATGGCGATACCCGAAAGGTCGCCCTTGATGTCGGCACAGAAGACCGGCACGCCGGCATTGGAGAAGCCTTCCGCCAGAATCTGCAAGCTCACGGTCTTGCCGGTGCCGGTCGCGCCGGTGACCAGGCCATGGCGATTGCCATACTGAAGCAGCAGATTTTCGGCGCGCTGGTAGCTGTCATCAGGCTTGCGGCTGGCTCCCAGGAAAATACTTGTGTCGTCAGCCATGTGTCCTCCGCAAACCTGAAGTGTTGAAAGCCCTAGTGTATTGAAAGTAACGGGGCTCGCCGCAGGTATAATGACGTCATTGCGCAGCGACAATGGCCATCGCCGAAAATGGGTTTTTGGAGCTTGCGGATTTTGCGCGTGTTTGGCAATCGGTTGGCGGTTCATCGTCGCAGGACGCCTGTTGCATTGTGATATGGGACGGGGAACCGTAGACTGACGTTCCAGGCCTATGCGGCCGACGGACGCATGACCCCAAAAATCGGAATCGATTTCCGGAAAGGGTCATGCGCAAGATCAAAAGTGCTACAGCGTCCTTTGCGCGTCCAAAGGACGCGCGGCGCTGCAGACGAGGAAAAGCGGATGGGCGCCGGTGCCTTGATCCAGGATGCTGAAGTTCCAAACCCTGACCGGCAGCGGTGGCTGGCCCTTGTGGAAAAAGCTTTGGCCGGCGGTTCCTTCGAGGAAAAGCTCGTATCCCAAACGGACGACGCCATCCGCATCGAACCGCTCTATGATCGTTCGGTCACCGCAGAGCCTCTCGCGCGGGCAAATCCGAGATCGCCGTGGATCGTCAGCCAGCGTATCGACGATCCGGATATCGGCCGCGCCAAAGCCCAGGCCCTGCAAGACGTCGCACAGGGCGCCACCGGATTGTCGCTTGTCTTCGAAGGCGCGCCGAATGCGTTCGGCTACGGCCTGCCGAGGACTGCCGAGGCGCTGGAGACCGTGCTGGACGGCGTGCCGCTCAACCGCATTCAGGTCCGCATCGATGCGCATCCATGGAGCCGCGCAGTGGCCGACTGGCTGGTGGCATTCCTGACCAAGCGCCGGTCCGACCCGGCAAAGCTCAACCTTTCCTTCGGCATCGATCCGGCGGCGATCTTTGCCGGAACCGGTCGGTTGCGCATGTCGATCGAGGCCCTGCAGGCGTCGATGCCGCAGTCCCTGGCGCATTTTTTCTCGATGGGCGTGCCCGGCGTTCTGCTGGAGGCAGACGGACGCGTCTTCCACAATGCCGGCGCCACAGAAGCGCAGGAACTGGGCACCATGATGGCTTCAGCTGTCTCCTATCTCCGGATGTTCGAGGAGGCGCGCCAGCCGCTTGTCTATGCGGCGCCCCATATCGGCTTTGCACTGAGCGTCGACCAGGACCAGTTCCTGTCGATGGCCAAGGTCAGGGCTTTGCGCAGGCTGTGGGCGCGTGTTCAGGAGGCCTGCTCGATCTCCGCCTCCACCGCCAACATCCATGCCGAGACGTCCTTCCGCATGATGACTTCGGCGGATCCGGAGACAAACATCCTGCGCACTGCGATCGCCGGTTTTGCCGCGGCAGCAGGCGGGGCGGATTCGGTCTCCATCCTGCCGCATACGATCGCGCATGGCCTGCCGGCGGGCTTTGCCCGCCGTGTCGCCCGCAATACGCAACTGATCATGGCCAACGAAAGCCATATCGATCACGTCGCCGACCCTGCTTGCGGTTCGGGCGCCGTCGAAGCGCTGACTGCGGACCTTTGCGAAGTGGCCTGGGAAGAATTCCAGCGGATCGAGGCGGAAGGTGGCGTGCTGTCCAGCCTGCAGCAAGGACACATCCAGAAACGGGTCCAGGCGGCCTCCGCCCGCCGCAATGCCGCCTATCGGGCCGGCAAGCGGGCCATCATCGGCACGACACTTTACCCGTCGAAGACCGAACGTCCGGTCGAAACTCTGGTGGCGGAGCGGCGGCCCGCCGTCACCGAGAGCGTGGCGGTGTGCGAGCCGCTGTTTCCGATCCGCATCGATCAATCGATCGGAGCAGCACCATGATCCCGGATTTTAGCCAGATCGGCTGGTCGCCGCCGCGCCGGGCGCCGGTCGAGGTCAAGGGCCAGCGGATGACGCCGGAAGGCATTGCCGTAAAGCACCTGTACAATCAGGGCGACCTCAAGGGATTGCCGCATCTAGACACCTATGCGGGCCTGCCGCCGTTCGTGCGCGGCCCCTACCCGACCATGTATGTCCAGCAGCCCTGGACGATCCGGCAATATGCCGGCTTCTCGACGGCAGAAGAGTCGAACGCCTTCTACCGACGCAACCTTGCGGCCGGACAGAAGGGGCTGTCGGTCGCTTTCGACCTCGCCACGCATCGCGGCTACGACAGCGACCATCCGCGTGTTGCCGGCGATGTCGGCATGGCCGGCGTCGCCATCGATTCCATCCTTGACATGCGCCAGCTGTTCGACGGCATCCCGCTCGGCGAGATGACGGTGTCGATGACCATGAATGGTGCTGTGCTGCCGATCATGGCGCTCTACATCGTGGCGGCGGAAGAACAGGGCGTTGCGCAGAAGGATCTCACTGGCACCATTCAGAACGACATTCTGAAAGAGTTCATGGTGCGCAACACCTACATCTATCCGCCAAAGCCTTCGATGCGGATCGTGTCGGACATTTTTTCCTACACCTCGCAGCATATGCCGAAGTTCAATTCGATTTCGATCTCCGGCTATCACATGCAGGAGGCGGGAGCGACCGCAGACCTTGAGCTTGCCTACACAATCGCCGACGGCATCGAATATGCCCGTGCCGGCCTCGCAGCGGGGCTCGATATCGACCATTTCGCGCCGCGCCTTTCGTTCTTCTGGGCGATCGGCATGAACTTCTTCATGGAAGTGGCCAAGCTGAGGGCAGCGCGCCTTTTGTGGGCCAGCCTGATGCGGAAGAATTTTTCACCGAAGGACGAGCGATCACTGTCGCTGCGCACCCATTGCCAGACCTCGGGCTGGTCGCTGACGGCGCAGGACCCTTACAACAACATCATCCGCACCATGATCGAGGCGATGGCGGCGACGCAGGGTCATACGCAATCGCTTCACACCAACTCCTTCGACGAGGCGATGGCACTGCCGACCGATCATTCGGCCCGCATCGCCCGCAACACGCAGCTCATCCTGCAGAAGGAATCCGGCACCACGCGCATCATCGACCCGTGGGGAGGCTCGGCCTATCTCGAACGGCTGACGCATGATCTGGCGGCGCGGGCACTTGCCCATATCGAGGAGGTCGAGAGCCTCGGCGGCATGGCCGCGGCGATCGAAAAAGGCATACCCAAGCTGCGCATAGAGGAAGCCGCCGCGCGCACGCAGGCGCGCATCGATTCCGGCGAGCAGATCCTGGTCGGCGTCAACGCTCATCGGCCCGGCACTGACATCGAAGTCGACGTGCTGAAGATCGACAATGCCGAAGTCAGGGCCCGGCAATTGTCGAAGCTGCAAAGGCTGAAAGGCACGCGCGACGTCGGCGCGGTCGAGAGCGCGCTGGGTGCGTTGAGCCGCGCTGCGGAGAGCGGCGAAAATCTGTTGGAATTCGCCATCCATGCCGCGCGCGCCAATGCCACGGTCGGTGAGATTTCGCTGGCGCTGGAAAAGGTCTTCGGCCGCCATGTCGCCTCGGTCCAGACAATCTCCGGCATCTATCGCAAGGCGCTCGGCAACAATCCGGTGGTCGACCGGCTGCAGGACAAGATCGTGGCGTTCGAGGAGAAGTCCGGCGGCAAGCCGCGCATTCTCGTCGCCAAGATGGGACAGGACGGCCATGATCGCGGCCAGAAGGTCATCGCCACCGCCTTTGCCGATCTCGGCTTCGACGTCACCGTCGGGGCGATGTTCCAGACGCCGGAAGAGATCGCCAGGCTCGCGGTCGAGCATGACGTGCATATCGTCGGCGCTTCGTCGCTCGCGGCCGGACATTTGACGCTCATTCCCGAACTCAAGGACGCGCTGAAGAAGCTCGGGCGTGGCGACATGCTGATCGTCGCCGGCGGCGTCATCCCGCCGCAAGACTACGATGCGGTGCTGCAGGCGGGTGCCGTGGAAATCTTCCCGCCGGGCACCGTTATTCCGGAAGCGGCGGACCGGCTCATGGACCGGCTGCTGCAGCCTGGATGAGGCTGTTATAATAACTGTTGCAACAATAGACGGAGCGAGTTATAATTCTTGTTGCAACAAGGTGCAGCACCATGAACACGACCATCCGCAAGATCGGCAATTCCGAAGGCATCATCCTGCCCAAGGAAATTCTCGACCGCCTGAACCTGAAAGCGGGCGACAGCATCGTCATCGTCCAGGAGGGCGATGAGCTTCGCCTGCGCCGCACCGAGGACACCGCCGAAGAGTTCGAGCGCAAGATGAAGATCGCGCGCGAGCGGATGAAGAAGTACGAGGTTGCCTACCGCGCGCTCGCAAAATGACCGAATATCATTCGAGGGAATTTGTGGAGGCGCTTCACGCCGAGCAACTGCGCCTTCACGGAGGGGCAGCGGGTATCCGCGACCAAGGAATGCTGGAATCGGCGCTTTATCGACCGCAACAGAGGGAGATCAATGGCGAACCCGACCTCTGCGAGCTGGCATCCGCCTATCTTTTCGGCATCGCCAAGAACCATCCATTCGTCGACGGCAACAAGCGCACCGCTTTTGCCGCAGCCGACCTGTTTCTCTATTTCAATGGGCTGAGTGTCGAAGCCGAGCAAGCAGATATCATTCAACTGGTCATGATGGTCGCCGCCGGCGAGATCGACGAGGCTGGCGCGGCAGCGTTCTTCCGCGACCATGTCGTCAAGGTCGAGGACTAATTGTCGGAGAGCTTGACGATCTCCCATTCCTTGCCGTTCACCACGGCAATTTCGCCGACCCTCTTGCCGTACAAGGCCAGAGCCATCGGCGAAACATGGGAAATTGTGCCCTTGGCCGGATCGGCCTCATCCTCGCCGACGATCTTCCAGTGTACCTTCCTGCCGTCATCGCCTTCCAGCGTGACGCCCATGCCGAAGCGAACCAAGTCGCTGCCCGGTTCCGGCACGGAAAGCTCAGCACTTTCACGCCGCGCGGTCCAGTAGCGCAGGTCGCGCGAGATGAGCGCGATGCGCTCGCGATCGGCCCTCTTCTCCGCCCTGGCCAGGTCATCGCGCAGGGTGACCAGTTCGGCGTCGATCAGCGCCAGGCCGCGTTCCGTCACGAGATTGCGGTGCTGGCTGATCGGCCGCTCGCCGATGCCGGCGATGGCGTTTTCGCTATCCTCTTCGCGCGTGAAGGCTCTGCTCATTGGTTGAACTTAGGCCTCGCGCGGCGACTTCACAAGCCATTGCCGGCGAACCCAGGGCAACGAGTCCAGGTTAACGCGCTTGGAGGGCGGCCAAGAGGTAGCCGGTATCCCAGGTTGCGAGTTTTCGCTTTCCCTTGATGGATTGTTTGCCGGGCATAGCGCGGATGAGATTGAGGGCGAGGTGGCGGACCATCGCCATGTTTGTGGCACCATGGCCGCGGCGCAGGCGCGATTGGTCCTCCTTGAACTGGACATCGAGAACCCAGTGGAGCCCGTTCTCGATGCCCCAATGGGCTCTGGCGGCCTCGGCAAAGGCTTTCGCGGAGAGGACACGGGAGGAGATGTAGCATCGCCGCTCGACCCTGACCTCGGTACCCGTCTCGATGCGTGTCTCGACCATG
>NZ_VLKT01000081.1 GCF_007830515.1 Mesorhizobium tianshanense
TGGTTGGCCAGCGAGGATTCCAGTTTCGTTAGCGGTGAAATGATCTCCGTCGACGGCGCGCGAACCAAAAAGATATCCCTGCCCGCCATCTTGGATGAGGAGTATCGGGCCAAGCTGACGAAGCCGCAGCCATAGTGGTGCGTTGGCGACTTCGAACGGGTTGCGACAGGGGCTGTCGCTCGCCAGGATCATCCTGGCCCGCCCTTGAGCCGCATGATGGTGTCGACGCTGTGGCGATTGTCTGGTTTCGTCGCTCTCTCCGCCGCCTTTCCATCAAGCCGAAAGAGTTGTGGGTCAGATTCTTCACCCATTCGAAATGGCTCACCGCCGCGCCTCCTGCGTGTTTGGTCCGGAACATCGCGAACAGGTGCGCGAGGACATCGCGAACAGTTTTGCATGCTATCGCCCCAAGGCATTAAGGTCGATGATTTCTATTTTCTGATGTCAGAACCAGGCGTCGAAGACGCCGTCTGTGGCGGTTGGCCTGAAGGCGAAGGCCCTGCACTAACGCATGGTGCGGCCAAGAATGGAGACGAAGCCATGCTGCTATACGCGACGCAGAAGATCGCCCTTGGCGTATTCGAATGGCTCGACAGTTTCGTGATTTACTGGCGCGGCGAGGCTTGGTAGCGGTCGAGCGCGTCGCGAGGACGACGCGACCAATATTGTACACGACTAATTCGCCTGCGGCAAAGCTTTAAGTTGCTTACCCAACGCTGTCTTCAGAACCGGAAGGCGACCGGTCACCTATCGGAAGGACGGCGGAGTTACGTCGGATTCCGTGCATTTGTGTCATCATCATGCACGGCTACAGCAAACCGAAGTTTTACCAGCAGGGCTATCCTACTGTTTTGAGCAAATTTTTTCGTTTGGCACGGTACATGCTTGGCTGTCTACAACGGTGCCAAGAAGCGTGGTCTTGTTGATTAGGGGGTAAAAAATGGATTTGGGGCTTGACGGCAAGGTGGCAATGGTCGCGGCCGCCTCCAGTGGCTTAGGTTTAGCGACAGCTGAGGAGTTAGCCAACGAAGGCTGCCGCCTGTCCATCTGTGGGCGGGATCCGGGGCGGCTAGAAAGAGCAGTGGATCGGTTGCGCAGCACAGGCGCCGAAGTGCTGGCGCGCACGACCGATGTAACTGACTGCGCGGATGCAGCAGTTTGGGTTGCCGAAACAGCAGAGCATTTTCGGTGTATCGACATCTTGGTGACAAATTGCGGCGGCGTTTCTGCCGGGCCACCCTCGGCCATGACGCCTAAGGATTTCGACGATGCGTTTGACCGAGTGCTTTTACCTTCGATAAATCTAGTTACGGCTGCCTTGCCGTATCTGCGGCGCTCGCGGGCGGGGCGAATATTGATGCTCGCTTCCGAGGCTATTGTACGGACCCCAGTACATTTCGCGCTGTCGGGTGTCGCACGAGCAGGGCTAGTGCCCTACTGCCATACGCTCGTACAAGAATTGTCGGGGGAGAGCATCACAGTAAACGTGCTTGCGCCTGGAGCACACAGCACCGCGATTCACGAAGCCAATCGCCTCGGCGACCACGCCGAAGCCATCCGTGCGCTCGAGGATAGGACCCCGGCCCGACGCCTTGGCGATCCCTCGGAATTCGCAGCAGTTGCTGCATTCTTGGCCAGCGCCCGCGCGGCCTACGTTAGCGGCGCCCTGATCGTCATCGATGGTGGGTTGAGTGCAACCGTCTGATCAATTCGTCGCACTAGGAGCCGTCGCATGAACGAAGCCAACGCAAATAGAACCGTCATCGATCTCGGCCGTTCAATCGCCCATGCGTGTATTCGCGATCGTCCTGACCAGGAACTCACTTTCCCCTTTAGTCTTCTGACGCTTGAAAATTACTCCGCCAACCGGCCGACGCCGCGCCTGACAGTGCGCGATCAATTCAAGGTAGTCGATCTTTCACAGCGCGAGTCGGGTTACTGGTATGAAATGAATTCTGAAGAGGTGGTTGAGGCAGCTGAGGGGGTCGACGCGCTTCCTGAGTTTCAACGCGCCTTTGGTCATGCCGAAACGGTTGATCTCTATCCCACACGCGCCTGGATTGGCGTGCACGAGGCGATGTTCCGCGATACGGAAGCGCTAACTTCATTTATTGCCACACGGCTGGTGCCGCGGCTCCTTACAGCTGAGAACCACGCCCTTCTGAACGGGCCTCATGGACTCCTCAACATGCCCAGCATTGCTAACGTGGAGCGGGTCTCGGGGGATCCGGGTATCTGCGCTCTCGAGGCCTGCAACACGGTAGAACAGCAAGGGGCGACCGCGGGAGGTATGTTCCTCAACCCTCGCGATTACCGGACAATGGTGCAGACCTCGGATGCTGTCCGAAAGCTTGAATCAAGTGGAGTTCGCATCACTCGTACGCGGCTTGTGCCGGAAAACCAAGGCATTGAGGGCGATTTTGACCTTGGCACGCGTCTTTTCGATGCAGGTTGCTCCACGGTGAAGATTGGAGAAGCCGGCAAAGCGACGGATGGTGGCCGAATTTACCGGCTTGAAGCTTCATTCAAGGAGCGCCTTGTCGTCAGCCTGCCGATAGCGGTTGTGAAGTGCGAAATGAGCCACACTGGGACGACGGAGGAGCATCGCAATGTCTTTTTCTACTATGGTGTGCTCATCGCGCTTCAGGACAATGCATTGGTTCTACCGCGGGCATCAATTTGCTTCGGTCTGGCCTTCTATGCAGTCTATGGCTTGATCCGGGCCTCCATAAGCAAGACGGCCACGTCTGAAAACGCCACGACTATTTTCGCGACCGCCAATGTCTTTCTTGGGTTCGGCACAACCTTTGGGAAATCCACGGGCGGCTATCTTCAAAACAGCGTTGGGCCTTTCCAAGCTATTTACTTTGCTGTCGCGAGCATCGCCGCTCTTGCGATCTGCATCCCGCCGGTCCTGCCTGCTGAACGATGACCCTGACTTGAACTAAAGCGAGAATCATAGCTGGATTGGGTAATATATTATGTCTGATACAACTCGTACTTCTGGAATTGGCGCAGAAGGATACCAGGAGCTCTTCGGAGTTGATGGCAAGGTAGTCTGCATTTCGGGCTCGAGCCGCGGTCTAGGGAAGTCACTCGCCACCTGCTTTGGACGATTGGGTGCGAAGATAGTCCTTTCCTCGCACAATATTGAAGAGCTGACCGAAGCAGAGGCCGAACTTGCGGGCCAAGGAATCAACGTGACGGCTATACGCGCTGATGTGCGGTCGCACGACGATTGCAAGGCACTGATCGGTGGCACGGTCGACCGGTTTGGGCAGATCGATGTGATGGTCTGCAACGCAGGTATCGACATCATTAAGCCAGCGCATTCATATGAAGAGCCGGAATGGGACGAAATTGTCGATACCAATCTGCGTGGCTACTATTATTGTGCCAAGTTTGCTGCCCAAGCAATGCTGGATCAAGGCGGCGGCAGCATCATCATGACTTCTTCGGTCGCCAGTTCGCTCGGCATACCGGGCCTGACTGTCTATGCTGCGAGCAAGGGTGGCGTCAATCAACTGACGCGCACCATGGCGGTAGAATGGGCCAATAAGGGTATTCGTGTAAACGCCGTCGCACCTGGATTCATCAACAACTTCATGGATGGGGTGCACCCTAATCTCGATAGCCCTTATCAGCGCCGCGCAATGGAACTCACTCCGATGCGACGTCGCGGCAATTTGTCCGAGTATTTCGGTCCTTACATTTTCCTCGCGAGCCCAGCTGCATCGTTCATAACAGGCGAGATTCTCTATGTCGATGGGGGCTACGCCGCGAGCTGATGCAGGATGCTTTGATGTTTTGGCGGTATTTCGAGGAGGCTGGGCAATGTTAAGCACAATACCAGATGAAGTGAACTTCCTAGACTGCACCTTGCGCGACGGTGGCTACTACACAGGTTGGGAGTTCGCGCCGGGACTGGTGTCGGACTATGTCGCTACTATCAACACTCTCCCAGTGCGTATGGTCGAGCTGGGGCTCGCCGGAAAGCCTGAGAGCCACGGATATTACGCCAGTGTGACGAGCTCTAAGGCCGAACAGGTGGCTGCTGGTCTCCTGGTCAAGGCATGCGTGATGATCGATGCCAAGGATGTGCTTGCGAGCGAACTGCCTATACCCCTTGCCCTGATCCGCCTGACAGAAGGACTAGTGCCAGGGCATATCACGACCGTCCGCGTGGCGGCACATTACCGCAACTTGGCTGCCTGCCGGAACATTTGCGCTGAGTTGTCTCACAGGGGCTTCCGTGTGTTTTTGAATCTCATGCAGATCGATGCAGCAAATGCTTCAGAAGTTGAGATGTGCCTGAAGGAGGTAAAGCAGATCGACACCATCGACGTGCTTTATATTGCCGATTCCTTTGGCTCTATGAAGCCGACTCGCGTTCAGGAATTTGTCGGCCGGTTTGCGGGTCGAATTGAGGCTGACATTGGATTCCACGGCCATGACAACCGCGGATATGCGCTGGTCAATTCAGTGGCGGCCGCGACGGCGGGAGCGACCTGGATAGACTGCACCATGGGGGGCATGGGACGCGGGGCAGGAAATACGGCTAGTGAGCAGCTCCTACCGATTCTTACTCGCCTCGAAACATCTAAGGAACGTGCACTCCTCGAGCACGTCCTGCGTCACTTCGATCCGCTTCGCAAACGGTATGGCTGGGGCAGCAGCGCGGCATATCAATTTGCGGGCTCAAACTTTATCCATCCGTCCTATGTTCAAAAGCTACGTGAAGGCGGGGCATTGTCTGACGCCGCGATTATCAGGCGCCTTTCGGACCTCCGCGCCGATGAACGGATGAGTTTTACCAATGAAAAGCTGTCGGCGCTGATGGCGCAGGACATCGCCTGATCGCAGATATCTCCGTTGAGGTGCCCCTTTTTCCCAATTTGGAGGAAGCCATGACTCTACCAAATGCGGTTGTGAAACCATCGGTCCTCCCCTCGGATCCGCGGTTTGCATCAGGCCCTTGCCGTAAACATCCTGGTTGGAGCGTGCACCCGACTATGCTGCGCTATGTTGGACGAAGTCACCGGAGCTCCGAGGGAGCAGAAAGGCTAGGAGAGGTAATCAGGCGCATGGCCTCTTTGCTAGAGCTGCCTGATAGCTGGCTTTGCGGAATCGTGCCCGGTTCGGGCACTGGGGCCTGCAGCATGGCCTTACAAAATCTACTCGGCCCTTTTCCAGTCGAGACATTCTTGTCAGACAGCTTCTCGCAGTATTGGGCAAATGAGATCGATACGTTGGCGCTTGCCCCCCAAAGCCGGCACATTTGTGCTTACGGAGATTTTCCGAACACGAGCAGGATCGACCCCAATCACGACATCGTTCTAGTGCTAAACGGCACCAGCAGCGGTGTTTGTCCACCGGATCTTGACTGGATTCCTCCTGATCGTGCCGGGCTTGTGATCGCAGATGCCGTCTCGGCAGCTTTTACGAGGCACATCGACTTCGATCGGATCGATGTTCTGTGCTGGTCGTGGCAGAAGGCGCTTGGCGGCGAAGGCGGCCACGGCATGATCGCGCTCTCGCCTCGAGCCCAGGCACGGCTGAAAGCCGGCGGACGTAAGCCTGTAGCCCGGCTCATGAGACTGCACAGCCCCGACGGATCTGTGAACAAAGCGTTCTTTGGCGGCCGGACGATCTCGACCCCCAGCATGTTCGCCGTCGAGGATATCCACTCTGCGCTCGACTGGGCCGAAGCGTGCGGCGGACTACCCGCGCTTCTGAACAGGGTTGCCAATAACTATGCTGTGATGGCCGACTGGGTGAACTCTACTCCTTGGATTGATTGGACTTGCACGAATCCAGCAGCACGCTCCACCTGTTCAATTACTCTTCGGCTTGTACGAGAGCAGCTCGCTGCCGGCGATAAAGAGGACGACGGTAAAATCGTTGCGGGGATGATCCGTCTACTCGAAGCCGAGTACGCGGCTTTTGACATCTGGAGCTACGGTGATGCGCCACCGGGATTTCGGATATGGGCGGGGCCTACGGTTGAGGCAGATGACTTGTCGATTTTATGCGAGTGGCTGGCCTGGGCTTACAGCGAGGCGTGCGAGGCCAGCATACCCCCCGACGCGATAGTCGTGCGTGACAGAGAGCTTGTTCAGGGATGATATCATGACCAATGATACTCAACAAAGGCGGCCGATATACTCAGAACATACTGCAAGTCTGTACTTTCGTGTCCAACTGCCGGAGGAGATTCTGCCCCCAGCGCGCAAATGGGCTCCAGGAGTCGTCAAGATGCAACGCAGCGTTGACCCCACAGGACATGGCCTTTTCGCGATAAGGCCCGTCCGCAAGGGCGAAATCATTGGACGGTTCGGTGGCCGCCTCGTTTCAGCCGATTCTATCGATGCCTATGTGGCGAAGGTGGGCAAGTTCGGCCATCAGGCTCACCCGCGCTGGTACGTTTGCCCCGAAAACGCTGATGAGATCTCACGGATCGGAGCAATCAATCATAGCTGTGAGCCGACTGTCGGCCTATCTGATGCACTCACGCTTGTGGCGATGCAACATATCGTTGCGATCAAGGAGGGGCCCGTCGAGCTCCTGATTACGCAATGACCGGATTTCCGGAAGGCGGCTTTTCCGGCTGTAAGTGTGGCGCCCCACACTGCCGCGGCAAGATCACACGCGACGACTGGCGCATCAGAGCGTTGCAAGAGGCTTATCACGGCTACTTTCCGCCGTTTAAGGCGCGTGCGGTTCAGCCAGGGACGGAGTCGGCCTGTGCTCTGACCGCGGCCCTCGACAGCCTACCAACGCTCGAGCGTCCTCAGACACTGGTAGATTGCTATGACGCGATACTTTTCGACGCGATGGGGGTCCTGATCAGCGAAAATGAAGCGCTCCCCGGTGCTGCTGATGTCTTGTCCCGACTTAATATGTCCGGTCAGCCATACTACATCGTGACGAATATCAGCAGTGGATCGGAAGAAACGATATTCGCACGTCTCCGCGGCGCGGGACTTCCGATTCCGGCGGTCGACCGTATCGTGTCCGCGGGAGGTGTTGCGCGACATCGCGTACTCGAAGAGCTGGCGGCCGAGCGGCTAGTTTCGTATGTGGGCAGTGCCAACGCTGCCCATGAGATCTTCGGCAAGCATCCAAATCTTCATTGCGCTGACACGGCCGAGACATTCGACACACTCGTAGTGCTCGATGACGAAGGTTTCGATTTTAAGGGGGCTTCCGATCACATCCTGTCGACCTTTCAACGCAGACTGGTCGAGACGGGCGAAATGCCCCGTATGATAGCGGCAAACGCGGACATCATTTATCCTAGCAAGAACGGCTCACTCGTCTTTGGACCAAACATAATAGGGCCAATGCTTCAGGCAGGACTAGCGCCCTTCGGAGCTCCTCCAATCTCAGTAGAGTTTATGGGCAAGCCAGGAAGAGCGATTTTCGAAGAGTGCATCGCTCGGGCCGGTACCGACCGTCTTTTGATGATCGGCGATCAGGTTGATACTGATATCAAGGGCGCAAAGGCTGCCGGGCTCGACGCACTTCTCGTAACCACTGGCCTCAACAACTGCGGCGAGTTGCGTCAAAACGAGAACGGCGC
This sequence comes from Mesorhizobium tianshanense, assembly GCF_007830515.1. Taxonomy (GTDB): domain Bacteria; phylum Pseudomonadota; class Alphaproteobacteria; order Rhizobiales; family Rhizobiaceae; genus Mesorhizobium; species Mesorhizobium tianshanense. The sequence continues at coordinate 7,583 of NZ_VLKT01000081.1, forward strand.
TCCCGATTATGTCGCAAAGAACCTCGATCAGATCTTCGACGGCAGTTTGTTTCCACACCTTCGATCGGCGATGCGTTCCAGTACAACAGATCGGGTTTGGGCAGCTTGGATCGAGAATCGCGGAGCGGACAAGGCGGGTCTTGGCGGCAGCGGTTGAACGCGGCAGCACGAGGGAAATGGCGATAATCGTTTCGACTATTTATTTCGGCGGAAGGGGTTGTGATGATGAGAGATGTGCCGCGACTAACCGAAGCGTTTGCAAAACCTGACCCTACGTTCGGTGTCTTCCTAGCCAGCCTTCTTGCCGTTCTGGCCTCGGGCTCTCCTCCTTCCAGTCTTTCCGCGGCGTCGCCCTCAGAGAGAAAAAACTATGGGGCAAGTCGTGCCACCTGATACGGTTCGGCTTGCGGAGCGGAACAGGAGAAAGGACGATGCCCCCAACAGATGTGCCTGCGTGACGCCTCCACGGCGAGCGCTGTCGACAATTGTTCCCCAAGTTCGACCAGAGTGACATGCAAACGGTCCATCTCCCGCAGCAACTCGTCACGTTCAACGACTTCGGGCAACCCATAACGCCAAAAACGCTCAACAAAACTTTCTTTCCCGCATCCTATCCTACGATCTGCGTTTCCAGCGCCTCGCGGGTATACCCCAACTTCGCGGCGTCATTCCCGTTCAATTTTCGCCTTTTGCAGCGACGCAGGGTCTAGGTGAAGCTTCACGATGCGATTTAGTGGCAAGGTTGCATTGGTCACTGGCGGCAATTCTGATATTGGACGGGAAATCGTCCACCGACTGGCGCGGAAGGCGCTTTGGTGGCGCTGGTTGGGCGGGATCCCCGAAAAGGTGCGGCGGTGGAAGCAGAGTTGTCTGCTATCGGTCGGTTCTTCCAATGCGACTTGGCTCAGGAATCGGCTGTAGAGACCCTTGTGAGTGAAGTGCCCGCCATTTGGCCGCCTTGACATGTTCGTCAACAATGCGGGTGGCGGCAGCTCGATCTTCCCAGGCGTTAGCGGTCGAAACACTACCTCAGCATAGACCATTTACGCGAGCTCAAGGAGTCGCTGAGGGCATTGCCGCGTGATCACGCAGCCGTGCGTCCGCCGCTCCGTCAAACACGGAGAAGCTGCGTGGCAGACGCCGACACCGCCAAGCCATTTTGCTGAACTTGACGGACGCAACTCCCATGGCTCTCCGGCGAGGGGCCAACAGCGGTCTCGAACCATTTCCGACATTGTCGGGGCCGACACAAAGGCTGTTTTGCCATTTTCCTGTTTTGCACCAGCCTAAATAGCTGAAAAAGCAATAAACGATTCTTCTTCAACTCGATCAGCCAGATTGGCATGAATTTTGAAGTCTTCATTAATGCCGCGGGTAACCCGGAGGAAGGGGAGGGAATTGTTCGGGGTCGGCGTCGATCGCATTTTACTAGAGGGGTGTCGGCAAGCCCACCTCCCTCAAAAATAAGCTCAAAGGAAGAAATTTGGTCATGTCCACCCCACGCATAAACAACAGTTTGTCTATCTTGACAGACGATGTCGGCTGCGCAAAGCAACTCAATGCCCGCAACGTAAGAGTGCTCGATAGCGGTGGCGATAAGGGGCGCGGCGTATTCGCTGCTCGCGATTTCCTGCCGGGGGAAATTGTTATCAATAGGATACTTGACCGCGTGGAAAGTATTCGGACGACGAACTCGATTCAACTGGACTGGGATGTTCATGCCCTCTTTGAGAGTCCGGCTATCATTTTGAATCATTCCTGTGATCCCAATTTAGCAATCGTGCCCAATCGGTTCGGAGCCTACGACTTTTTCGCTATTCAGAAAATCTCTTGCGGTGTCGAAGTGACCTTCGACTACGCTATGTCGGAATTCGAATGCATAGGCGTATCAGCCTGTCTTTGTTCAGCGGCAAATTGCCGAGGTGCAGCCGGGGGCTTCCACAAGTTGCCTCGCGATCCTCCGATACCCGTGTCGGGATTTTACGCACCGTACCTTTCTCAACAAAATCCTGGGCAGTTTCCGAGACGATAGGGATGCCTTGAAAGTTTGTCGGTCCCTAGCACTTGGAATCGTCCCGTTGATACAGAAATTCGAAGAGAGTGAGTTGGCCATGTCTACCGTCTCGCATGATGTTGTTGACGCAAATGATACCAGATGTTTCGTGAATCCGGTCGATATTCCTTTGGAGAAGAGCGAAAGATTTAAAGAGAATGGCTTCATCAAGATCGAAGGATTGCTTAGTCCTGCCTGCATCCAGGCTCTCAGAGAGGCAGCCTTGCTGCACGTCAGATCAGCGTCGGACTTCGACACAAATTACGGAAGCGAGTTCAAGCGACTCACTTATGGCCTTGGGCAAACTGGCGTGTTGCGACGCATCTACACCGCCAACTCATTCCGCAAGATAGTGGTCAGCCTTATCGGCAACCCGCTCATAATGAGCGAGGGACTGGCCTTAGAATTGAGAAAAGGCGAGACCGGCTTCACTTGGCATTACGACTCCGTCAGCTTCCGGTTCATTCGGCCGATCGACCCAGGGTATAGTATCTGGATTCCCTTGAATAACATCGATCCAGATAGGGACGGCGGCGGTATGGCATACATCCCAGAGAACCTGTTGTCCGGCGTTTTCAATTATCAGCTCTCAAGTTTGCTTTCAAAGAAGATTAGCAAGGGCGACGACATCAGTGCCATGTCATCATCGCTGCAGAAAGTATTTTCTACTTCGAGCCTACTGAAGGAGATATTCGAGGAGAATAAGGTGGAAGACGAATTTAGCCTCGGAGACGTGCTACTGTTTACAAAGTCAGTTTGGCATCGAACAAGTCCATTGAAACAGAGCGGGCCGAATTCGCGTTTGGCTGTAGCCATTCGTCTTCTAGATTGGCGCTCTCGTCTCGACAGTGGGATGTTTGAGGGAGAAACGCATAGCGGCGGTGGAATGGGAATGGGCGTCAACTGGGGAAATCCAAAGCAGACAATTTACGGATCACAATTTGTGGATATTGCTGATGGAGATGAGCTTCGCAATTCTCGCTTTTGCGGCCCAATTATCTAGTTTTTGATCGCTGAAGTTGAGAGCACGGTTTGCATTTGGCGATCTTTTTGCCATACGGCAACTTCCAGCTGGCGCTGAACTTTGTTGGACGTTGTCGGGGAGTTCGGCGCGGAGGGGGAGCAATCGTCGGCAGGCAGTCGATGAACGTTTGTCGTTCACACTTCTGATGCGCACACCGCCAATAGCTCGCGCGGAGCACTGCGTCCACGCGAGTGAGCCCCCGCGTCGGCGTGCAGACGTCCACGTGCGCGTAGTGCAGCACGCGTTTGAAGTCGGACGAAACGGCTGCAGACCCCGTTTATCCGAGGGCATCAGTCGCACCGCTTGAGCCAAATCTCACTTTTTTCCCCTTGGCGTTATTTAAGAAGCGTCCGAACTAAATAAGTATACTCGCAAGAGGAATTGTCGTGTAAAATACTTAATATAATATCTCCATAATTATTCCTAATAGAGCTGTGCAAATTACCAAAGAAAATAAGATTCCGCGAATGCCGTTCTTCACATTGTTTGCTCTTTTCTTACCTGATGTCATTGATCAGATTGCCTTTTCGAGTTCTGGGAGTATCAGGAAGAAGTCGCCGACGACGACGTAGTCGGCGACCTGGAAAATCTGCGCCTCCGTCCCTGTTGCCGGTGACAATGACCTTCGAATCCTTCATGCCGGCAAGATGCTGGATGGCGCCGGATACGTCCGCAGGCGATGTAGAGGTCGGGGGCGAACACCTTGCCGGTCTGGCCGACCTGCCAGTCATTGGGCGCGTAGCCGGCGTCGATCGCCGTGCGGCTGGCGCCGTCCGCAGCGCCGAGCTTGTCGGTGACGGGAAGGATGACCTCCCGAAATTTGTCCGAGGAGCCCACCGCGCGGCGCCCGAGATGATGATTTTCGCCGAGGTAAGCTCTGGACATTCGCCGCCCGAGAGCCTGTTCTCGACAAAAGCCGACAGGCGGGGGTTGTCCGCGGCTGAGACCGTCTCGATAGGGGCAGAGCCGCCTTCGGGTGTGGCCTGGAAGAAGGCCGTGCACTGTAATCACCCTCTTGGCGTCGGTCGACTGCACCGTCTGTATTGCGTTGCCGGGATAGATCGGACGCTTGAAAGTGTCGGGCGTGACCACCTCGATGATCTCCGACAACTGCATCACGTCGAGCAGGGCCGCGACTCGCTGCATCACGTTCTTGCCGGAGGTCGTCGCCGGCGCGATGATCGTGTCGTAGCCGCCGGCGAGCGAAACGATGGTTGCCGCCAGCGGTTCGGCCAGCCGGTTTTCCAGCTCGGCGGCTTCCGCGAGCAACACCTTGCGCACGCCCGCGAGTTTCGCGGCGGCGTCCGCGGCAGCCCTGGCGCCGTTACCGGCGACCAGCACGTCAACGTCCGCGCCGATCTTCGATGCCGCCGACAGCGCCTTGGCGGTCTGATCCGACAGGGTCTGGCTGTCGTATTCGGCGATGAGGAGAATTGACATTCTTCGCTTCCTTCAAATTCCTTGTGCCCGTGATCCTGATCCCGAAAGTCTGCACCTGTCGGGGGGCACGGGCTTACAATACTCCGGCCTCGTTCTTGAGCTTGTCGACCAGTTTGGCGACGCTCTTCACCTTGACTCCCGCCTTGCAGCCGCCGGTGCTCAGGAGGTCAGCCTTTCAAGCCATCGCCTTTCCCAAAGCATCCCTTCCAATGTTGAAAAGTCTGGCTTGGTACAAATCAAGCCAGACGTTGCGTAGGCTGATTAAAGCTTTGCCGGCGGGGCGATGAGCCCGGCACCATCCAACAGCAGCTTTTGCTTCAAGATGCTCGTGGCCAGTAAAGCGCGGTAACGATCGACAACGCGTTCGCGATGAGCCGCATCATTGATTGCACTGAGCGCGCCGATCACAGAGGTAATCGCTTCGCTCGCGGTCCGAAGTTCCGCAAGCAATTCGGTATTTTCGGCCAGTCGAGCGACGTCGCTGCGTGCAACCTGGGCGATTCCGACCGGCGATTTAGATCCATTGGAGATGTACCCGCCCGGAAGATCACCCTTGAGGTTGGTGACCAAACGATAGCGTATCGCATCGACCAGCTGATCGACGGCCTGCTTGGTGCCGGCGACCCGGGTCGGGTGGTCGGTATCCGCGGCCGCATGCGGGAGAAGCTCCAGCTTGTCGGCATGCTTCGGCAGCAGCGAAAGATAGGGCTCCATCGGGCCGGTCACGCCTTCGGCACCCTTGAAGATATCCGCATCGATGGCGGCATGCCGGACCTTGCCGGACGAAAGCACTTCGTCGAGCGCGGCAACGTCAACGAGTTCGCCGCGATCGTAGTTGATAAGCACGGCTCGATCGTTCAGCGCGGTGAGGACGCTGCGATCGACCAGCCCGGCATTCGAGAAGGCGCCCGTGGCCAGATCCTGCCGGCCGAGGCCGAGATGCACGGAGAGTACATCCGCGCCGCTCGCGGCGGCGACAGGCGTTTCCGCATAGTCGTAACCTTCGGCAAGGATATTGTCGCGGTGCGCCGGACGGGCATAAATCACGACATCCATGTGGAAGGCTTTGGCGATCCGGGCCAGTTCCCGGCCGATATTGCCGTAGCCGAGGATCGCTATCCGTTTGCCTTCGAGCTTTTCGGTCGGATATTCGGCAAGGTTCTTGCCGGTGTCGAAGTCGCCTTTCACGACCCTGTCGTGCAGCGCGTCGACCGGAAGGTCGGGCATGACCTTGAGCAGAGCTTTGATAGCCATCTGCGCCGTCGCGCGGCTGTTGATGCCGGGGGTGTTCATGAGTGGTGCTTCTCCGCGCTCCCCGTTCGTCCCGCCCCATGAGGCGGACCCCATGTTGCCGGTTCCAGTGCCGATGCGCACGCCGCCGAGACGGAATTTTGCGCCGGCGGGAATGAAGGTGGCGGCGGCGATGACCGCATCGTATCGGCCGTCGCCGGCTTCGGCGAGAATTTCATCGGCGGTACTGAGGTGCGGCTGGTAGAAGAAATGAATCCGGCCGTCGTCGGCCGTATTCGCCGCCTTGATCGAGGTCTCGTGGAAAACCCCGCCCTTCTCGCCGATATAGGCGGCAACCTCGCTATGATCGAGGCGCCCATCAGCACCGAAGCGCAGGCCGATGGCGTCGGCAATCAGCACCTTGACAGTCCCTTCACGCACGCCTTCGCCGGCATCGGCACCGGACGGGGCATAGTCGACCTTGCTCCCGTGCCGTTCCAGCTCTTCCTCCAGCACCACGATCTTGGCGCGGAGATAGGCGTATTTCATGTTTTCGAGCAGCGCCGTGATGTCGGACGGCTCGCGAATGCCGCCGACCCAGGCGCGATAGTCGCCGGGCGTCCCGGGGAAGGCGTTGACATAGCGGGCGGCATCGAGACCCGTCTCGTGCTCGCCGTTCGGATGGGTGATGCCCTCGTAGCCGAGCAACTGCTTCGAGCGCGCGATAATGCGGGCGTGCAGGTCCGACGATGAGATGGCACCGTCATTGACCTTCAGGAGCGTGACGGCGGCGCCGCGTCGCTCTTCCTCGCTGACGACGAGGCTGAACAACGGGTTGCGGCCGACCCATTCGTTGACGACCTCGCGATTGGCGGCCGAGCGCTTGTTGAGCTCGATGACGGAACCGATACGCCGCTCGGTCTGCAAGAGGCCGAACGTCGTTTCGGCAAAGGCGAGTGCGCTGTAGGTGTTGATGACGCCGCCGAGCATCCGATCTTCCTGCGCGTCGTAGAACGGGCCGGCATCGACGGACCGCTTGCTGCTGAGCGGCTGTTTGGGATCGAGCGGCGGCGCGATTTTCAGCTGGCGCGGAATGGCCCAGCATGGATTGCTCTGGTTGCGCTCGATGAGGGCGAGGGCCGCCGGCGTGAAGGAAGCGACGAAATAGCCGGAGACGCCGCCGATCGCCTTCTGGAACGGCATGAAGAGGCAGCACTTGGCCATGACTGCCCGCACCGTCTCGGGCGACCATGGCATCGCACCGAGCATGGAGGTGGCGTCGAAGACGGCGTGCCGGTTTTCCGGATCACCGTCCAGCCAGGTCAAGAGTTCGTGGATTTCCTCGTTGGTGTAGGAGTTCGCGCCCGTAGTCTCGTGACCGACGCCTACGAAGACAGAAATGCCGAGGTCGGCAAGAGTCTCGGCAAATGGGATCGCGCCTTCCTTCTGAGCGAAATGGATGCGGCTCTCGTCGCCCTTCTCGGCAAAGCGGTGCATTTCGATGAGCTGGGTCGCCCACGACTGGCGGAAGAAGCCCGAGGTGTCGGCATCGCTGCCTTCGGGGCGCGGCGTGTCGACGTAAACGCGCTGGTTCGTGTCATTCGCGTTCAGGAGATGCTGGACGCAGACCGTATAACCGCTATGGCCGCCACCAAGGCCCACAGCGATGCGGTTCGACTTCGGGAACTCGAAGTAGCGATGGATCGCCCGCATCATGTCCAGAAGGATCTTGTCGGCCGGATAACCGCGATGCATGCTCCGCGACAGTTCCGCCGTGGTGAACGCTCCGATGTCTTTTCCGGTGTCGTCGAACTTGCGATAGGTGCTCTCGATCCAGCGATCAAACTCGTAGCGGCGCAGCCGGCTGTCGACCTCGTCGGTCGTCGCGTCGGTTATAGGCCCCACGCCAAAGAATGGGTTTAATGGGATGGAAGGCGCGCCAACCCTCGTCTCTTCGAGTGCAGACTCGCGATGAGCAAGCAATTCGCTATTTGAAATCATGAAGATCCTTTCTTATCGGCCTGGGCAGCGAAGCGGTGCCGAGCCGTGGGACGTATAGTGTTGAAATCAATTGTCGGCGTGGGCTACGAGATCGAACTATCCGATCCCGCCCTCCCGGACCTCGCTAGGTAAGCCGCTCAAGCCTGACTACCGGTAATATGCCCCGGTTACACCCGCACTCGATTAACTCCTTGAAACAGATGAGAGTCGGGACGCGACCCATTTAACGTTCGCCTGTTAGGCAAGACTGCCTCTTTCTTATGAGCCGAGCTAAGAAAGACGACTTATCGGACTTTTCCAGGTGCACCAGAAGCTACTGTGCCGCTTGTCGAGCGACGGCGCAGGCAATCTCTAGCGCGTCTAGCGGCATAGGCACCAACTCCGTCAGATCTGTTGCATGTGTTTCCAGGAATCCGGCCGCCGCGGCGGACGAAATGGACATCAGCATCGGCGGCTGGAAGGCGAACAGTGACTGGGACGAAAGCCGCGCGCGCTCCTCCTCAAAGCTGCTCGGCTCATAAGTGGCTGCTATCTTCTGTGCGAGATCCGGGATCGAAAATGCGGTAGCTCCCGACAACTCATAGCAGCGGCCGGCATGGGCAGCGGGATCGCCCAGTACAGCAAGCGCCGCTTGGGCCAGATCCGCTCTTGCGACGGCCGAAATCCGACCATCACCAAAAGGCGTGGCAATCAGCCCGCCGCGCGGCGCGGCGAGATCGCCGATCAGTTCTGCATAGAGACCGTTGCGAAGGATGGTCCAGGCCATGCCGCTTGCCCGAAGCTCGCGCTCGGTCCAGCGATGGGCCAGGGCAAAGGCGAGATGATCGCTAGCATAGGTGAGGCTCGTATAAACGACGTGCTTCACCCCCTGAGCGCGGGCAGCAGCCAGAACGGCACCATGCCGACGCATCACGCAATCGTCTTCGGCAGAGCCCGCCGAAGTCAGCAACATGGTCTCAACCCCGGCGAAGTCGAGCGTTTCAGGTTTGTCGAAGTCTATGTGCCGGTCAGCAGTGGCTGCTCTGCTGCCGGTGAGAATCGCAATGCCCTTCTGCCGCGCCCGTGCCACGATCTGCGATGCCAACTGACCCGAGGCTCCGGTGATGAGGATCATGGTTCTTCCTTTCATGGATGTGTGGTGCTCAGGGCGCTCCAAGGTTATCGATGAAGGCTTCGATCATTTTTCATTGGCCCGCCGGAGACCCGCTCCGACGTCTTCAGCTTGTGCTAACAGACGATGTCGCAGTCGGTTTCGCTGAGCCAGCCTGCTGGTCTTCCGTCTAACCTTTCGGGCGGTTGTCGCGGCAGAAGCGGCTCAGGAGAGTCCGCCGCCATTAAGTAAAGCCACGGCCACCACGCGCAAGAACGGTACCACTTCATTCCGCCCAAGTCGGCGTGGCATCGGTCCCTCCGCGGGCGCAAGGCATTCAGAACGACCCTTCCAGCACTACCGCGCGTCCCGGGCAAACTTTAAGACGAATTCGCCCTTTGCCACATCATCTCCTCACCGGAAATAGATTAACCCGCAGGTCGCAGAGACAGCAGGCCACATCACATGCTGGACCAAAGCTTGCCGCCGGTCGCCCAGTTGTTAGGCTCATACTCATCGAACACCACATGGATTTGTTCTGGCCTTAAGTTCATCTTGTCACAGAACAGCTTTGTAATCTCAGCGACCAAATGTGCTTTCTTATCGTCATCAGACTTGAACGTTTCGATATGGATTACGGGCATAGCTTGCTCCTTCGTTGTTCTCTGGCGAGCAGGTTGATAACAGTTGCCGGCGCGCTCTAAGCGCCCTTTGCTCAAAACTCTGGAATGCGGGCGCTAAACATTGCCTCGACGATCTCCAAACCAAGGCCGGGCCTGGTGGAAGCGAGATTTGACCGTCTGTGATGTGAATTGCGCTCTTTCATGATCACGTCGAGAGCGTCCTCGATCGTGTCGATCGGATACATGACGTTCGCGCCTTCATTGACAAAAGTGTCGCTCAGTTGGAACGCAACGATGCCGTCATCCTCCGCGATCAAGATTTTGCGGTTTATGAGCTCTTGTTCCCCCACTCGTTCCTCCGAGGTCCAGAAGTCGATTAGTTTAATCTCCGTGTTTTCGAAAAGCGGCACGCTATCCCGAGCAAACCGCTCGCATCCTGTCCTTCATTTCCTCGGTCGGTCCGTAGTGCCGCAGTCGTAGATCATTGGCGTAGCCTTGCCTTCGTGAGTTTTGCTACATGGCGGTAGGTTCACGTAGTAATTGGGAGTCGAACTAGGTCCTAACTCAGGAGACGTTCGTCAAAAGGATAGTTTGAAAGCAACTCGTAGCCGTCGGACGTAACGAGCAATTGCTCCTCAAGCTTCACGCCGTCTCGTTCGCCGACGGCGCCAATATAGCTTTCAACACATATGACCATGCCTGCTTTGAGTGTCGCATCATACGCAATCGGACCACGGAATGAGGGTTTAACTTGCGGATATTCATCGCACATGCCTACTCCGTGTATAACGCAGGGGTAAGCTTGCTCCCGAAATTCTTCGGGCACTGGCCAAGCTGAAGCTTGCAGATCCTTCATGCTGACGCCTGGTCGGATAAGCTTCATGTTGGTCTGCAATTCGTCATACGCCAGTTGGTACAGTTGGCGCTGGCGCGCACTAGGCGGGTTCTTTCCGTAGTAGAATGTCCGTGAAACGTCACAGAAATACCCAAATGGGCCTACCATATCGGTGTCAAATCCCACCAGGTCTCCCGGCTCGATGACTCGTTGGGTGGCTTCCTGGAGCCACGGATTAATTCGCGGCCCGGAAGCTAACATTCGTCCCTCATGCCAGCCGCCCTGGTTGGCAAGGTTGGTATAGTTGAGAAGTCCCCAAAGCTGCACTTCCGTTACGCCTGGCCCCATGCTCTCCTGCATACGCGCAATGCCGTGCTCGGCGACGGCGCAGGCCCAGCGGATACACGCAATCTCGTCATCCGATTTAATGACCCGCGCCCCTTCCACGATGTCCACCGCATCAATCACCTCTAGACCGCGCCGCAGCAGGGCCTGGGTTATGCTCGGATTCACATATTCCACTGCCACCTTGCGATTGGTGGTCCCGATTTCGCTCAAGAAACCTACAATATCGTCGGCTAGGAGTTTTGCGGCATCCAACAGTTCGTTACCGCCCTCAAAAAACGAAATCGGCCTTCCCTGCCTCACACTGTCCGCGGAAGATCCGTTGCTGTCGGCGGCTAGGTGAAGGGTGATTGGACCATCGAGGGGAACAAAGACATAGGTGGCCGGAATATGCGACTGAAACAAGGGAAAGACATTGTAGTCGATCGCATATCGAATGGTAATCGGGCTCACCAGGACACACATTGCGACATCAGCTTGGCGCATTGCCGCTCTTAGCCGCTCTTTCCGGTATCCATCGAGCCTTTTAAAGTCGATATCCGGCATTGGTCGAAACTGCCGCAAGTCGCTCCAGTTGTCATGGAGTACCAACCCATCCGGACCTGGTGAACTCAATTTAGAATTCGTCATAGAGCCCTCGTACATGTTCCGACTATGCTGCTGATCAGTCACGCAGAAATGCTACGTTCGTGAGCTATAGGCAGCGGCGCACCGCACTTCAAATGAGTATTAGTGGCCGGCCGCATAACCAGGAGTCATGACCATGTCCAAGGGTCGTAAAAGGCTGCGCGAGGCCGTTACCGATGTCCAGCGCGCCGTAACTTCAGCTTGTCCGCCGCATCACTTCTTGGACGTTTGCAAACCGGCGGTATGAAGGCCAACGGCCGCCGGAGATACCCGCTCCGACGTCTTCAGCTCCTGCAATCAGACAATGCCGTAGTCGGTTTCACTAAGCCACTTCAGGAGCACGGGAAGCCGGCCATTGACGCCATTCACTTTGAAGGTTGCGATGCGCGTTATTTCGACCGTTTTATCTCTGGATCGGCCAGACGAGCTCGCCCGCCCGACCGCTCGGTGCTTGAGGCGGCGGGGTCGAAAGCGTCCGCAACGGCATCCTTCTTCGCGCGAGGAAGGAGCGTCATGACGAGAATGAAAGCCGAAAGCACCAAGCACACGCCGTTGGTGACGATAAGGGGCCATTCGTTCTTCAGAATTCCGAAGGTCAGCCAGAACGCAAGTCCCAGCACGTAAATGGCGTACATCGGTGCTGAAATGCTGCTCGTGTCCCGGGTTTTGATGATCTTCCAGACTTGCGGGGTAAAGCTGGTCATCGAGCATAGAGCCGCGAGGAAACCAATAACCGTGACCCAATCCATGTGCGAGATTGCCTGCTGGCTTTTCCGTTTAACCCTTTCGGGTGGTTGTCGCGGCAGAGCTGCTCAGGCTAGTCGGCGGCCCTTAAGTAAAAAACGCGCAACGGCACTGCGACATTCGGCACAAGTCGGCGTGACTTCGTTTACCTCCGCGAGGCGAACGGCATCCAGAGCGATCCGGGCCTTAGAAACAGATGTGCTAACCTTCAATGAGCCTCGTATATCGAGCTTGCAATGCGGCTAAACACAATGCGGCTAAACACAATGCGGATAAACATCGATGCAAGAAGTATAAGACGGCGGCTAATCGAACTTCAAATGAGTATTATTGATGGGCCGGATAACCAGGTGTCATGACCATGTTTGCGGATCAGCTTCAACTCGGTCGGAGCCGGCCCCAACGCCATATCTGTCTCTGATCTCTCCTGGGCCTGCAAAAGTTGCCACGGAATCGCCATCGATGTCCAACGCGCGCCATGACTTCAGCTTGTCCGCCGCATGACTTTTTGGTCGCTTGCGAACAGGCCGTATGCTGGCATAGATCACTAAGCAGGCCGCCGGAGATACCCGCCAAGCCTCATCACTTTTACTGGGCAATTGAAATTATGACGCACTCCAAGAAGGTGGTTATCGTTACTGGCGCAACGTCGGGGATAGGGGAGGCCATCGTACAGGCCTTCGCCGCGACAGGGGCGTCACTCGTATTGGTCGGCCGCGATCGAGAGCGGGGCCGACGAGCTTTAGAGTCGGTTCAGAAACTCGATTGTCCGGCCGAATTGATGCTCGGCGATGTGGCTGACTCGGCCTTCGCCAACCAAGTGATTAATTCCAGCGTAGAAAGGTTCGGAAAGGTCAGCGTCTTGGTCAACAGCGCCGGTATCATCCGGCGTGGAAGCGCCCTCGAAACCACGGATGATGATTGGCGCCAGACTTTCGACGCCAATGTCAGCGGTGTGTTCTACTTTAGCCGCGCCGCGGTGAAGGCCATGAGGAAGACCGGCGGCGGAAGCATTGTCAACATAGCCTCGAATGTGGGGTTGGTTGGCTGTCCCGGGCTGGTTGCCTATTGTGCATCGAAGGGCGCGGTCGTTTTGTTGACACGCGCCATGGCGCTCGATCACGCTAAAGAGCAAATCAGCATCAATGCCGTCTGCCCTGGCGCCGTGGATACGCCCATGCTTGTGTCGGCCCACAGCAAGCCAGTTAGCGTGGACGAGATCCTACAAAGGAATATTGATTCAGTACCCCAGGGTCGCGTGGCGACGCCGAAAGAAATCGCAAGCCTGACGCTATTCCTCGCGAGCGAGGAAGCCAGGCACATCACGGGCGTTGCTGTTCCAATAGATGGCGGCTTCACGGCAGGATAGGAGAAATTCTTGGGTAGTCGGCTATCAGGCAAAGTTGCCATCGTCACCGGAGGCAATCGAGGCATAGGGCGGGCGATTGCCGAGAGGCTCGCTGATGAAGACGCCATGGTTGTCGTCGGCGATTTGCGGGACAAGCGCGCCGCCGATCCCGGCGGTGCCGAGAGGCTCACCTTCATGTCTCTCGACGTCACAAAAGAGGTCTCAATTCGCACATTCGTTGACGAGATCCTGCAGAAGTTCGGCAGGATCGATGTCCTGGTCAACAACGCCGGCATGGTCATTCATAAGTCCATCGACGAACAGACTGCCGAGGATTGGGACAGGCTTATGGCGGTCAATCTCCGTGGTCCCTTTTTAATGGCCAAGTATGTGGTCCCGGAAATGAGACGTATCGGCTCGGGCACGATCGTCAACATCGGGTCGGTCGAGGGCTATATGGTCAACCCATGGCATACTGCCTACGCGGCCACGAAGGCCGGCGTGCATGGTCTTACGCTGGGACTGGCAGTTGATCTCGGGCCGGATGGTAT
>NZ_VLKT01000082.1 GCF_007830515.1 Mesorhizobium tianshanense
TCCTGCAGAAGTTCGGCAGGATCGATGTCCTGGTCAACAACGCCGGCATGGTCATTCATAAGTCCATCGACGAACAGACTGCCGAGGATTGGGACAGGCTTATGGCGGTCAATCTCCGTGGTCCCTTTTTAATGGCCAAGTATGTGGTCCCGGAAATGAGACGTATCGGCTCGGGCACGATCGTCAACATCGGGTCGGTCGAGGGCTATATGGTCAACCCATGGCATACTGCCTACGCGGCCACGAAGGCCGGCGTGCATGGTCTTACGCTGGGACTGGCAGTTGATCTCGGGCCGGATGGTATACGTTGCAATACCGTTTGCCCCGGCTGGATCGATACCGAGCTGAATCGTGCCTATGTCGAGATGCACCCGGACCGAAGCTTGATCGAGCGGGAATTGGGACAACTTCACCCGGTAGGAAGGATTGGCGCTCCAAAGGAGATAGCCAATGCGGTCCTTTGGTTGGCCAGCGAGGATTCCAGTTTCGTTAGCGGTGAAATGATCTCCGTCGACGGCGCGCGAACCAAAAAGATATCCCTGCCCGCCATCTTGGACGAGGAGTATCGGGCCAAGCTGACGAAGCCGCAGTCATAGTGGTGCGTTGGCGAACTCGAACGGGTTGCGACAAGGGCTGTCGCTCGCCAGGATCATCTTGGCCCTCCCTTGAGCCGCACGATGGTGTCGACCTTCGCGCTCTTGCAGGCGCGCAGCTCGCTCCGCATCGGCTGAGGCGTGGAACAGACACACTTCAGCCGAACCGCCATCCTCAATGAGAGCCAACACCAAGCCAAAGCCGCTGTTCCTCGGGATCGACACCGGCGGCACCTACACCGATGCCGTGCTGTGGTCTGAAACCGAAGGCCCGCAGCACGGGCCGAACAAGGGCAAGGTTTTGGCCAAGGCCAAGGCGCTGACCACCAGGCACGATCTCGCCGTCGGCATATCCGGAGCGGTCGACGCTGTGCTGCAGAAGGCCCGCACCGATCCAGCCGATATAAAACTGGTGTCGATGTCGACGACGCTGGCCACCAACGCGCTGGTCGAGGGCCAAGGCGGCCGGGTGGCGTTGGTAATGATCGGCTTTTCCGAGGCCGATCTTGCCCGCGACGGACTGAGGGCCGCACTCGGCACCGATCCGGTTGTGTTCTGCCCCGGCGGCCACGATGTGCACGGCAACACCGCGGGGATCGACCTGTCCGGTCTCGGAGCGGCTTTGCCGGAACTCGGCGGGTCAGTATCGGGTTTTGCCGTCTGCGCCTATTTCGCCACCCGCAATCCAGCGCATGAGATCGCCGCCCGCAAGCTGATCCGCGAAAAGACCGGCCTGCCGATCACCGCCAGCCACGAGCTTTCGGCCAAGCTCGGCGGTCCGCGCCGGGCGCTGAC
Source organism: Mesorhizobium tianshanense (assembly GCF_007830515.1). Lineage (GTDB taxonomy): Bacteria > Pseudomonadota > Alphaproteobacteria > Rhizobiales > Rhizobiaceae > Mesorhizobium > Mesorhizobium tianshanense. The sequence goes on from NZ_VLKT01000082.1 coordinate 1,389, forward strand.
GACGCTGCTCAACGCCAGGCTGATCTCGATGATCGACCGGCTGGTGGCGGCGACCGAGGGCTTTCTCGCCGCGCGCAACATCGCCGCCCCGCTGATGGTGGTGCGCGGCGACGGCGCTTTGGTCTCGGCCGCTTTCGCCCGGCAGCGGCCGATCGAGACCATCCTCTCCGGCCCGGCCGCCAGCCTGGTCGGCGCCCGCCACATGACCGGCCTCGACAATGCCGTGGTCTCCGACATCGGCGGCACCACCACCGACGTCGCCGTGCTCGACAAGGGCCGGCCGCGGCTCGACCTGGAAGGCGCCACCGTCGGCACCTTCCGCACCATGGTCGAGGCCGTCGCCATGCGCACCTTCGGCCTTGGCGGCGATTCCGAAGTGGCGCTGGAGGACGGCGCGCTCATCCCGAATATTTTCCTCGGGCCGCGCCGGCTCGTGCCGCTGGCGCTGGCCGGCATGGCGCATGGCGAAGCGGTGACCGTCGAACTGGAACGTCAGCTGCGCGCGCCCAATCCCGGCCGTATGGACGGCCGCTTCGCGGTGCGCACCGGCGTGCCGGACAGGCTTGCCGCCGGCCTCACCGCTCCCGAAGCGCGGCTCTACGAGGCAATCGGTGCCGTGGCCGTCGCTCTCGACAAACTGCTCACCTCGAATGCCCAGAATGCGACGCTCGACCGGCTGGTGTCGCGCGGGCTGGTGCATGTCGCCGGGTTCACGCCGTCAGACGCCGCCCATGTGATGGGCACGCAGGCGAACTGGGATCCGGTGACTGCCCGGCTCGGCGCCGAACTGTTTGCCCGCAAGCGTGACGGGCGCGGCCAGCCCATAGCCCCTTCGCCGGAAGCACTGTCGGAACGGGTGCTGGTAGCCCTGACGCGTTGGTCGGCCGAGTATATCTTGGAGACTGCCTTTGCCGAAGACGGGCTCGACGGCGCGGCGACGGTGGCCCACGCGCTGGTGCAGCGTGCCGTCGACGCCCATCCCGGCATCGCCCGCCTGAGCGTTGCGCTCGACCGGCCGGTCATCGGTCTAGGCGCCTCGGCGCCGCTGCACTATGCCGGCCTAGCCGCGCTGGTCGGCAATGACTGCGTGGTGCCGGAGGATACCGACGTCGCCAATGCGCTCGGCGCCGTTGTCGGCCAGGTGCGGGTGTCGGCCGAAGCACAGGTCAGCCAACCCAAGGAAGGGCTGTTCCGGCTCGCCTCTGGCGGAAAGGTTCGCGATTTCCTCGATGAGGCTGCGGCGATCGCGGCGGCCGAGGCCGATGTCCGCGCCATCGTTGCAGAGCGCGCCAGGAATGCAGGCACCGACAGCGCCGAGATCGACGTCACCACCGAATTCCGCGTTTCCACGGTCGAAAGCCAGCGCATGTTCATCGAGGCACATGTGGTGGCGGTGGCCTCGGGAAGGCCTAGGGTTGCGGCTTAGGCATTAACGGCGGCCTCTGCGAACCTCTCGGCGCAACGCGCCCGAAACTGTTCGGTATGTCGTTGAACACACTCGTCGGGTGGGCCGCGGGGAGGGCTGGCCCTTCTTGGTCTCGGCTGGGCACGTCCAATAAACGCTAGACGAACTGGATCGCAGCCATCCTGCGGTCTCGTGTTGTCTAGCCGAGGCCGGGTCCGACCCATGCCGGCGTCGTCGCACGACACTGCTGCGGCGAGAGGCCGTTGAAAGTTCTGAAGCACTTTGCGAAGTGTGAAGGCGACAAAAATCCGCAGGCCATTGCGATATCGATAATGGGCATGCTTGTGCCTTCAATCAGGCGCTTGGCATGAGCGACACGAATCCGGAGGTAGTGGCGTACCGGCGGCATGTGCACGTGTGCTGCAAACAAGCGTTCCAATTGGCGCCGCGACAGGCCAGCCCGTTGCGCAACTTCTGTCATCGTCAGAGGGTACTCAATATTCTCTTCCATGAGCCTCATAGCCATCAGCAACTTATCGCTTACACCCGCAAAGGCCAGACCCGACGGCCCGGTCTGGCGGTTGGAACCTGAGCGCTGACCGTCGACGGTCGCGTAGCGGCAAACCTCCTGTGCGGTAAACCCGCCGACATGGCTGGCGATCAGATCGACCGCCAAGTCGAAGGCTGCCAGTTCCCCCGCGCATGTCGAAAACTGCCCATCCTTGACAAAGAGAGCATCGCGAATCTGCGGCTGGCTGAATACTTCCGTGAAGGCGGCCAGCCGCGACCAGTGAATCGTGCAGCGTGTGCCTGCCAGCAGACCGGTCTGCGCGAGCAGCCATGTCGCTGTTCCAACCGCGGATATTGGAACCCCGCGGCGTGCGATCGTGCGCAAGAAATTATTGAATTGTGCCGTCAGTCGCCGGCCCACCGGCTCGCCCGCGAAAATTGCGAGATGATGTGGCCCCCGGCCGCCTAAACAAGAGTTCAGTTCGTCAATCGTTACATCAACGGCGATCGAGAGGCCACTCGCCCCCTTGACGGATTGGGCGTCGGATCCCGCGATCCGCCACCGGAACAAGGTCAGCTTGGATACCGTATTGGCGATGCGGAAAGGTTCGATGAAGGCGTGAAGCGCCAGGTGCGAGAATCCTGGCAATACCAGAACCACCAGCTCAATTGGTCGGCCGCCCTTTGCCGGATCGTCCGGCGTGGACAATGACTTCATGGCATTCATATTGGGAGGTGCGTTCATTAGGATTCGTCCATGCATTTTCGCAAAGCGCTAACCAGGCATTCTCGAACCCTGAGAAGCCTGGCGCTTTTTCGGATATTGCTGGGCGAGCGCTCGTGGTGAAGCAGACAGGAGATTCATCCGCCCTGCCGAGCACGGCCTTTCTTCGACACGATCTTGGCGAGGGTGCCGCAGCCATTTTGCATTGATCCTGCTCGCCTAAAGGACAGCGTCACCGATCACGAGTTCCCGACGTTTCATGAAGTCAAGGAGCTCTTCGTCGATTGCTTCGTCGATCGGCGGTGCTTCATATTCCTTCAAAGCCCGCACAGCTGCATCGCGTCCCCGAGTGTTGGCATCCTTAGCGCCGGCGAAGGACCATTGCTCAAAGCTGTCGTGGTTCATCAAGTCAGGTACGAAAAAGGCCTGCTCGAAATTCTTAAGTGTATGTTCGGTACCAAGATAGTGACTGCCTGGCTCACTTTGTCGGATCGCATCGAGCGTTTCATCCATCTCGCGCATAACTATGCCTTGCCCAAGCTTATAGAACATCACCATCTGCTCAGCATCGAGCATGAACTTGCTATAGCTCTGGGTCAAAGCTGCTTCGAGATAACCGGTGGACGAAAGCACAAAGTTCGCACCGGCGATAAGTGCGCCGTACATATTGCGGGCGGCCTCATAGCCTGCCTGGGCATCGACGAGCTTTGAACTTGTGTTGCTGCCGCTGCAGCGCCAAGGCAGCTTGTAGTGTCTGGCCAGTTGACCCACCAACATATTCATGTGGCAGATCTCGGGTGTTCCTGCCATTGGCGCACCGCTTTTCATTGAAACGGTCGCCAACCACTGCCCATAGATGCAAGGCGCTCCCGGCCGGATCAGCTGCGCAAAGGCAACGCCAGCAAGTGCTTCGGCATTAAGCTGCGCGACTGCAGCCACGGTGCTGGCCGGGGTGCTGGCGCCACCAAGGACAAACGGGGCGAAGATCATGGCTTGGTTGTTTGCGGAGTAGACCTTGACCGCATCGAGCATGGTCGCGTCCCAAACGAGTGGCGAATTGCAGTTGGCAAGCGACACCATCACAGTGTTGTTGTTAACGAACTCGTCCCCGAAGACAATCTTGGCCATAGCGACCGTGTCTTCTGCCCTCTCACGCGTGGTTACCGCTCCCATAAATGGCTTATCGGAGTACCGTATCAAACTGTAGTTCATGTGCAGGTGGCGCTTCGGGACGGCAATATCCATCGGCTCGCAAAGAACTCCACCCGTCATATGCATAGCGGGGGCTTGGTAGGCGAGTTTCGCAAAATTGACGAAATCCTCAATTGTCGCGTTCCGCCGCTTGCCCTCAAGGTCAAGTACATTCGGCGAACCGTACGCTGGGGTAAAGATGGTCTTTCGACCGCCGAGAGTGACGGTCCTCGCGGGATTCCGAGCGTGAACCGTGATGGTTTCTGGGGCCTTTGCCACAAGTTCCATTAGTTGATTTCTGTCGATCCTAACGCGCTGACCGATCACGTCGGCACCGGCTGCCCGCCACATTTCGACGGCCTCGTCATCTCGGAATTCGATGCCTATCTCTTCAAGTATTTGCATCGAAATGTTGTGAAGCCTAAGCAAATCATCCGGGCTAAGCAAATCCATATAAGGCAGACCCCGCTCCAGCGACGGCAAGTAAGTTACCGTCCTGTCAGAACGTAGCTTTTGCCGAGCGTCTCGGCCTCCAGATCTTGCGGACATTTTTACATTCCCTAGTTTGAGGCGAGAATATAGGGCAAAACAAATGCGGAAACTAACAATAAAAAGGAATGTAACTTATGAACTGAGGTTATGACCGTAAGTCGCTCCAGCCTAAAGCCAGTTCTGAATGCCGAGCAAAACGAGAATGCGTGACAATGCCGACGTCGACCCAGCGCGCCGTTGACGCACAATAGCGACCTGTTTTCATGTCGATTTGACAAGCCGCACGTTAGGGACAACACGCACGCCGACCTTTCAGTCCCAGACCCAAAGTCACAATATCGGGCACCGTTTGCTAGGCAGGGGCACGGACTGTTTAATAGACGGCCTTGGCACCGTGGACTTCGAGTGCGGCCCCCGCGATGAAGCGAGCGGCGTCAGAGCTCAGGAAGTACACCGCATCAGCAATATCCTCCGGGTCGCCAAGTCGGCCAAGCGGATTTGACTTGCTGAGCTCGGCAACCGCTGTGTCAGGATCGAACCCGCGATGGATAAAGCCTGAGCGAAGCATGGGTGTATCTATCTCGCCGGGGCAGACGGCATTGATCCTTATCCCATCCCCTGCGTGATCACGGCCGAGACATCTCGAAAACGTTGCTACGGCTGCTTTGCTCGCGCAGTAAGCTGCGTGGGTCGGCCCTGGATAAATGCCCCAGGTCGAGGAGATATTCACGATCGAACCGCCACCATTCTCCCTCATGAAGGCTATTGCCCGTCTGCAGGTGTAAAATATCGATTTCAGATTGATATCGAAGGTTCTTTCCCAGTCCTCGTCGCTTGTTTCGAGGATTGTACCGCGCGTGATGATGCCGGCATTGTTGACAAGGGCGTCCAGCCGGCCGGTAAGGCTGATAGCTGTATCGATGAGATCCTCGCAATATGCCTTGCTTCTCAGGTCGCCATGCTTGGCCAAAGCAGTTTGGCCAGTTCGGTTGAGTTCGTCAGTCGTGGCAATCAACCGCTCTTGGTTGGCATCACCAGCGATTACAAAATATCCGTTAGCCACGAACTTTTTACAGATTGCTTGGCCCATTCCGCCAGCAGCTCCGGTTACGACCACGGTTTTCTTTTCAGTGTTCATCATCGTTTAACCAACCAAGTTCGGAGAATGCGGCTCATAACTCTTTCAATTGCCTGCTCAGCACCGAGCACGAAGGATATGCGGCAGAACCTAATTTCGAGACTAATACAAATAGAGGGAGGTATTTATGAACTAGGGTCATTATAATGCCCTAGCCCACCTAGATCCTGTCATGTACACCGCGCAAAAGTAAGGATGAGGTCACGATGCCCACATCAACTCCGCCTGCATCGACAACCACTAACGGCAAATTCCCATGTCGATGAGACAGGTCGAGCAGTTCTTTGATCGGAGTATCAAGACTGAGCCTTGGGGCATCCGCCAAGGCCATGCCGTCGCCGACACTCGCAAATTCGGTAAGCGGTAACATCACGGACTCGGCTTTCAGAAGCTTCAACCGGCTGCTTCCTTGGACAAATCTTTCAACATACGGGTCTTTGGGATTTCCGAGAATGTCATCCGCGGAGCCGATCTGAAGCATCTTCCCGTCTTTCATGACACCGATTTGGTGTCCCAACCGGACTGCTTCATCCAGATCGTGAGTGATGAAAAGCGTGGTTTTACCCAACTTCGTCGAAAGCGCTTTGAACTCGTCCTGTAGGTCGCGTCGTATGAGCGGATCCAGCGCCGAAAATGGCTCATCCATCAACAAAATCGCGGGATCAGCCGCCAAGGCTCGGGCAAGCCCTACTCTCTGCTTCATTCCGCCAGAGAGTTCATCAGGATAACGATCTCCCCAGCCCGCCAGTTGCACCAACTCCAGCTTTTCCTCCGCAATCTCACAGCGTTGTCGGACGCTTGCCTTTCGTAGCTCCAGACTCAGAGCCACGTTGTCGCGGACCGTCCGGTGAGGCAGGAGCGCCACATTCTGGAAAACCATCCCCATCGACCGGGCACGGAGTTCTCGCATCTCATTTTCGGACTTCCGATTGATATCCTCGCCGCCAACAATGATCTGGCCGGCGCTGGGTTTGATCAAACGATTCACATGTCGGACCAGCGTTGACTTTCCGCTCCCGGACAGTCCCATGACACAGAAGATCTCACCGGCCTCTACCTTAAAGGAGACACCGGCGACGGCGGCTACGCACCCATGTTTCGCCAGGAGTGCGGCCTTCGAAAGATCATCGCGCTGGATACTCGCAAGGTCGAACTTCGCGTTCGTTCCGAAGACCTTCCAAACATCCTTGAATTCAATGGCATGCGCTTCCAAAGATAAGCTCCACGGTTGAGAGGTGTCGCCCGGCAGCGTAAAGCTTACCGGGCGAGCATGCTTTCCGCAGTCCAGCGTTACTTAGCTGCCTGTTTTGCTTGAGCTATCCAAGTATTCCATTGGTCGAGATGAGCCTTCTTCCATGCCTCGGCATGACCGTGAATGTCCTCATTGGACTTCTCACCTTTGTGAATAAGAAGATTCTCGTCGTCGATATCCTGAATTGGGACCTCGACGAGCTCGAACCATTTATTTGCGACGGGGTTTTTCTCAAGGAAGGGTGTGTTGGCAATCACGTGATGATTGTTCACGGAAAATCCCAGGTTTCCAATGTCGGGAACCGTCGTATTCGCGCCAGCCTGTTCGTCGGGCAACGCCGTGAACGGAACCGTCAGCCAGACAACGTCCTTTCCATGGACCAAAACCCCCTGTAGCCAGTTGGGTGTCCAGCTGTAATACAAGGTTGGACTTCCGGCCTGAATCCGCTGGATGACGTCGGGAAGCAGAGCAAAATACTCACCCTGCTTGTGCGTGACGGTATCCCGAAGGCCGTATGCATCAAGGTTATGTTCAATGATGCGTTCGCATCCCCAGCCCGGATCACAGCCATACAGGTCTGCTTTTCCGTCCCCGTCAATATCGAACAGTTTGGCTATATTCGGGTCCTTCAACTGATCGATCGTCTTTATGCCGTACTTGTCGGCTGTGGCCTTGTCTATGGAGTACCCTTGGATCGAGTTCTTTACGAGCGTCCCGACCCGACGAAGCTTGGCATCGCCGCCAGCTTTCTCGGCAAATGCAATATGCAAGGGGTACCAGTGCGGCGTATAGTAATCCGCATCACCGTTCCCCACCGCTATATGGGCAAGTGGAACCTGGGCTGCGGAAGGTTCGTTAACTGTATAGCCGAGATCCTCGAGGCCTAGCTTAACGACGTAGGCTTCGAATAATTCTTCCGCCTGGCCAAGATATAGGGGCCTAACGGTCACGCCTTTCCCCGGGAGGTCCTCCGCAGCCGCGTATCCAGGAGACAGGGCCAAAGTGCCAAGCACTGTGACAGCGGCGGCAAGCCCCCGAAAATGCCCATTTATTCTAAACCGATAGCTCATAGTCGCTCCCATTCTTTGTTAGCTAGAAGTCCGTTGCCGGCCACTTTCTAATCCTCCACGCCGCGCCGGAGAGGCATGGAAGGTCTTAACGATACCGGTGAATAGCGCAGCTGGACCCCGCTTGTGCCAGGCAATGTGGGCGAAGCGTTTGCGCGTAGAAAACGCGGATTGGGTCAGGCGATCTAGAATGATTGCGAGAATGACAATGCCGATTCCACCCGTTGCAGCCAGCCCGATGTCGAGGCGACCGATGCCGCGCAAAACCATTTGGCCGAGGCCCCCAACGGCTATCATGGAGGCAACAACAACCATTGATAGTGACATCATCAACGTCTGGTTGATGCCTGCCACTATGCTCGGAAGAGCCAGCGGCAGCTGAGCCTTGAACAGGATCTGACTGTTGGTCGCTCCAAAGGCACGCATAGCCTCGACGACTTCTTCAGAAACCTGCTGAATGCCTAGTGTTGTCAGCCTGATAACCGGCGGAAGTGCAAAAACGATCGTTACAATCACGCCAGGCACGTTGCCGATACCAAACAACATGACCACGGGAACAAGATAGACGAATGATGGAATCGTCTGCATTGTGTCGAGGATTGGCCGGCAAATGGCAGCCGCCCTGTTACTTCGAGCGGCAATTACCCCCACCGGAATGCCAACAACCGTGCAGAAAAGAACGGCGGTGAAAACGAGAGACAGTGTCGTCATCGTTTCACCCCAAATGCCAAGAAAGCCGATAATCAGCAGCAGACCAGCGACTTGAACTGCCAGTCGCCACCCCGCGATCTGCCACGCTACCAATCCGAAGCATAAAATTATAACGACCGGCGGGATGCCATTCAGCGCGAGATCAAATGCCCTCAGAAGCTGGTCAATTGGCCACTTCAAGCTCTGAAACAATGGGCGGTATTCTTGTACAATCCACCCCAACCCAACATCAACCCACTCACCAAACGGTATATGCCAGGTTTTGAAAGGATCCAGAACGTCTTCGGGCTTCACGAGACTTCCTTTCAGTCAGGACCTATTTGAGCGATAACTACGGAGCGCTGATGCGAGCCCGACTGTGTGTCATAGGTCAGCTGCCGTCGCATACATCACCTGCTTACGGAATTAGACTCTCCGTCCGACTGGGCCTTCAGTACGGCTTGAGAGGCTGTCGCGTCGGATTGGTCCAGAAACGCTAGCGGCGGGGCGGCTGCAAAACAACCGTACAAAAAGTCATGTACCGCAGGACTAAATGTTATCAGGCGGATGTCAGGTCTGGATGGCCAACTGATATCTCGCTGGGTGCAACTGGTGCTGCCTTGATGTTTTCCGCAGCCGACGCTGGCGGGACCGGATTAAGGTCTGCTACCTGTGCGATCAGCCAATTGCGGAAGATCTGGACGTCGTCTCGCTCAATTGCGGTATCCGGAATGACCAGATGATGTTTTCGGCCGGTCAGATAGCTTTCACTCAGAGGCCTTATCAAGGTGCCTTCATTGAGATAATCGCTTACCAAATGACGGAAGCCCAGCCCGATGCCGTAGCCCTTGATCACTGACTGGATCATCGTTGGATAACTAGTGAACGTGATGGCGCGTTTGAAGTCGGACGAAACGCCGAACTGTCCAAGCCAGTGGGCCCAATTGAAGGGTGACCAAGGGTAGGCGGACCAATGCTGATCGTCCATATCCAAGAGGACCTCGTTTACCAGGTCCTCCGGAGTGAGAATACGCGGGGAGTGTGTCTGATATGATTTACTGCAAACCGGGAAGACTTCCTCGCCGAAGAGCTCGGTGGCTGTGAACCCCGGGCGCGCCAGATACCCCATGACCACGGACACATCAAAACCGTCCGTCGCCGGCGCCGGGCTGCGTTCGAGGGAGACCAAGTGCAGGTCGACCTCTGGGTTGTTCGCAACGAAATCTCCAATCCGATGGCTCATAAACAGCGTTGCGAACGACATCGGCATGCCGACGGTCAACCGTCGGGCTTTCTGCCCTCTCTTCACGCTGTCAAAAGCCGCTGCAATATGCGCCAGGCTGAGGGTCGCAGCTTCAAATAACTCCTCGCCGGCGGGAGATAATGACACCTTCTGGTTTCCGCGGTTAAAAAGCTGGGTGTCGAGGTGGTCCTCCAGCGTCAAGATATGGCGGCTCACTGCCGCTTGAGTGACCGAAAGCTCATTGGCAGCCTTGGTAAAACTCAAATGCCGTGCGGCAGCTTCAAATGCGCGCAGCGCGCTTAACGGAAGCCGTCGATAATTTGACATGAGTTACCATTACTCCAGCCCTGAGAAGAAGTAAAACCCGTGTGCGCACCTGTTCGAACGCGCCCAGTATATTTCGGAAAAATCGGCTTCGTAAACGACCAGGGCCAAGGCGCAAGTAAGCGGCGCGGCAGGCTATTCGTCATCGCCCATCACCATAGATGGCCTATCAAAATAGCTTGTCTACAATATGTCTCTTCGAGGGGTTGACCCTGCGACTCTTGCTAGCCAAATCCTCATCTCGGCCGTTACAACTTGGTTGTCAGGACCCGATGCTAACACCCTGGCACCCGTCGCAAGGCGTAATCGCTGTAATGTGCGTCGCGGACGTGGACGGGAAGACGGCCGTCCATCGCCGAGCTATTCAACCGCGTCGGCGCCCAGTGAGTACGTATTCTGCAAAGCTCCACGTTCGACACTTGGCGAAGTCAACTCTGAACGCCTCCAGACAGAGGGTGATTGACCGTAAGCCCTTCGGAAGACCCTTGCAAAGTGAGAGGCGTTCTCGAAACCGGACCCAATAGCAACCTCTATCAAAGGGGTGTCGCTTTTCCTGAGAAGTTGCTTTGCGCGCTCCAGCCGCACCCGGCGGTAGACAAACGCAGGAGAGCTGTTCACCTCCTTGAAAAACAGGCGTTCGAGTTGTCGCCGGGAAATGCCCAATGCTGCGGCCAGCCTGGAAACCGACAGTGTGTTCTCGATGTTCTGCTCCATCAGGATCAGCGCAGCGCGGAGCCTCGGGTCGTGCGTCTCTATCGTCAACGGCCGACGCGGTTGCACCCACTCTGCGTTCCGAACTTTGTCGATCTGCAGCACTTCGAGCGCGTTCCGCTCGGCCGCGTTTCCAATGTGCCGTCGCACCAATTCTGCCGCCAGATCGGCAGTGCTGCTGCCGCCCGCGCATGATCCCCGCGTGGCATCCAAGTTATAGATTCTGTCCGCCCGAACCTTTAAATCAGGAAATCGCTCCCGGAAGTCGACGTAGTGAAGCCAGCTGACGCAGGTCTCGTGCGCGGCCATAAGACCTGCCTCAGCCAGAATGAACGTTCCGGTGCAGATTCCGATCAATCGCGCTCCTCTGGACGCAGCATCCCGAAGATACCTCAGGGTTTCGTTGTCGACCGCCTGACCGTCGGTCAATCGTCCCCCAACGACGACAATGTAGTCAAACTCCATCGGGTCAAGGAATAAAGACGTCGGCGAGACCTGGACGCCACAGCTCGACGTGACGAGATGCCGGGTGTTCGACAGCACCTCCCAATCCGCATTGATCCGACCTGACCTGTCGGATTCATCGCTGGCAAGTCTAAGCGTGTCGATAAACATGGCGAAGGCGGTCAACGTGAAGGAGCGGGCCAGGATGAATCCGACCTTGAGCCGAACGGATCTTGCCTGTCTGCGCCGTGGTGATGAATGAAACACCGTTCTTGCCTCCACCCGTTGGACCACCCCGCGAGCTGCCGTAGGCTGTTACCGCATCATGGTAATATCGTTTACCTATCTTGACTCATGATCTTTGTCTACAATATGTCTTTCTTTGAGATTAAGGAGCCGCTATGATCCTGAATGAGCCCGCTGCCTCGACGGACCGAAAGGGCATTCTTGCTGAAACATTGGTGCATCGTATTTTGACGATGCAGCTCGAGCCGGGGGCGGTTCTCGACGAAGTCGCTCTCAGTGAGGAATTCGGCCTGTCCCGTCCTCCGGTCCGCGAACTCATGAGGCAGATGGCGGGCGAGGGCTATGTCGATCTTGAGGCCAACCGCGCTGCGCGCGTATCCATCATGTCCTACCAGACGCTTCGGGATTTCCTGATCGTCGCTCCGATGATCTACGTCGGAACGACGAAGCTCGCGGCTGTCAACCACAACGCTGGGGACCTCGAAATCCTCAAGCAGACTCAGCAGAAGTTCCGGCAGTCCATTGCCGACGGCCACGTTGAGAACAGGGTGATCTTCAATCACCAGTTCCATCTGAACATCGGGAAGATGGCGCACAACCAGTATCTGCTTCCCAGTCTCAAGAAGCTTCTCATCGATCACGCCCGGATCGGGAAGATCTTCTATCGCCAAAACGGCGGCCCGCGGATCCAAAAGGACCAGGAAACCGCTGCGCGGCAGCACGATCAGATGATCGAGGCCATCGAAGCCCGGGATGCAGAGCGGGCGGGCGAACTGGTGCGCGCGCATCTCGACGTTTTCCGAAGCGACGTGGCGCTCTACGCCGTGCCCAACGGCATGCAGGGCGAACTCGACGGATAATCATTGTCGGTGTCACCGTGACACCAGGGAGAACAGAAATGCTCAATAAAAGCGACTACAAGACACAGGCGAGATCACTTAGGCTGCCGAACAAGATGATCGTGGATGGGGTGCAGGCGGCGGCCCTGTCGGGCAAAATCTATACAACCCTCAACCCGGCGACGGGCGAGGTACTGGCGGAGCTTCCGGCAGGTTCGGCGGCCGATGTCGACAAGGCCGTCACTGTCGCCCGGCAGGCGTTTGAGGACGGCCGGTGGTCGAAGCTGGCCCCGGCGAACCGGAAGAGAGTCCTTCTCAAGCTAGCGTCCGTCATCGAGGAAAACTCACTCGACCTGGCGCTGATGGAAAGCTTGGATAGCGGCAAGACCATCAGCGACTGCATCAACATCGACGTGCCCGAGGCTATCAACAGCCTCAGATGGCATGCCGAAGCGCTCGACAAGATATATGATCAGGTTTCACCTGCCAACGACTCTTCTCTCGGACTCATCGTGCGCGAGCCTATCGGCGTCGTCGGCATCGTGCTTCCCTGGAACTTCCCTCTTCTAATGCTCGCATGGAAGATCGGCCCTGCTCTCGCCGCAGGATGCACGATTGTTGTCAAGCCCGCTGAAGAGACGTCGCTCACCACATTGCGGGTCGCAGAGCTCGCTCTCGATGCCGGGCTGCCGCCTGGAGTTTTCAACGTCCTGACCGGTGATGGTCCGGAGGTCGGCGAACCGATCGGTCGCCATCCCGACATCGACGCAATTTCCTTCACAGGCTCCACCGATACTGGCCGTCGCTTCCTGAAGTACTCCTCGGAGAGCAATCTGAAGGAAGTGGTCCTTGAGATGGGCGGCAAGAATCCTTGCATCGTGATGGACGACGTTCCCGATCTTGACGCCGTGGCCTCCCACATCGGCAACGGCGCGTTCTGGAACATGGGTCAGAACTGCTCGGCCATCTCACGTGTCTTCGTCCACAAGGACGTGAAGGACCGCCTCCTCGAAAAACTGACGGAAGTAGCTAAGACCTGGACCGTGGGCGACCCGCTCGATCCGGACACCCGCATCGGTCCGCTTATCTCTACCACGCATTTCGAGAAGGTTAGCAGCTATCTGGAGGGCGATGGCAAGGTGGTGGCTGGCGGAAAGGTCTTCAACGGAACCACGATCGAGCCCACGATCATGGAATTCGACCGTCACGACAGCAAGCACGTCCGGGAAGAGATTTTCGGGCCGATTGTTTGTGTGATTGGGGTGAACTCCCTCGCGGAAGCGGTCTCGCTTGCCAATGAAACCGAATATGGTCTGGCTGCCTCCGTTTTCACCGCCGACGGCACACGGGCGCTTCGGGCCGCACGGGCGATCCGGGCGGGGACCGTCACCGTGAACTGCTACGGGGAGGGGGACGCCGCCACGCCGTTCGGCGGTTACAAGCAATCGGGCTTCGGCGGCCGGGACAAGGCTTTCCACGCGCATGATCAATATTGCCAGACCAAAACGCTTTGGATCGACCTGAGCAGCTCAAACGAGGGTTTTTGAAATGTCATCATTTGCTTTCTCCGGTCTCAATCTTGCGATCACGGCTCCGTTCGACCCGAATGGGCGTATAGATTTCAATCGCTTCCAGGAACTCATCGAGCGATATCTGGCCGCGGGCGTCGACGGTATCGTGTTCAGCTCCGGCACGGGCATGCATGTTTATCTGTCGCCGGATGAATCGAGATCCCTCATCGAACGCGGTGCGCGCATCGTCGCCGGACGGGCCAAGGTGATCGCCCAGGCCTCGGCATTGCTCACGGCCGACGTCGTCGCGAGAACGCGGTTTGCGAAGGATTCCGGTGCGGACGGTGTCATGATCCTTCCGCCCTTCTTCGAAGGTCCGTCGGACGACAACAGCGTCTTCGACTTCTACGCCGAAGTCGCCAAGGTCGGATTGCCCATCATTGGATACAATGTGCCCCAGGCGGTCGGTGTACGCATAACCCCGGACCTGCTCCGCAGACTCTGCGAACTGCCCGAATTCCGCGCAGTCAAGGACAGCAGTGGAGACTTGATCGGACAGGTTAGGCTGATCGGCACCGGCCTGGATGTCATCAACGGGGCCGATCCGCTCGTCCCGTTCTCCCTTTTCGCGGGTTGCTCTGGTCTGATCTGGGGCGGCGCGAACATCGCGCCACGCACCTGCGTGGCGATCGTCAAGGCCGCTCGGGAAAAGAGATGGGACGACGTGCAGTCACTCTGGCGGCTACTGGAGCCAATTATGTCCCTTCTTTGGGACGGCGACTATGTGCCAAGCGTGTATGCGGCCGCCGAACTCACTGGATATGGCTGCGGCCATGCGAGAAAGCCTTTCCGTCCCCTTTCGACGGACCGCATCGCTGCGCTTCGGAAGGCACTAGGCGCTCTGGTTGAGCAAGAAGCGGTGCGATGATCAGCAAGACCTTTCGCGCACGTCGCCTTCCCGCGCATGGTGCGGAATCTGGCTGGGCGGCGTTGCTTTCTTCGAGGACACCAACGCCCGAATTGGATCGGACCATCACTGTCGATGTCGTCATCATCGGCGCGGGTTTCGCCGGGTTGGCAGCCGCTACGAGATTGGCAAATCTCCACCCAGGGCTTTCCGTCGCCGTTATCGATGCCGACGTGGTCGGGAACGGGGCCAGTGGCCGTAACTCCGGATTTATCATTGATTTGCCCCACGACATTTCGTCGGGCAATTTCGGGGTGGACGCTGTTACCAAGAGCCGCAACGAGATAGTGGTAGCGCGGACAGCCATTCAACATTACGCCCATCTGGCGGAGGAGAATGGTTGGGACAAGGACGTGTTCGATCCAAGTGGCAAATACAGCGTGGCCATGACCGACTCCGGCACGGCGCATCTTGCGACGTACTCGTCCAAGCTTAATTCATTGGGCGAACCGCACCAGGTTCTCGGTGCTGAGGAAATCGAGGAAGTCACGGGCACGCGATCTTTCAAGTCGGGGCTCTTTACTCCCGGTGCGGTCATGGTCCAACCCGCCGCGCTGGTGAGGGCGATTGCAGATTTGTTTCAAGAGCCCGTCAGGCTATTCGAGCGGACGCCCGCCCTGTTCATCGAAACTTCGTCGGACGGTTGCACGGTGAAGACACCCAAAGGCGAGGTCAGGGCCGGCCGGGTGATCCTGGCGACAAACGGCCACGCAGAGAGCTTCGGGTTCGGGACCGGTAAGCTTCTCCACGTCTTCACTTATGCCTCGCTGACCGAACCGTTCGAGCCCTCCGCGCTTGGCGGATCCCGCAAATGGGGAGCGACACCGGCCGCGCCGATGGGCACGACTGTGCGACGTATCAACGGGGCCGATGGCGACCGAATCCTCATACGCTCGCGCTACACCTACAACCCGAAGATCGAAGTTGGCGCCGGCTCGATCAAGAGTGCGAGCGACCTCCATGACCGCAAGTTCGCGGACCGCTTTCCCGATCATCGTCACTTGAAGATGCAGTATCGTTGGGCTGGCGCAATGGCGCTTACTTGGAATTCGGTGCCACTGTTTGGCCAAGTGGAAGACCGCATCTTCGCCGCATGCGCGTGCAACGGCATAGGGGCGACCAAGGCCACTGCCGCGGGCATCGCAACGGCGGAACTCGTGGCGGGGCATCGGTCCCAGCTCGGCGACATATTCCGCTCGTTTGAGAAGCCCCAAGCATTGCCCCCGCGACCGTTCACCGACGTGGGTGCACGATTGAACCTCGCCTTCCGAGAATGGCGCGCGGGACGCGAATAGGGCTCGTCTGCAGGCTGACTTCGCTTCGTGCCAATGAGTGGGCCGTATCTCAACGGGAAGAACAGCCGGCGTGCTGTAAGCGATCAGAGCGGAGACGGGAACATGGCTATTCTTCTGATTGCCGAACACGACAACGCGACGATTTCCGACCAGACCGCCAAGGCGCTTTCGGCGGCGCTGCAGATCGGTTCGGACGTGTATGCGCTGGTTGCCGGCAGGGGCGCCAAGGGCGCTGCCGATGCCGCCGCTAGGCTCAAGGGCGTGAGCAAGGTGCTGCTCGCCGAAGCCGACGAACTCACCGAACGCCTTGCCGAACCACTGGCAGCGCTCGTCGTCGGCATAGCCGGTGCCTATGACACGATCATCGCGCTGGCGACCTCGTCGGGCAAGACTGTCGCGCCGCGCGTGGCCGCACTGCTCGATGTCGCGCAGGTCTCCGAGACCATCGAAGTCATCTCGCCCAACACCTTCAAGCGGCCGATCTATGCCGGCAACGCCATCCAGACGGTGCAGTCGACCGACGCCAAAAAGGTGATCACCGCTTCGTTTCCAAGTGCCTCCCAAGGCAATGCGGCTGCCGTCGAGAATATCTCGGCGGCAGCCGACCCGGGTCTCTCCATTTTCATCGAAAATAAGCTCTCCGAAACTGACCGTCCGGAGTTGACCTCGGCCAAGATCGGGACGCGCGCTGGGCTCCTGGAGAAATTCCAGGAGGTCATCCTACCCGTCGCCGACAAGCTCGGTGCCGCCGTCGGCGCTTCCCTTGCCGCGGTCGATGCCGGCTATGCGCCGAACGACTGGCAGGTCGGCCAGACCGGCAAGGTGGCGGCGCCCGATCTCTACATCGCCGTCGGCATCTCCGGCGACCATCCAGCACCTTGCCGGCATGGAGGATTCGAAGTCGCCATCAACAAGGACGAGGAGGCGCCAATCTTCCAGGTCGCCAACTACGGCCTCGTCGGCGACCTTTTCGTTATCCTGCCCGAGATCTCCAGATCGATTTGACTCGAAGCTACAATGTCTCAACTCCAGATTCTTACTCTAACCTGCGAAGACCGTCCCGGCATCGTCGCGGCCGTTGCAACCCGACTGGCTGCGCTCGGTGCCAACCTTGCTGAGAGCAGCCAGTTCTCGGACCGTTTCAGCAATCGCTTCTTCATGCGCCTGGCCGTTGAAGGAGACGAGTCGCTTTCGACCGCGTCAATCGAGCGTGCGCTCAAACCGGCAATCGACCGCTTCGGTTGTGTGTCCCACCGTCGATGCGCGCCGTAGGGCGAAGATCATCACGTTGACAGAGCGCGTGAAGATCCCGTCGAGTTTGTAGTTCGTCCAGCCTTTCCTGAAGAACGGCTGCCGTTCAAGGATCGCCGCGTAGCTGCGGTTGGCGATGACCGGCGAGAATATCGTGCAAGCCTCGCCGCATTCTTTAAAGACGGTCAGCCCGGCCGCGTTTGTGCGGGCGGGCTTACGATGGGTCTACAGGCCGGGTGGCGCGCAGCAGACAGATGGAGGGATTGAGTCAGACAATGACGAGGGCCATGCCACTTATCTTCGAGACATTCCTGGAACAGCTGTCGGATAGTGTCGATGAGACAGATTTTCGGGAAGCCATGGCCAGCGCGGCCGCGAGCCTTGATCTACTCACGTTTGCCTATCTGTCCTTGCCATTGCAACCTTCCGGCGAGCCCAAGCTGATCTCGAATTATCCGCCTCCCTGGACCGCGCACTATCTGCAAAACCGTTATCAGAACCTCGATCCAATCGTCTTGCGTTCGCGATGTGGCGGATGTCCTTTTCGATGGGTACCGGATCTTCGTGGCGTTGAGACATCGCAGGTTCAGCAAAGGCTGTTCGCTGAAGCGGCAGAGTTCGGCATCTGCTGTGGATTGACGATCCCGATTGTCGATCGCAGGGGCTGTGTTGCAGCGATGACCTTTGCCGCGGATGAGCCCAATTCCGCGTTCCTGCGCGTAGCCGAGCGGTATGAGCAGGCGCTCCAACTCATGGCGACATACTTTCACATTCATGTTCGCCGTAAACTCTCGGTCAATCGAATGGTGGACGGCGTTTTGCTGACACCCCGCGAATATGAGTGCGTTCAATGGGCCGCGCGTGGTAAGTCCGCCTCGGACATCGGCTGCATCTTGGGCATCAAGCCGCGCACCGCCGCTTTCCATCTGGACAACGCCAAGAGGAAGCTCGGCGTGCGCACGCAAAATCAGGCCATAGCCCTACTGGCGTCCTCACGAGCCTCAATTCTTTGAGAAACTGATCTTTGAGAAACTGAATTCGTCTTTGGTCCCGCTATGTATGTGCACAGGCTGTTTCGGCTGGCACATTCGCCTCCACCGCGCCACTCGCAGGGCTGGAATAGGCCTCCGGATCGCATCGGGATGGCTTGACCATGGGTCAATGGTTTGAACACATCGACGAGGCCGAATTGCCGCAGTTTCGTCGAAGTGTCGTTGAGGACGCAGACATAGAAACTGACACTGCAAGCTCCTCGGCTCCTTCAGTGTCATCATCTCTCGCCCATCATCTCATGTCGCGCCAGATGGGGTAAGCTTCACGATTACGCGGCTGCGCGCCATCTACCAGGTTGTTGCGTCTGACGGTATCCTGCGTGCCTTCATCGAGAGGGCCAGTTGTTTCAGCTGGTACGATCAATGGGCACCACCGCGCTCTACGCACGAGCACGACGGCTAGCTATCACGAAAAACCTCCTGCACGCGGACGAAAGCCGGCGTAGCAAGGATGTTATTGGGGTCGGCGGCGCAGTCGCCACACAGGTCCGCAATCGGCTTCTCCATCGCATCGCGGGGCTAAGTTCTGCATCATGCATCTTCCTCGCCCATTCCGCATCGCCGCAGAAAATCTGGTGAAAAGGTGACGTCCGGCGTCTGCCCTACGTGTTGCATATCGAATGTGCAGATTGTCACGCCGCATTCTGCGATCGCGTCGGCGAGAGGGTCCCTGGGCCTTTCTGGCAAAAGCAAAATGGGGATGTGCTGGGCCAGTCGCGGAAGAAGCTTGCAATAGAGCATCAATTGCCCAAGCCCAGAGTACACATCAGCGGCCGATGTAGTCGTTTTGATTTCAACGAGGATTTTGCGGCTACCGTTCATGATCTCGGCATCTATCTCATATCCAGCAGCTGCATGACGGGGCTTCTCGACGATGGCGCCTGTGCGGCGAAGCAGAGCAGCCATCCGCTGCCATACCTCGCCCTGATGCTTTTGGATTTCTCTCGTGCCGGGCGCGAACCTTTATGCCAAACGCGCACGCGACGCAGGCATAATCGTCACCGCCTGGGCGCGCCATCGGACCCCACCCGAAGGCGGGGCGCTTTTGCATGTTCATCGGGTCAAACCTCCGCACGTGCGGATTCCGACGTGAAGCCGGCCGCCATTCCGATCAAACACCGGCCACCATTCCGACGTGAAGCCGGCCACCATTCCAACCAAAGACCGGCCGGTTTTCGGCACTGAAGATTACCTCCTGGGTCAGCAACTTTGGCATCAATTACCTCGCGATGAACGAGGACATTTTGATGCCGGCAAAGAGAAGGCTGACCATGAGACAGTTGAGACAAATGCTTCGGCTTGCCGGAAGCGGGACCAGCTCCCGCGAGATTGCGGTCGTGCTGGGAATAGCACGCAGTACGGTGCAGGATAATCTGCGGCGCGCAGCGGCAATCGGGTTGAGCTGGCCCCTGCCAGGCGAGCTGACCGATGACGCGCTTGAGAACAAACTCTTCGCTCGCAATGGCGTCAAGCAGGGCACGCGGCGGCGCACAGAGCCGAACTGGGCCCATCTCGCCGTC
>NZ_VLKT01000083.1 GCF_007830515.1 Mesorhizobium tianshanense
TCCGAGCTCGACGCCTGCCTCGTTCCAGAGCGCGACTTCATGCCCGGCCGCTGGCGCGACCTGCCCGATCCCTTTCCGAGCTGGGAACGGCAGGCAGCATGAACATCGAGTCCCTTGTGGCGGCGCTGTCGCGTCCGCAGCCGCATCGCAGCTGCACATGCCATTCCCGACTGAACTATCGTCCACCCCTGCATGATGGGAGTTCAATATCCGAAGATCCGGCAGCGGAGGCTAGCCGGCAAACGGCTGGAGAGGCCGAAGAGCCGCGGCAATCGCATCGAGACCGTCGGTCAAAGTAGTCTGCCCTGACTGCAGGATGAGCGGCGACTTGATCTCGACGATGCGGGTTATTTCTGACCCCTGGACTCGCTGCCCGACCGGGCGCCTCCTGATCTTGTCCGGCACGTCCTTCATGCCGCACCAGGAGGTAAGAATGATATGGGTGCGGCCGCGATGACGTCGTCCGGCGCAACGATGCAGTCCTTGGCCGCTTTCGCCTTCACGATTTCTGAAATGACACCATGGCCACCGGCTATGCGGATGAGTTCCGATAACCGACCACCTGCACAACCGTAATATTTTCGTTGTTTCCGTCGATTATAGGTTCCGCATCACTTCTGATTCGGGGGGCCAGATGGCGGATTCAGCACAAGAGCCAAATCTTTCGTTCGAGCAGCAAATGGCGGTGGAGCGGCCCGACGCCGGCCCCGTGCCCAAGAGCGCTGCGGACTGGGGCATCAAGGATCTGGCCATCCTGCCCGGTGATGTCCAGGAGACCCGACGCCTTCGCATCCCGAAGTTCGAAGGTCTGCCGGCCGACGCCAGCACCATGTTCGAGGAGCTCTCCGTCACCCTGGAACAGGTTGTCGGCTCCAACGATCTGCGGCCGGCCTGGTGGCTGGAGGAGGGGGCAGCTCGCTCGCGCGCCGTCTGCAAGATCGACGCTTCTGGTGTCGACTACAAGGGGCGCTCCGGCACGTGGAGCGGGTCCGGCTTTTTGGTCGCGCCGGGTATACTTTGCACCAACCATCACGTCCTCAACAGCAAGGAGGTCGCTGCCCGCAGTCGCGCGCTGTTCGATTTCGCCGCCCTTCCCGACGGGAGTGTGCGACAGGTCTCAACTTTCCGCCTGCGTCCCGATCTCCTTTTCTGGACCAGCCCGGTCGTCGCCACCGGCGGCAAGGGCGGTCTCGATGTCACGTTTGTCGCCGTCGAAGGCCAACCCGGCTCGACCTTCGGCAGCATTCCGCTTCTGCGGCAGGCCTTTGTGGTAGCTGACGAAGACAAGCTGAATGTCATCCAGCACCCCAACGGACGCCTCAAGGAAGTCGCGATCCGCAACAACACGGTGGTGTTCCAAAACACCCAGGTCATCCAATACCAGTCCGACACCGAGGCGGGCAGTTCGGGCGCGCCGGTGATGAATGACGGTTGGGAGCTCGTGGCGCTTCACCATGCGGCGAAAGACAAGTCGAACGAAGGCATCAAGTTCTCGGCCATCGCCGCTGCTCTGGAACTGGAGGCGCAAACCGGCAACGCAGAAGCGGCGCGGCTTTTCGAACTTTTCGCCGGCACGGATGAACTGGTCGGGTTCTTCGGCACCCTCGGTCGCACGGTCGTCCAGAACGACAGCGGTATGGAGCGGGTCGTCGATGCCTACAAAGGCGAGGATCAGGACCTCGATATCGGCTTCTGGAACATCGAATGGCTCAACAAACGCTGGCAGGACAAGCTCGATTCCGTCGCGCGTATCATTGTTGAAATGAACCTCGACGTCTGGGTGTTCGTGGAATCGAGCCTCGAAGCAACCGAGGCTTTGGCCCGGCATTTGGAAACCAGCTATCAGACCAAGTCCTGGGGGGTGCTCGCCAGCCAGGACGCCGCTTCAGAGCGACAGATCACCACGGTAATGTGGAACAAGAGCTCGGTCGGGGTGGCGGCGAAAACCTGGCCTGAGAAAGTCGAGCGCTGGTTCCAGGTTGACAGCCGTCAATTCGATGATCTCGGCCTCGAAGCGGTCCACGGCAAGGTGTTCGACCGCTATCCGGCGCTCTACGAGGTGACGGCCAAGATTCACGGCATGGATTCGACGTTTAACCTCGTCCCCATCCATCTGAAGGCAAAGGACGAGGGCAGCCTGCGCCGGCAGATGGCGGCGCGCCTGCTCGCCGAAGCGGTCGCCGAGCTCGCCCAGGACCCCGGCTTCGACAACGACTGGATCATCGGCGGCGACGCCAATGCGACCCTGGCATCCGGAGACCTCGACGCGCTGACCTCCGTCGGCCTGACCGCGCTCACCGCCCAAGATGCTTCGGACAAGCAGATCACCTACGTCAAGGCGCCCTTCAGGTCGCTGATCGACCATGTCTTCATCTCGCCCAATCTCGTGCCGGACGGCCGGGATTTCATGATTGTCGCGCTCGACCGAACCATCGACCGATTCCTGGAAGTGTCCGATCACCGCCCGATCCTCTTGCGTCTGGCCGCCACAGGGACAGCGGATGCCGCGCCGTCTGTCGGTCAGCCATTGACCGACGACGAGGCGCGGCGCCTGTCACGCGGTCTGCGCCGGCGCAACGAGCCGGTGACCGGGGCTCCGACACTGGCGGAAGCTCGGGCACGGCTTGCCGACAGGAGCACCTACTATGACGACGCCGCCGACGCGGTCGTCCGCGAGGCCTATTGGACCGGGACTTCGGCGGGTACAGCGGGCTTCACCCAAAAAGTTGCCGGGACTCTGAAGCAAACCCACACCACGCCCTTAAACTACGGGCCTTCAAAGCACGTCTATCCGTGGGTCGACGTCCGTCCGAACGCGATGGTACAGAGCATCTATTCCGGCTTCGAAGCCACACCCGAATATTTCATCCAAGCCGACGCCGAAGTGGAGCGGCTGCGGACCGAGGCGCGCGAGGCGCTTCTGGAGCGCGGTGTGCTTGAATCCACGGAGATGGAAGCAATGCTGGAAGCGCAGTTCCAGTACAATTGCGAGCATGTCGTGCCGCAAAGCTGGTTCAGCAAGAAGGAGCCGATGCGCGGCGACCTTCACCATCTCTTCTCGTGCGAGCCGCGCTGCAACAGCTTCCGCTCGAACTACCCGCTGGTTCAGCACGAGTTCGAAAGAACGATGCAAGATTGCGGGCGAGTCGAAGACGACGCCTTCGAGCCCAAAGGTGGGAAGGGCGCAGCTGCGCGGGCGACGCTCTATTTCATGCTCCGATATGCCGGCTATGTCGGCAGGCGCTATGCCGGCCAGCGGCTGAAAACGCTTTTGGCTTGGCATGAACAATTTGCCCCCGACGAGTGGGAAAAACATCGCAATGCGGCGATCTACGTCCTGCAAGGCAATCGGAATCCGCTGATCGATTTCCCCGAATGGGCCCTGCGCCTGCAGTTCGAAGGCTGACGAAATCGATCATGTCAGGGAGCACACTCGCTTGGGGAAGTGGCCGGGACAAGTGTCGCTTTGCACTTACTTTGAAACGTGCACTTAAATTGAGAATCCCAAGCTCCGCCATTCTCAAATCAAATGCCCAACGCGAACCAAACCGACGCATTCTCACGATAACTCCCAAGTGGCAGCGGTGCTCCTGACGTTAGGCGCGCCTATGCAGGTGCGCCGACGATTGCGCCGGAACACCTTCGCTGTGCCTGCAATCAGGGAACTGATTGCATCCGTGAAACACCGTCCCGTCCCTGTTGCGCTTCCCGACCATCTGGCCCACCAGACAAGCGGGGCATTGACGCAAGGCAGACCCTTCGATCGTCTCGTAGCGCACCTCTTCCCCGGCTATCTCGCAAAGTTCCCGGATATAGCGGGAGGGCTGGCGGCTGTTGGTGATGAGATATACGCCCCGGCTGGCGCGCGTGAGCGCGACGTAGAACAGGCGTCTTTCTTCAGCGTAGGCGAAGGTTTCAGGCCGGGGAATGACCAGGTTGAGCAGTTCATCGTCCTCGATGCGGCTCGGCACGCCATAATCGCCTTCACTCACATCGAGCAAAACCGTGTAATCCGCCTCAAGCCCTTTGGCCCGATGAAAGGACAGGCCCGAAACCTCGATATTGGCGAAGGAAGGCGGGATTCCGCCAAACGGATCGAGCAAATTATACCGCCATAGAACCAGAATCTTGAGTTTTGCATCTGGCTCGTTGCGCCACTGCGCGGCGATGCTGCCCAGAGCATGGTCGAGCCGTTCGAGCAGGCAATGGCAAGCCTGGGCGAAGTCGGGCCTGCCGCGTTCGTCGTCAATGGGAATGACCCGGATCGAACGCGGAATGGCAGGCCGTGTCGAGCGAACCGACTTCGCGATCTGTTCGGGATTGCGCTGGACGAATCTGGCGGCCGTCTCGGCAATGAGCTGATTGCAGCGATAGGTCTGTTCCAAACGTCCCTGCCAGCTTGCCCCGAAATTGGCCTCGAATTGAGTGAAGATCGTGATGTCTGATCCGGCAAAGCGATAGATCGACTGCCAGTCATCTCCGACCGCGAACACCTTGCTGAATGCCTTCTGCTGCTTGAGTGCTTTGATGAGATTGGCGCGCGGCTCGGAGATATCCTGAAACTCGTCGACAAGGATTAGGGAATAGGGACTCTGATACCGCCCGGTTTCGACCAGCCGGACCGCGTCGGCAATCATCGAATCGAAGTCGATCCGGTTGGTCTCTTCCAGCCTTTGCGAATAGCCCCGTGTGATCATCCACACGACGCGGGCATAGAGCTTCGCGCGCTCCTTGTCGTGTAGTGTCCCGGCTCGCTCGAGCAGCATGTCGAGCGTTAGATGGCTGGCGCGAATATGCTTGATGCAGGTGGAAATGAGCTTGTGATAGTGCTTGATCACCACAGGCTCGACCGCCTTCGTGATCTCGGCATAGCTCTTGCGCTCGAAAGGAACCGCGCGCCGCGCCAACTCCGCTTCGAGTGTGCTGAGCAGCGTCTCGCTGCTAGCCTGCGCCGAAGTGGTCTCGAAAAAATCGATCTCTTTACGGTGATAGGCCTGCCGTTTGCTCTCAGCGTGCTGGACATAATCCGCAATGGGTGAGGTCCCATCGGCGTTGAGCGCGAAATGCTCGTGCACCGTGTCGGTCAGCGTATAGTAGAAGTCGGGATGCAGATGGCGGACCGTCCCGTCATCGTCCTCGACCGCAATCTGCCGTTCATAATCGAATGCGACGGAATGCAGCCAGAGCCAGTTGACGATCTTCTTCTCCTGCAGCGATTTGACGATGACGCCGGCAAGCGAGCCAATTGTGGCCTCGCCCTTCCTGAGACGGTCCGACACATAGCGACGGTAGTCTGCCTCCGTGTCGAAGACCTCGGCCGGGATGTCCGCCTTGGCATGCACCACGAGCAGGTCGCACCACAATCGCGCGAATTCCGGATCGGTCTCGACAAGGCTCCGGATAATCTCTTCGATGGCCCTGGCTTCGCCGGCGGGATGATCGACCCAGTTGGCAAGCTGGGGCGGGCGTCCCTCGACGTCCTCGATGATGCCGCGTCCAAGCGCATGAAACGTCTCGACGCGGCACTTCAGAGCGCTTTCCTCGACCTGTAGCTGTCGTGCGATCCTGGTCCTGAGTTCATCGGCTGCGCTCTTATTGAAAGCCAGAAGCAGGATCTCATCGGGCCGGTAGAGCTGCTTTTCCAGGACATAGGCCACCTTGCCGACCATGGTCGCGGATTTGCCCGACCCGGCCGAGGCGACGAGCAGATTGTTATCCTCCAGACGGATACAGGCTTCGCGTTGCTGATCGGAAAGGGAGCGTCCGTCGAGATCGTCGAAAAATGGCTGGAACTTGCGCAATTCCGCGGCAACGAAAGCTTCATTATAGGCGTGGCGAACGCACGGATCGGTCAGCATGGCGAACGAAACCGGCAGGGAGGCCTTGAGCCCGGCCGGCATCAATTGTGGATCCAGAAGCGGGTGAGAAAGTGCGGCAGCGGCGCTGCCGGGCACGCTGGCGATGGCCCGGCCGAGATCGGCCTGCGCGAGATACTGTCTGTTGCCTTCGGTGATCTCCCGAAGCCTGGCATCGACATCGAGCAAATGATCCGTCTCTGTGCCGATGAGGTCGAAGAGATGGGTGTTGATGAACGCATGAAGGTCTGCGGCCAGTTGCTCGGACGCGTCTCCCGAGAGACCCGACAGATTGTCCGTTCTGCCGCGTGCGCGGATCTCGACGGTATGCCACAGCAGCGCCTTGCTGGTCGAAATCGACACGATATCGAGGCAGCTGAGATCAACATCGCCACCCTGGCTCAGCCGAATGCGCCCGGACAGCTTGGGGTCCAGGGTCAGCTTCCATTTTCCGGAAGGAAACATCCGCGCAAGGAAACCAGGGCGGTATGTGCGCGCACGGCCAGATAGCAATTTACTCAGTGCCACATTCGATATGTCCAGTAAATCAGGGCTCCCAAGGAGCTGATTATCATCAACATATTGAGATGTTCAAAATCATCGCGGGCAATCGCAATGAAATGTTCGCTGAGACGCTTCGCGGCCACAGTTCTGTCCCGGGATCTCGGGTCATCCTGGCATACGCTAGTCAGTGAGCTGCTTCGATTGTGTGTCACAACTATCGTCAGGCTGCGGTCCTACGCGTCATATTGGTTGTGAGTTGATAGACGCCGCTTGGAGGTGAGCAAATGGTTCGAGATTGTTCCCAAGCCCTTGCGAGCCCTAGTGTGTTATGCATGGTAAGCTGGTGGCTGAACGAGATCACCGCCGAGCAGATGGACGCCAGGACCACTCTCGAGGTTTACATCGCCGTTCCGCCGGCGCTGGAGTGGAACGGGCCGCCGGCCTCGAGGCCGAGCTCGTCGAGATGATCCGACCGCCTTTGGAACAAGATGGGGGTAGAGGCATGATGAAGCGTTGGCAGCGTGTCTCCATGGACGCGAGCGCCGAGGACGGGATCACGATCATTCGCATCACGCGCGGCCGCAAGGGCGACGCCATGGCTAGTGTGGAATCGTTGGAGTGGTTTGAGCCGGACGGTCACAAATACACCGGCTACGCCGCAGCTCAGGAAACGGGGCGGCGTCCGGCCGTGGAGGTGCTCGCCGACTTTAAAAAGGTGCGGGCAGTCGTTGCGCTTGAGAGCGACGACATTTGGGATCCGGCATGGGGTGACCTGCTGCCAATCGGCCGTTAACCGTGCCCGACAATAGTGTGCACACTATGCTGCTGAAGTGGCGAATGAATGCCCCCGCAAAACGCGTTCCAGCGCCGCTGAACAAGGAGCCCCCGGAACTAAAAATGGCCGGGCTCGAATGCGGCCCGGCCAAAAGAAGGTTAAAACCTTCAGAGGGGAACATCATTCAGCGGAATGGGAGGAAACCACCGAACGACTTTGCCTTTCTGAGCTTATTTCAGCGTCTTGGCGACGAATAATGTTCCAAAGAATGCCCCGGACAGCAAAAATTCGTACTCCGCACCACAAAAACCTTCAAGAGCGCACTGCGCCGGTTTCGTGAAAGATCGGCAAGGCGGCGTGCCCCGTCGGGATGTGAACTCAGCCGGCCTTTCAGGATATTGGTGCCGACATCCCGGAACAACGGGTTGCTTCGCCTTGTACTTACCTGAAAATCCGTGGACCGGCATCCGCCTTTCTCGGCCATCTGCATCGCAGCTGCCGTTATCTTCTGGCTCTGATCAATGAGTCCTGGCCCTGGTTTATCAGAGGCGAAAGATAACACTTATAAAGAATTACCTGACACTGTCATCTTGTGCACTGCGCCTCATCAGGGTGATTTCACCAGGGTACTTAGGTAGCGTATTGGCGGGTTAACGTGCTGCATCTCCAGAACAATATTCTCGAAATGATCGCCAGGGGCGAAACGCTCGAAGCGACGACGGACCGTCTTTGCCACCAGATCGATAAACTGTTGCCGAGCGTCAGGTGTTCCGTTCTGCGCGTTGACGGTAACGGCTTGTTGCATCCCCTCCCAGGTTCCAGCTTCCCGAATGAATATATGGCTCTTCTCGAAGGCATGGTGATCGGCCCGCTGGTGGGCTCCTGCGGCAGTGCGGCCTATCTCGGAAAAGCCGTGGCTGTGAAGGACATCGCGACCGACCCGCGCTGGATCAACTTCAAGGAGCCAGTCCTGGCGCTGGGCCTGAAGGCCTGCTGGTCGAGCCCGATCTGCGACGCAGAGGGCGCTGTGCTCGGCACCTTTGCCCTGTACTTTACGGAGCGGCGCGGCCCCACCCCGCGCGAGGAGGAGGTCGTCGCCTCGTCTACCTCACTGTGCGCCATCGCGCTTGAGCGTCACCAGCGGGTTATCGAGCGAGAGCGCGGCGCCTATGTCGATGCCCTCACCAACCTGCCGAACCGGGCGAGTTTGGACGTCGCCCTGGAGCGGCTGTCCTGTACCCAACCGAGCGCCTGGGCGGTCCTGATCATCGACCTCGACAACCTGAAGACCATCAACGACACCTTCGGCCATGCGGCCGGCGATGCTTTGCTACAGGCGGTGGCGTCACGTCTCGCCGAAAGCGTAGCGCCTGACCGCGTGTTCCGCATGGGCGGCGACGAGTTCGCCGTGATCCTTCAGCGAGCCGGAGCGCCCGCCGGCATCGAGAGCGCGGCGCATCGTATTCTCGACACTCTGGCTGTGCCCGCCGACTGCGACGGGCATATGATCCTGGCACAGGCTACCATCGGCGGCGCAGTGCTGTCGGCGGGGGACGATGCGAAAAGCGTGCGCCAAAACGCCGATTTCGCGCTCTACCACGCCAAGGAAACGTCGCGAGGCGGCTTCGTGCTGTACTCGCCGGGAATCGGCAGCGCAATCAAGACCCGGATCGAGGTGATACGCGATGTTGACGTGGCCTTGCGCGAAGGTCGGATCGACGCGTTCTACCAGCCGATCCTGCGGCTCGACACCCGTGCGATCGTCGGCATGGAGGCCCTCTGCCGCCTTCGCAAGCCGGATGGCGAGATCGTTTCCGCCGCTGCGTTTCATCAGGCGACCTCCGATGTCAGCGTCGCCTCGCATCTGACGGAACGCATGATGGCGATCGTCGCAGCGGACGCGCGCTCGTAGCTGGATCAAGGTATTCCGTTGCAGCATGTCGGCATCAACATTACCTCAGCCGATTTTTATAGCGGCACGCTTTACGCGCGTCTCGAAGCCGCCTTCGGCCGCGAGAACGTTCCATTGAAGCATATCATTTTGGAGGTCACGGAGTCGGTCTATCTCGGCCAGCGGGATCCGGTCGTCGCTCGGGAGATCAAGGCGTTGCGGGCCCATGGCCTGCGCGTCGCGCTCGATGATTTCGGAACCGGCTTCGCTTCGCTCACGCATCTGCTGACGGTGCCGGTCGATATAATCAAGATCGACAAATCCTTCATTGATCGCCTTGTCCAGGGAGACCCGAGCCTGGCGATCGTCGAGGGCTTGGTCGGCATCGCCCACAAGCTCGACATCCAGGTCATCGCCGAAGGCATCGAGAACGAAGCCCAGGCCGTTTTACTTGCGGAGATCGGGTGCCAGCTGGGTCAGGGGTATCTGTTTTCGCAAGCGGTACCACGTCAAATAGCGAAAGGCCTTTTGAAGCGGTTCGGGCGACCACCTGCTGAGGAGACTAGGATAGCGAGCGGCATAGCGAACTCAATCGATCTGATCGCCTGACAGAAATCCTTCCTGGGGTGGCTTGAACAGCCGATAAAGAATGCTGCGGCGCCCCGCAGAAAAGAGTCCGGAAAGGAACCAAACATGCGCCTGCCATCCGCGTCACAGCTTATTCGCAAGGCTTTCGGTCGCCCCGGGCCCGGGCAGTCACCGGCAGGCCAGGCTATCCGTTCGGACATTCTTCCGGAAGAAACGGATTTCCGGATGCTCGCCGAAAACAGCGGTGACATCATCATGCAACTCGGGCCGGACACGAAGGCACGCTACGTTTCACCCTCATGCACCCGACTTCTGGGATGGCTGCCGGAGGAAATGGTTGGGCATGGTCCGGAAATGTTCGTCCCGCCGGAGCATCTTCAAAACATCGCTGCGGCAGCCGCGCTCTTGCTTGCCGGGGCAGATGAAGGCGAGCCGCTTGCGATCGAGATCCGGCGGAAGGATGGGGAAACTGTCTGGGTGGAGAGCAAGGCGCGCATCGTCCGTGATCCGCTAACTGGCGTTCCAGGCGACTTCGTCCTGATCATGAGAGATATCACAGAACGCAAACGGCTCGAAGAACAACTCCGCTCGCTTGCGATGACGGACGGACTGACCGGCCTGGGCAACCGCCGAGCCTTCGACGAGACCTTGGATAGGGAATGGCGACGCACCGTTCGCAGCGCTGGACAGATGTCTTTGCTATTGCTCGACATCGATCGATTCAAAGGTTTTAACGACAAATACGGCCATCAGGTGGGCGACGATTGTCTTCGCGCGGTCGCCGCCGCCATGAGAGACGTGATTCAACGTCCTGGGGATCTTGCGTCTCGATACGGCGGGGAAGAACTCGCCGTCATTTTGCCTGATACCGATGGCGAGGGAGCGCTTGAAATAGCGGAACGGCTGAGGCTCGCAATAGAAAACCTCGGGCTGCCTCATGGCGACAATCCGGAAGGCGGCGGACGCGTCACAGTCAGCATTGGCTCAGCGACGGCACTGTCACGATCGGGCGGGACAATCAGGATGCCGGAAGGCCTGCTTCTCGCCGCCGACACCGCCCTTTACAAGGCCAAGCACAAAGGCCGAAACCGCGTCGAAGTCGCACTGCTCCTCGCATCGGAAGGTCCCGACGCGGTCTGATCAAAGGACGCTACAGCCTCGCGCACCGACGCAGCCAGAAGGTTCCGATTTCGTTGGTCTGGGCCATACGCACGCATTGAGCGCGGTTGCGTGTTTTCGGCCATGAGCGATCCATTCCCGACGAGATTGACGAGGCGCTTTGGGATGAAGCGTGCCGGCGTGTTTGGTCGCATGTGGGACGAAGCGTATGAGCGGGGTGACGGTATCGCCTCGCCAATCAAAAGCAGCGCCTCGCCTTCGGAAGGAAGACCGTGACACAATGAATAACACCGTGCAGGCCATTTGAGCGATAACTGGCAGCGATGCGAAGATGAACACAATTCCTCAGCGCGCGTCCCAGCTTTTAATCGCTGCGCAGAATTTTTGCTTCGAGCGCGGCTGCCACGAAAGCTCTTCGAGCAGCTGGTGGATGAGCCTCACCACGCAATACCTGCAGACAGGCGTCCATCGCTACCTTCCGTTTCTCGGTCTGACGATGAAGATCACGCAGCAAGATAGCGGCTGCATCACTAACATCGAACACGATACGCTCTGAGCTGTGGCGGCTAACCTGAACAACGACTGGCCTCTCAAATCTCCTCAAGCCGGTCATCCACCGCTCCTCCACAGCCATCATGCGGCAATGGCCTGGGTCGCACTTCTTTGTCCAGCCGAACGGTTCCGCTGCACCTCCGTCGCATGGCCACCAGCGACCGATGTGCGGTGTCTGGTTCAGGGTCGGGGTGAGATCTGCCGTTTTGCGGTTAATGTTGAGAACTGCTCCTGCTTTCGGCTATCTGTGAAATCTCAACACAATGCCCTCCTCGGCGTGCCCTGCGCCAGCCTCACACACGGCGCCGACGCCTACGCTCGCACTTTTCCACAGCCCGACTTGCAGGCAGCGAGCCACTGCATGGCGGAGTTGCATCTTCCAATATGGCGGCCCGTTTCGCAAAGCCGAAAAAGGCATTGCGCGCTGCGCTTACAGGTTTTCGCCCCTCGTATGCATCATAGCACTCTCTGAGGGCGGCTTCGTGAATCAGGTCTCTGCGATCTTCTGGCCATTCATTGAGGAAATCGACAGCGTCAGCAAGGCTGGCAATCTCTTGCACGATGTACATTGCACGCTTCACAAAAAGTGGGCTGCTGAAAGCGTCGGGGTTCATTCGGTCCTCCCGACCTGCTGAACAGCTAGTTGCATGAAGAGGCGGCTCATCGACACCCGCCGACCATTGCAGAATGTCTTGTCAGGGCCATGACGGTTCAAGAGGAAAGTGGCGCCTAACATACTGCTGCAAGAGCAGGCTCACAAGGTGGCGCATCTACATCGTTCCGGTCATTGCGGGCGAAACGTTTGAGACATCTCCCGGCCGCTGCGATCTTGCGTCAAAGGTTACCTTGGCCGTGTTCTTGCAGGCCCTTTCCATTTCGAGACAGCTGGGCAAGCTTCACATAGTCGGTAGAAGATCAGGCTGGACAGGGTGCAATTTGGATTTATCGAGCGGACGAGGCTGTGATCCCCAGACCTCAATGTCGCAAGAGAGTGTGGCGGAAAAAGCTAGTGGTGAGCATCTGACGCTTGGTACCCGATGCTGAAGTCCGCTTGTCAGGGTTTGGGCCCGCCTTCAGGGCGGCCCAGGCATCGATCGCTCTATTCAATAAAGGCGCGTCGCCCCGTCATCGTCGATGATGACTTGCATTTCCGCCACCGACTCCGAAAGCTTGGCGTGAGCCACCATCGCCTCGGCCAGCGTCGGCACATTCGTGCGATCCGGCCACTCCTGCGGCTTCCATAGCTTCGACCGGACAATGCACTTGGGACAATGCGTGAAGGCCTCTTCGACGGTGACGATCAGGACCAGTGTCGGAGCCTTGCCGTTCACGGCCAGTTTTTCCTGCAGCGACCGGTCGATCACGATCTTGCCTTTGCCGCTGACCCGCAAAGTGTCGTTGTTTCCCGGGATGATGAAGAACAGGCCGACCTCAGGGTGGGTGAGCAGGTTCTCGAAGGTGTCCAAACGGTTGTTCCCGTAGCGGTCGGGGATCGCGAGCGTGTGGTCGTCCAGAACGGCCACGAAGCCGGCGGGATCGCCTTTGGGCGAGAGATCGAGCAATCCGTCCGCGCCGCGCGTGGCAACCATCACGAAGGGAGAGGCGGCAATGAAGCGGCGGCAGATATCGTCGATATGATCAATAGCTTTTCCTGCCACTCGATGACTAGGCAGTTCGATGATTTCGCGCAAACGCTCGCGGGTGGTGATCACTTCCTCAAAACGGCCGTCCATGTCGGTCTCCTACCCTATTTCACCAACCGCGGTTCGACGCCTGACCTTTGTGCGTCTCGATCAGGATCGCACTTGTGACGGAAACAGGCCCAGTCCTGGAACTGTACCAGGCGGTCTACTTAGCATCCGATCGGATAAGGGGCGCCATCACGCCGGAGCATGAAGCACGTCGACGCCGGCATTACTCGTCCGCGTTCGGTACAAAGTGTGAGATTTTCACATCGAATCTAACACTTGGTGCCCCCGCTTGACGGCGGCGATGATTTTGTGAGGATCGGCGGTCCAGACGAAGGGTTTGGGTTTCAGGTCGTGCTCTGCGAGATAGCGGTTGATAGCGGCCTGGAGGTCGAAGACCGAATGAAAGACACCGCGCTTGAGGCGACGTTTCGAAAGTTTGGCGAAGAAGCCTTCGACGGCATTGAGCCACGAGCACGAGGTTGGCGTGAAGTGGAAGGTGAAGTGCTGATGGCGGTCGAGCCAAGCGCGCACCTTAGGATTCTTGTGGGCAGCGTAGTTGTCGAGGATGACATGGACGGCCTTGCCGGCCGGCAGTTCCGCGTTGACGGCGTCGAGAAAGCGGATGAACTCCTGATGCCTGTGACGCTGCATGTTCCTGCCAATGACGGTGCCATCGAGCAAGTTGAGGGCGGCAAACAGGGTGGTCGTGCCATGGCGTTTGTAGTCGTGCGTCATAGTACCGAGCCTGCCCTTCTTCATGGGCAAACCGGGTTGGGTTCGGTCGAGCGCTTGGATCTGGCTCTTCTCGTCAACCGACAGCACGATGGCGTGGGCCGGTGGGTCGACATAGAGGCCGACGACGTCGCGCAGCTTGTCGACGAACTGCGGGTCGTTGGAGAGCTTGAACTGCCGCGAGCTGTGGGGCTGAAGGCCATGCGCCCTCCAGATGCGGCGCACCGCGCTGGCGCTGATGCCGACCGCGGCCGCCATCATGTCAGCAGTCCAGTGCGTCGTCTCGCCGGGAGGGTCGGCAAGCGTCAGCGCCACCACGCGCTCGGCGACCTCCTGCCCGAGCGGCGGGATGCGCGAAGGCCGCGTCTTGTCGCGCAACAACCCTTCGAAGCCTTCAGCCGCGAAGCGTTCCTGCCAGCGCCATACGCAGGTCTTCGACTTGCCGGTTTGCCGCATGACTTCAACGGTGCCAACGCTATCGGCACTCAACAGGATGATCTCGGCGCGCCAAACGTGCTTCTGCCGCGCATTGCGATCTCCCACGAGTGCCATCAGGCGTTGGCGATCGGTGGGTGAAACGGTGAAGGATATCCCTGTGCGCATGCGCCAGACTCGCATGCGGCGAGAGTCATGGCGCGGTAAAATCGTTGGCTGGTATCCCACGGATTTGACCAACCTCGGATATGCGATCGAGAGCTACTTTGAGCCTGGCTCAGTGCAGATTTATCCAGAGACGGCGATTGATGCATGGACGCCACCGGTCTTGGACAGGGAATGATCGCTTCCCCCATTTCTGCGGCCTTCCTTTATCGCAAATATCCTAAGATTCGCAGCCGCTTCGCGAGCAAGTCACGATCAAATAACGCGTGCTTGTTGTCTAAGGTTAAACTAATCTCATTGATACCGAGGGGTGCCCCGTCAAGGGGCTGAGATACTGTTGGCCGAAGGCAGCGCAGTGACCCTTTGAACCTGATCCGGATCATGCCGGCGAAGGGACGGGTCACACGCCTCTCTCCTTTGCCGGCCTCTTACTCTTAAAAGAGGCCGCAATGACACTAGAAAACCAACATCCACAACCCGGCGTTCAGCTCAGCTTAGCGCCTAGACTTTCGACGTTGACTCTTTTGTGCGCCCTTTCGGTGCTGCCGTTGAATGTCTTTCTGCCATCGCTGGCGAATATCGCGCAGGATTTTCAAGCCGATTATGCGCTCGTGAGCCTGTCGCTGGCCGGTTACGCAATAGTGGCCGTCGCATTGGAACTGATCATGGGGCCGCTATCCGATCGGTTCGGGCGTCGGCCGATCGTCATGGTCAGTCTTGCCACGTTCACGGTCGGATCGATCGGCTGCGCCTTTGCATCCGATATTTGGACCTTTCTTGCGTTCCGTTTACTCCAGGCGGCAATCACGTCCTGCTATCCAATTTCGATGGCGATTATCAGGGATACGGCTGGCAGAGAGCAGACAGCGAGCCGGATCGGCTATGCGGCGATGATCTGGGCGCTGGCCCCTATGATCGGCCCAGCACTTGGCGGCATAGTGGATGAAACCTTGGGCTGGCGGGCGATTTTCTGGGGTCTTGCCCTAGCGGGCATAGTGATGTTTGCCTTGTGCTGGTTCGAACTCGGTGAAACCAACAAAACCCGTTCGGGCACCATCGTCCAGCAATTCCACGCCTATCCGGCACTGTTCCGCGCACCCCGCTTTTGGGCATACGCGCTGTGCATGGGGTTCTCGGTCGGTGCGGTCTACGCGTTTCTCGCTGGCGCTCCACTTGTTGCTGCAATATTCGACGTGTCGTCGGCCTCGCTTGGCTTTTACATCGGCAGCATTACAGCGGGCTTCGTGTTCGGCAGCTTCCTGTCCGGACGTTACGCCGGCCGTTATCCTCTGACCAGCATGATGATAGTGGGGCGCATCGTTGCTTGCGCCGGTCCTGCGATTTGTCTGGTTCTGTTTTTCGCAGATGTCAGGGACGTGATTGCCCTGTTCGGCCCTTGCATTCTGGTCGGCGTCGGCAATGGCCTGACCATGCCGAGCGCCAATGCCGGCGCGCTCTCGGTGCGGCCCGACCTGGCTGGAAGTGCAGCCGGCCTGGCTGGCGCTATGACCCTTGCGGGTGGCGCAGCCCTTTCCTCGATCACAGGGGCAGTTCTGACGGAGGGCAACGCAACCTATGCGCTGTTCTCCATCATGCTTTTTTCCACCGGGTTCGCGCTGTTGGCGGCTGTGCTCGCGGCGCTTGTCGAAAAGCGCAGTTCCATCCCTGCGACATAGATTCACCGGATTCCGATCAACACAGGCGAGGACGAATGAATTGTCCGATCAGGCTCCTATCTTGGCAGCAAGCGCCGTAGTTCGTGACGAGCAGGAGCGCATTCTTCTAGTCCAGCGCGCCAACCCGCCAGATAAGGGGTGCTGGACCCTACCAGGCGGCCGTGTTGATCCTGGCGAAACATTGGAACAGGCCGCTATCCGCGAGGTCTTCGAGGAAACGGGGCTGGTTATCCGAATTGTCAGGGAGTTAGGACAACTCGACGTGCCGGACGGCAAAGGAGGCATCTACGAAATTCACGACTTTCTGGCCGAAAAGATCGATGGGAAAGCTGTGGCCGGTGACGATGCAGCAGCCATTGGCTGGTTTCGGAATGACGAGCTTTCGAAGCTCCCGCTGACTCCTGACTTATTGCAATACCTCAACCGGTATGGCGTCTATTCATAACGTCGCAGAAATCCTAAATTTCGATACATCGCAAAAGTCAGTGATGCATGCGATGCAGAAATCGGGAATTTCGCGGTCTATTATCGTCTATATCGAAGCGGGGAACGCACATGCTCTTGGCGAACATTCAACATCTTCTGCTCGTCTATACCGCATATCTGATCGCGGTCGCCAGCCCAGGCCCCAGCACCATGGCCATCATGGGGGTTGCCATGAACCAAGGGCGCGCGGCAGCCGTGGCATTGGCTTTCGGTGTGGTGACTGGCAGCATGTTTTGGGCGGTTCTGGCCGCAACCGGTATTTCCACCATTCTGACCGCCTATGCCGAAGCTATCTTCGCGATCAAAATCGCCGGTGGCCTCTACCTGCTGTATCTCGCCTACAAATCCGCAAAATCGGCCCTGTCGGCCGATACCCGGCAGACGAAAGCCGCCCCCTTCACGAAGAAGGCGACGCTCTATCGCAGGGGTGTCCTGCTTCATCTGTCAAATCCCAAGGCTGTTCTCGGATGGATCGCGATCATGTCGCTTGGGCTGCGCCCCGATGCCCCGTCCTCCACCTTTCAGGCCATCATAGTGGGCTGCGCCATTCTCGGTATTCTGATCAACGTCGGCTATGCGCTGATCTTTTCAACGGCTCTGATGGGGCGGACCTATCAGAAATCCCGGTGCTGGATCGAAGGCACACTCGCCGCGATCTTCGGGTATGCTGGTATCCATTTACTGCTTTCGAAGCCATAACAAGCGCCTCGCGCAAAGTGTCGCAAATGTCTGTCGCGAAACTCTGACTTTTGCGAGCGAGTTTTGCGAGAGAAATTCCCCTGTAAATGTTCACGATAAATGGCGGGAACCTGATCGCGCTAATTGTCAGTTGCCTGGCCCGATAACGAGGCAATCACGGGCGGCCTGAACAATATCCGGATTGACGTCCTCGACGCGGTTCAGGGTCATGATCCGCCGCATCTGCGCGAACAGGCGCTCCATGAGACGAAAGTTGCCGCGCGTGATACGGATTACCGCCGCCTGCGCCTCAACCGCATCGATCTGGGTCGGGTCGAAACTGATACCGAAATCGCCGGCATGGCTGGCGAGCAGCAAGCGCATCTCTGTCTCGGTGAGAGGCTTGAACTCGTGAACGAAGCCGATCCGCGAATAGAATTGGGCATAGCGGGAAAGGCGCTTCTCCAACCCCGGCATACCCATCAGGATCAATCCGAAGCCTTGCCGATCGGCCATGTCGCGAAGGTGTTCGAGCGACTTTATGGTTAGCCGATCGGCTTCATCGACAATGACGAGGGGACAGGCGGTGCGGGCGGCAGCATAGCTTATGTCCTCCGGCGAGCCTGCGGCGACGGTCAGCCTGGCGTAACCCATCTTCGTCAAATTGGTGGCCAGCGCCATGTCGATCGTCTTGGGCGTATTGCTGACAGCGACGGTATAAAAGATTGCGCGGCAGCGCGCGATTTTCTCGGCGAGCGGCTGAGCGATGACGCTTGCCGCGCCATAGCCTTGCAGGTCTGGGAAGCTGGAGAACTCGCGCGCCGATCGGGTTTTGCCCACGCCCGGCCGACCGTGACACACGCCGATGTAGCGATAGTGAGAGCAGGCTTCAGCAAATTCAACGAAGCGGGCGTGCTCGCGCGTGCTTAAGAACGGTTGCTCGGATGGAAACTCAATCGTCAGTGGCGTAGAGCCGGAGCCCCCGGACAGAAGTTGGCCTGGAAGCTGTATCCTCTTGGTTGCCATCAGCTTCCTCCATGCTGAAAGATTCTCCCCTGTCACGCTTCTTCGCATTTTGGCGCGCACGCTGGATTTCGCGGAGCGACGCGCCGCTCAAATGCTCGGGACTGAGAGCGCGGCAAATGAATTTGCCCTCATGATAAACGTGGATTTCGGTAAGATCGCGCGGGTCGTATAGCACCTCGACCTTCTCCCCGACGAAGGCTGCCAAGGTAGGCTCGACGTAGCGCTGGCCGGCAAGGCGAATGCCGTCCCGCAGCACCTTGCGAGGTTTCGGGACATGTACGAGCAGCATGTCAAGTTGTTCGAGGCTGTCGGGCATTGTTGGCAAGAACCCGCCCTTCTGCCATCTGGCGATGGGCGCTTCACCAGTGCTGCCGTGCGGACGGGGGTGATAGATGCCGCACACGAACGCCTCAAACCGGATACGCAGTTCGCCCAAAGAAAGGGTTGGCGCCGACAGCATCTTGCCCTTGATGAGATGACCGGGCAGTTCGGGCAGGAACATGTCGTTGATGGTCCGGAACAGCCGCTCGATCTTTCCTCGGCCGCGTGGTCTGCCCGGCAATGAATGGATCAGCCTGATCTTGAGCGAAATGCAGGCTTGCTCGATATGCTCGGAGATGAAATCGGAACCGTTATCGACATAAAGCTGCTCGGGGACGCCGCTGACGATCCAATCGGGATTGGATTTCCGCCAGATTCCCTGGCGCAGGGCCAATGCCGTGTTCAAGACGCTGGGCGCATCCAGGCTGATGAAATAGCTGGCGATCGCCCGGCTATGGTCGTCGAGGATAACGGTCAACCAGGGGCGAACTGGATTCCCGTCTCCATCCAGCACGAGAACGTCGAGTACCGTATGATCGGCCTGCCACATCTCGTTGGAGATCGAAGCCTCGCGTCTGTGCACCAGTTCGTGATTGTCGCGGTAGGCTGCCGGATCGGACCCGGCGGCGATCCGGCTTTCGGGAATAGCTCTGACAAGGCGGCCTATCGAAGAGTAACTGGGTGGCTTTAACCCTTCGGCGACAGCGAGCGCCCGCACCTTGCGGTGAATGGCCCGCGATCGGCGGGCGTGGCCGTTTACTCGCCAGCTTGCGCGTCAACTCGGCCAGGTGATCCGGCAGATGCTGCCGGCCTCGATCGCTTCGAATGTCATGGCTGAGCCCGGCGAGGCCGTCATCCCGGTAGCGCCGTAACCATCGTTGCAACGTCCGCTCACTGATGGCTCCGGTTCGCGCGAGTTCCGCGAGCGGGATACTGTCGATCAGGTGAGGTTCAAGGATGCGATAGCGCTCGACTGCCAAAGGTGAAGCGAGCCGCAGGATGGCTCATCGCGGGTCGCCCGGGCAGGCGGTAATGGTCACGCGATCTCCAACACGTTGCCAATTCTACCGAATGCCGGTAAATCTACTCGGTAAAGAAAACTAGGGCAATGAATTTCAGGATAACATGAGTTTTCTTCCTTTTCTCAATGGCCGGGCACTGCTCGTATGAAGATTGGCTATGCGCGGGTCTCGACCATCGAACAAAATTTGGATCTTCAAACCGACGCTTTACGGGCGGCGGGCTGCGAAAAGGTCATCACTGATAAGGTCTCTGGCGTTGTCACTGCGCGGCCGGGGCTTGAGAAAATTAAAGAGCAATTGCGCGCCGGCGATACATTAGTGGTGTGGCGGCTAGACCGCCTCGGGCGATCAATGCGCGATCTCATAAACTGGATGGGCTATCTGGAAGAACAGAACGTCGGGCTGCAAAGCCTGCAAGAGGCTATCGACACAAGCACCACATCGGGCAAACTGACATTCCATCTTTTTGGAGCGTTAGCGGAATTCGAGCGCAATCTGATTAAAGAACGAACGCAGGCAGGCCTGATGGCTGCGCGCGCTCGTGGTCGAAAGGGCGGTCGCCCGCCAGCTCTTGATCGCGGCAAACGCGACCTCGCGGTTCGCCTCTATCGCGAGCGATCGCTGCCCATCGCTAAAATCTGCTCCATGCTCGAGATTTCGAAGCCTACGCTTTATGCCTATGTGCGTGCTGCCGAAAAGACCACGAGCCTAGCGTAAAGTGGCAGCTTTCGACCCCTTCTACGACGCTACCATTCGATATCGGCTTGCTCGGAAGCTGCCATTCGATCATACACAGCCAAATTGAGTTCGCCGTGAGGAAAGAGATGAGCGGCTTCGAGCTACGTCCGGCAAGGAAAAGCGACCTTAGCCGACTGCAACTCATATCCGCGCAGGCTCGCGAACGTTACCGATCGATACCCGAGCTGGCGCATATTGCCGATGCTCCTCCGCTCCCTCCCGACAGGTTCGAGGCCTGTCGTGTTGAGGTAGCCGCTCGTCTGGACGACCCAGAGCCAATCGGGTTTGCGGCCACAAGGACTCTCGACGGACTTCTCTATCTAGACAACATCTCGGTTGTAGCGGATGCATCCGGGCGCGGCATCGGGTCGGCGCTTCTATCCTCGGTCATCGATCACGCAGCCATGTTGCTAGCCCCTGCGGTATCTCTCACCACCTTCAAGCAACCGGCTTGGAACGGACCGTGGTTCCGGAGGCACGGGTTCCAGCCCATGCATGCCGACCAGATCGGTGTCGGACTGCGAGGAGTGATGGAACGTCAGGAGCAAACACTCGATCCAGACAGCCGAGAGACGCTAGTTCGCTTTCTGTAGCGTCTGCTTCCCTGCAACGCCCCCGCTGAGCGGACAGTCGCCTTTCCACCCAATTTGAGCCCTTCCTTATCCGCCAAATAGCGTGATCGGAAAGCCGCCAAAGAGAGTGAGCGTTTACAATTCCCCTTAAATTTCAGGGGTGGCCGATCTGTCGCGAATGTTAGGCAGACCGTGTGGAAACCCGTCCGGTGATCAGGGGTAGGATCGGATCCTGGGGGCTTTTACCGTTTCAGCGGATTTCTCGGTTTCGGACGTTTAT
>NZ_VLKT01000084.1 GCF_007830515.1 Mesorhizobium tianshanense
GCGCTCGGCGAGCAGGATGCAGATCGCCGCCGACTCGGTCATCGAGCTTCCGTCCGGCAAGATCAGGACCGGGACCTGGTTCAACGGGCTGATGTGGAGAAAGGCCTGGTCGGGCGGGTCCGACTTTGGAACATCGATCTGGTCGAAAGCCACGCCCGCCAAAGCGAGCGCCGCCTCGACGACAAAGCCGCCGGTGTTCGGGCGCGTATAAAGCTTGTACATCAAATCCTCCGCCAGCCAGTGCAAGGCCGGCGACGATCTTGAACCGGAAGCGCCGCTTCTACTCAAGCGAGCGGCGGCCGCCACAGGTGTTTTTTCAACAGTCCAGCGAGCTGCGATCTAAATCCTTGGCGTGAGGCGGGCGACAAGCCGCGCAGCTTACGGCCGAGTTTTGGAAGACAGAGGCAAGAGGTTGGGGAAGACAACCGTCATTGACGTGCTCAGGGCGATGGCTAGATTGCCTTCCCGCGGGTGAAGATTGCCCGTCTTGCCAACATAAGGAATAGGCGCGTGGCTACAGGTACGGTGAAGTGGTTTAATGCGACAAAAGGCTTTGGGTTCATCCAACCCGACTCCGGCGGTGCGGACGTTTTCGTTCATATATCTGCCGTTGAACGTGCCGGGTTGAGGGCCCTCGCCGATGGCCAAAAGGTCAGCTATGAGGTCGAGCAGGACCGGCGCACTGGAAAATCGTCTGCTGGCAATCTCCAGGCGATCTAAGTCGCTCAAAGGCCGCACATTTTTGAGCCGGCCTTTGGAAAATCACTCTCCGCGTAGGTAGGTGGCTGAATATCCAGGCCGGCGCCAAACCCAAGCTGCGATCCCGTTCTCGCAGCTTGGCCACGGCCGGCAGGTCCCGCGTCACGATCACAACGTCCAATTCCATGCTTTCGCGCTCGGGGAGTTCCATCGCCGTCGATGCCATGCTCGTCAAATCGCCTTTTCGAGCTCCGGCAGAGCTTCGAACAGGTCAGCAACGAGGCCGTAGTCTGCCACCTCGAAGATCGGGGCTTCCTCATCCTTGTTGATCGCGACGATGACCTTCGAGTCCTTCATGCCGGCAAGATGCTGGATGGCGCCTGAGATGCCGCAGGCGATGTAGAGCTGCGGCGCAACCACCTTGCCCGTCTGCCCGACCTGCCAGTCGTTCGGCGCATAGCCGGCGTCGACGGCTGCGCGCGATGCGCCAACGGCGGCACCGAGCTTGTCGGCAACCGGAAGTATCATTTCCTCGAACTTCTCCGACGAGCCGAGCGCACGGCCGCCCGAGATGATGATTTTTGCAGAGGTCAGTTCCGGACGGTCAGAGGACAAGAGCACGTCCTTGACGTGGGTGGAAAGACCCGGGTTCGCAGCGGCCGAGACGGTCTCGACCGAGGCGTTGCCATCGTCACCGGCCGCGGCAAAGGACACCGTGCGAACGGTGATCACCTTCTTGGCGTCCGTCGACTGAACCGTCTGGATGGCATTGCCCGCATAGATCGGACGCTTGAATGTGTCAGGGCTGACGACCTCGATGATTTCCGAGACCTGTGCGACGTCGAGAAGGGCTGCAATGCGCGGCAGCACGTTCTTGCCGACCGAAGTCGCGGGCGAGACGATCGCATCGTAGCTGCTGGCGAGCGAGACGATGAGCGCTGCCAGCGGTTCTGCCAAGTTGTTGGCAAGGTTGGCGTCGTCGGCGAGAAGCACCCTCGAAACTCCCGAGAGTTTTGCGGCGGCATCGGCCGCAGCCTTGGCGCCGGAGCCCGCGACGAGCACATGCACGTCCGAACCGATCTGCTTTGCGGCCGTCAGCGCCTTGGCCGTCTGGTCGGAAAGGGTTGCGTTGTCGTGATCTGCCAAAAGAAGAATGGCCATGGTTCTGTTCTCCCTTACCTGCCTTAGGTCGTGTGGACTCTTGGGATTCCCAAGGCTGAGCAAATCAGATTCAAGGCTGTCTTTTGGAGACAGCCATGGGTGTTCTCGACCGTCTGATTCTTCGTGACGATCAGTGGGAGCGGATGTCGGCGCACATCATCGGCGACCAGCGGACGCGGGGTTCGTCGGGCCGCGACAACCGGATGTTCGTGGAAGCGGTGCTTTGGATCGTGCGCACGGGGTCACCCTGGCGTGATCTGCCCGATGCGTTTGGCGACTGGAACAGCGTCTTCCGCCGTTTCAGCCGGTGGAGCCACAAGGGTGTCTGGTGGCGCATCTTCGCGGCGATGTCGGATGATCCCGACTTTGAGTATCTGATCGTCGATTCCACTATCATCCGCGCCCACCAGCACGCTTCGGGGGCCAAAAAGGGGGGTCTGAAGATCAGGCCCTTGGTCGTTCGCGCGGTGGCCTGAGCACCAAGATCCACATGGCCGTCCGAGGCCTTGGGTGCCCGGTGCGCTTCATTCTGACGGCTGGCCAACGCGGCGACTGCCCGCAAGCCTACACTTTGATCGAGGGATTGCCCGCAAAGGTCGTCATGGCCGACGCCGCCTACGATGCCGATCCATTGCGCCGGGAAATCGCAGACAAGGGCGCCATCGCCGTCATTCCCAATAACCCGTCTCGGGCGCGCAAATACCCGATCGACAAGCACCTCTATGCCCAGCGTCACTTGATCGAATGTTGCTTCTCCAGGCTCAAGCAGTTCCGACGCGTCGCAACACGATTCGAGAAGACAGCCCGAAACTACCTTGCCATCGTCACCATCGCCGCAACCGTCCTCTGGATCAGATAAGTGTCCACACGACCTAGAGCACGCCGGCTTCGTTTTTCAGCTTGTCGACCAGTTCGGCGACGCTCTTCACCTTGACGCCCGCGTTGCGGCCGGCCGGCTCCTCGGTCTTCAGCACCTTCAGCCGCGGGCTCGTGTCGACGCCGAAGTCGGCCGGGCTCTTCTTGTCGAGCGGCTTCTTCTTCGCCTTCATGATGTTCGGCAGCGACGCATAGCGCGGCTCGTTGAGGCGGAGATCCGTCGTGACGACTGCCGGAAGCTTGACGTCGATCGTCTGGAGACCACCGTCGACTTCGCGCGTCACCTGAGCCTTATCGCCGCCGATCTCGATCTTCGAGGCGAACGTCGCCTGCGCCCAGCCGAGCAGCGCCGAGAGCATCTGGCCGGTCTGGTTGCAATCATCATCGATCGCCTGCTTGCCGACGATGACGAGGCCGGGCTGTTCGGCTTCCGCCACACCCTTGAGGATCTTCGCAACGGCGAGCGGCTCGACCTGGTCATCCGTCTCCACCAGGATCGCCCGGTCGGCGCCCATGGCGAGTGCGGTGCGCAGCGTCTCTTCGGCCTTGGCAGGACCGATCGAAACCACCACCACTTCCTCAGCCTTGCCGGCTTCCTTCAGCCGCAAAGCCTCCTCGACCGAAATCTCGTCGAACGGGTTCATCGACATCTTCACATTCGCAAGCTCCACTCCAGAGCCGTCTGACTTCACGCGGACCTTGACGTTGTAGTCGACGACCCGCTTGACGGGGACCAAGATCTTCATCGAATTCTCCCTGAAATCATCAGCAAAGCGCGCGAAACCGCTCGACATCACGTCAAGGACCTCACCGGGGTCCCGCTTCCACCAATTGTTCGCCGAAAAAATCTCGACCTCGCAGGGCCCGGCATAGCCCGCACCCTCGACGCTATCTCGGATTGCCTTGAGATCGGCAACGCCATCTCCCATCATGCCGCGGTCGAGCAGCACGTCGCGCG
Organism: Mesorhizobium tianshanense; assembly: GCF_007830515.1. Lineage (GTDB taxonomy): Bacteria > Pseudomonadota > Alphaproteobacteria > Rhizobiales > Rhizobiaceae > Mesorhizobium > Mesorhizobium tianshanense. Next base: position 3,695 of record NZ_VLKT01000084.1, read on the forward strand.
TATCGGCGAGCCAGTCGCAGAGGTGGTAACCGAAGAGCCGGTCAGGCCCCGCGCGTTGCAACTGGGTCTCGATCTCGCTGTCCCACCAGACGTGATAGACGTCGACGGCGATGCCGAGATTGGGCGCCGCCACCGCATCGCAAAGATCGACGGCATCGCGCAATGTCGTCAGGCATGAGCGGTTTCCCGCATAGACTGGATTTAGCGGCTCGAGCGCCAGCTTGACATTGCGCGCGGCCGCATAGGGGGCGATTTCCCAGACGCGATCGGCGACGATCTTCAGGCTTTCGGAAACACCCTTCGTGCCGGGATGCACGCCGCCGACCACGATCGTCAGCACAGTGGCGCCCAGGCCGGCAGCCATATCGATAGAGGCCTTTGCGCCATCGATGACCGCCTCCCGGTCCACCGCCTCGGTTCCGACGACAAACGGCGTCCGGCACAGCCCCGCAACGGACAATCCGGCCGCCCGCGCCCGTTCGCCGATCTCAATCGCCCGTGAACCGATTTCCCGGCGCCAGAAGACGATGGAGCCGAAGCCGCGCTCGGCGCAGGCATCGATGATCCGCTCCGGCGACCACCCTGCCCCCTGCCCCTCCAGGTTATGCCCAAGGCTGGCGGTGTTGAGCGCGAGCGACGAATGGTCCCTTGAGAAATCACGCATCGCCTATACCCCGTAGAGAGCGAGCAGCTTCTTCATGCGCACGATGGCGCGTTCCGGATCGCGGAGCAGGCCGCATTGATCGGCGAGGCGGAAGACCTCGACGAAGTAGGGCAGCGGCCGCATGGCCTGCCCGCCGTTCAGCATCACGAAATGATCCTGGAAACCGTTCAACCAGGCGAGGAAGACGACGCCGGTCTTGTAGTATTGTGTGGGAGCACGGAAGATCAGACGGGCCAGCGACACGGTCGGATCAAGCGTTGCGCGGAAGGCTGCCGTGTCGCCCTCGCCCAGCTGCTCCACCGCATAGGCCGCGGCGGGTGCCAGCGGATCGAAGATGCCGAGCAGAGCGTGCGAAAACCCGTCGCTGTCCCCCTCGATCAATTCGGGGTAATTGAAGTCGTCACCCGTATACATTTTTACGCCGGCGGGCAGGCGGCGGCGCATCAGGATTTCCTTCTCCTTGTCGAGCAGGGAAATCTTGATGCCATCCACCTTGGCGACATTCTCTTGAATGACGGCAAGTGCCGTCTGCATCGCCGGGTTGAAGTCGGTGCTGCCCCAGTAGCCGGCGAGTTGCGGGTCGAACATGTCGCCCAGCCAATGCAAGATCACGGGTTCGTCGCAGGCGGCCAGCACGTCCGAATAGATTTTGACATAATCTTCCGGCCCCTTGGCGACACGCACCAATGCACGGGATGCCATGAGGATGATCCGCCCGCCGAGCTTCTGGATGGCATCGGCCTGTTCCAGATAAGCCCTGCGCACATCGTCCATGCTGGTCACGGTTGCGGGATCGAGATGGTCCGTGCCGCAGCCGTTGGCGACCAGCGCATCGGGCAACTCTTCCCGCGTGCGACGGATCAGTTCCAGTGCTCCCGGCCAATCGAGGCCCATGCCACGCTGTGCCGTGTCCATCGCCTCCGCGATGCCGAGGCCGAGGCCGGCCAGATAGCGGCGGAACTCCATCGTCTTCGCCCAATCGACCGTGGCGCGGCCCGACGGATCGTTGGCGGTGAACGGGTCGGCGACGACGTGAGCGGCGGAGTAGACCACACGGGCCGGGTTCCGGCCAAGCGTTGCCGCCGCAATCGGGGTTCCTGTCAGGGAATAGTCGACGAGGCGGCCATTGGTGTCGGGAAGCGCAATGTGCATGGGAAAACCTCAGAAGCGCGGGACGAGCATGCCGGCATCCGCCGGAATCGCGAGACCGGTGGTGTAGGGAAGCCGGCCCGAGACGAGGGAAGCGACCAGCGTGCCGATATCATCGGGCTGCCCGACGCGAGGAAACAGCGTGAGGCCCTGCTCGGCGCGCTCACGATAGGCGTCGATGACCGGCGCGGTCATCTCCGTCGCGATCAAGCCTGGCTGGACGTCATAGACGGCGATCTCTTCCCGTCCGAGCCGGACGGCGAGTGCCTTCGAGACCATGGCGGCGGCCGCTTTCGAGGCGCAGTATTCCGACCGCTGCTCCGCCACCGCGACGGCATTCGACGAGGTCACGTTGACAATCGAATGAAAGAGCTGCGGCCGGCTGCGCGCGAGCAGACGCCGGGCAAACGCCTGGCTCAGGAAGAACATGGCCTTGGCATTCACGGCAAAGCAGCGGTCCCAGCTCTCCTCCGACACATCCATCATATCGCCGCGCTGGAGGACGCCGACGCCGGCATTGTTGACGAGCGTGGTGAGGGGGCCGAGTTTCGCCTCGATGGCGTCGAGCACGGCCTCGTGGCCGCCAATGTCGGTGACATCGAAGGGCGCCGCCGCGGCTGCTCCGCCAAGGTATGTGATACGCGCAACCGCCGCCGACAGTTCCGCATCGTCTGCCGGTCCGTTTAGGGCAACCGCAAAGCCCTCTTTGGCGAGGGCTGCCGCAACCGCAAGCCCGATGCCGCGCGAAGAGCCGGTGACGAGTGCGACCGGCCGGGCAGCCGGGGAGCTCATGCCCGCGCTCCCTTCTTGAGGAGTTCGCGCGCAATGATCATGCGCTGGATCTGGTTGGTGCCCTCGTAGATCTGCGTGATCTTTGCGTCGCGGTAGAGACGCTCCACCTCGAAGCCACGGATGTAACCCGATCCACCAAAAACCTGCACGGCATCGGCCGTGCGCTGCACGGCCATGTCACCGGCAAAACACTTGGCGATGGAACAGGCCTTTGTCGCGTCGGCCCCGGCATCGATCTTCGAGGCGGCGGAGTGGACGAGCAGGCGTGCAGCTTCAATGTCCTTCGCCATGTCGGCGAGCAGCCATTGCACCCCCTGGAAATCGGCGATCGCCTTGCCGAATTGCTTGCGTGTTCCGGCATAGTCGAGCGCCGCTTCGAGGCCGGCCTGGGCGATGCCAACGGCGAGCGAGGCGATTCCGACGCGGCCCTTGTCGAGCACGGACATCATCATGTGGAAGCCGCGCCCCTCCGTGCCGAGCAGGGCATCTGCCCGAAGGCGCACATCGGTGAAGTTCAGTGCACCGACCTGGCTGGCGCGCTGACCCATCTTATGTTCCTTGGGGCCCCTCTCGACGCCAGCCGAATGAAGGTCGACGACGAAGATGGACATGCCGCGATTGCCGGCTTCCTTGTCGGTCCTTGCGAGCACGAAGCCGTAATCGGCCACCGGCGCATTGTGGATCCAGATCTTGCCGCCGTTGAGCCGCCAGCCGTTTCCGTCGCTCTCGGCCGTTGTGCGGATGCCCGAAACGTCGGTGCCGGCTTCCGGCTCCGTGATGCAATAGGCGACCTTCGCGCGCATGCCGAGAATATCCGGCAGCATCGTCTGCTGGCGTTCCGTTCCGTGGCGGACCAGCAGGGTCGATATGAGTTCGACCAGCCCGCACTGATCGGCGACGGAAGCATAGCCGCGGCTCAACTCCTCCATCACCACTGCGTAGGTGAGCGTATCGAAGCCCGGCCCGCCGAGGGCTTCCGGCACGCTTATGCCGAAGAGGCCGAGCTTTGCCATTTCGTCGTAAAGAGCCGCCGGGAAGCGCTCCTCGCGGTCCAGTTCCTCGGCCACGGGCCGGATCATTTCGTCGGCAAAGGCGCGCGCCATCTCTCGCACCTGCTCCTGCGTTTCAGTGAGATACATGGCCCTCGCCTCTCGTCTAGTAACTATCTGGTTATATACATGCCCCAGTCGCAAGACGTCAAGGCGGAAAAATCTGTGACCGAGAAGGAAGCTGCTTGCACAGTCGTTTGGTCCGTGCTTATTTATTCACCATCTGGTTACTTATGGAGGAGAGCATGCACCCAGGAGAAAAGCGGAAGTTCGGGAGAACCGACCTCGATGTGACCGCCTTCGGCTTCGGCACCGCGCCGCTAGGAAACATTTTCCGCGAGATCGACGATGGGACTTCGGAAGAAATGTTCGCGCACGCCTGGGAGGCGGGTGTGCGCTTCTTCGACACCGCGCCGATGTATGGCCACGGCCTTGCCGAACTGCGCACCGGCCATGCCCTGCGCTGGAAAAACCGCGACGATTTCGTCCTCGCCTCCAAGGTTGGACGCCTGCTGCGCCCGGCGCGGCGCGACACCATCGACTTCGCGCCCTGGACGAATGCTGCGCCCTTCACCATGCATTTCGACTACAGCTACGATGGCACGATGCGCGCCTTCGAGGACAGCCTGCAGCGGCTGGGCCTGGAGCGGATGGACATGTGCTTCATCCACGACACCGACGTCTTCACGCGCGGCAGCGAGCAGCCGGAAGTGTTCGAGCAGGCGATGGACGGCGCCTGGCGCGCGCTGGAGCGGCTGCGCTCGGAAAAGGTCGTGAAGGCGATCGGCGTCGGCGTCAACGAATGGCAGGTCTGCCATGAGGCCCTCCGCCGTCACGATTTCGACTGCTTCCTGCTGGCCGGCCGCTACACGCTGCTGGAACAGGAGGCGCTCGACGCGTTCCTTCCGCTTTGCGAGGAGCGTGGGGCCGCCGTCGTGGTAGGCGGCGGCTTCAATTCGGGAATCCTTGCCACCGGTGCGAAGCAAGGGGCCAAGTACAACTACGCGCCGGCGCCGCGCGAAATCCTGGAAAAGGTCGCGAAGATCGAGGTTGTCTGCGCGGAGCATGCCGTGCCGCTAGCTGCGGCTGCCTTGCAGTTCGTCGTCGCGCATCCCGCCGTCCCGTCCTTCATGGCCGGCACGCGTACCGTCGAGCAGCTGGAGCAGAATCTCGCGTGGTTCTCCCATCCGATCCCGGCCGACTTCTGGGCGGATCTCAAGCGCAAGGGATTGCTGCGAGAAGACGCGCCCGTACCGGAATAGTTCATCTCGCACCCGCGTTGCCATCGGCAGCGCGGGTGCCCCGCTTACCGGATGAGGATTGCGCGAAAATCGTTGACGTTAGTTCCCGTCGGACCTGGAACGAACAGGTCGCCGAGATGGTGGAACGCGCTCCAGGCATCGTTGCCGGCAAGCAAGACGGCCGGATCGGCCCCTTGCTCCCGCAAGCGCTGCATGCTTGCGCCATCGGCAAAGGCACCCGCATTGTCCTCCGAGCCATCGATGCCATCCGTATCGGCAGCAAGTGCCGCGAAGGGAACCCCTTCGCCAGCGAGCGCGAGCGACAGCAGGAACTCCGTGTTGCGCCCACCCTTGCCACAGCCCCGGATCGTGACCGTCGTTTCACCGCCCGAGAGGATGACGACCGGTCGCGAGAATGGCCGGCCACGACTGGCGACCTCGCGAGCGAGGGCAGCGTGAACCCGTGCGACATCGACCGCCTCGCCCTCGATGCTGTCCGACAGGATGACGGCGGGAATACCGAGAGCCTGCGCCCGCTCGGCGGCAGCTTCCAGGGAGAGGCGCGCAGACGCGATGACACGAACGTCGTTGCGGTTGAAAACCGGGGCATTGGGCGATGGCGGCTGCTCCTCATCTCCGGTGAGCCAAGCCTCGATCCGTTCCGGCAGCTTGATTCCCCATGTTTTGACCAGTGCGCGCGCCTGCGCCCGGTCGGCCGCATCCGGCACGGTCGGTCCGCTGGCGACTTGCGCCGGGTCGTCACCCGGCACATCGGAGATGACGAGCGTCACGACCCTGGCCGGATGACAGGCAGCAGCGAGCCGTCCGCCCTTGATGCCGGAAACCTGCTTGCGGATGGCGTTCATGACCGAAATCGGCGCCCCGCTTGCCAGTAGCGCGCTGTTCAGAGCGGCCTCATCCTCCAGCGTGAGATCGCCAGGCGGAGCGGGAAGCAGGGCGGAACCGCCGCCGCAGACGAGCGCGATGACGAGATCGTCCCCGGCCAATCCCTTCACCGCGTCAAAAAGCGCTCGCGAGGCCTCGAGCCCGGCGGCATCCGGTACGGGATGTGCCGCCTCGAGCACGCGAACGTGCTTACAGGGCACGGCATAGCCGTAGCGCGTCACCACGACACCTTCGAGCGGGGCATCCCACAGTCTTTCGAAAGCCGCGGCGAGCTGCGCGGCACCCTTGCCCGCGCCGATAATGATGGTCCGCCCCTTGGGCCGGGCCGGCAGGTGCGTGCGCAAGGCCTTTTCGGGGTCCGCGGCTTCGATCGCTGCGCGAAAGAGTTCTGCGAGAAAGTCTTTGTCTTCAGGCTTCATGAGACCGCCAAACGGATCAGGAGTATGGGATGACCGAAAGCTATCTGTCGAAACGCGCCGGCCGCTTCTGCCTGTAGGCCGCCAGCCCTTCCGTGAGATCTTCGGATGCCGCCGCCACCGCGCCGGCCAAGGCCTCCACGACCCGCTCGCTTTCCTCGTGCTCGGCGGCATTGATCAGCATCTTCGTCAATTCTGTCGCCCTCGGAGACCGCTTCAGCACGCGTGCTGCGGCGGCCTCTGCGGCGGCGCCACCCTCGCCCGTCGCCACGACCTGATCGACGAGCCCGAGCGCGAAAGCCTGCTTAGCAGAGTAGACTTCGCCAAAAAGCGCCATGCGGCGGACAAGCTGCGTGCCGAAGCGGCGCGAGGCCCGCTGCGTGCCGGACCAGCCGGGAATGATGCCGAGGCCGGCCTCCGGCTGGCCGATCTTCACATGCGCTTCGGCGATGCGCAGGTCCGCGCAGGCAGCAAGCTCCAGCCCGCCGCCGAGCGCGTGGCCGTTCAGCACCGCGATCAGTGGAACCGTGAGGCGGGCCAGCGCATCGAAGGCGCCGTGTCCGTCGCGCAGCCAGCGGCGCGAGAACGTGTCGGCGTCGAGGCTGCTCCACGCCTCGATATCGCCCCCCGCGCAAAAGGACCTGCCGCCCTCTCCCGACAGGATCGCAACCCGAGCATCCGAGCGCTCGATGGTACGGCAGGCCCGCAACAGCGCATCGACCATGTCCTCGTCGACCGCGTTCAGCTTTTCCGGGCGGCGCAGGGTGAGCCGCGCAACGTGGCCCTCGATGCGGAGTTCGATGCGCGGATCGCTCACAGCGCAAGCCCCATGGTGCCGGCGCGGAATAGCGCATCGTCCATCACCTTGAGCGTCTGCGAGACGCGCAACGGCGTCGCCGCCTGGTCGAGGACATCGCGCTGGAGGTCGAGGCCGGGGGCGATCTCGGTTATGACAAGTCCGTCCGTATCAAGCTCTATTACGCAGCGCTCCGTGACATAGGTGATGTCCTGCCCCTGCGCGCGGGCGCGCTTGCCAGAAAAACTGACCTGATCGACCTTCGGCACGAACTTGGCGATGCGGCCCTCCTTGTCGATCACCAACCGGCCGTCCTCGATGTGCATTTTGGCGCCTGCATTGAAATTGCCGGAGAAGACGATCTTTTTCGCACGCGACGTGATGTCGACAAAACCGCCGGCGCCAGCGGTGCGGTGTGGCGTTGCCGCCAGGCGGCTGACATTGACCGAGCCCTCGGCGTCGATTTCCAGGAAGGACAGGAGCGAGCAGTCGAAGCCGCCAGCCTGGAAATAACAGAACTGGTGCGGCGATGCGACGAAGGCCTCGGCATTGGAAGCGCAGCCGAATTTGAAATCGAGAAGCGGTATGCCGCCGACGGCACCCTGCTCGATCACCCATGTAATTTTGCCGTGATGCCCTTCCTCGATGAGGATGCGCGGCACGTTGGCCGAAATGCCGAAGCCGATATTGACGGCCCAGCCATCCTGCAGTTCCCGCGCCACGCGGCGGGCGATGACCTTGCCAACATCGAGGGCCGGCAGGCGGAAGGTTTCGAGAGGCCGGAAGAGCTCGCCGGAAATCGCCGGGTCATAGGGCGTTGCCGTCGTCTGCAACTGATCGGGCGCCTCGACGATGACGTCGACGAGGATGCCGGGGACGCGCACGTCATGTGGCCGCAGGGTGCCGCCGGCCGCCACCCGCTTGACCTGCGCTATGACCAGACCGCCGGAATTGCGGGCGGCCAGCGCCATTTCCATAGCGCCTAGCGTCGCGCCCTCCTGTTCGAAGGTCAGGTTGCCCTTCTCGTCGGAGGTCGTCGCGCGGATGATCGCAACATCGGGGCGAAGCGCCGGGAAATGCAGCCAGTCCTCTCCCGCGAACGAAACCCGCTGAACGATCGGCTCGGCGCGCGCACTCGCATTCATCGCGCAGCCTTCCTGATCGGGATCGACGAAGGTCTCCATGCCGACCTTGGTGAGCACGCCCGGACGCTTGGCGGCGCCCTCCCGGAGCATGTCGAAGACGATGCCGGAGGGCACGTTCCAGGCGGCGAGCTCCTCATTCAGGATCATCTGCCAGACCAGCGGCGGCTCGGCATTGCTTGGCCCCGAGGGATAGGAGCCGCCGATGATCTTCACCAGCATGCCCGGCTTGGCGATGTGGTCGACGCCGCGGGTGCCAAAGAAATCGCCGGCCGCGATCGGGTGAATGGAGGTGAGGCCGCGCGGATGGCCTTCGCGATCAAAGCGTTCGCCCAGCGCCTTGAGAACGGCATCGGGGCAACACAGGCCCGACGAAGAGTTGACTGCAACGACCGCACCATCCCTGACGAGTTGGGCCGCTTCCTCCGCGGTCTTCACTTTCTTCATCGACTTCACCTCCGTTCCGCATTGCATTAAGTAACTAACTAGTTATCGATTAAACACAGCGCGTGCAATCAGGCAAGCAGGATTTTCGCGTCGACGCGCATGGCGCCATCGATGCTCCCAGACAGCCAAGGAGGAGGCATGAACATTTACTTTCAGAAGAGCTTTCAACGCGGATTCGGCACCTATCCGCTGAAAGGAAGCGAGTTGCAGGATGCAGTTCACACCGCTATTGCCGTCGGCTACCGGGCGTTCGATACGGCGCAGATGTATGGCAATGAAGCCGAGACCGGTGAGGCGCTGGCCTCAAGCGGCGTCGCGCGCGACGATCTCTGCATCACGACAAAGATCGATCCGGACAACTACACGGCGGAGAAATTTCTTCCGTCGGTCGAGGCTAGCCTGAGGGCGATCAAGGTCGACCGTGTCGATGTGCTCCTGCTTCACTGGCCGCCCGCGGATGGCGACATCGCGCCGGCGCTTCGTCTGATGCAAACCGCCCATGACAAGGGCCTGGCGGGAGCGATCGGCGTGTCGAACTATACCGCCGGCATGATGCGGGAGGCGCGGACGATCGTCGATGTGCCGCTCGTGACCAACCAGGTGGAATTCCATCCGCTTCTCGACCAGAGCAAGCTCCTCGCCGCCGCTTCGGAAACGGGAATTCCTCTGTCATCCTACGCATCGGTGGCGCGCGGTGAGGTCTTCAAGCACGGCCTCTTCGCCGAGATCGGCGAAGCCTACGGCAAGTCCGCTGCGCAGATCGTGCTGCGCTGGATTCTGCAAAAGGGTGTGCCGCTCAACACGATGTCGACGAAGGCCGCGAACATCAGGTCGAATTTCGAGATCATGGACTTCACGCTGTCGTTCGTGGACATGGACCGGATCGACGCCCTGACCGCGACCGGCCACCGCATCATCAAGACGGGGATGCTCCCCTGGGTGCCCGAATGGGACTGACGAGAAAGGGCGGCCTCGCGGCCGCCCTTTCTTGTTGCTGGCACGTTCAACGCTCGATCATGCATTGCCACGGATCATATCCGCCGCCTTCTCCCCGATCATGATCGTCGCCGCGTTGGTGTTGGACCCGACGAGGCTTGGCATCGCCGAACTGTCGCAGATGCGGATACCGTCGAGGCCATGGACACGCAATTGCGGGTCGACCACGGACATCTCGTCCCGACCCATCTTGCAGGTGCAGGTCGGATGATAGGAGGTCCGGCCGTACTGGCGCGTATAGGCAACGTAGTCCGCTTCCGTCCGAACGTTGCCATCGGGGAAGTGCACCGTCTTGATGTATTTCTGAAGAGAGTGCTGCGCGAAGATTTCCTGGCTGATCTTCACCCCTTCAACGGAGATTTTCACATCGTCGGGATCGGCGAGGAAATTCGGGTCGACGATAGGCAGAGCACGGGGATCGGACGACCGCAAGGTCACGGAGCCGCGCGATTTCGGCCTGAGTGTGTAGGAGTTGAGCGTGATACCGGACGATCCTTGCGGCACGCCGGGGACGCCGGCTTCCGCACCCGCACCGGCGAGGAAATGGAACTGGAGGTCGGGACTGGGGTTGGATTTATCGCCATACCAGAAGGCGCCGCCCTCCACCACGTTGGAGGTGATGGGGCCGGACTTGAACAGCATGTATTGAAAACCTGCCCAGAGCATCCAGTGCAGCTTGTTGTACTTGTCCAGGCTGTCGTGGTTCTTCAGTTCGGCGATGATATCAACGCCGAAATGGTCCTGCAGGTTCTGCCCGACACCGGCGAGATCCTGGACGACATCGATGCCATGGCGTTTCAGCGCATCGGCTGGCCCGACGCCCGACAGCATCATCAGTTTCGGCGTCCCGATAGCGCCGGAAACAACGAGAACCTCGCTGTCCGTCCGCGCGGTGGTACGCTTACCATCGACCACGTAGTCGACACCGACGGCGCGGCGGCCTTCGAAGACGATGCGCAGCACAAGGGCGCCGGTGATGACGGAGAGGTTCTTGCGCTTCAGGGCCGGTCGCAGATAGCCGACGGCCGCCGAGCAGCGCCGGCTGTCGCGCGTCGTCGTCTGGTAGACGCCCGCCCCCTCCTGCACCGGGCCATTGAAATCCGGATTGTAGGGAATGCCGAACTCCTGGCAGCTTTGCACGAAGGCCCGCGTCATGCGTTGCGGCCCGGGGATGTTGGAGACGCCGAGCGGGCCATCCGTTCCATGCCAGGCACCGGAGAGGATCGAATTGCCCTCCGATCGCAGGAAATACTTCTGGATATCCTTGAAGCCCCACCCTTCCGCGCCTTCCTCGACCCAGCGGTCATAATCGCCGGGCACACCGCGGGTGAAAACCTCGGCATTGATCGACGACCCGCCCCCGAGCACCTTGGCCTGCGCGTAAAGGATCTCACGGTTATTGGCGTGCTTCTGGGGCGCGGTCTTCAGGCCCCAGGTGAGCGGCCCCGTCGTCATCTTGGCGAAGCCGACGGGCACGTGGATGAGCGGATTGGTATCGCGGCCGCCCGCCTCGATGAGGCACACTCGCGCGGACGGGTTTTCCGAAAGCCGCGCCGCCAGCACGCACCCGGAGGTGCCGCCGCCGACGATCACATAGTCATAGCCAGCGGACATCATGCGATCCAATGCGTGCGCTTGCCGATCTCGACATGAACGGACTTCACCTGCGTATATTCCTCCACCCCATACATCCCGGCCTCGCGGCCCCAGCCGGACTGCTTGAAGCCGCCGAGCGGCATTTCGGGACCGCCGGCCATGATCGTGTTGACCCAGAAGCGCCCGGCGCGAACCCGGCGGCTCACGGTCAGCGCCTTGTCGATATTCTTCGTCCAGACGCTCGCCGCAAGTCCATAGACGGTGTCATTCGCCAGCTGGATGGCTTCTTCCACCGTATCGAAATGCATGGAGCACAGAACGGGGCCGAAAATCTCGTCGCGGGCAATCGCCATGTCCCGGGAAACCCCGGAGAACAGCGTCGGCGCGATGTACTGCCCGCGACCAAGATCGATCGCCTCGCCACCCGTCAGTAGCTTAGCGCCTGCCGCCTTGCCCTTGGCGATGTAGTCGAGGATCGTCGCGTTCTGCGCTTCGGTGGTGATGGCGCCGACCTGCGTGCGTTCATCCAGCGGATCGCCGACGCGGATCTTCTTCATCTTATCGACGAGAAGCTTTTCGAAGTCCGCCGCAACGGAGCGCTCGACGATCAGGCGCGAGGACGAGACGCAGCACTGCCCGGTGTTGAAGCTGATGCCGAAGGCCGCACCATCGGCGGCGTCTTCGAGATCGGAATCGGCGAAGACAATGATCGGATTCTTGCCGCCAAGTTCCAAGCCGAGCTTTTTGAAGTTGCTGTCGGCTGCGGCGCGCACGCAGGAGCGGCCGACGGCCGTCGAGCCGGTGAAGGACAGCATGTCGACGTCAGGATGCTCGGACAGTGCCTGGCCAATCGTGCGGCCGGAACCGGTGATGACGTTGTAGACGCCGGCCGGCAGGCCGGCTTCCGCCAGCACTTCGGCGAGCAGCAGCGTCGTTGCGGCGGTGACTTCCGAGGGTTTCACCACCATCGTGCAGCCAGAGGCGAGGATGAAGGGCACGCGCTCGCACAGGATCAGGAACGGGAAATTCCAGGGCGTGATGAGGCCGACGACGCCGATCGGCTCGCGCAGCACCATGCCGAAGAGATCGTCGCCGAGCGAATTGAAGCTATCGCCATGCAGCATGCGCGCCGCACCGGCGCCCGTTTGGAAGCAGGCGATGCAGTGATCGATTTCACCTCGCGCTTGGGAGATCGGCTTGCCGTTTTCCAGCGCCTCCCAATAGGCGATTTCGTCGCGACGGCGGCGCAAGATTTCAGCAACGCGCAACAGGACGCTTCCGCGCGCCGCACCCGAAAGGCCAGCCCAGCGGCGATTTTCGAAGGCGCGGCGTGCCGCGGCGACGGCGGCGTTCAGATCATCGACCGTGCAACGAACCGTGCGCGTGACAGGCGTGCCGTGGCCGGGCGACGTGCGTTCGAAGTATTGCGCGCCGTCTTTCCACTGCCCGTCGACGAAAAAGCCGAAGGTGCGCGCTGCGGCCGGGGCAGAAAGGAAAGGGTTTTTCTGGTCCATTTGATGCTCCGCTTTGATATTTTTTTACGTCGCGATGGCGATCTGCGTCTTCAGGTGTTGTGGCCGTTCACTCAGCGTCGCGAAAGCCTCCTGGATCCGCTCCAGCGGATAGCTCGCCTTGGTGAAATCGTCCGTGCGGAACCGGCCGTGCGACAACAGGGTCAGCGCGTCGTGCACATCCTCGCCCATGCCGGCGACGGACCCCTTCAGGCTGCCTTCTTCCAGAACGGTGCGAAGGATGTCGATGGGCACCGTTTCGCCGGGTGACGTGATGCCGAAGAAGGCGACATGCCCGCCGCGCCGTGTCAGATCAAACGCCTGCTCGTAGAGTTTCCGGTTGCCGACGCTTTCGATCACCAAATCGGCGCCGCGCCCACCGGTCATCCCCAGCACGGTCTGCTTGACAAGAGCAGGATCGGACACGGCCGCATCCGCCCCGGCTTCGAGAGCCATCCGGCAGCGCTCGGCGGAGAGATCGGCGACGATGATGGGGGCCGCGCCGACGAGCCGCATCATCTGGACATGCAGGTTGCCGATCGGCCCCGCGCCGAAGATGAAGACCGACTGGCCGAAGGTCGCCCTCGCCTTGCGCGCCGCGCGAACGACACAGGCGACCGGCTCGGTGAGGACGAGAACTTCGTCAGCGATGTCAGCCTCAACGGGGATCGCCAGTCGCGCGGGCACCGCGACATAGTCCGCAAAGGCGCCATCCCGGCCGATGCCGACCTGAGTGACCTCGGCGCAGTTCAGAACCTCGTTGCGACGGCACCAGAAGCAGGTGCCGCAGCCGATATTGATATCGACGACGACCCGCGTGCCGACGGCGAGGTGACGCACATTGGCTCCGCGCTCCGCGATTGTGCCGCAGAATTCGTGGCCAGGGATCAGCGGCAGCCGATCGACGGCATAGTGGCCGTTGAAGATATGGATATCCGTGCCGCAAATGCCGGTGCGTTGTACGCGCACCAGAACATCCTCGGGGCCGATCGGCGGCAAGGGGACCTCGCGGACATCGAAGCATTTCGGGGTGGTCAGGACGGCGGCGCGCATGGTGCTCATGGCCACATCCTCACTTCACGGTGCGCAGCTTGGCGCGGTCGATCGTTAGCGCGATCGCGACGATCAGCACGATGCCGAACACCATCTGCTGGCGGGTCGCGTCAATCTCGAGATAGAGCATCGAAGCACGGATGACTGCGACGATCAGGGCGCCGACGACCGTGTTGAGAACACCGCCGACGCCGCCCGTCAAAGGCGTGCCGCCGACGAGCACCGCAACGATGGCCGGCAGGAGGAAGCCGTTGGCGATCGTCGGCGCGCCGCCGGAGAGTTTGACGGCAAAGAGCAGGCCGGCAATGGCAGCAAGTGCACCGGAAATCGCGAAGGCGAGGATCTTATAGCGCGCGACGTTCAGGCCCGACGCGGCCGCCGCAAGCTCACCGGCGCCGACCGCCTTCAAGGCGCGGCCAAGCGTCGTGCGGCGCTCGATGAAGAGGCACAGGGCGACGAGCACGGCAGCGATCAACAGCTCATGCGGCACGCCCCAGGTACGGCTGATCATCCAGCCGAAGGTCTCGTTGCGCTGAACGGCATCCATGTTGAGGGCACGCTGGCCGGAAAGCCACTGCGCGATCGAAAAAGCCACGCCGCCGACGGCGAGCGTCGAGATGAACGACGGCACGAAAAGCCTGGTCGTCACGTAACCCGACAGCGTTCCGAGAAGAAAACCCGCAACCACGCAAAGGACGGCGACCCACGCTCCCATGGAGGCGAGATAGACGGAGGCAATGACCGTCACCATGTTGGCTATCGACTGGGCCGACAGATCGATCCCGCCGATATAGATCGCGAAAGTAAGGCCGAGTGCCATGATGAAGAGCGGTACAATATCGCCGGCAAGGCCGAGGAGGTTCGACGGCCGCAGGAAACCCAGGTCGGTGATGCCGACGATCGCGACCAGCACGACGAGCGTGATCCAGGGCAGGTGCGGTTTGAGGCGCTGAATATCCATCTTGTCCCTCAGATCATATAGTGCAACAGATCATAGGGCGTGGGCTTGGCACCCGGCTGGCAGGCAAACTGCTTCTGGATGCGCCCGTCCTTGACCACGATGATGGTGTGCGATAGGCCGATCGCCTCTTCGAGCGTATCGGCAACGAGCATGATGCCGACGCCCGCCGCGCTCATCGCGCGGATCATGTCATAGACGTCTTCCTTGGCGCCGATATCGAGGCCGCGGGTCGGGTGGTCGAGCAGCATGATGTCCGACCCGCCGGAGCGCCATTTCGCCAGCACGACCTTCTGCTGGTTGCCGCCGGAGAGGTTTCCGCAGTCGGCGAATTCGGAATGCGCCTTGATGGAGAGCTTCTTGATCCAGTCGCGGGCCAGCGCCCGCTCCTCCGCCACGCGAAGGACCCCGCCACTCGAATGGTTCTTCATCTGCGAGAGCGTCATGTTCTCGTAGACATTCATGCCGGCGACGATGCCCTCGATCTTGCGCTCGCGCGGAACATAGCCAACGCCATGGGCGACCGACCGGCGCGGCGAATAGGCAGAGGCATTCTTGCCCTTGATGTTGAGGCGGCCGGTTGTCGGCGTCAGCATGCCGTAGATTGTCCGGAGGATCGCCTCGCGGCCCGAGCCCTCCGTTCCAACGAGACACAGGACCTCGCCGGCATGCAGCTTGAGGGAAATATCCTTGATGCGGCCGGGCAGACCCACGCCATCCATGTCGACAAGCACCTTGGAGGCGTCATAGGGTGCCTGCAGGTGCTCGCGGTAATATTGCTTGTCGACGTTGCGCCCGACCATCTTGTGCTGGATGGCATCCGCCGTCGCACCGCCCCGCTCGACCACATCGACCACCTCGCCGTCCTTCATGACATAGATGCGGTCCGACAGGTCCATGACCTCGTCCATGCGGTGCGAGACGAAGATGAAGGAGGCCCGCGTCGTCAGTTCGCGCACGAGCTTGAAGAGCAGCTGCACCTCTTCCTTCGACAGAACCGAGGTCGGCTCGTCGAGCAGGATGACGAGATCGCCCTGAACCCGCTCCTCCAGCGTCAGCACCTTGGCGAGTTCGACGAGCTGGCGCTGGGCGAAGGAAAGTTTAGACGTCACCGTCGCCGGATCGATGTCGAGCTTCACCTTGGCGAGCTGCGCCTTCGCCGCCTTCGCCATGGCCTTCCAGTCGACCACGCCGAAGCGGACGAACTGGCGCTCGTAGCCGAGAAAGATGTTCTCCATGACAGAGAGGTTCGGGATCAGGGACTGTTCCTGGAACACCATCCCGATCCCCTTTTCCATCGCCTGGCGCGGATTGGCGAAGCGGACGGACGCGCCGTTGATGAGGACCTGGCCGCCATCCGGCTGGTAGGCGCCGTAGATGACCTTCATCAGCGTGGATTTGCCGGCGCCGTTCTCACCGACGAGACCGACGATCTCACCGCGCTTGATGTGGAAATTGATAGACTTCAGCGCGTGGACGCCGGGGAATTTCTTGTCGACGGCTTTCAGCTCGTACATGGCGCTCCTCACTTAACGAAGGAAACCATCTTGCGGTCGGTGGAAAGCACCACCGCAAGAATGACGAGGAGGCCCAGCACTCCGTCCTGAAGGAAATCGGGCAGACCGATGACGACCATGCCGTTGTCGATGACGTTGACGATAAGCACGCCGACGAGCGCGTTCCACACGCCGCCGATGCCGCCCCAGAGCGCCACGCCGCCGACTACCACAGAGGTGATGGAGACGAACATGAAGTTTGCGCCCGTCACAGATTCCGCCTGCCCGATGCGGGCGACGACGAGGATCGCGGCGATGGCGTAGAAGACGCCGGCGAGCGCAAAGCCGGTGACGCGGACGCGGGTGACGTTGAGGCCCGAGGCGTGAGCGAGGTCCTCGCCGCCGCCGACAGCGTAGAAATTGCGGCCGAGCGTCGTGTGGGTTTGGATGAACCAGCCGACGAAGAGGAAGAAGGCCGCGACATAGACCATCAGCGGGAAGCCGAGCCAGCGCACCGTGAGCAGGCCGCGGAAGGTGGCATCGCTGACCTTCACGATATCACCGCCGGTCAGGAGGATGGCCGCGCCGGTTCCGACGAAGCCCATGGCGAGGCTCGCCATGAAGGACGGTATCCTGAGCTTGACGTGTACCAATCCGTTGAGAAGCCCGATCAGGCCGCCGATCGCGAGGACGAGCGGAATGGCGATCCAGCCCATGCCACCAAACTGGGCGAAGATGAAGGCGAAGGCGACCGCGGTGAGCGAGATCGTTCCTTCCATGGAAAGGTCGATTGATCCCATGACGATGATGAACGTGACGCCGACGGCGACCATGAGCGCCGGGGCCGCCGCAATCGCGATACGGGCGAAATTCCGCAACGAAAAGAAGGTCGGATTGAGCGCCGTGAAGAAGATCACGAGCGCAAGCAGCACCAGCACTGGCGCCCACTTGATCAAGGTTTCGCGCGATAGGCGACGTGTCACGTCAGACACCCCTCTAATGAAATTTTCGCAGGAG